>CAIOGZ010000042.1 GCA_903858015.1 uncultured cyanobacterium
CACCACCCAGCAGCAGGGTTCCAACTTCGCCTCCGACGCCCGCGGCAAGGCCAAGTGTGCCCGTGACATCGGCTACTACCTCCGTCAGATCACCTACTCCCTGGTTGCTGGTGGCACCGGCCCCCTCGATGAGTACCTGATTGCCGGTCTCGATGAGATCAACCGCGCTTTCGAACTCTCCCCCTCCTGGTACGTCGAAGCCCTGAACTACATCAAGGCCAACCACGGCATCGCTGGTGACCCCGGCGTGATCGCCAACAACTACATCGATTACGCCATCAACGCTCTCGTCTGAGCCATCGCTTGTCGATCCAGCCGCCCCCGCAAGGGGGCTTTTTTTATGGCCATTGGTTACGTCAGCCAGACCCTTCGCCAGCAGGAGCTCCGTCCCCTGGCAACATCGGAACACCCAGGCTCAAGGGCGGCCATCGGCATGGCAAGCGTGATGGCAGGCGATCAGAGTCCCTCTCCGCTAACGGGGGCCGGTGAACCGATCAGCGAAGACGAAGCGCTGCGTCGACTTCGCCAGACGGCTGATCAATCACTGCAGTATTACGCAGCCTGGTGGCTGGGTCGGATGCGCAGCCGCCATCCCGACACCGTGCCCCTCTTACAAACGGCCCTACGGCAACGGCAGCCCAGGGATCCCGGCGCTGGGGTTGAGCACAATGCCGTGGCCCGCAACGCCGCCAGGGCGCTGGGCAAACTGGGTGACACCAGCGTGATCCCCGACCTGCTCGCCGCCCTCAACGATGAAGACGATGGCCTGCGGGAGGCGGCAGCCCGCGCCCTCGGTGAGCTGCGCGCCGAAGCTGCAGTGGCAGCGATCACGGCCCGTCTCGCCAGCGGCCCCGCCGGGGCCGGGGCGACCCAGAGCAGCAGTCCCAGGCTCCGCGAGCCCTGCGAAGCCCTGATTGAGGCCCTGGGCGAGATCGGCGTGGCCAACCCCGAGGTGATCAGCGTGATTGCACCCTTCCATGACCACGAGCGGCCCCTGATCCGCAGTGCCGCCGCCCGGGCCCTGCTCCAGCTCACCGCCGAGCAACGCTGGGCCGAGCAGCTGCTTGCCTTGCTGAACCATGGCCAACTCCAGGTCCGGCGTGCCGCCCTGATGGATCTAGGAGCCGTGGGATGGCGGCCGGCCCTCGACGCCATCCGCTCCACCCTGGCCGAAAACAGCCTGAAGTTGATCGCCCTGCGCGGCCTGGTGGAGCAGGGGAAGGGCGAGCCCGGGGTGGATCAATTGTTGGCCGCCATGGACGAGCTGCTGTGAGCATTGCCCCTTCCAGCGACAGCGCCTTGATCCAGGCGGTGGAGCAGGCCGACAGTGCCGAGGCCCTGCAGGCCGCCAGCGCGGCCCTGGCCAGCCACCTGGCCGCCCAGCCCAGCCCCGCCCCTGGGGCCGTGACCGCGCTCGTGCAGGTGCTTGGCTTCAATAATCCAGGCGCCGCCGTGGCAGCCGTGGATGGACTGATCGCCTGCGGCGCAGCCGCCGTGGAACCGCTGCTGGCCAACCTCGACGCCCACAACTACGGGGCCAGGGCCTGGGCCGTGCGGGCCCTGGCCGGCATCGGCGATGTGCGGGGTTTGGACCTGCTAGAGCAGGCCCTTAGCGGCGACATCGGACCTAGCGTACGGCGAGCCGCCGCCCGGGGCCTGGGCCAACTTCGCTGCGAAGCCCTCGAGCCGCAGGAACGCCAGAGGATCCAGCGGCGGGCCCTGGGCGCCCTCAGCAAGGCGGCCAGCGACGGTGAATGGGTGGTGCGCTACGCGGTGGTGGTGGGGCTGGAATCCCTGGCCCAGCGGCTGCTTGAAGCCAGCCCTGAAGCCAGCCCTGAAGCCAGCCCTGAAGACGGAAACGATGCGTTGCAGCAGATCAAGGCCGTGCTAACCCAACTGCAGCTGGACCCCAGCGAAGCCACGCCGGTGGTGCAACTGCGAGCCCGCCAAGCGCTTCTGCAGCTCCAGGGCCTCCAGGGCGCGCCACCGACCCGGGTGCTGTTTGTCTGCCTGGGCAATATCTGCCGCTCCCCCGCCGCCGAAGGGGTGTTCCTGCATCTGCTGCAGCGCGCCGGCCTCGACCAGGCCTTCGAGGTGGATTCAGCCGGCACGGCAGGGTGGCACCAGGGCAAGCCGGCCGATCGCCGCATGCTGGCCGCCGCCCAACGCCGGGGCATCGAGCTGCCGAGCCGGGCACGCCAGCTTGAGCGCCAGGACCTGCAGCACTTTGACCACGTGCTCACCATGGATGCGGACAACCTGGCGGCGGTTGAGGCGCTGCTGGGGAGCAGCCCGGCGCGGGCCAGCATCCGTCCGCTCACCCGCCACTGCAGGCGCCTGCTGGCCCAGGAGGTGCCTGACCCCTACTACGGCGGTCCAGAGGGCTTCGACCAAGTGCTCGACCTGCTGGAAGATGCCTGCGAGGGTCTCCTGGAGAACCTGCTGCTGGAGCGGGGCCACCCTCAACCCTCGTCAGTGGCCGCTTGAGGCCGCCAGGCATCCTCGGGCACCCGCTGGCGGAACAGCCCGTCGAGGGCCTCGATCACCTCCGCGATCGTGAGGCCATCGGTGATCAACTCGGTGGCGTCCTCCGCCTGGAGCAGGGGGGCCTCCTGGCGGCTGGAATCGAGGCGGTCCCGCTCGGCGATGCTGGCCTCCAACTCCTCATGGGGCGGTACCGGAAAGCCCCGCTGCTCCAGATCGAAGGCGCGCCGCCGGGCCCGCTCCGCCACCGTGGCCGTGAGAAACACCTTGCATTCAGCGTCCGGAAACACGGCGGTGCCGATATCGCGGCCTTCGGCCACCAGGCCGCCCCGTTCGCCCATCGCCCGCTGCTGGGCGGTAAGTGCCTGCCGGACGCAGGCATGGGCCGCAACGGTGGAAACGAGGGCCGTGACCTCCGGACTGCGGATTGCTGCGGTCACATCGTGGCCGTTGAGCAGCACCTGCTGTTCAACGCCGGCCCCGCCCAGCAATCGAAGATCCAGACCATCGAGCAGGGGAGCCACGGCGGCGGGATCGGCCGGATCAGCCCCCTGCTGCCGCACCCACCAGGTGACGGCCCGATACATGGCCCCGGTATCGAGGTAGAGCAACCCCAACCGACGGGCGAAGGCGCGGGTCACGGTGCTCTTGCCGGCCCCCGCCGGACCATCAATGGCAACGATCGGCAGACGGGACATCAGAAAGCGATGATCGATCAGACGGCAGCTGCCGCAATGGGCTGCCACCGCCAAGAGTGAAAAGCGGTTGGCCCGATCCTTGGCAGCCAGGCTATGGGGTTGGACCAAATCGACAGCCTCAAGCGCCAAGCCGGAGGCGTTGAGCCGCTGCCGCACGATCCCCCGCAGCGCTTCGGCCTCCACGGTTCCTGCACGGTAAAGCGCCTCGGCGGCGTCCAGGGCCTCGGGCAATGCCCCGGCCTGCAAGCGTTCGCTGGCGGAAAGATAGCGGTGGCGCGAACTGCAGGCCAGGCCATCGTGCTCCCGCACGGTGCCACAAGCCTCGACGCTAGTGGGCAAGCCAAGGTCGGCGATCACCCGCCGCAGGATCACGAGCTGCTGCCAATCCTTCTCGCCAAGCAGGAGACGATCGGGTTTCACGAGGGCCAACAGGCGGCACACCACCGTGGCAACAGCTTCGAAATGGCCGGGGCGGGAGCGACCGCAGAGCACTGCCGTCAGCGACGACGGAGGAATCACCCGGGTGAGGGCGGCCTCCCCACCGGGATAGATCTCCTCCTGCTGCGGGGCGAACAGGGCTGCCACACCGGCCGCCCTAGCCAGCGCCCCATCCGCCTCCAGATCGCGGGGATAGCGGCTGAAATCCTCCCCCGGCCCGAACTGGAGGGGATTGACGAAGATACTGAGCAGCACCCTTGGCGTCGTGCCAGCCGCCCTAGGGCGGCCAGCACGTTCCAACAGGGAACGGTGTCCCTGATGGAGGGCCCCCATCGTGGGCACGAAATGGAGCGGCCGTTCGGGTTGTTCGCCCCGCCAGGCAGCCAGCTGGGCACGGGTAGAGAGCAGGTGCACGCGGTAGCCATCAAAAAACCCACCACCGAGCGGCAGGTGGGTTCTAAGCATGGCTGAAGAGGCCCAATCCTGGCCCAGGGGGCCAAAGGGCTCAATCAGGGCAGCACTTCGAGCTTCACGTCGGCCACACCACTGGCGGTGATGCCCAGGTCGCGGGCGGCTCCGTGGGCCAAATCGATGATCCGACCGCCGCTGAACGGGCCGCGATCATTGATCCGAACCACCGTCGAACGACCGTTGTTGAGGTTGATGACGCGGACCCGGGTGCCAAAGGCGAGGGTGCGATGGGCGGCCGTGTAGGTGCCGGGTCGAAAAACTTCACCGTTAGCGGTGCGGTTGCCATAAAAACCTGGTCCATACCAGCTGGCCTGGCCGGTGTAGCCAGCTGCAAGTTGCTGCAGACCTTTGGGCGCTGTCGGCATCTGCCTGAGGAAGCGATCCTCCCAGGAGGGCGAAGGAGCCACGTCCCGGATCACCGCATCAGCAGCCGGAACCGTAAGGGAGGAAAAGGAGGCGGCAAGAGCCGGATGGCAGTTGCCGATCGGGGCGATCAGGAGGGCGGCGGCGCCTAGAAGTTGAGTTGCACGCATGACAGGCGGAACGCGCTGGCTGGAAACCCCTGCCCCGGAAAGCTCCGCTACAGGGGCTGGATTCACGTCACCCAACGCAATGGCGGGGGCTCTCGTGAATTCGCCGGGGCGAGTTCCTGACTGGGAATAACGACCTCGGCAACTTAACGGCAATCGAAACCAGCCAGCAGCCAAGCAACCGGGCAGAGCGATTGATCAGTTTTTTTCATGTTTTCCTGCTCACTTGGCCGCCACTGGCTTCACAACCCCCAGACAAGCAAGCCATCAGTCAGCAAATCCGATCGCTTTAATAAGCTGCGCTAATGCATTGCTAGGACGATTGGGCAGCCGTCCACTATCGAGGGGTTTCCGGCCGTTGGCTCGGGGCGGTTGGCTCGGGGCGGTTGCCATTGCAGGATCGGTGGCAGCAGCGCTCCTAGATCCATGGATTACCGCAGCGCCGGGGTGGATGTGGCCGCCGGCCGCGCCTTCGTCGATCAAATCAGCGCCAGCGTGGCCTCGACCCGCAGGCCGGAGGTGGTGGGAGGCCTGGGGGGATTCGGCGGCCTTTGCCGTCTACCGGCCGGCCTGCGCAACCCACTCCTGGTGGCGGGCACCGACGGGGTCGGCACCAAGCTTGAACTGGCCCAGGCCCATGGCCGCCATCACGATGTGGGCATTGACCTAGTGGCGATGTGCGTCAACGATGTGGTCACATCGGGCGCCGAACCGCTCTTTTTCCTCGACTACATCGCCACCGGCAAGCTCAGCCCCGAAGCGATGGCCGCCGTGGTGGAGGGCATCGCTGATGGCTGCCGCCAGAGCGGCTGCGCCCTGCTGGGGGGGGAAACGGCGGAGATGCCGGGTTTCTATGCCCCCGGCCGCTACGACCTTGCTGGCTTTTGCGTGGCCGTGGTGGAAGCCGACCAATTGATCGACGGCAGCCAGATCGTTGCTGGCGACCGCATTGTGGCCGTAGCCAGCAGCGGGGTTCACAGCAATGGCTTCAGCCTGGTGCGCCGCATCCTCGAAGCCACCCAGGCCAGCGCCGACACCCGACTCGGGCCCGATGGCCCGCCCCTGGTGGCCAGCCTGCTCAAGCCCACCCTTCTTTACAGCTCCCTGGTGAAGCGGTTGCTGTCCGAGGGCGCAGCGATCCGCGGCATGGCCCACATCACAGGGGGGGGGCTGCCCGAAAATCTGCCCCGCTGCCTGCCCGCCGGGGTCCATGCCGTCGTGGATGCCTCCAGTTGGCAGCGCCCAGCCCTGTTCAGCTGGCTGCAGGAGCACGGCGCCGTGCCGGAATCCGACCTCTGGAACACCTTCAACCTTGGCGTGGGCTTCTGCCTGGTGGTGCCCGAGGCTGAGCTCGAGCGCGTGCTGGCGATCTGCGCCTTGGCAGGCCACCAGGCCTGGGCACTCGGGCGGGTGGAGGCGGGTTCCGCCGCAGCCGGCACCACCTCGGGTGATGCAAATCCACTACTGGCCGGATTGCCGTACTGAACCCCTTGGCCAACCAGGGAGCACCGATCCGTAAGGTGACTATTGGTCATTTGCGCTACATGCCCACTTACAAGGCCCGTCCAGTCAGCGAGTCCCCTAGTCCCATAGTCAGGCCCTGATCCAGCAGCTCCATACCCCCCTTACACCCTGAAAGCATGTTCGATACAGCCTCGCGAATCACCCGCCGCCGCAGTTCCGCCGGTCCAGTACCGCCCCAACGGCCCCAACAACCCAGGCCCCGTCTGCGGGAGGGCACAAGCCTGCGCGAGGGCGGCGGCGGCCAGCGCCCCACCTTCTTGACCCTGCGGGACCACGGCAAGGTGTACGTGGCGGATCTACCCCGCCTCTCCGATGGCCAACTCAGCCAGATCGCCCGTGAAGCGGAGGAAGTGCTCGAAAGCCTCAATCGAAGGCTCGATGAGCTGCACAACCAGCTCTCCCTTAGTCAGGTGGATCAGGACACCCGGATCCGCGCCACCACCAAGCGGGACGTGACCGAGCGTTTCCTCAGCTCCATCGCCCAGGAACAGGAGTTACGCCGCAGCAATCCCGCCTTGCGGGCCGCGGCCGGCGAATCCCTTGCCCGCGCTTTCCTGGAACTGGCCCGCCACCGGCTGCCGGGCGCCACCTTCGACTCTCTCCTGCAGGAAGCGCTCGCCGCCTGTGATCCATCCGATCCCGAGGGTCAATCACCCACCTCCCACGATCCCCAGGTGATCCGGCTGCTGCAAAGCAACGAGCTGCCCCAACCCAAACCTGAAGCGCTGCCGGTGGTGCTGACACCGGATCAGCCCCAAGCCGCCGGAGCCTGATCCGGCGGCTTGGGGCTGATCCCACTGGGCTGGGACCCAATTCCAACCAGAGGGCCGGATCCTCCCGGTCAAGGCAAACGCTCCGCAGCCTTAGCGGCTGCCGAAGGGGTTGGCGGGCATTCTCGCTTGGGCTGGTTGGCTAAGGGCTAGCCGATCGAGGTCCAACCTCTCCGCAGGCTCCAGGTTCCAAGTCATGGCCGCCGCCGCTGCCTCGGCCTGCTGTTCGCTCCGCAGGCCGGGGATGGGCATCGCCCCATGGGCCCGGCACCAGTTGAGGGCCACGGCCGCCATCGAGGCTCCACGCCCAGAGGCGATCTGCTCGACCCTGGCCAGCAGAGGCTGCAAGTTCGGCCAAAGCCGCCGAAACAGCCAGCCCCTCGGGCCTGACGGCAGGGGCGGCAGCTCCCCGGCGGGCCGGGTCAGCAGGCCGAGGGCCAAGGGGCTGTAGGCGATCACCTCCACCCCCAGCTCGCGAGCCACGGCAACGAGGCCGCCCGGCCCAATCGCTTGCGGTGCTAGCAGCGACATCTGCACCTGCACACTGCTCAGCTGCACACCCCGCTGCGCCAGCAGGCCATGGATGCGGCGCAGCCCCTCGGGACCGAAGTTGGAGATCCCCAGCTGGGGCACCACGCCCGCCCCAACGCCATCGGCCAGCCCCTGGAGCAGGGGGGCCTCCTGCCAGGGGGCATAGCGGGCCGTGCTCCAGTGCAGCTGCACCCGGTCGAGCTTGCCCTGCAGGCGGCGGCGGGAAGCCTGCAGGGCCGGCTCTAGCCCTTGGCGCCCTAGCCGCCAAGGAAACGGCGCCAACTTGGTGGCCACACAAATCATCTGGCGCTGCTCCGCAGGCAGGGCGGCCGCGAAGCGCCCCAGCAACACCTCACTCCGGCCGTTGAAGCGGCCGGTTCCATAGGAATCGGCCGTGTCGAAAAAGTGAAGTCCCAGGGCCACGGCGCGGCGGAAGCAGGCCTCCAGCGCCCTGTCCTGGCCGGGCTGATACCCCCAAAGAAACTGGTTGCCCCACGCCCAGGTGCCCACACCGATGGCGGGGCTTGCAAGAGGGGGAAGGGGCATGGGGCAGCAGCGATGGGCTTCGGGCGCCATGATCGGATCCCTGCAACGCCCCGGGATCCCTTGAGCTTGAGCAGCGCCGAACCGAGCCGCTCCTCCGGCCCCGTCGCCAGCCTTGTCGCCAATCCTGGGGGCGGTCCGGTCGCCGGCCCAGGAGTCAGCCCTTGCCCCTCCCTGCCGGGCACCAGGCAACGGGAAGGACCTGGCGATCCCGAGGCTGCCGCTAACGATCCGATCCTCTGCAGCCATTGCGGCCGGAGCGCCTCGAATGGCATCAGCTGCGAAGGAGCCTGCGTTGCCGATTCCGGCTATTGACCTGGCGATGGCGCCTGCATGGCAGCGGTAGCTAACCCGCCAGGGCCATCGAAAAGTCCTTGGCCAGGCTCTCCTCGTTTCCGCTCATGAAGCGACGACCTCAAGATGGCCTAAGGGATGTGAAGGCTTGTGGAGCTCCCCCGGTTTTGTCCCATCGGCGACCTTGCTTCTTAAGGATTCCTTTAGAGTTCGAGCCCGACCTGGAAGCGAGCCGCAGCGATGGCAAGACCGAGTTCTTTGCTGGCGATCATGGCACTGATCGGTCTGGCGATGGTGGAGTTAGTCACCCGCCTGCTGGCCTGGGCCTGAGCTGAACTTGGCCCTAGCTCGGCCGGTTACCCACCTGCTCCGGCACCAGCAGATTGACTTAGAACCACTTGGTGCCTTTGCTGGCGCCCATGAAAGTAACCCACCACGACGACGAACACCTGATCAGCCTCTCCTCGGAGGAGGTGGCACTTCTGGTTGATCTGTGCCATGCCGGAGCCTTCTCCGACGAGCTTGTACCAGGTCATGACACCCGACGCCAACTGGATCGGTTCCTGGGGGACATGCAGAGCTCCCTCTTCGATACCGCCCAAACGGTGTGGAAGCGTCAACGTCTCGATGCGGCGCGGGCGCGCTAGGGCCGTGGGCTGCGTCCATCCCCTGCCCCGGCCCGTCCCAGGCTGGGCGATGGCGGGCCCGGAGACCAGGCCCATGGGCTGCCTTCAAGAATCCAACCTCAAGAAGCCAAAAGGCTTCCGTAAAGGCGGCACCCAGATTCGAACTGGGGGTAAAGGATTTGCAATCCTCTGCCTTACCACTTGGCCATGCCGCCGGCCGGGGAGCAAACTCCCGAAAGCGGATCGTATCAGCCATGGCATGCCCACCCGTCTGCTGGTTCTGAGCAACGGCCACGGCGAGGACCTGATCGCCCTGCGGCTGGTGGAAGCGCTGCGCCACCGCCACCCCCTGCTGGCCGTGGCGGTGTTGCCTCTGGTGGGGGAAGGGCAGGCCTACGCGGCAGCGGAAGCGGCTGGCAGCCTCAGCCGCATCGGCCCCCGCCGCAACTTGCCCAGCGGCGGCTTCAGCAACCAGAGCCTCGGCGGCCTGCTGCGCGACCTGGCAGCCGGCCTGCCGCTGCTCAGCTGGCATCAGTGGCGCCTCGTGCGGGCCTGGGGACGGCGGGGCGATCCGATCCTGGCGGTGGGCGACCTGCTCCCCCTGCTCCTGGCCTGGGCCGCCGGAGGGCCCTACGGCTTCGTGGGCACCCCCAAGAGCGACCACACCTGGGCCACGCCGCCGCCGCCCGGCTGGGGCCACTCACCCCTGGCCGACGGCTACCACCGGGCCAAGGGCAGTGAATGGGACCCCTGGGAATGGGCCCTGATGGGCCAGCGGCGCTGCCGCCTGGTCGCCATGCGTGACCCCCTCACCGCCCGGGGGCTCCGCCGCCACGGGGTGGCTGCGATCGCACCGGGAAACCCGATGATGGATGGCTTCCCTGCTGCCCCCCTGCCTGCCTGGCTGCAGGGCCAGCGGCGCCTGCTGCTGCTGCCGGGAAGCCGACTGCCGGAAGCCCTCGGCAACCTGGCCCGGCTGCTCGGCGGACTGCCGCTGCTCGGGGAGCCCACCACCGTGCTGCTGGCAACCGGATCCCGCCCCACCCCAACCGAGCTTGCCCCCGTGCTGGCCGCCGCCGGCTTCAGCCCGGCAACGCCACCCGCAGCTAGCGCTGCCGCCGCGGCCTGGCGGCGGGGCCCCCTGCTGCTGCTGCTCGCCGCCGACCGTTTCCCCAGCTGGGCCGGCTGGAGTGAGCTCGCTCTGGCCACAGCTGGTACGGCAACCGAGCAGCTGGTGGGTTTGGGGGTGCCGGCCCTCTCCCTGCCCGGACCGGGACCCCAGTTCAAGGCGGGGTTCGCCCGCCGCCAGTGCCGCCTGCTGGGCGGTGCGGTGCAGCCCTGCCATGGCGCTGGCGAACTGCGTGCTCGGCTGGAATCCCTGCTGGCCAATCCGGCCGAGCGGCAGCGGCTGGGCCGAATTGGCCAGCAGCGCATGGGGCCGCCAGGGGGAAGTCGGCAGCTGGCGGCGGCGATCGCCAGCCAGCTGCTGGCCTTGGAATGATCCCCCTGGTGCCAGCAGGGCGATCAGCGGGCGGTGCAGACCCGATCCGGAGCGGCGCAGGCCAGCCCTGCTGGTGGGTTCGGGCCCCAGTGTTCGAGCCGCAGAGGATGATGATTTGATCCCCACCTACCCCACCCGATGGCCGGCATCCCTGAGCGCAGCTACCACTCCGCCTGCGGTCGGCTGGCCAGCCGCCTCGGCATCAGCCAGTCGGCAGCACGGCGCAAAGTGGAGATTCGGGCAGCCCAGGCGGGCAGCCGCGACAACGAATCCCGCCAAGCCATGGCCGAGCAGATGCTGGCCGAGGCGATCGCCGCTGGTGTCGACAATGGCGCCATGCTCACGGCCCAGCTTGGGGCGGTGGGCAACGATGTGCATTTCATGTTGGAAGACTGAACTGCGGCACTGAGCTGGGCCAGCTGGCGCCCAGGCAGCCAGCGGGGCCGGGGCAGCCAGACTGCCGCTTGCCTGGCATCGAAAGTTTGATCAGGCCTGGATCAGGCCTGAAATCAATGCTCGAACACCGAGCCAAACCGCTGCCGGTCCAGATCGGCGAAAACCGGAATACAGCCGAAGCAGCGTTGGGCTAACTGCCAGCGATCCTCTCGGCGCAGCATCGTTTCCAGCCTGTCGCGGGCGGCGAGCAGCCAGCGCACATCGCCAGCGGCATAGGCCAGCTGGGCCTCGCTGAGCTCCTCCACCTGGCCCCAATCGGAACTCTGGGCCTGCTTGTCGAGCTCCACACCCACCAGCTCGTTCACCACATCCTTGAGGCCGTGGCGGGGCGCGTAGGTGCGGGCCAGGCGGCTGGCGATCTTGGTGCAGAAGATCGGATTGACTTGGATCGCCAAATTTTGGGCCAGGGCAGCCACATCGAAGCGGGCGAAGTGGAAGACCTTCTCGATCGCCCCATTCTCCAACAGGGCCTTGAGCCGCGGCGCCTGCTGCTGGCCTCGGCCCAAACGGATGCAACTCACCTGGTCGTGAACGTCGCAGAGCTGCACCAAACAGAGGCGATCACGCCCATGGATCAAACCCATCGCTTCCGTGTCGATGGCCAGGGCGGCGCCGCCGCCGTAGAGCTCCAGCCATTCGGCATCCAGGTCGCCATCGAAGACGGCAAACCGGGCGGGCGGCACGGTGGGAGCAGAGGCGGCACGGACCTGGGTCATGGCAGCAGCGGCAGGGTCGCCGGTAGATGGGGAAAAGCATCGTGGCCCAGTGCCGACCAAAGCCAGGGAGATGGGGGAGAATGCCTGCTGTTCGCGGCAGGTTCCTGATGCCCACCTTGGCTTCCACCCTGCTGCTCACCCTGCTGCTGGCGGTGGGCCTGGTTTTCTTTCTGCGGGCCGCCAGCAAGGACCGCACCACCGTGGTCGAAGTCCATTCCCCCCGCCCCGCCCTCGAGGTGCTGGAGGGCCTCTCCAGCTGGCTGACTAGCAGGGGCTGGCGGACCGAAGCTGGTGACCCTGACCGCAACCTGCTTCGTTTCCGCGGCGAGGTGGGCGCCAGTGCCCCCCTGGCGCTGCTGCTGTCGCTGCTCGGGGCCGTGGGGGCCGCCTGCCTCGGACTAGTGATCCGCCAGCTGCTGCCCCAGCTGGACTGGTGGCCCCTGGTGCTGGCCCTGCTCGGTCCGGCTGCGGGCCTGATCTACCAACGCCGGGCGAAACGGGCCGAAAGCTTTGAACTCCGCCTGATCGAGGCGGATGCCAGCCAGGGCAGCACCCTGAGGCTGCGGGCTCACCGCGACGAGCTGATTGCGATTGAAACGGAGCTTGGGGCCAGCCTCCAGCTGGCCAGCGATGGGCGCCTACTCTCATCACCGATCTGAACACCGATCGACAGCGATCGAGACCGAACTGGAGCGATCGGAGCCGCCCCACGGCACGTTCCTGAGCCCAGCCCTATCCCTTCACTCGCACCCATTAGCGGATTCAGCTCGGACGGCAGGATCAGAACGCCAGGCCCGCTGCGGGCAGCAAGCTCAGCTCAGCCCCCCATCGCTCCT
The DNA here is from genome assembly GCA_903858015.1 of uncultured cyanobacterium. GTDB lineage: Bacteria > Cyanobacteriota > Cyanobacteriia > PCC-6307 > Cyanobiaceae > Cyanobium. The sequence goes on from CAIOGZ010000042.1 coordinate 12,419, forward strand.
CCATACCGCCCACCAGGCCGATGCATCCGATCTGTTCACGCTTCCTGGCCCAGCGCGCTCCGCTCCTGGGGCTTGGAGCTGCCCTGCTCAGCTCAGGGGGGCTGATCAGCATCGCCGCTGGGCCAGCCCAGGCGCAGACAATGTCGAGCCTCGGCAGCGCCGCCTCGAACGCGGTGCGGCCCGCCGTGGACCCCCTGCTCGGCCCCCGCAGTAACCTGCCCAAAGATTGGGTCGGTGTGCGCAGCCTCGGCTCCAATCCAGCGATCCTGGTGCTGGCCGGCCATGCCGATGCCCAGGGGATCGGCGGTTCCGGCACCAGTGGCGAAGCGGTTGGGCTCTACGGGGCTGCCCCCATGCGCGCCGGGATCAGCGATGAGCACTACTGGTGCCTGCAGGTGGCCCACGCCGTGGCCACCCTCGGACGGGAGCGGGGGCTGCGGATTGATTTCCACATCCCGCCGGTGCGCACCATGGCGAGCGGCGACGAAGCCGGCAGCAACTGGACGGTGGGGCGCGACCACGCCTCAGCAGGGGGCTACGCCCTGGAAATTCACTTTGATGCCTACGGCAGTTCCGGGGTGGGCTCCGGCCTGATCCCCCCCTTGCACCAGGCCTTCAGCACGATTGATGAAAGCCTGGCCAAGGAATTCGGTGCCTTTCCCATGGGCTTCCGCGACCAACTGGGCGGCCCCAAGCGGGGCATCGCCCTGCTCGAAGTGGGCAAGCTGGAGGGTCGACTGGAAGCATCCCTGCGGGATCCCCGCACACGACAAGCCACGATTCGCTACATCGCCCAGCGGATCGTCTACGCCCTGCAACGGGGCATTGCCACGCCAGGGCAAGGCTGACAGGTTCAGGGCTTGCCCTCCAGCCACCGCTTGTTGAGCCCACGTTTTGATTCAGCCCGCTAGATCCACCCCCTAGCTCAGCCCACAGCCTGGTAGGGCAGGCACCGCTCCAGCAGGGAGGCATCCTCAAGCCAGTTCTGGGGCCGGGTGAATAGCTCGGTGAGCAGGGCCTCGCGACTACCCGGCTCGGGCTGGTAGCCGTACTCCCAGCGCACCAGAGGGGGCAGCGACATCAAAATCGATTCGGTGCGGCCCTTGGTCTGCAGGCCGAAAATCGTGCCACGATCGAATACGAGATTGAACTCTACGTAGCGACCCCGGCGATACAGCTGAAACTGCCGCTCGCGCTCTGCCCAGGGCATCAGCTGGCGCCGTTCGGCGATCGGAAGGTAGCTGGGTAGGAAGGCGTTGCCGCAGGCGGCGGCCAAGCGAAACAGCTGCTCCCAGTCCTGGGGCAGGGGCCCAACGGCGTTGGCCGCCGCCGCCGCAGGACCAGCGGCATCGGAGCCCTTGTAAAGCAGGCCAGCGGGATCCTGGTAGTCGTAGAAGATGCCACCCACGCCCCGGGTCTCATCGCGGTGACGCAGAAAGAAATACTCGTCACACCAGGCCTTGAATACCGGGTAATAGGCGGGATCAACGCTGTCGCAGGCGGCCTTAAGGCTGCGGTGGAAATGCTGGGCGTCCTCCAGAAAGGGGTAGTAGGGGGTGAGATCGGCCCCACCGCCGAACCACCAAACCGGACCCGCCTCGAAATAGCGGTAGTTGAGATGGACGGTGGGGATGTAGGGATTACGGGGATGCAGCACCATCGAGGTGCCGGTGGCAAACCAGCGCTGACCTTCCGCCTCAGGTCGCTGGCTGAGGATGGAGGGAGGCAAATGCTCGCCTTCCACCTCGGAAAAATTGACGCCGCCCTGCTCAAAGATGCGGCCGGCCTTCATCACCCGCGAGCGGCCGCCGCCACCCTCAGGGCGCAGCCAACTTTCCTCCTCAAAGCCAGCTTCGCCATCAAATTGTTCCAGGCCGGCGCAGATTGAGTCCTGGAGGCCCATCAACAGGCTCCTGGCACGGCTACGGGAGTCGGAGGGGGGTGGGCTCAGGGGTGGCGCAGCGGGCGTGGTCATCCTGGGGTGCACCCTCAATGGCGCAGAACATCCCTCCACCTTTTCAGTCTGCCGTCCCCGCAGACAAGGCTTCGAGAGCCTCTGTCATGGCGTCAGCCCGCCCTTGGGGCATGGCGTAGCCCCGGCTTTAGGGCCCCCTAGGATCGACCTTCCCCCGAGGATCTGAAGCACCGGATGGCCACCCCAGACCAGGCTGCCGATCCCCCTAGCGAAGCCCCCGCCGATCACCTCCACGCAGCGCTAGCCCCGCTGCGGGATGCCGGCAGTGGCCGCAGCCTGTTGGAGCTGGGCTGGATTCGCCAGCTACGCCGCCAGGGTGGCCGAGCCCTGTTCCAGCTGGCCCTGCCCGGTTTCGCCAGCAGCCAGCGCGACAGGATCGCCAGCGAGGCCCGCCAGGCCCTGCTGGCCGTAGACGGCATCGCCGACGTGCAGATTGAGCTGGCCCAGCCCGAGGCAGCAGCGGCCGCAACCCCAAGCTCCGCCGCCCCGATCGGCGCCGCAGGCCATGGTGCGGGCGGCCACGGCCAGCCGGCGCCGCGCCAGCCCGTGCCGGGGGTGCGGCAGGTGATCGCCGTGAGCAGCGGTAAAGGAGGGGTAGGTAAGAGCACCGTGGCCGTCAACCTGGCCTGTGCCCTGGCCGCCTCTGGCCTGAGGGTGGGCCTGCTGGATGCCGATATTTATGGTCCCAATGCCCCCACCATGCTGGGCGTTGCCGACCGTACCCCCGAGGTGCAAGGCGGTGAGGGCGATGGCCAGATCCTGGTGCCGATCGAAACCTGTGGCATCGCCATGGTGTCGATGGGTCTGCTGATTCAGGAAAACCAGCCGGTGATTTGGCGGGGCCCGATGCTGAACGGGATCATCCGCCAGTTCCTGTATCAAGTGGCCTGGGGGGAGCGCGATGTGCTGGTGGTCGATCTACCCCCCGGCACCGGCGACGCCCAACTCACCGTGGCCCAAGCCGTGCCGATGGCCGGCGTCGTGATCGTTACCACCCCCCAGCAGGTGTCGCTCCAGGATGCCCGCCGCGGCCTGGCGATGTTCCTGCAGATGGGTGTGGCCGTGCTCGGGGTGGTGGAAAACATGAGTGCCTTCGTGCCCCCCGACCTCCCCGACCGGCGCTATCCGATCTTCGGCAGTGGCGGCGGGCGGCGGCTGGCCGCCGAGGCGGATGTGCCGCTCCTGGCCGAACTGCCCCTGGAGATGGGGGTGATGGAGGGTGGAGACCGGGGCCTGCCGGTGGTGCTGGCGGCGCCCGAATCGGCCACGGGCCTAGCCTTCAAAACCCTCGCCGCCGATCTGGCGGCCCGCTACCTTGCCGCCGCGCCTCCCACCTGAACCCGGTGACGATCCTGGCCAGCCAACGCAGCCGTGAGCAGGGGCGCAACCGGGCCAGCCGCTCCCCCTTCGGCGAGGTTGACCTGCTGCTCTGGGGCATTCCCCTCGGTCTGACCCTGCTGGCCGGGATCCTGATCGCCAGCACCCAGCGCCAGGCCGACTACGCCGACTGGTATCAGCACTGGATCACGGCGGCGGTGGGGATGGCCCTAGCCCTGGTGGTGGCCCGCTGGCGCCTGGAACGGGTGCAGGCCCTGCAATGGCCGATCTACGCAGCCACAATTCTGAGCCTGGTGGCGGTGCGCTTCGTGGGCACCTCCGCCCTTGGCGCCCAGCGCTGGATCAGCATTGGGGGCTTCCATGTCCAACCCTCGGAGTTCGCCAAGCTGGCGGCCATCCTGCTTCTGGCCGGAGTGCTGTCCCGGTTCCCGGTGGAGCGGCCGGTGGATCTGGTGCGGCCGATCGGCCTGATCGCCATCCCTTGGGCCCTGGTGTTCATCCAGCCCGATCTGGGCACATCCTTGGTATTCGGGTGTGTGCTGTTGGTGATGCTCTTCTGGGCGGGCATGCCCCTGGCTTGGCTGACGCTGCTGCTCTCTCCCCTGGTCGCGGCGATCGTGGCGGGAGTGCAGCCCTGGTTACTGCTGCTGTGGGTTCCGTTGATGGGCTGGCTGGCCTGGATTGCCCTGCCCTGGAAACGCACCGGCCTGGCGGTTGTGCTGGCCGTGCAAGGCCTTTTTGCCGTGCTCACGCCCTACCTCTGGATGCATGGCCTGAAGGAATACCAACGGGACCGGTTGGTGCTGTTTCTCGATCCGTCCAAGGATCCCCTTGGTGGTGGCTATCACCTGCTGCAGAGCAAGGTGGGCATCGGCTCGGGAGGCCTCTGGGGCACCGGCTTGATGCATGGTCACCTCACATTGCTGCGCTTCATCCCGGAGCAACACACCGATTTCATCTTCAGTGCCTTGGGAGAGGAAACCGGTTTTCTGGGATCCACCCTGGTGGTCCTCGCTTACGCCCTGTTCTGCTGGCGCCTGCTGCAGATCGCCAGCCGCGCCCGCAGCGACGTGGAATCCCTACTGGTGGTGGGCATCGCCGCCATGCTGATGTTTCAGGTGTTCGTCAACATCTGCATGACCATCGGCCTGGGTCCGGTCACGGGCATCCCCCTGCCCTGGGTGAGCTACGGCCGCTCGGCGATGCTCGTCAACTTCGTATCGCTGGGTCTGTGCGCATCTGTGCTGCGCCGCAGCCGCAACCCCCACCGTCGCCGGTGAAGCTGCCACGCCAGTTCGCTGTGCTGTTAGCCCGAGCCGCGGCTGGCGGCCTGGGCGGCCGACGCCGCTGCCAGCCGCGATGGTGATTCTCAACGACCTGCGCCGGGAACTCAGCCAAGGGGCGCCGCCGGGACGGTCCGACGATGACAGCGTGCGGCGGCTCTGGTGGGCAGCCCTGGCCACCCTCCAGGACGACCTACTGGCCAGCTCCGATCCGCCGCAGGGGCTTTGGCTGGCAGCGCCGCTGCCAGCCCTCTATGAACCCGGTCTGCTGGAAGGCCTCAGGGGCTGGGTGTGGGCCCCTGAGCAGATCGGCACCCTGCTGCCCTCGCCGCCGCTGCTGCCCGTCGCGGGCGCGGGCTCCCCCCCCGGGCAGAGCCCCGGATTTCGCCGCCTGGCCCTGCGCCAAGAGGACGGCACCGACCCGCTGCTGATTGTGATCACACCGGGCCTGCAGGTGGGCCTGGCGATCGAAGGGGCCCCGGAGGAACGGCGGTTGCTGGTGCGCTTCGATGCCCCGGTGCTGTCGGCGGTGCTCCAACTGCTGGATCAACGCCTCCAGCAGGATGACCCGAAGGAAGCCCGTCGCCTGCGGCAGAGTTTGCACCAGCTGGGTCCGCTCCACAACGACCCGAACCTGGCGACGCGCTTTTGGCCAAGGTTGGCCGAGCGGCTGGCCGCCATGGCGCCGAGCGTGACCCTGCAGCCCCTGGTGCGCGCCGTGGAAATCCCAGCTCGCGGCGGCGAAGCCGACGGCGACGACGAGACTGACCACGGCCCCGAAGCGGCGGCTCAAGCGGAGCTCACCCTGCTGGAAGCCCTCACCCACGAGGTTCGAACCCCCCTGGCCACGATTCGAACCCTGATCCGCTCGCTGCTGCGCCGCCGCGAGCTGCCGCCAGTGGTGCGGCAGCGGCTGGAGCAGATCGATGGCGAATGCAGTGAACAGATCGATCGCTTTGGCCTGATCTTTCTGGCGGCGGAGCTGCAGCGACAACCGGGCCGCAGTCGGCAGCTGAGCGCCAGCGAACTGGCCCGCACCAACCTGAGCGAGCTGCTGCACCAGCTTGAGCCGCTCTGGCAGCGCCAACTCGCCCGCCGCGATCTGCTGCTCAAATTCGTGATCGAAGCGGATCTGCCGCCGGTGCTGAGTGACCCAAGCCGGCTCGAAACCATGCTCGGTGGCCTCATCGACCGCTTCAGCCGCAGCTTGGCCAGTGGCAGCCACGTGCAACTGAGCCTGCAGCCGGCCGGCTCCCGGCTGAAGCTGCAGCTCACCAGCCGCGGCCCCGAGCGCGGTGCCGAGGGGCGTGAGCGGCGCGACAAAGCAGGCTGCAAAACCGACCTGGTCGGCCCAGTACTGAGCTGGAACCCCGGCACGGGCAGCCTCCAGCTCAGCCGCCAGGCCACCCAGCTGCTATTTCACCGGCTAGGGGGCCGACTCACCGAGCGGGGCGGGTCCAGTCTGACGGTCTTCTTCCCGCTGGCCCCGGGGTAGGCCTTGGCCGGCGGGCCCTTTGTTGACGGGTGTGAAGAGTGGCGCGAAGCCGCCGGGAGGGCCCGAACCTCGGTGCTAACTTCCGTTGGAAACGGTCTTTGAGCCATGGCAGCGACGGCCCTGAACGGTCAACTTCCGAAGTACATCGGCAGCACGGGCGGCCTGCTCAATTCCGCCGAAACCGAGGAAAAGTACGCCATTACCTGGACCAGCTCCGAGGCCCAGGCGTTCGAGCTCCCCACGGGCGGTGCGGCTGAAATGAACGCCGGCGAAAACCTGATGTATTTCGCCCGCAAGGAGCAGTGCCTGGCCCTCGGTGCCCAGCTCCGCACCAAGTTCAAACCCCGCATTGAGGACTACAAGATCTACCGGATCTACCCCGGTGGCGATACCGAGTTCCTGCATCCAAAAGATGGGGTCTTCCCAGAGAAGGTCAACGAAGGCCGCCAGATCGTGGGCCATAATGCCCGTAGAATCGGCGCCAACCCCAATCCCTCCAGCCTCAAGTTCAGCGGCAAAGAGCCTTTCGAGGTTTGAGGTCCCAGGCTACCCTCCATCTCGGCGGGGCTCAAAGCCCCGTTTTTTTTGCTCTACCGTGCCTTAATGCCGGCTTTCGATCGATCCAATCACCGCTACCAGCAACGCCCCACCTTTCTCGCTGAAGCGGCCCGCGGTGCCGAAGCCTTCGCAGGCCATAGCTTCATCCCGCTCTGGAAGTGCTGGCCGGCCGATCTGGAAACGCCCCTCACCACCTGGCTGAAGGTGGGAGCAGGGGGTCGCTATGGCGTCTTGCTCGAATCGGTGGAAGGGGGTGAACGGCTTGGCCGTTGGAGCGTGGTGGTTACGGATCCCCTCTGGACGCTCACCTGCCGGGGCGGCAAGGCCCTACGCCAGTGGCGGGATGGCAGTCAGGAGGAGCTGGAGGGCAACCCTTTTGCGCTGCTGCGCCGATGCCTGGCCCCGATCAGGCCATGCCCTGTGCCGGGCCTGCCTCCCCTGGGCCAGCTGTTCGGAACCTGGAGTTATGAGCTCATCCACTGGATCGAACCCAGCGTTCCCATCCATGATCCGGCCCCTGGCGACCCCCCCGACGGCTGCTGGATGCTGGCCGACAACCTGCTGGTGTACGACCAGGTCAAGCGCCAAATCACGGCCATTGCCTACGCCGATCTAACCGGAGCCAACGACCCAGCCCAGGCCTGGCAACGGGCCAGCGACCAAATTGCCAGCCTGGAGGCCCGCATGCAGGCTCCGCTGCCGGCAGGGTTGAGACCGCTCGACTGGCGAGACGACCACACCCATGATCTGGCCCCCACCAGCAACCGCAGCCGTGAGGATTTTGAAGCGGCCGTACGCCAGGGCATCGAGCACATCGTGGCTGGCGATGTGTTCCAACTGGTGCTCAGCCAAAGGCTGGAAGCCCGGATTGAGCGCGACCCCTTCGATCTTTACCGCAGCCTGCGGATGGTGAACCCTTCCCCTTACATGGCCTTCTTCAACTTTGGGGATTGGTTCCTGATCGGCTCCAGCCCCGAGGTGATGGTCAAGGCTGAGCCCCAGGAGGGGGGGGCTGTGAAGGCTTCCCTGCGCCCCATCGCCGGCACCCGCCACCGGGGCGACGACGAGCGGCAGGATCGGGAGCTGGAAAGGGACCTGCTGAATGACCCCAAGGAGCGGGCCGAGCACGTGATGCTGGTGGATCTTGGCCGCAACGACCTTGGCCGGGTCTGCCAGGCGGGCAGCGTGGGCGTGAACGACTTGATGGTGATTGAGCGGTACTCCCACGTCATGCATATCGTGAGTCAGGTGGAAGGGGATCTCGATCCCCGCTATGACGTCTGGGACCTGCTGATGGCTTCTTTCCCAGCGGGCACCGTGAGCGGCGCCCCCAAGATCCGCGCCATGCAATTAATCCATGGGCTCGAACCCAACGCCCGGGGTCCCTATGCCGGTGTCTACGGAGCCCTCGACCTGAATGGAGCCCTGAACACGGCGATCACGATTCGCACCATGGTGGTACTGCCTCCGGAACCGGCGGATCCCCAGCGGGGCTGGCGGGTGCGGGTGCAGGCAGGCGCAGGGATCGTGGCCGATTCGGTGCCCGCAACGGAGTACGAGGAAACCCTCAACAAAGCCCGGGGCATGCTGAAGGCCCTGGCCTGCCTCCAGCCCCAGGCCGATCGCAAACCATGAGCCCCCAGCTTTTGCTCAAGGGCTTTGAGGTGGAGATGTACACCGGTCGCCCCGACGGCACGGTGGTGGGCTGCGCCGCCGCCGCCGCCCGCGAACTGGCGGGCTTCGTGACCGAGCCCGATCAACGCAACCTCGAATACACCACCCCCCCCCACGCCAGCTACCAGCAGCAGCTGGCTCTCCTGCTCGAACCCCGCCAGCGGCTGCGGCGCTGGCTGCAACCCAGGGGCCTCACCCTGCTGCCCGGCAGCACCCTGGCCACCGGGGGAAGCGATCACTTCGAACGCTCCGACCCCCTCAACGCTTACCACGCCCACATCGAGCGGACCTACGGCACCCGGGTGGTCACCGCGAGCGTGCATATCAACCTGGGTATGGAGGCGATGGACTCCCTGTTTGCTGGCCTGCGCCTGCTGCGCTGCGAGGCGGCCCTGCTGCTGGCGTTGAGTGCCAGCTCTCCCTTCGTTGATGGCCAGGCCACAGGCGCCCACTCCCAGCGCTGGTTGCAATTCCCCCTCACCCCCGCCCAGGTGCCCTTGTTCCTCAACCAAGCCCACTACGTGGAATGGATCGAGGCGCAGCTGGCCACCGGTTCGATGCAGAACGTGCGCCACCTCTGGACCTCGGTGCGGCCCAATGGCGATCGGCGACCCCACGATCTGAATCGGATCGAAGTGAGGATCTGTGATTTGATTGCCGACCCGCTTGAGCTGCTGGCGGTGGCGGCCTTCAGCGAGCTAAGGCTGCTGCAGCTGCTGGCCAATCCCCAGGAGTGCGATCCGGCCTTGGCCAGCCAGCTTTCAACGGCTGAATTGGCCGAGCTCGCGGATGCCAATGACCGGGCGGCGGCCCGGGCCAGTTTGGAGGCAACACTGCGCCATTGGCGAACCGGCGAGCCGATCCTGGCCCGTGACTGGATTTCCCAGGAACTGGAGACGATTGAGCCGCTGGCCCGCGAGCTTGGCATCGAGGGCCTACTGGCTCCCCTGGCGATGATTCTGAGCCGGGGCAATATGGCCATGCGCTGGCTGGCCCTCCACCGCAGCGGCCAACCGGTGGCTGCCATCCTGGCGGCGGAAACCGCTGCGCTCTCGGCGCGGGAAACATATCTGCAGACCTCATTGGCGACAGACCCAGCCCTCACTTTTGGATGATCATGGATCCGTCCATCGTTCCCCCGCTGCCCATGCGGCCGCCAACTCCAGCGCCAGCCGCAGCGATCCAGCAGGCCGTTGGCTCCCCTAGGCCTTCCTCCATGGCGGAGGTGCCCGCAGTAGTCGGTCGGCTGCTGGGCGAGAGGCTCGAACTGGTCGAAGATCTCTGGCTCACCGTCCTGCGCAGTGAGTGCACACCGCTGCAGCTAGAACGGCTAGTCCGCCTCAAGGAACTGAGTGAGCCCCCCCCCCTAGCGAGGGCGGCGGCGGCGGCGGCGGCGGCGAGGAGAGCGGCTTACGTACCGGCCATAGCGCTGCGATCGTGGCCGTGATTCGCGAGATGGACCTCGCCGATGGGATTGCGGCGGCACGGGCGTTCTCGCTGTATTTTCAGCTGATCAATATCCTCGAACAGCACATCGAGGAAGACACCTATCTCGAAAGCCTCCAGACTGCCCCCTTAACTAGTGCCAACGATCCCTTCCTACCGCCCCTGGCCAGCCAGAGCGATCCGGCCACCTTTCGCCAACTGTTCGAGCGGCTACGATCGCTCGGGGTGCCGCCCGCCCAGGTCGAAAACCTGCTACGCGAATTGGACATTCGCCTGGTGTTCACGGCCCACCCCACCGAGATCGTGCGGCATACCGTGCGACACAAGCAGCGCCGTGTCGCCTGCCTGATCCAAAAGCTGGAGGCAAACCGCAACGGCAATCTGGAAGAACGGGAACGGAATCGCCAGCAATTGGAGGAGGAAATCCGCCTCTGGTGGCGCACCGACGAACTGCATCAGTTCAAGCCCTCGGTGCTCGATGAGGTGGATTACGCCCTGCATTATTTCCAGCAGGTGCTCTTCGACGCCATGCCGCTGCTACAGCAACGCATCCGCTCCGCCCTGGCCAGCAGCTATCCAGATGTTCAGCCACCCCGCGATGCTTTCTGCACCTTCGGCTCCTGGGTGGGCTCCGACCGGGATGGCAATCCTTCGGTAACCCCGGAAATCACCTGGCGAACCGCCTGCTACCAGCGGGAGCTGATGCTGAATCGTTATGTGAAGTCTGTCGAGCAGCTGCGTGATCAGCTCAGCATTTCGATGCAGTGGAGCCAGGTGAGTGCTGGCCTGCTCGAATCGCTGGAGATGGATCGACTGCGGTTCCCGGATATCTACGAAGAAAGGGCCGCCCGCTATCGTCTTGAGCCCTACCGGCTAAAACTCAGCTACGTACTGGAACGGCTGCGACTCACCCTCCAGCGCAACCAACAGCTCTCTTCAGCCGGATGGGAAACCCCAATTGATGGCGGCGCTTCCAGCCTGGCCCTAAATCCCGGCAACCTAACCGCCGTTGCCAGCAATCCAGAACTTCATTACAGCTCTGCCGACGAATTTCGAGCCGACCTAGAACTAGTACGAGACAGCTTGGTTGCCACGGGCCTGAGCTGCGAACCACTTGGTGATTTACTCAGTCAGGTCCACATCTTCTCCTTCTGCTTAGCCAGCCTCGACATCCGCCAGGAGAGCACCCGCCACAGCGATGCGCTCGACGAGCTCAGCCGCTACCTCCAACTTCCCGTGCCCTACGGCGAGATGGACGAGGAGAGTCGGATCAGCTGGCTACTGGCCGAACTGCAGACCCGCAGGCCCTTACTGCCACCGGCAGCCCGCTGGAGCAACTCCACCGCCGAAACGGTGGCGGTGTTTCGCATGATGCAGCGGCTGCAGGGGGAATTCGGTTCGCGAATCTGTAGCACCTACGTGATCTCGATGAGTCACACGGTGTCTGACCTGCTCGAGGTGCTCCTGCTGGCCAAGGAGGCCGGCCTGGTAGATCCCCTCGCCCGCCGCTCGGAGTTGCTGGTCATCCCCCTGTTCGAAACCGTCGAAGACCTGCAAGGGGCTCCGGCGGTAATGGCCCGACTGTTTGCCGATCCCTTCTACCGGCAACTGCTTGCCTCGGAAGGGGATAGCGATCTTCCCCTGCAGGAAGTGATGCTGGGCTACTCCGACAGTAACAAGGATTCGGGCTTTCTCTCCAGCAACTGGGAGATCCACCGGGCCCAGATTGCCCTCCAGCAGCTAGCCACCCAGCACGCCGTTTCCTTGCGTATTTTCCACGGCCGTGGTGGCTCCGTGGGCCGCGGCGGCGGACCGGCCTACCAGGCAATTTTGGCCCAGCCGAGCGGCACCCTGCGGGGCCGGATCAAGATCACCGAGCAGGGTGAGGTGCTCGCCTCCAAATACTCCCTGCCTGAGCTGGCTCTCTACAATCTCGAAACAGTTACCACGGCGGTGATTCAGAACAGCATGGTGAGTGCGCCAATCGACGACACCCCCAGCTGGAACAATTTAATGGAGCGCCTCGCGGCCCGCTCCCGTGATCACTACCGCGCCCTGGTGCACGACAACCCAGATTTGGTTGCCTTCTTCCAGCAGGTCACCCCAATCGAAGAGATCAGCAAACTCCAGATCTCGAGCCGACCCGCCCGGCGCAAAACCGGCGCCAAGGACCTCTCCAGCCTGCGGGCTATTCCCTGGGTATTCGGTTGGACCCAGAGCCGCTTCCTGCTGCCCAGCTGGTATGGGGTCGGTGCGGCGCTGCAGCAGGAGCTCGCTGACGACCCCAATCAAATGGAGCTGCTGCAACTCCTCTATCAACGCTGGCCTTTTTTCCGGATGCTGATCTCCAAGGTAGAGATGACACTCTCGAAGGTCGATCTCGAGCTGGCGCACCATTACGTGCAGTCCCTGGGCCGTGCTGAAAACCGTGAAGCGTTCGCGGCCATCTTCAACGCCATCGCCAGTGAGTTTGTATTAACCCGTGATTTGGTGCTGCAGATCAGCAACCACAACCGCCTACTAGATGGCGATCCTGCTCTACAGCTCTCGGTGGATCTGCGCAACCGAACCATCGTGCCGCTCGGCTTTCTGCAGGTGGCGCTGCTAAGACGCCTGCGCGACCAGAACCGCCAACCGCCCATGAGCGAAGGCGCAGCCCAGGGCCAGGGCGGCGGCGACCGCCGCGCCTACAGCCGCAGCGAACTCCTGCGGGGCGCCCTGCTCACAATCAATGGCATTGCCGCCGGCATGCGCAACACCGGCTGATGCCCTCAACTGAGCGTCTCTCCTTCCTCTTGATCCCCTTCCGTAACCCAAACAGCACGCACCGTCTGCCGGAGGGATACACCCTGCTGCAGGCAACGGCAAGCGAGCTCGCTGCCAACAGCGAGGCGGCAGCTGAGCAACTCAACCGCTTGCTGCTGTGCTGCGGTGAGCAACCCCGCAGTCCGGAGCGTTGGCTGCGGGTGTTGGAGCGTAGTGCCTGGCAGTTGGGGATCACCGATCGGAGCGGGCGCCTGGTGGGATTTGTCCGGGCCACGAGCGATCAGGCCCTCAATGCCAACCTCTGGGATCTGCTCAGCGATCCGGAAGACCCAGGGCGAATGCTCGTGCTGGCGGCCCTGGTGCAGGCCGCCCTGGGGCGCCTCAGGCGTGAGCTCGGCGGCTGCAGTGTCTCCCTATCGGCTCCACCTGAGGCCCTTGAGATTCTTCGCCAGGCCGGCTTCATGGTGGATCCGGGGGGAATTCGCGCCATGGGGCTGGCGCTGCGGCGGGAGTGAGTCAGGACAAAAGAAAACCCCCGTTCCGGCGGGGGCTGGGGAGGCAACCAAGGCCGCACTGGGGAGGCCAAAAGGTTGAACAACGAGCATGGAGGGACTCGAACCCCCGACACTCAGAACCGGAATCTGATGCTCTATCCAACTGAGCTACATGCCCAACACCAGGGGTGGTGGCTCAGGAGCCAGGACGAATGGTTGGAGTTCGCCTTTGCCCTGATGGGCCTACCTTAACCGCAGACCGCCCCCGACCCATCCGGCTGCACCGCCTGGAGCTGCTCCATTTCCGCAATATCGGCGGCCTCTGCCTGGAGCTGGAGGCACCGAGGCTGCTGGTGATCGGTGCCAATGGGGAAGGGAAATCCAACCTCCTCGAAGCGGTGGAGCTGCTGACCAGCCTGCGTTCCCACCGCTGCAGCAGCGACCTCGACCTGATTCGCCACGGGCAGCCGGCCAGTCGGCTGCGGGCCCACACCAGCGAAGGCGACCAGCTGGAACTGGAGCTGCGCCGCCGCGGTGGCCGCCGGGCCCTGCGCAACGGGCGTCTCCTGGAGCGCCAACTCGACCTGATCGGTCCCCTTCGCTGCGTGGGCTTCAGCGCCCTGGATCTGGACCTGGTGCGGGGGGAACCGGCCCAACGCCGCCAGTGGCTCGACCGGGTGGTGCTGCAGCTAGAACCGATCTATGGGGCCCTGCAGAGCCGCTATCTGCGGCTGCTGCGTCAGCGCAGCCAGCTGCTGCGCCGCGGCCTGGCCCCAGGCGAACGGGGAGCCCTGCTGGATGCCTTTGATCTGCAGATGGCCCTGGTGGGCACCCGCCTGCACCGCCGCCGCCGCCGGGCCCTGGCGCGGTTGGAACCCCTGGCCCAGACCTGGCAGGAACGGCTGGGGGGTAGCGACGAGCAGCTGGAACTCCGCTATCAAAGCGGCACGCCGCTGCCTAGCGAAGCCGATGGCGATCAGGAGGAAAGCTGGCGGGCGGCCCTAGCGGAACAGCTCAGACTGCAGCGCAACGAGGAAGAACGGCTGGGCCACTGCCTGGTGGGGCCCCACCGCGATGAAATCGGGCTGATGCTGGGGGGAACAGCCGCCCGCCGCTATGGCTCGGCAGGCCAGCAGCGCACCCTGGTTCTGGCCCTGAAATTGGCCGAACTCGACCTGGTGCGCCAGGTGGTGGGGGAGCCGCCCCTGCTCCTGCTCGACGACGTGCTGGCCGAACTCGATGCCCACCGCCAGCAGCTGCTGCTGGCGGCGGTGGGAGAAGGCCATCAATGCCTGGTGAGTGCCACGCACCTGGAGGCCTTCGGCGGGGGTTGGCAAGCCGCAGCCCAGGTGGTGCACATGGACCAGGGCAAGCTTCGGCCCGGCTGAGCTGTGCGGAATGGGAAACCGCCCACGGAACCGAACTGGTCTTGCGCCAACAGCCCTCTATGGTGAGTTCTTGTTTGCCTGGATTCGATGAACCAGCGCCTGTCCTGCCTCCACCCCAACCCGGGATGGAGTGGAGCCGCCGCCAAGCAATCCGCCTCCACGTCCGCCATCTCCGACGCGGTTGGGAAACATTGCATCCTCGAGCTGTACGAGTGTCACAGCAGCCGACTGGATGACGAAGCTTTCCTCAGGGACACCATCACGACAGCAGCCAAGCGTGCCGGTGCCACCCTGCTCAACCTGATCACCCACCGTTTTGAACCCCAAGGCGTGACCGGTCTGGCTTTGTTGGCCGAATCCCACATTTCGATCCACACCTGGCCGGAGTCGGGCTACGCCGCCGTTGATGTGTTCACCTGTGGTGACCACACCATGCCCGAGCGGGCCTGTGAGGTTCTGGTGGAAGAACTGGGCGCCCTGCGGCACAAGCTCACCAGCTTCCGCCGCGAAACCCCGGGTTCGATTGCCGCCACCCCGCGGGAGCCGGAACTTTCTCCGGCCTGAACGTTCACCGGCCTCAACCCATCCCCAACCGCAACCAACGTCCCCAGACCCGGGGCCGCCAACC
Source organism: uncultured cyanobacterium (assembly GCA_903858015.1). Lineage (GTDB taxonomy): Bacteria > Cyanobacteriota > Cyanobacteriia > PCC-6307 > Cyanobiaceae > Cyanobium. The sequence goes on from CAIOGZ010000042.1 coordinate 27,464, forward strand.
CAGGCGGCTCGGGTCTGTTTTTTTGGCCTGCCCCGTCAAGGGCTGGCCGCCGGGCGGAGATCACGGTTGAGCTTGCCACTCACCAAGCCCTCCAGATCCAGGGCTACCGCCGTAAACCCCAAGTCGCCCAGGGCCTCCACCAGCTCCTGCCGTAGCGGACCAGCGGCAAGCCGCTGCAGCAGCTGGGGCAACGTCGCAGCGGGCAGTTCAATCCGAGCCGTCTCCCCCTGGCTGCGCACCCGAAGCTCCCCAAAGCCCCGCTGCCGCAGCCAGGCTTCAGCGGCCGCCACCCGCTGCAAGCGGGCCGCACTGATCGGTTCGCCGTAGGGGAAGCGCGAGGCGAGGCAGGGCTGGGCCGGTTTATCCCACCAGGGCAAACCGAGGCAGCGGGAGATCTGCCGCACCCCCTGCTTGCCGATGCCCGCCTCGGCCAAGGGTGAGATCACGCCCCGCTGCCTGGCGGCCTCAAGACCGGGCCGGTAGTCGCCCAGATCATCATGGTTGACCCCATCGAGCACCACCGCCGCAGCGGCGCTATCGGCGACCACAGCCAGCAAAGCGTGGAGTTCACGCTTGCAGGCGTAGCAACGGTCGTGGGGATTGGTGGCATAGGCCGGATCGCTGAGCTCGGCGGTGGGAACTTCGCGATGCTCCAGGCCAAGCCAGAGCGCCTGGGCTCGGGCCTCCTGCCGCAGGTGGGGCGCTAGGGCTGGGGAGACACCGGTCACCGCCAGGGCCCTCTCCCCCAGACGGTCCACCGCCAGGGCCGCCACCAGGGCACTGTCGACGCCGCCGGAATAGGCCACCACCACCCGGGGGAAGGCGGCGATCCGCTCGCACACCGCCCCGTAGGCCGCCTCCAGCTCGGGCGGCAGCGATTCGAGCAGGGTGAAAGGGAAACGGGGTGATGGTGTCATGGCCAAGATCCTGGCAAGAATCCTGGCCAAGCCAAAGCCGATGGGGCAGCCAAGCAACCGCCGCCCGCCACCGAAAGCCGTGGGTTGCCGGGATCGCCTCAGTAGCATCGGGCTAACACCGCCCGCCGATGACGCCGCCCCCCAGTCGCACCCAGACGCCCCAACGGGGCACCGGCCGGGGCATCGGCATCCGCACGGCTGCCGGCAGCGATGAACGGGCCCACGGCCAACTGCACGTTTACGACGGCGATGGCAAAGGCAAGAGCCAGGCCGCCCTGGGGGTGGTGCTGCGCACCATCGGCTTGGGCATCTGTGAACGCAAGCGCACCCGGGTGCTGCTGCTTCGCTTCCTGAAGGGACCGGGACGCTCCTATGACGAAGACGCCGCGATCGAGGCCCTGCAACAGGGCTTCCCCCACCTGATCGACCAAGTGCGCACCGGCCGGGGGGAGTACTTCACGGCCGAGCAGGCCAGCCGCTTTGATCGCCAGGAAGCCCAGCGGGGCTGGGATATCGCCAAGGGTGCCATCGCCAGTGACCTCTATTCGGTGGTGGTGCTCGACGAACTCAACCCGGTGCTCGATCTAGGCCTGCTGGATGTTGCGGAGGTGGTCCAGACCCTGGCAGCCAAACCGCCGGGCATGGAGGTGATCTGCACGGGTCGTGGCGCACCGCGGCAACTGGTGCAACTGGCCGATCTGCATTCGGAAATGCGCGCCCATCGGCGCCAACGCCCGGAGCCCGGTGGCAACGAAGGCCCCAACCCGTACCCAGGGGACCCCCTGGAGCGGGGCCTTGATGGGATTGAGATCTACACCGGCGAAGGTAAGGGCAAATCCACCAGTGCCCTGGGCAAAGCCCTGCAGGCGATCGGCCGTGGCATCAGCCAGGACAAAAGCCATCGGGTTCTGATTCTGCAGTGGCTCAAGGGCGGCAGCGGTTACACCGAGGATGCGGCGATCGCAGCCCTGCGCGAAAGCTACCCCCATCTGGTGGATCACCTGCGCTCTGGCCGCGACGCCATCGTTTGGCGCGGTCAGCAACAACCGATCGACTATGTGGAGGCCGAGCGCGCCTGGGAGATCGCCCGGGCGGCGATCGCCAGTGGCCTCTACAAAACGGTGATCCTCGATGAACTCAACCCCACCGTGGATCTAGAACTGCTGCCGGTCGAGCCCATCGTTCAAACCCTGCTGCGCAAACCCACCGAAACCGAGGTGATCATCACCGGCCGCTGCAAGAGCCGGCCCGCCTACTTCGACCTGGCCAGCGTGCACTCCGAGATGGTGTGCCACAAGCACTACGCCGAGCGGGGTGTGGATCTCAAGCGCGGCGTGGATTATTGAGGCCTGGATTATTGAGGCCTGGATTATTCAGACCTATATCAAGGCGCGGTTTCCAATCCGATCGGAGGCTGGATCGGCGACTTCGGCATAGCAGCCCGCATCGATTGGAATCGGGATCAGGGTGAATCAGGATCAGTCATTGGAGCCGATGATTGCTGCTGCTCCGCTTTGGTATCCATACGAGCAGCGATCGGACTAGTGGGATCGTCGAGTTCATCGACCAAGGCATCAAACTCAAACTCCAGCTCCTGGGTGGCAATGAAACGGCCGATCAGCAACCCCATCAGCAGGGCCAGATAGAGGGCGCCGCAGAGGCTAAGCAGGATGACAAAGCGCTCACCGAAAGGATTGTGGGGCAGCACATCGCCAAGACCGAGGCCAGCGAGCACCACGAAACTGAAATAGGTGAGGCGGTCGATCAGCAATTCATGGCGCATCGATAGCCCCAGCTGGAAGCTGCCCGGTACCAACACCTGCATGGCCGTTGCCACCAAACCGCCGGAGATGCCCAGGTAGACATAGCCCGCTGCGGCTCCGGCCATCACCCGGGCATTGACGCGGGGGACCCGCGCCAGCAGGCTGACCAACCGTGCCGTGGCCAGCAGCGAGAAGCTCGCCGCCAGCAGCAGCACCACGAATCGAAGGGCCGGGTTGCTCGCCATCTGCGCCACAACCACTTGCATCCAGAGCGCCACGATGGCGCCAACCCCAAGCAACCGCTGAACCGTGACCAGGATCCGGGCAGCACGATTGGGGGCCAGCAGGGGTAGGGTCCGAAGCGACTGCAGGATCAGGACGGTGAACAACAGGGGGAGCAAAACGCGGTAAGGCCCCCCCGGCTCGGCGGTGACCGGCAGCAGCGCCACCGGCAGCAGCACACTGATCAGCAGGGGCACGAATTGGGACTCCAGGCGCACCAGCCGCCGCTGGAAGCGGCGCTGGTACGCCTGGCGATCCAGCGCCGCTTCCAGCGCGCCGGATCGGGAGAGGCTGCCGCCAGAGTTACCGCCTGAACCCACCGCGTTCGAGCCCACCGGCAGCGACTCAGTAGCGGGGCACGGAGCTGTCAACCTCCTGGCTCCAGGCATCGATGCCACCAGCCACATTGATGCCCTCAATGCCATGCCGCTTGAGGGCGATCAGGGCCTTGGCACTACGGCCGCCCAGCTTGCAATGCACATAAAGCTGCTTGCCTTCCGCCAGAGCCCTGACCCGCTCCACGGCCGTGCCGTTCTCGATCTGGTCGAGGGGAACCAAAATGGCCGCCGGGATCGCGGCGATCTCCGCCTCGGGGGGATTGCGCACATCGAGCAGCAGCAGGCCCCTGGGGTCAGCATCGAGCAGGGCCTTGAGCTCGCCGACGCTGATGCTGGGCACCGCACCGGCCTCCTCCTGGCCGGGGGCCGTGCCGCCCACACCACAAAATTCCTGGTAATCAATCAACTTTTCGATCACTGGACGCACGGGGTTGGGGCGGAGTTTTAACTCCCGAAATGCCATTTTCAAGGCATCAAACAGCAACAAACGACCGCTCAAGGTGGTGCCGATACCGGTGATGATTTTCACCGCCTCGGTAGCCTGAATCACACCGATGATGCCGGGCAGCACGCCCACCACGCCCCCCTCAGCACAGGAAGGCACCATGCCTGGCGGTGGCGGTTCGGGAAACAGATCGCGGTAATTCGGGCTTTCAGGGGTGAGGTTGAACACCGTGGCCTGGCCCTCGAACCGGAAAATCGAGCCATAGACATTGGGTTTACCCAACAGCACGCAGGCATCATTCACCAGGTAGCGGGTGGGGAAGTTGTCGGTGCCATCGCAGACGAGGTCATAGGGGCGGATGATCTCGAGGGCGTTGTCACTGGTGAGGGCTGTCTCGTAGAGATCAACCTGGCAGTGGGGATTGATCTCCAGAATCCGGGCCTTGGCCGACTCGATCTTGGGCTTGCCAACCCAACTGGTGCCATGGATCACCTGGCGCTGCAGGTTGCTGTGGTCGACCACATCGAAATCGACGATGCCCAAGCGCCCCACCCCGGCGGCCGCCAGGTAGAGAAGCAGGGGCGAACCCAGGCCGCCGGTGCCCACGCAGAGCACCGAAGCGGCCTTGAGCCGCTTCTGGCCCTCCATCCCAACCTCCGGCAGGATCAGGTGCCGGGCAAAGCGGGCCACCTCATCGGGGCTGAGCTGGACGCCGCTGGTGTCGGGAGGAAGCATGGGCGGAACGGTGGAGCGGGGCGCAGCCCTGGGGCGATCGCCTCAATCTTCCATTCTCCACGGCAGCTGCCTGGGCTCCACCCCGCAATCGAGCCACCAGCAGCCCAGCTCGGCGCCAACGGAAGCAGCGCCAACGCAAGCAGCTGCGGCCTGGCCAACGCTGCCCCGAATCAGCATCAAGGTGGGTCCGAAGGCAAGGGCGCAATCGGTGGCGGAAGGCTGCGGCCCACTGCTGGGGTGGCTATGGACCGAGCCCAGCAGCTCCAGGCCATGGCGGCGCGCCCACTTCTGGGCATGGAGCTGCTCGCGGGGATCAATCCGAAAGCGTCGATCCCGCTCGCTTGCCGGTTCCCACACATTGGTGGTGGGCCAAACCTGCCGCACCGACCAGGGCAGCGCCGCCGCCGACCCGGCTGCTCCAGCCTCTGGGCGTCTCCTGCCCAACAGCAGGCCACAGCCCTCCTCGGGCGCCGCCGCAGCCAGCAGGCGCTCCAGAAGCGTCAGCGCCTGCCGACCAATGCGAATCTCCCCTGGCATCTGTTGGGCCATCCAAGTACGTTATGCGCTAACGAGAACCCGTTCCCACCCGCAATGAGTGACTTCAACACCGAAGCCAAGGAAGCGGCCGAAGCCGTTGAGAATGCAGCTGCGGACGCCGGTTTCGATTTCAACCAGCGCTACGGCGAGGTGATCGGCAAGGTCAACGCAACCCTCGACAAGGTTGATTGGAGCCATCTGGGCAAGATCGGCAAAATCGCCGGCATCCTGCTGGCCGTAATTGTTGCCCAAATCCTGATCAAAGGTGTGCTCGACACCATCAACTTGCTGCCGATTGTGCCGGGGCTACTGGAACTGCTTGGCCTTGTCGTTGTGGGCACCTGGAGCTGGGAAAACCTCACCACCAGTGAAAAGCGTGCTGCCGTTCTGGATCGCCTCCAGGGCATCAAAAAGGAATACATCGGTTAAGCAGGCTTGATTGCCAGCTGGCGAGGGCATTGAGCGCCCCCTACCGTTCCTGAAACCCGTTGTTAAGAGCTGACAGCAAAATCGGCTCTTTTTTGGTTTGAAGCCTCGGCCCTTGTCTAGGAAAGCTCTGCCCAAAGGCCTTTGACCTGGAAACGCTATGCCCAGCTGGCCAAAATCGCTGCTTCCGGCTAAAAACCAGCGCCCCATTCGGGCCCTGGCCAGCCAGCACAGTGACCGCCCCAGCCCATTACCAGCTTTTCAGCAGCCCATTGCCAGCTCCTTGGCCGCTCATGCCCGGGGAGCTGCCAGCAACGCCTGGATCGTGGCCTCGGCGCGGGCGCGATAGCCACCTCCAAACAGATTGGCATGGTTGAGAAGGTGATAGAGGTTGTAAATACTGCTGCGGAAATCAAATCCGGGCGCCAGCGGCCAGGTGGCTTCATAGCCAGCAAAAAAGGCGGCTGGGAAGCCGCCAAACAGCTGGGCCATGGCCAGATCCACCTCCCGGTCGCCGCGGTAGACAGCCGGATCGAAGATCACCCCGGCAACGCCGGCGCTGAGGGCGGCGTTGCCGCTCCACAGATCGCCATGCACCAAGACGGGTTCGGCAGCATGGCCATCGAGCCAGCCGGGCAGGCGTTCCAGCAGCGCGGCGGCACCTGGCAGGGGCCCGCCGGCGCGGGCCTGGCGCTCGAGCTGCGGAGCCAGGCGCCGCGCACTGAAGAAGCGGCCCCAGCGGCGATCCCAGCCATTGGGCTGGGGAGCCGTACCGATCGCATTGGCGTGGGGCCAGCCGAACCAACCCGGCCGGTCGCCTGCCGTGCAGACCCGCTCCAGACTGCTGCGATGCAACCGGGCCAGGGCCGCTCCCAGCTCGGCCCAGGCTGCGGCCGTGCCCGCTGCTGTGAACTGAAGCCAGGGGAGCAGCAGCACGGCACAGCCATCGGCACCCGCGTCGATATGGCCGACTACGTGGCCATCGACATGGCCGTCGACAAGGCCAAGGTGCAAGGGTTCGGGCACCTGCAGGCCGCTGCCCGCCGCGGCCAGCGCCAGGGCCGCCAGCCCCTCGGCCTCGGCCCGCAGCAGCGGCAGCGCCGAGGCCCGGTTGGTCTTGGCGAACAACAGCCCCCCCGCCAGCGCCGGCCAGCGCCGCAGCGCCGCCGCATCGGCCGCCACCTCGAGGCGCCAGGCGCTGTGGATGCAGCCCCCCGCCACCGGACTGGCCGCCAACAGGCGAATACCGAGCTGCTCGGCCAGCCAGGCCGCCGGCAGCGGTGGGGTGGCGCCCAGCGACGTCATCGGATCGGGGCGAAACGTCTGGGGCCAGCCTGCCGCAGCATCGCCCCGGCAGGCGCCAGCATGGATGGATGCCAAGTGGAGCGCCGAGCAGCGAACAGGATGTGGTGGTGGTGGGCGCCGGCATTGCCGGACTCACCGCCGCGGCGCTGCTGGCCCGCGAGGGGGTGGCGGTAACGCTGCTGGAGGCCCACCACCAGAGTGGCGGCTGCGCCGGCAGTTTCCGCCGCGGCGCCTGGCAGTTCGACGTGGGCGCCACCCAGGTGGCCGGCCTGGAGGCCGGCGGCATCCATGCACGCCTGTTCGAGCATCTGGGGGTGGCAGCACCGGCGGCCACCCCCCTCGATCCGGGCTGCGTCGTGGACCTGGGCGATGGTCAAGATCCGGTGCGGCTGCACCGCGATCCCCAGGCCTGGCGGAGCGAGTGCCGGCGGCAGTTTCCTGGCAGTGAGCGCTTCTGGGACCTGTGTGGGGCGATCCACGCGGCCAGCTGGGCCTTTGCGGGCCGCGATCCGGTGCTGCCACCACGTTCCGGCTGGGATCTGGGCCAGTTGCTGGCGGCCCTCAGGCCGGCGACTCTGGCCACGGGGCTGCTCACCGGCGCCAGCATGGCCGACCTGCTGCGGCTAAGCGGCTGCGGCGGCGGCGCCGAGGGGCGGCGCTTGCGCCACTTCCTGGATCTGCAGTTGCGGCTCTACTCCCAGGAGCCCGCGGACCGCACCGCCGCCCTGTACGGCGCCACGGTGCTGCAGATGGCCCAGGCGCCGCTTGGGCTGTGGCATCTGTGCGGTTCGATGCAGGCGCTCAGCACGGCGCTGGAGCAGGCCCTGGCAAACCACGGTGGCGAGCTGTTGCTACGGCGGCGGCTGGAACGGCTGCACCCCCCCGAGCAGCCTGGCGCCCCCTGGCATCTGGAGGGCTCAGGCCCCGGCGCTGCACCGTTCCTGATCGCGGCCCGGGAGGTGGTGCTCAGCCTGCCCCCCCAGACCCTGCCAACCCTGCTGGGCGATCGCCTACCGGCGGGCTACCGGCGGCGGCTGCAGCGCTTCCCCGACCCCGCCGGCGCCCTGGTGTTGTATGCGGCGGTGCAACGGCAGCGGCTGCCGGCGGCTTGCCCCCCCCACCTGCAGCTGGCCTGGAGCGAACCGGGCGCCTTGTTCGTGTCGGTGAGCCGCGAGGGGGATGGGCGGGCGCCGGCGGGGGAGGCCACGGTGGTGGCCAGTGCGTTCACGGCGGCCCGCCCCTGGAGCACGGCGGCGGAACCGGCCTACCAGGCCAGCAAGGCAAAGGCGAAGCAAGGGATCGAAGCCGGACTGGAGCAGCTGCTGGGCATCGGCGCCAACGACTGGTTGCACGCCGAGCTAGCCACGCCGCGCAGCTGGGCCGGCTGGACCGGCCGCCCCTTCGGTTTTGTGGGCGGCCTCGGCCAGCACCCCAGCCGCTTCGGCCCCTTCGGCCTGGCCAGCCGCAGCCCCCTGCCGGGCCTGTGGCTCTGCGGCGACAGCATCCATCCCGGCGAAGGCACGGCGGGGGTGAGCCTTTCAGCCCTCACGGCCTGCCGGCAGCTGCTCCAGGGCCGGGGCCAAACCTGGCGCTGGCGCCTTCACGGTGGCGCCGCCCCAGGCAGCGGCGCGACCTGAGGCAGCGGTGCCTGGGGCACCGGCGCGAACTCCGGGTCAGCCGCCGACCCAGCCGGCCTGGTGTGCTGCCTAAAGGGGATCCAGCGGGCCAGCTGGCGGCGCTTACCCAAGGCCGGAGCCGGCGTCATCCAGAAGATGGCGCGGCGACCATCGGTCACATAGGGGTCGCCGGTGAAGTTGGTGCGAGGTTGCTCTGGCTTGGAGGCCCCCACACCGCCCACGAAACCGAAACGATCCAAGCCATCGGAGAAGTACAAATCCTGCAGCAGGTACCAACGGGTTTCATCCACGGCGGGATCGATCTTGTGGGTGGTGATCGTGCGGCGGGTGAGGCGCACCCCGATGTCCCGGCTGATCTGCCCCACCCACACCGGCTGGCCCGCCAGCGTGACCGGCGCCAACCAGAGCCGCATGTGGTTGCGCTGGTTGACATCACTGCGCCCCTTCTGCAGGGCCATGTCTTGGCGACGGCCGAACAGGTAGAGGGGCGAAACCGGCGCGTAGCGATAGCTGCTTCCGAGCAGGGCGGAGCGGATCGTGCGCCAAAGGGATGTGAAGGTGAGGGTCTGGGTGACGTGCCAGCTGCGGCGGGCCAGGGCGGGAAAAACCGTGTCGCGACTGCCCACAATCACCACATTGAGGGGATCGGCGGGGGTGCGCTGGTCACCGCCGCGGGCACAACAAGGCACGTCGTGCTCGAGCCAGCGCCGCAGGCCGGCCTCATCGAGGTCCCGCACCTTGGCGGAGGGGTAGAGCCGATTCCAATTCACTTTCTGGAAATCGGTGGCATGGCCGGGCACCTCGGTGAGGAAGCTGAAATGGCGCAGCTCGGCCCGCTTCGGGCCCGGCGCCACCAGCTCGAAACTGGCGAATTTGATTCCCTCATCGAGGTTGGTGAACACGTAACCAGAGACGATCCCGCCGGGCTCGACCACCGATGGCAGGCCAAGCCGGATCAGCTGGGCATCGAGGCGGCGGTTGCTGCTGGCCATGAACGGCCGGTGCCCGAGCCAGGCCACCTCTAGCGGCGAGTAGTACTCGCTATCGATCGTGATCGGGGGCAGATACCAGCGGCGCCCCTCCCGGTTCACCACCTTCACCCACACCGGCTGGATGCCGGCACTGGCCACGGCGAAGCCCAGTAGCGAGCGGGCCTCCTCCGGGGCTAAGGCGGTCATGGTGACGGTCACACCGCCATCGATCCGGCTCTGGCCGCGGCGCAGCAGCGCAGCCTCCGCGAGGGGCTGGGGCTGGTTCGGGGCACAACCAGCCAGGCCGACCAGAAGCGACAGACCCGCCCAAACTCCGCCCGGCAGGATCCGCATCGGCGCTTACCCCCCAGGGCGATCGGGGCTCAAGTTAAGCCTGCAAGCCTGCACTCACCAGCAGCACGGCCCAGGTGGCCATCGGAAGTGGCTATCGGGAGCAGGAATCGAGAACTGCCATCACGACCAGCCCAAGCGAGCCGCCCTAAACAGTGGGCGACCCTAAAAAGTGAGCGATTGCAAAGAGTGCGTCACTCCATAGAGCATGGGGGCAATTTTATAAAGAATTGCACTCCATGGAGCCGGGATTTTTTGCAAAACAGGCCGTTCCATAAAAGGCAGTAAGAACAATGCCGGGCTCCCGCCGTCCGGCGAGCGAGTCTCCTTCTCGCGATTGAAGCTACTGGAGCCCACAGGAAGGCCAGAAGCATTTTTTTTTCGAAGCACCCCCAAAGCAAGACATTCCACAAAGTAGGCTGTTCTGTAAAGTGGCCCCTCCAAGCGCCCCGCCCCTAGGCAAGGCCCTACCGAGACAGCGAAAGTACGGCAGCGCAACAAATCTCATCAAGCAAAATCATCACAATCGAGGCTTTCCCGTGTCTCCCTGAAGAATTGGCTACTCGCAAGAATTGACCATTCGCAAGAATGGGCCAATCAAGAGCTCAAACCGTGCCAAAGAATAGGCAGCCAAGCAAAAGGGAAAGTGAAAGTGAAAGGGAAAGGGAAAGGGAAAGGCAATGACAAAGTTCAGGGCAAAATGCAAATCACTTGTTTGCTCTGAGCAGCGCTTGGTGTTGGCGGGTCTTGGTCCTGGCAGTGCTTGATCTTGCTGCGCTTGATCTGAGCAGATCACGCCTCAGCTTGGGCCTGGGATCCAGCTGGAGCAGCCCCAAAGCTGGGCCGCTGCCGCTGGGACTCCGCCAGGGCCTCGGCCAACAACGGCCACTGCTGCCCCTGCACCATGGCTTCGAGTTCGCCGATCGCCTCGCGGTAGGCGGCCAGCGCCACCAGCAGCGCCTCGCGGTTGCAGCGGGCCATCAACGTACCCAGTTCGGGGTTGCCACCGCCAACCCGGGTGGTGTCGGCAAAGCCAGTGGAGGCCAGGCTGCGGGCCAGATCGCCCAAGCCCGCCGCAGCGCTACTGCGATCGGCGGCCTGGAGCAGGGCGGCCCCCACCACCACCGGCAGGTGGGATATCAGCGCCACGGCCTTGTCATGGGCTGCAGCCTCGCAGCTGAACCAGCGGGCCCCCACCAACTCGGCCAAGGCCCTCACCGTCGCCAGGGCGGCAGGGTTGGTGTCAGCAGTGGGGGTGGCCACCCAGGGCCGGCCCCGAAATAACCCCGCCACCCCCGCCTCCACCCCGGCCAGGGCTGTGCCGGCCATCGGATGGCCGGCCACGAAGCGACCCACCTGGCCTCGGCGGCCGGCTTGCTCCAGCAACGTCCGCCAGCGAGCCAGCACGGGCTGCTTGACCGAGCCCACATCGGTGAGCACGGCGTCCGGCGGCAGGGCCCGCAGCAGGCCAGGGTCGGGATCGAGCAACCGATCCAGGGGCAGGGCCAAGACCAGCAGGCCACACTCCTGGAGCACCGCAGGATCGGTGCTCACCTGGCTTGCCAGCCGCCGCTGGCGAGCCCGTTCGGCCGTGGCCTGCCGGTGCACCAGGGCCCGCACCTCCAGCCCGGCCGCCTGCAGGTCGAGGCCGAGCGATCCGCCGATCAGGCCCAGGCCCACGATGCCCACGGGCCGCTGCCTCAAGGCCGCAACGGCCTCGCGCTGGGGCTGCTCCAGGCTGGCGGGCTGGGGCTGGCTCGGGTGCCAGGAAGGATCCGGCTCTGGCAGCGGGGAAGGTTCAGGCATCGACCAAGACTCAGACATCAACCCAGGCTGGGGCATCAAGTCAGGAAGGGGAGATCAAGCCAGGATCCGCCAACCGCCCCATGGCTGGGCCTGCTGGGGTCGGCATCGGCTGGGTATCGGCTTAGCGCTGGCTTCGTACTGGCGGGGCGCCCGATTCCCTGCTCAATCACCCAGGCCCCAGTCCCAGGCCGGAACCCAAACCCAAACCGATGCTGGAAGCAAGCGGCAGCGCCGCCGCCCCACGCCGATGGCGGCAGCTGCCCGGCGCTGGCGCCGTTGGCCTGAGCAGCGGGGGCCAACAGCAGCGCATCCCTACGATCGAGCCATGCTCGAAGCCAGTGCCCACCTACAACTCAAGGCACTGCTGCAGCGGGAGGGGCTGGAGCGTTGGCCGCACCACCTCACCCTCTGCCGGCTGGTGGGCCGCAGCCTGCGCCGCTCCGACCACACCCTGATCCGGCTGGCCGCCGGCAGCGATCCCAGCTGGCTGATCAGCCTGCTGGTGCCCCTCAGCCTGGTCGACACGCCGGTGGCCCTGGTGGTGGATGGGAGCTTGCGGCAGCGGCTGCTGCAGATCGAATGGCCCCGCTTGCGGGCGGCGGGGTTGGAGCTGCCCTGCTGGGAAGGCGAACAGCCCCCGCCCGAGCGGCACCTCTGGTTGCTCGACCATCGGCAGCTGCTGCAAGCCTGGGGCCAGGGGCTGCTGGCGGAGCGTCAGCTGGTGATTCCCCAGGCGGAGTTGCTGGAGGAGCGGCTGAGGCAGGTGATGGCGCTGCGGATCGAGCCCCACGATTGGGACAGCCTGCGGCGGGCCCTGCCGATGGCCGCACCCAGCCTGCTCAACCTGCATGGGGTATTGAACCGCAGGCTGCTGGCCCAAGCGCGGCAACCCCAGCATTGCGTCAGCCTGGCCCCGGAGGAGGAAGCGCCCCTGCGGCAGTTGCTAGCCCTGCTGGCCCCCCTACCGCCGCCGTGGGATCGCTGGTTGCAGGCGTCCGGCCCTGGTTGGACCAGCTGGGCCGCCGTCGATCCAGCCTTGCTGCACTGGCAGCTGCACCGCCAGCCCCTGGCCCCGCTGGCCGAACTGCCGGCCCTGCTGAGCGGCCGCGGCGCCGTGCTGGTGGGAGAACTGCCCCGCGGCCGCGCCAGCAGCGAGCGCTGCAGCCAATCCCCGGCACGGCACGAGCAGGTGCTGGGGTTGAGGGCAGCGGTGGTGGTGGACCTGGGCGACCCACCGCTGGCCGATCCACTGCCGCTCTACTGCCCGCTGCGGCAGCCGCTGCCCAACAGCCCGCAGTTTGGCGAGCACCTGCTCGACCATTGCCGGCGCTTGGTGCTCGGCCAGGGCGGCATCACGGTGATCCTGATCGACGACACGGCCCTGCGGCTGAACCTGGCCAGCGGATTGGCGGCTGAATTCGGCAGCCGGGTCAGCCATGCCTGCCCCACGCCGGAACCGAATGGGGTGGTCTGTGCCAGCTGGAGCTGGTGGCTGGATCAGCAGCAGCGACTGCCGCTGCCAGGCCAGGTGGTGGTTGCCCTGCTGCCGATCGCCAGCCTGGAGGATCCGCTCACCGCCGCCCAGGTGGCCGCCCTGCGCCGCCAAGGCGGCGATTGGTTTCGCAACCTGCTGCTACCCGAGGCGACCACCCGCCTGCAGCGGGGTGTGGCCAGCCTGCGCCGCAGCGGCGGCAGGCTGGCGGTCCTGGATGGCCGCCTGCGCGGCCGGGAATGGGGACGCACCTTGCTGGCAGCGCTCGAACCCTGGGTGGCCCTGCCCCGCCTGCTGCCGGACTGAGTTTGCCCAGCCATCGCGGCCTGCCCCCGCCTAGCCTCGGCCCAGCCACTTGATCCGTCGATGGGAGAAGCTAAGCGCCGTGCGGCCCAGGGATTGCCGCCCCGGCCCCGCCCGACCCCCAAAGCCGCTGCGGACAGCTCACCGCGCCTGGTCAGCTGGCTGCCGTTCAGCCGCCAGCAAGCCGACCGCTTTGTGGCGCTCAGCACCCGGGGGGCCTGGATCGGGATCGCTGCCCTGGTGCTGTTCTGGGTCACCGTGCGCTTCATCGGTCCAGCGGCCGGCTGGTGGAATCTGGCCGACGGCTGAACCCCGGCCTAAGAACAACCCGGTGCGCACCCCCTGACACCCTCCACAAAAACGGAAGAAAACCTTAAGCTGGATTCAATCCCGCCTCGGTTGTCTACCCATGTTTCCGCGTCTTGCCGAGCAGTACAGAAGCCTGGTCAACGACCTGATCCTGAGTTTGCAGGCCCTGGCCCAGTGCCTCAGTGAGCAGGGGCATGTGGCAACGTGTTATCTCTGCGGCGAAGAACGGGACCATCAGGGTGCCTCCTTCGTGGCCGATTTGGGCGAAACCCACCTGGTGCGATTTCTGGTTTCAGATTTTGGGATCAGCTGGGTGGAATCCCGAGATGGCCACGAATTGGTCAAGCTCGAAGGTGCGGACGCCATCCAGGAACTGCAGCGGGTGGCTGCCGTTCTCCAGGCGAGCGCCCCCCTGGAGCCAGCCAGCCCGGCCCAGTCGCCAGTTGGCGCCAGCCCCCTGGCCGCCGCCAGCCCCCTAGCCTCGCCGCCCCGGGCACGATCGTTGCGCAACAGCCGAGGCTGACCGGGAAAACCCCGCAGCCCCACAGCCTTACCGACGGGCGGAGGCAGCGCCCTGCTGCCCCCGCCTCGGCTCAGCCGGCAGCCGTCTCCCCTTCCAGGTCTTCTTCTGGGCTTGGATCGGCGTCAGCTTCGGTGCCAGCAGCGTCGGCAGCGGCGCGCGTGGCGGCCAGCTTGGCGGCAGCCGCCAGGGGTTTCATCGAATTAGCCGTGACTTCCAAACCTTCGGTGAGGCGACGGCGGGTGAGCTGCTCGATCACCTCGGCCTGATCGTGGTGCTGCTCCAGCCAGGTGATGGTGTTATCGCGGCCTTGACCGATGTTGTCACCGTCGTAGCTATACCAGGCCCCCTTGCGCGTGACCACGCCAGTTTCCTCGGCGAGGTCGACCAGGCAACCGAGGGTGCTGATGCCGCGGCCGAAGAGGATGTCAAATTCGGCGATGCGGAAGGGGGGGGCAACCTTATTCTTTGCCACCTTCACCTTGGCCCGGATGCCGTATTCCTCGGTGCCGCGCTTGAGGGTCTGAATCCGACGAATGTCGAGCCTTACCGAGGCGTAGAACTTAAGGGCATTACCACCGGTGGTGGTTTCCGGGTTGCCATAGGTGACGCCGATCTTCTGACGCAACTGGTTGAGGAAGATCACGGTGCAACCGGATTTGCCGATGTTGCCGGTGATCTTGCGCATCGCCTGGCTCATCAGCCGGGCCTGGCTGCCCACGGCGAGGTCCCCCATCTCCCCCTCGATCTCAGCCCGCGGCGTGAGGGCGGCCACCGAGTCGACCACGACGATATCGACGGCGGCGGAGCGCACCAGTTGATCGACGATCTCCAGGGCCATCTCACCGGTGTCCGGCTGGGAGACCAGCAGATTCTCGATATCCACACCGAGGGCCGCTGCATAGACAGGATCGAGGGCGTGCTCCGCATCCACGAAGGCGGCCACACCGCCGCGCTTCTGGACTTCGGCGATGGCATGCAGGGTGAGGGTGGTCTTACCGGAGCTCTCCGGGCCGTAGACCTCCACCACCCGACCCTTGGGATAGCCGCCGCCGAGGGCCAGGTCGAGGGTGAGGGCACCGGTGTTGAACGTCTCGACCCGCATCCGGGAGGCATCGCCCAGGCGCATGATCGACCCCTTGCCGAAGTTGCGTTCGATCTGGGTGAGCACCAGACCAAGCGCCTTGTCGCGCTCACTGGCCTTAACGGAACCCGACGCCGGGGCGGCAAGGGAAGAGGAAAGGGCGGCCTTGGATTCAGCAGGCATGGGGGGGGATGGGCGATGGGACAGGCCGCAACAGCCAACACCGATCGGGTGCTTGGGCCGAAGGGGAAAGCCGTGGGGGATGGCGGGGTGATGGCGCCGTAGGGGATGGCGCTGGAGTGGAGGGCCCGGAGTGGTGGGCCCGGATTAGTGGGCTGGGCTAGGGAGCGAAAGCAGGCAGGAACCCGCTCGCCCCGGGGCGAAGGGGGGAACTGGCTAGGGCCAGCACCTGGGAACCGGCCTAAAAACCGGATCCGCCCCTGGGAGAAGGCCCCGGCGGAAGACCCCGGGCACCGGCCGCCATCCTGCGACCTCTGGGAAACAAGTGCCACCGGCCGCAACCGGCGCCTGCCTCGTGCATAGTACGGGCGTACTCTAGCGTGTTAGATCCACTGCGCCAGGGGGGCGGCGAAACGGGCCGGATCCAGGGGCTGGATGCCCAGGGACTGCAGCCCCTCCCCGTCCCCCTCGGCCAGGTAGCCCCAGAGGGCCAGGAAACAGCGCACGCCATCGAGGCCCGGGGTGGCCCGCACCAGTTCCAGCGTCGGGCGACGATCCTCCACAAACCACAGCGGGCGCCCCTGGCTGCGCAGCTGCAGCAGCACGGCGGGCTTGCTGCCCTGCTCATGGCCGTAGACGGCTGCCGGCACCAGGCCCGCGGCCTCCAGCAGCCGGGCCGCGAAGGCGCCGCCCTTAGTGGTGAGCACCATCCAGGGCACCCGCTCGCGGCCCAGCTGGCGCAGGCGCTCCTCCACGCCGGGATAGAAACGGTGGAGGGCCAGCCAGGCGGCGGGGTCGGCGGCGAGGGCCTGGCGCCGCACCGCCTCGAGGGCCGCCTGCAGCTGGGGCGGCCTCCAGCCCCACTGCTGGAGACCGGCGGCCAGGCATCCCTCGTAATCGGCCCGAACGGCGGCCAGATCGAAGCTTGGGCTAGCCATCTGGGCAGCCAGCAGCACCATCTCCCAGCCCTGGTGGATGCGGGGGCGCAACCGCGAGAAGGCAAGGGGTGCCTGCTCAGGCAGCGCCAGGGCCGGCTCCAGCCCCAGGGCCGCCCGGCGCGCCGACCACCAGTACTCGGGCATGCCATCGATCAGCACGCCATCGAAATCGAAGACGAGCAGCGGACCGGACGACAAGGCAAAAGAGCCGGTGAAAACTGGGCCGCTAGGATTCGAACCTAGGGATGGCGGGACCAAAACCCGCTGCCTTACCGCTTGGCGACGGCCCATTGGTGGTGGACGGCGGCCCGGATCAAGATCCGCACCGGCAACCACTGCTGCCGGAGAACCGGCATCCACACAGTTACCCACAGCGGCCGGTCCTTCGTCAACTCGCCGGCAGCCGCTCAGGCGGGGAAAACCCGCAGCCGCTGCTGCAGACCACGGCCAAACACCGCACTACGCAGGCGGTAATGCTCCACCAGCTCGGCCTGCATGCGGCGCACCGGCTCGCTGCGGGGCAGCAACTCCACGGGCCGCCCCTGGGGCAGCACCACCTGCTCCACCGCCAGCCGGCATTCCTCCAGGGCGGCATGGGCATCCTCGAGGCCGGGCTGGGCCGCCGCCTGGCCACCCGCCTGGCTCCCCGCCTGGGCCCCCGGCCCAAAGCGGCGCTGCTCGGCGAGGCGATCGAGGGCGCGCTGCAGCTGGTGCAGGCTGTCGGATTTGATCACCAGGATCGGCAAGCCCAACTCGCGGGCCCGACGCCGCAGGGAGGGATCCCGGCCCAGCTCGCCCCGCAGGCTGAGCAGCAGCTCGGCCCGCTCCGGGCTCTCCACCAGCTCCAGCGCCTGGCCCCGGCTGCGGGCCGCCTCCTCCAGCAGGCTGCAGGAAAGCCCCACGGCGCAGACCCGCAGCGGCGCCGCCAGCTCCGGCCGGGCCGCCCCCAGGCCAAGCGAGGCTGGCGGCGCCGGCTGGGCCTCGCTGGCCGGGTGCTGGGAGCTGCTGGCCTCGGGATCGGGGAGGGGCACCGCCGCGAGGCTGCGGGGCCGGCGGACCAGGCTCGGGCTGGGGCGCGGCGCAGGCGGCTCCTGGAGCCGCAGCTCGCCGGCCTCGCTGAGCTCGCGGATCTGGGGCCGGGCCCCCTGGCCGCGCAGCAGCAGATCCACCGTGGCGGCCACGTCTTGGTGCACCAACCAGCGGCGGCGGCTGTGCATCTCCACCGCCATCGGGAAGGTGGGTTCGGCGGCCCGCTCCAACACCGTTTTCTGGGTGCGGCGGCGGCGGGCCTCCTCATCGCCCAGCGTCACCGACTGGATGCCACCGACCAGGTCGCTGAGGGTGGGGTTCTTGATCAGGTTGGCGAGTTCGTTGCCGTGGGCGGTGGCCACCAGCACCACGCCCCGTTCGGCGATGGTGCGGGCCGCCTGGGCCTCCCGTTCGGTGCCGATCTCATCGATCACGATCACCTCGGGCATGTGGTTTTCCACCGCTTCGATCATCACTTCGTGCTGTAACTCGGGCCGGGCCACCTGCATGCGCCGGGCCCGGCCGATGGCGGGGTGGGGGATGTCGCCATCGCCGGCGATTTCATTGCTGGTGTCGATCACCACCACCCGCTTGCCGAGCTCATCGGCCAGCACCCGGGCGATCTCACGCAGGGCGGTGGTTTTACCCACCCCGGGCCGGCCCATCAACAGCAGGGATTGGCCCGCATCCAGCAGATCGCGCACCATCGCCACGGTGCCAAACACGGCCCGCCCCACCCGGCAGGTGAGGCCCACCACCTCGCCGCTGCGGTTGCGGATGGCACTGATCCGATGCAGGGTGCGCTCGATGCCGGCGCGGTTGTCGCCACCAAAGGCGCCGAGCCGCTCCACCACCTGGGCCAGGTCGCTGCGCTCAATTGGCAGCTCGCCGAGCAGCACGGCCCGGCCTGGGTAGCGCGCTTCCGGCACCCGGCCGAGGTCGAGCACCACCTCCAGCAGTTGATCGCGGTCTGCGGGGGCGGCCAGGGCCGTCTGGACGGCGAGCGGCAACACCTCCAGCAGGCGATCGAGGTCGTCGGTGACGCGCTGGGTGGCGGCGGGAAGGGCGGCGGGCGGAGTCAGCGAAGGCTGCAGGGTTGGCGCAAAGCGGCGGCGAAGATGTTCTAGCGGCAGGGCAGCCAGCGCCGGGATGCGGACAGCCGGCCACCTGGGCAGCAGCCTGGCTGGCAAGGGGGAGGGGGGTCGATCAGGGGGCAGGGAACGGTGGCCGGCCGTAACACGCCCTGGCCCATGGCGATAGCCGGCAAAGGGTGCATAGCCAGGAGCCAAAAGCCCGATAACGGATTACAGCGATCGCAAGTAGCCCATGACCGCCAACAAGGTCCCATGCCTGAAGACAATTCAGAGCACGAAGAACAGTAACAAAAACTCCACAAGACAAATCCACAAGACAAATCCGCAAGACAAATAATGCCTCAAGATCGCCTAGGCTGAAGCACTTGAATATTGTCCATATTGACATCTCAATCAAATCGCGCCTCCACCATCGCCCTGGGCACCTTGCCTTCATGGCACAATGCTAAAAATTGACAATTCTTCAATATCCTCGCAACGAAATTTTCGCCCTACAATAACTTCATGTCTCCATGAAAATCTTGCCCTTTTTAATCATGAGCCAGAGCAGCCCCGCCGCGATCACAAAAGCTGAAGCAGAAGCCTTATATGACCGCATCCGCGCCAAGATTGAACATGAAGATAATCTTGTCAATCAGAGGATCATGTGGATGATCACCTTGCAGGGCCTCCTATTCACTGCCTATGGCTTTTCACTATCCGCAGAAGCAAGCTCCCTCTCTTTTGCCAACACGAATCCCGACGCATACTATGTTTTTAAAGCTAATTTAACCACCCTTCGAACTGCGATGACATACACAGGAATAAGCGCCTCAGTTGCGGCACTTATGGGCGTAGTCGCTGCCAATCGGGCCATTCGCGACGATGAGAATCAGATTCAATCCCAGACGAACCTACCGCCTACCGTACTAAAAAAACCAATAGGACAACGTGCCACCAACAGATTGGGAATGACCTGCAGCCTACTAATGCCCATACTAGGAGGCATTGCATGGGCTTGGATAGGGGGTCTGTTGCCAAGCCCATTTCTCGTTCTTGCCGCAGCCATTCTTTCATTTTTTGTCTTTTTGATTACCTGGGCATTAAGATAGGCCGAAAAGGGGATGGGCAGTGTTGAGCCAATCCACCCACAGATCACGAAGCAAGCATCAACTACAACCTCATCTTTGATCGGCAAGGACAAGCTCCAATCTTGGCCTAATCGTGCTGCGGCGCCGAGACGTTGTCTTACTTGGCGCGTCGTTCTGGGAGCTCGCAAGCAATGAAGCTGCCTAAACCGCATTAAATGCGCGGCCGGACGAGCGGGAGTCAATCAACACACCAATGCCATCCCGATCACCAATCTTGAAGTTGCCACCAGCTTTGTCGTGCTGATCGCGGGCGACACCGCCTACGGGGTCCTGCAGCCGCTCTAGACCAGCGTGCTGCCGGCGAAGGGATCCGAGCGGCTGATGCTGCAGGCCAGGGCGCTTTTAACCTGCTGACATCTCCCGGCGGTGGTTCATGCCCCCAGCAGTCCCACCCCAGGCCCCACCCCACACCGGCGCCGTTTCGGGGGTGCTGGAGCTGCTCGCCTTTCTGCGGGATCCGGGTTTTGCCGGACGCCGCTTCGCCGAGCTGGGGGATGTGTTTGAAACGGTGCTCGCTGGCCAGCCGCAGGTGTTTGTGCGCGGGGCGGGCCCGGTGGCGGAGCTGATGACGCAAGCGGCGGCCTTGGAGGGCTGGTGGCCACCGAGCGTGAGTGAGCTGCTGGGTCGCAACTCGCTGGCGAACCGCAACGGGGAGGCCCATATGGCGCGGCGGCGGGCGGTGGGGCGCCTGTTTTCCGCCCAAGCCCTCAAGGGCTACGCCCCCGGCATCGCACGGATCTGCGACAAGGTGGCTAGCGGCATCGCCGCGGCGCCCCAGCCGCTGGCTCTGGCCGAGTGGATGCGGCCCTTTGCCTTTGAGGTGATCGCCGAGGTGGTGCTGGGCCTCAGCCCCGCAGGCAGGCAGGGCCTTTACGAGGATTTCGAGATCTGGACCAGCGGCCTGTTCAGCCTGCCGATTGCCTATCCCACCAGCCGCCTGGCCCGGGCCAAGGCCGCCCGGCGCCGCCTGATCAGCCGCATCCACGGCCTACTGCCTTGCCTGAGCGTGCTGGTTGGCGCCTGCGATGAAGCCGGCCTGCCCCTGCAGGATGCCGACCTGGCGGACCAACTCCTGCTGCTCCTGTTCGCCGGCTACGAAACCACCGCCTCCTCCCTCACCCTGCTGGTGTTGCTCCTGCTCCAGCACCCCAGCACCATCCCGTGGCTGCAGCAGGAGGTCGACGCCGTGCCCTGGCCCCCCAGCGGCGCGGGCCTGGAGCAGCTGGAAACCCTGCCGCGGCTGAACGCCGTGATCAAGGAGGTGTTGCGGCTGGTGCCCCCCGTGGGCGGCTTCTTCCGCCGGGCCATCGCCCCGGTGCAGCTGGGGCCCTACACGATCGCGGCGGGTCGGGTGATCCAGGTGGACATCAGCGCCACCCAACGCGATGGCCAGGTGTTTACCGAGCCCGAGGCCTTCCGGCCCGAGCGCCAGCTGGAGGGCCCAGCCCCTGGCGCCGCCTACATCCCCTTTGGCCTGGCGCCGCGGGTGTGCCTGGGCAGGCCCCTGGCGGAACTGGAGCTGCGCCTACTCACCGTGCGCCTACTGCAAACCCTGCGCTTCTCGCTGCAGCCGGATCAAGATCTCAGCTTGGACATGATCCCCACCCCCAGGCCCCGTAGCGGCGTGCTGGTGCGGGCGGCCGCCAA
Organism: uncultured cyanobacterium; assembly: GCA_903858015.1. Lineage (GTDB taxonomy): Bacteria > Cyanobacteriota > Cyanobacteriia > PCC-6307 > Cyanobiaceae > Cyanobium. The sequence continues at coordinate 48,703 of CAIOGZ010000042.1, forward strand.
GCAGTCAGCCCCCTGAGGCCGCTGGGGTGTGCCTGGATTCGAACGGATTGCGTTGAATCAGGTGCACGGGGCCGTGCTGGAGGGGCGCTTCGATCGCCGCGATGCCGCGCCGCTTGAGCTCTGCCGACCCGAGCACGTTCAGGGGGTATTCGGCCGCTTCAAGCCCCGTCGGTGGGGTCACCCTCGCCCGATTGGAGAGGCATTGGTACTGAAAACAGTACTGAGCTGCTGCCGCGACCCTCTCCAGGCTGCAGGGTCAAACGCGGCCCTTGGGGCGGGGGCCGACGGGCTGGGGCGTCTAGGCGGCCGCGGTAGCCGCTGTGACACCTCGCTACTGATATCCCTGCTACTATTTGCTTATTTACAAGCGCATCCATGGCCATCAACCTGCCCTGGGCATTATATCTTTTCGCCATCACCCTGCTGCTGCCTGGCGCGGTGCGGGCCCAGGCCTCCCAGGACGGCAGCCCCGCCTCCGGAGCAACAGGCGGCACCCTGCTGAACGGCACCACGGAGGCCCAGCCCCATGGCGAGTGGAGTGGCACGTATCAGAACATTGGCGTGAATCTGATGTCGGCCCGGCGCACTCAGGATGGTTTTCTGGTGCGGGTGAAGCGTCGCATCAAACCCGGTGGCGATGCCGCCAAGGAATTCGCCCGCAACATTCCCGTCGTCTCGACGGCGGCCAACTGGGCCACCCTGGGGTTGTTCAAGCGGGCGCTGAAGTCCGACGGTGAGGCGGTGCGCGCCACCTGGTTGGTAATGAACTGCACCAACAAGACCTTCAACGTGAGCAGTGATGGCTATTCCTGGCAGAACATCTACAAAGATCCCTACGGCCAGGCAGAGGATCTCTACTTCCAGCTCTGCGAATCAAACCAAAAAGACGGGGCAGCCCGCTACCTGAACCTGCCGCCGGCCGAGCCCGACATGCTGCGGGCGGCCCAGGCGGGCAAATAACCGCAGCGGCGAGGACCCGTTGATTGGGCCCGATCGCATCGGGGCGGCCAAGATCGCGATCACCATGGCCCCGCTCAAGCTTTGCCAGCCGCAGCTGGGCCCTGGCTAGCTGCGGCAGCGCTGAGCCCCGTAGCCATTGCTTGAGCGCCCCTCAGCGCCGCCGCCGCAACCAGGGCTGCACCAAGGCCGCCGCGATCGCCGCCGCCTCGGGCAGCAGATCGGCTTGATCCAGCAGCCGGCCGCCCCGCTGTTGGGCCTGCAGCAGCAGCGGTTGCAGGCGGGCCCGGGCGACGCTGCCAAAGGCCACGCCAGCTACCGCTGCACTTGCGGGGGGCGGCAGGGTTTGCAGCAGGGGCAGGGTGCGGTCGTTGGTGCCACCGGCCAGCTGGACGGGGCCGGGGGGTAGCCGCGGGCCGATCCGCCGCCAGAGCTGCACCGCCGCCCGGGCCGTGCCGGCCCCCACATCGCCCCGCATCGGCCGGCCATCGAGCTGCCAAAGGGGGGTGAAACCAGCGCCGCGCAGCTGGGCGAAGCGGTTCCAGAGCTCCTCCACCAGCCGCTCCGCCAGCGCCTCGGGGCGCAGCGGCAGCGCCTCGCCGGCGGCGGCAGCTGGCGGCGGCCCATCCAGCTCCAACCCGCAGCTCACCGCCAAGCGCCGCAGGGGAATGCCGGCGGCCCGCAGCTGGTCGAGGCGGGCGGCGAAGGCCCCAGCGCGGCCGATGCGGGTGTGGAGCTCGATCGCATCGGGGCGCAGCGCCGCCAATAGGGGGGGCACGGCCGCCGCCGGCAGCAGCTGGTCGCGCTCCTCGATCAACCCCAGCGGGCAGGCCGGCAGGCAACGGCCGCAGCCGTAGCAGCGCTCCGCCAGCACCCCGCAAGCCTCCAGCACCCCGCAGGCGGGGCGATCCGAGGCCGCTGCAGGGCTTGGTCCGGACACGGGTACAGGCTCAAGAGGCGGTATCGCCAGGGCGGGGCAAACCCGCTCGCAGGGGCGCGGGCAAGCGGCCGGGCAGTGGGCTGGATCAAACCAGGCCTTACGGAAATGGGGATCGGCCCCATCACTGAGGCTCAGCATCACCCAGGGCCTGGCCCCGCCGCGGGCCTCGGCCCAGGCGATCCCGCGCCGCGCCGCAGCCACCACGGCAGGGTCGGCGGCCAGATCGAGGCAATGGACGCCCGCCAGGCTGTAGATGCCGGCCAGATCTTCAATCGCGGCCAGGTCTTGGTTGCTGGCGCCACCGATCCATTTCACCCAGCGGCCGCTGGCCAGGGCCCGCTCCGGATCGAGGCCGCCGGCAGGCGCTGGCGAGCTCACCAGGGGGAGCAAAGGAATGGGCGACGGCAGGGCCACGGGGAGGGGCGGCGGCGCCGCATGGAGGCTGGGCGAGCGGGCCGGTTTGAGGCTAGGGCTTTGGGGAGGGGGAGGTCAGGGGGCTCGTGGCGGCACGACCTAGGTGGGGCTCAGGCAGGGGCAAGCTCAAGTAGATGGCGCTCAAGCGGCTGCTCACCAAGGAGGCGCTGCTCAAGTAGAGGCCGCCAAAGAGCGGGCACCAAGGAGTGGCCGCCCGATTCGCGGGCTCAAACCCTCTCTTCCCTAATCAATTGTTCGAGCTGTGCTTGGAACTGAAGTTTTAGATCCTCGATACTTGTGTACTGAGTAGGGTAATGGCCAAGCTCGGAAAGTCTTTTCTTGAAGGCCAAGAGTGTGTTGATCTCCTCAGTGATACTGGCGGTGTCAATTTGCACATTTTTGAAGTATGTGTAGACTATCGGCTTCCCCTTGGCCCTGAACTCCGCGTGGGCCGCATTAAACTCTTCTTTTGTAAACTTGCCCGTCTTTGTCTTGTAAAGGCTCAAAAAAATATCGCAGCTTCTCGCCTTTTCATTGTATTCGTCCTGCAGGCGGGTTTCGCTCATGGCGTCAAGGAAGTTCTCCCAGCGCAGGATTTGCAGCTTAATTCCCTGTTGACCCAGATTATCATTGTTCTTGCGTAGGAGGTGCAGCTCGATCGCATCGCGATCTTCCCTGAGTTCCGAAGAGGAGGCGAGGAAGACCTTGATCGTTCTGGGGGGCTGGGATTCAGAAGCCGCAGCGGCAGCGGAGGGGCGATCTTGGGCGGCAGGGGGCTCCGGAGGGGCGGGCTTGGCCCAGGCCGGCATAGCGTCTAACTTAAGTCCATCCAGGAGTTCAAGAACGCTGACATCCTCATAGCTCTCTGGGCATTCAACCGTCAGCTTGCCATCCTGCTTGCGCTTCAGGAGCCGCCCTTCTTCGTAGCGCTCCGGGGAAGTAGATAGTCGGCATTGACTGCAGATGCAAGGCACGAATTTGCGCACCTTATCTCTCAGGCCTTCGAAGCTGGCATTGAGGGCATCGAGATCGCTGGAGATCACGCTCAGCAGGGCTTTGCGCTCCGGGCCGCGAGCGCGCAGTTCAATCTCCTTGCCGCCAGGTGAGGTGAGACGGGCCAGCAATTCGCTCTGGCCGTGCTCGAAGTAGGCCCCACTGCGCCAGGAGCGATCCGGCTGGCGCACGAAACGATGCATGCGCACCATCAGCCGGCTGATCAAGCCTTTGGGGAGGAAGTCGTACTGATAAGTCAACACCAGATCATCCGCCTGGGGCCAATCCTGCAAGGCCTCGGGGGTGGAGGGGGAGAGCAGCTGGGGCGCCAACCAGGTTTCGATTTGTTGATCGGCAAGTTTGTAGCAGAGCTCGAATTTCTCCATCAGGGCGAGCAGTTCAGGATGCATGTCTCCGTAGGTGGAGTGCGCCCAGATCTGCTGGCAGTCTGCTCGGGTGAAGTAGCCAAAACGGGCTTTGGTGGGCTCATCGTCGAGCACGTTGAAGACAGCCTCCGTGGCCCAGTCGTTTTGGAGGATCAGAAGGCGAGCCAGGAGGGGATCCTCCTGGAAGTGGAGGAAGACGCCCAGGTCGTGGAGATAGCGGCTGAGCTGAAGAGCTTTGGTTTCATCCAAATCCAGATGGCGCCCATAGATTTGAAAATACTCCTTGCGGCTGACGTAGGGGGCTTGCTGTTTTCGATCTTCCAATTCGGCACGAATCGCCAGCCAGCGGGCTGGCACCGCCTCGCCCACGTGGGGCAATTGCTGAACGTGAAAGCGGATGGCCTCTGCCAACTTCTCAGCTGCATCGCCCTGCTCGAGGTTGCCACGGTAAACATCCTTGACGTTAGGGAAGCGCCCCTTGATTCCGGCTTCATCAATGCTTTTGCTGCGACCCGCCTTCTCGTTCTGGAAGATCAGCACCGGGCTGCCCTCGCTGAGCGCCTCAATCAGCTCCAGCCAATACTTGAAGCCGTCGTCCTGCACCGCTTGGCTGTAGCGGTTGTCGTCCACCAGGATGTAGAGGGATCGCTTGGTGAGGAAGAACTGGTGGGTGGCGTGATAAATCTGTTGGCCACCAAAGTCCCACACGTTGAGCTGAAAGGGGCGCCCTCCGGCATTGCTAAAGGTATGGCGGTGAATATCGATGCCTTTGGTCGATTCCTCTTCTGCCGGCAAGGGTAAATCGGTTTGGTAGAGCCGGCGCAGCAGGCTGGTTTTACCGGCGCCTCCATCGCCGAGGATCAGCACCTTGGCTTCGTAAAGGTGGTCCGCTCCCTGCACATCTATTTCGCGCAGATAGTTTAGAACAGCTTCCTGGCCTTGTTGAACAATCTCCGGGGGTGGATGGATCAGCGGACAGTCGAAAACATTGATTCCATTTCTAGATCCATGCTCTGCCCATTTTGCCTCCAGGCCTCTCTCCAGCAAGGGCCGCAACGGAGATAAGTCCTGAACCTTGGTTTCCTTCAGGTTGAGGGATATCAATCGCTTCAAGGTTGCGAAGGGCATTGTCTCAACGACAGGATTCTTTGAAAGGTCCAGGGTGGTGAGCTGGGTGAGGGCCGCCAGTGCCGCCGCTCCCTTATCACCGATCTCGTTCCTAGTCAGGTTGAGGGAGGTGAGCTGCGTGAGTGCCGCCAGTGCCGCCGCTCCCTTATCACCGATCTGGTTGTACCCCAGGTCCAGGGCGGTGAGCTGGGTGAGTGCCGCCAGAGCCGCCGCTCCCTCAACTCCGATCTGGCTGCCCCCCAGTTCCAGTGTGGTGAGCTGGGTGAGTGCCGCCAGTGCCGCCGCTCCCTCAGCTCCGATCTGGTTGTCCCTCAAGTTGAGGGAGGTGAGCTGGGTGAGTGCCGCCAGTGCCGCCCCTCCCTCAGCTCCGATCTGGTTGTCCCTCAGGTTGAGGGAGGTGAGCTGCGTGAGTGCCGCAAGTGCCGCCGCTCCCTCAGCTCCGATCTGGTTGTCCCTCAGGTTGAGGGAGGTGAGCTGCGTGAGTGCCGCCAGTGCCGCCGCTCCCTCAGCTCCGATCTGATTGTCCCTCAGGTTGAGGGAGGTGAGGTGGGTGAGTGCCGCCAGTGCCGCCGCTCCCTTATCACCGATCTGGTTGTACCCCAGGACCAGGGTGGTGAGCTCGGTGAGTGCCGCCAGTGCCGCCGCTCCCTCAGCTCCGATCTGGTTGTCCCACAGGTTGAGGGAGGTGAGCTGCGTGAGTGCCGCCAGTGCCGCCGCTCCCTCAGCTCCGATCTGGTTGTACCCCAGGTCCAGGGAGGTGAGCTCGGTGAGTGCCGCCAGAGCCGCCGCTCCCTTATCACCGATCTGGTTGTACCCCAGGTCCAGGGAGGTGAGCTCGGTGAGTGCCGCCAGAGCCGCCGCTCCCTCAGCTCCGATCTGGTTGTCCCACAGCTCCAGGGAGGTGAGCTGGGTGAGTGCCGCCAGAGCCGCCGCTCCCTCAGCACCGATCCTGTTGTCCCCCAGGTCCAGGGAGGTGAGCTGGGTGAATGCCGCCAGAGCCGCCGCTCCCTCAGCTCCGATCTGGTTGTCCCTCAGGTTGAGGGAGGTGAGCTGCGTGAGTGCCGCCAGAGCCGCCGCTCCCTCAGCTCCGATCTGGTTGCCCCTCAGGTTGAGGGAGGTGAGCTGGGTGAGTGTCGCCAGTGCCGCCGCTCCCCCAGCACCGATCTGGTTGTACCCCAGGTCCAGGGTGGTGAGCTGGGTGAGAGCCGCCAGAGCCGCCGCTCCCTCAGCACCGATCTGGTTGCCCCCCAGGTGAAGGGAGGTGAGCTGGGTCAACATCCCAAGCTGTTCCGCCAAGTCCTCCACCGGCTCCTTGAGCTGATAAATAATGGGCTTGTCTCGCAGCTGATGCGGCCATTGGCCCCCTGAGGCGGGCAGCTCAACGCCGGGGCCCAGCAGAACTAGCTCCGTGGTTCCTTGCCGTGCCAGTTCGGCGATCAAGGCATCCAGATCATCTGCCCAGAGCTGTTGCAGGCAAGGAGTGGCCGACATGGCAGAGATCATGTAGAGATCCGAGTGAGCAAACCGCGGCAACCCTTCAGCTCTTGCCTTGCGGCAGCGACGCGACGATCATATCCGGATGGGCGCTCAGATGGCCTGCATTGGCTATCCAGCCCGCTTCTCCGATCCACTCCTGGTGAAGCTTATCGAAACTGGCAGCGAGGGCAGCGAGGCCATCAAGATCGCAAGCAATCCCGCTCAACGATCGCGGGCGGGCTGTTCAGCGCTGCCCCCTGATGGCGGCGGCACCCCTCGGCCTGTCCCGCCGCGATGCTGCACCTGCAGGGATATCCGATGGCATCAATTCAGTTGGCCGGTGGAATGCAAGGCCGTGCGAATAGCAACCCATGCCCACGATCGTGGACCGGCCCGATCCGGAGCTCGCCCAGCTCGACGCCTTGTGCCTTGAGCCAGGGCTGTCGCGGGCCGAATGAAGTGGGCGCTGATGCTGCTGCTCGGCACCAATATCTTGATCGATGGGTTGCGGGACGAAGAGGATGATGGCTTCCCGACAACGCTCTCGATGCCGATATGTTCCCTCAGCACGAACTTGGCTCCAGTAATGGTGCATTCCAATACTTAATAGCGGGGAGATCGCCGTAGTAGGAGAGGAGAGAGATCGTGGCGGTATCGAGCAGAAAATGACGGCCATGGCCAGGCGTTAGGCCGATCCAGCGGGCCGCCAGCACCCTCAGGACGTGTCCGTGGGCGAACAAGGCCACCGGCCCTCGCTGCTGCTGAGCCCGTGCGATCAGCCGATCCACCCGCGCCCCCAGCTGCTGGGGGCTCTCACCGCCCGGGCAGCCGTCCTTAAAGACCAGCCAGCCGGGCGCCTCAAGCTGAATCTCAGCGGAAGTAAGGCCTTCGTAGGCGCCGTACTCCCATTCGCGCAGGTCGGGATCGATCTGCATCTGCTCCCCCAAGCCGGCCAATTCACAGGTGCGCCTGGCCCGTTGCAGCGGGCTGCTCAGCACAAGCTCAAGGTGCAATCCTGCAAGGTAAGGCGCCAGCGATCGGGCGGCCTGCTCACCCTTCGGCGTCAACGCCATGTCCGTGCTGCCGGTGTGTTGGCCCGCGAGGCTCCAGACCGTCTCTCCATGGCGAATCAGCAACACATCTCCCGCCCCGAGGGAAAGGACCGTCATCGCAAAAGTCTCGGCTGGCTGGACCCCATGATGGCCACGTTGGTCCCCGTTTTAACGGCCGCTGGTGGTGGCGGGCACGGGAGCAGACAACAGCTTGCTAGGGCCTGTCGTGCAGGATGGCGGGGCTGCAGCCATCCCCTCAGCCCCCACGCTTACTTGGGTTTAGCAACCAGCGGACGGGGGCATGGGTCAGGGTAAAGGCGGCATCGTCAGAGGCTGCACAGTCAGGCCGCCGCCGGTGGTTGTGCCACCGGCCCCAACCACTCCGCCAGCTTCGTGTAGCGCCTGCGGCCCAGGTGATTCTTCACCGCCATCGCCAGGGCTTTCTTTTGCCCCACCAGCACCACCAACTGCTTGCCGCGGGTGAGGCCCGTGTAGACAAGATTCCGCTGCAACATCGGGTAGTGCTGGCTGAGCAGCGGGATCACCACGGCGGGATATTCACTGCCCTGGCTCTTGTGGATCGTGCAGGCATAGGCCGGCACCAGGTGATCGAGTTCGCCCCAGCCGTAGACCACCACCCGGCTGCCCGCAGCACCTGCCTCGCTAGTGGGGAATAGCACGCTGAGTTCACTGTTGTCGGCGTCGATGGCATCGATCGTGCCGACATCGCCGTTAAAGACGTCCTTCTCGTAGTCGTTGGCGATCTGCATCACCTTGTCGCCCGGCGCGAAGCGCCAGCCGAAGCGCTCCACCTGCTCCGCCGGATCGGGGTTGAGTAGCTTCTGCAGCTCGATGTTCAGGGAGCGCGACCCACAGCCGCCGCGGGCCATCGGGCAGAGCACCTGCACCTGGGCGATCGGATCCAAGCCAAAGCGGGCCGGGATGCGTTCACCCACCACCTTCAAAATCAGCTTCACCGCCTGCTCGGGCGTTTCGGCCGGCAGGAAGTAGAAGTCGCTGCCCGCGCCCTTACGGTTGGCGCCATGAGTGCCCGCGCCCTCGGCGCTGGCGCCATTGGCGCTGGCGTTATCGGCCGGGGGCCGTAGGTCGGGGAGGGTGCCGGCGTTGATGGCGTGGGCGGTGGTGATGATGCGGCTGGTGGCCGCCTGGCGAAACACCTCCGTCAGCCTCGCGACCGGGACGGCGCCGCTGGCGATCACGTCCGCGAGCACCTGGCCCGGGCCCACCGAGGGAAGTTGATCCACATCGCCCACCAGCAGCAGGGCCGCCTCGGGCGGGATCGCGGCCAGTAGGGAGGCCATCAGTGGCACATCCACCATCGAGGTCTCATCCACCACCAGCAGGTCGCACTCCAGCGGCAATTCGTCGCCGCGACGGAAGCCATAGGCGGCGGGGTCGAATTCCAGCAGCCGGTGGATGGTTTTCGCCTCCAGGCCGGTGGCCTCGGCCATGCGTTTGGCGGCCCGGCCGGTGGGGGCGCAGAGCTGGATCCGGAGCTTCTTGGCCGCCAGGATCCGCAGAATCGCATTGATCAAGGTGGTCTTGCCCACCCCAGGGCCGCCGGTGATCACCAGCACCTTGCTAGCCAGGGCCTGCTCCACCGCAGCCTTCTGGCTGGCGGCCAGCTCCAGGCCGAGGCGTTGCTCCACCCAGGTGATCGCCTTGGCGGCATCGATCGTTCCCCAGGACGCTGCCCCCTGCGCCAGCTGCTGCAGCGCTGCTGCAATGCGGCGTTCCTCGCGATGCAGATGGGCCAGGAAGATCGCGGCTTCACCCGCCAGGGTGTCGGCCACCACCGAGCCCTCGCTCAGTTCCAGGTCCAGAGCTGCCTGGATCACGCCGCCCTCCAGCGCCACCCGGTTGCTGCTGGCGCCTGCGGCGGCGGTTGGGATGGTGGCTGCTGGGGCCTTGGTTGCCGCGCCGCCTTGGCGCTCTTCGGCCTGGCCGGATGCTTCGCCTGAATCCGGCTGGGCCGATGCGGGCGGGCTCGGACGGGCCACGCTCAGCAGCTCCCCAGCCAACTTGAGCAGGTCGGCGGTCGGCAGGCCGCAGTGGCCATCGCCGCTGGCCTGCAGCAGCGCGTAACTGATGCCGGCCCGCAGGCGGATCATCGCCGTGGCTTCGATCCCCAGCCGGGCGGCGATCGCATCGGCGCTGCGGAAGCCGATGCCGCGAATGTCGCGGGCCAGGCGGTAGGGGTTCTCGGCCATCACCTGCACGGCCTCGTTGCCGTAGGTCTTGAAGATCCGCACCGCCCGCGCCGTGCCGACGCCATGGCTATGCAGAAACACCATGATTTCTCGCACCACCTTCTGGTCCGCCCAGGCCTGGGCGATGCGGCCGGCCCGCACCTGGCCGATGCCCGGCACCTCCCGCAGCCGCTCGGGGGCCTGCTCGATCACCTCGAACACCTGGGCCCCGAAGGCCTCCACCAGCTTGCTGGCGTAGATCGGGCCGATGCCGCGAATCATGCCGGAGCCGAGGTATTTCTGGATCCCTTCGGCGCTGGTGGGCGCTGAAGCCTTGAGGAAGGAGGCCTTGAACTGCTGGCCGTGCTCGCGGCTGTTCACCCAGCAACCGCTCACCGTCACCCATTCGCCGGCGCTGATCTCGGCGGCATGGCCCACCACCGTGACCAGATCGCGGTGGCCGCAGGCCTTGATCCGCAGCACGCAGAAGCCGCTCTCGGCGCTGTGGAAGGTGACGCGCTCGATCGACCCGGCCAGCACTTCCGTGGGCTGGCCCCCAAGGGGCTGACCCCCAAGGGGCTGACCCCCAAGGGGCTGGCCCGCAGGGGACTGGCCGGCAGGGGACTGGCCGCCGGCCGGATCATTACTGCCGGCCGCGGGCGGCTTGCGGAGAGGGTTGGCCAAGCAGGCTCGATCCAGCTCAGCAGTCTGGACGGGCTGCTGGCGGCGCGAGGGCAGCATGGGTGCAGCCATGCGTGGGGGCCATGCCTGCTGCCGATCCCAACGAGCGCAAGCTCGCCTTGATCCGCTTCGCGGTGCGGGCGGTACGTGTCAGCGCCAGCACGATCGCCGTGGTGGCCCTGCTGCGGCAGGAATGGGTGGCAGGAGCCGCGTTTGCCGTCGCCTGGTTGCTGATCCTTGGCGCACCGAGACTGTTCCCCGCGCTGCAGGAGCGCGAGCGGCCATGAGCGGGCCGAGCCCAGGCGGTGCCCCGACCACAGTCTTGATGTCGGAATGGGCCGCAGCGGCTGGCTAGGCGAACGGGGCAGAAGGAAGCTTCAAGGGGCTCGACGCCGCAACCGATCCGATCAGCCCACTAACCAGTAAATCCCGATTCCAACGAACAAGCAAACGCCTCGATTCCCACTCCCAACAAATCCCGATTCCCGCTAACAACCAAATCCCTCGGCCTCCACTCCCTACGAATACAAAACTCCCAACAACTCTCCAGCTCCCAACAACTCCTCAACTCACAACAAGTCCGCCAACGGCTGCCAGCGCAACTGCCGCGACCCGCCCATCTCCACCACCAACTTGAGCCGCGGTTCCCGCTTGGTGAGGTCGAGCAAGGAAGCCAGTTCGGCCGTGGAGAGCACCTGGCCCTCCAGCAACCAGAGCAGGATCGGCGCCTGGCCCTCCAGCTCGGCGCCGAGCAGGGGCATCACCCGCTGCACCTCGCCCACGGCGGCACCCCGGCCCACGCTCTGGTGCCCCAGGTGGGGAGGACGCACGCCATGCAGCTGAAACAAAAAAGCCTCCGGATCGCCAAGGCCGCGGGCGGAGCTGAGCTGGGCGCGGTAGCCGGCGGCCCGCATCCGCCGCAGCAGGCGGGTTTCGGCTCCACCTTCAAGCGGGACGAACAGGGCAATGGCGCCAGCGCGTTCCAGGTCCTGACGGAAACCGCGGCCGGAGAGCAGCAGGGGCATCGGGCGTCGGGGCGCGTATGCCGTCCAGTTTGGCAGCCGCCGGGGGTGGTCTGGGCCCCAGGGCGGCGTTCAGGCCGATGGGAAATGCTTGCGACCGGGGCGGTCAGGCCGTGCGGTAATCTTTTCTCTTGTGCCGCTGTCTGCGCCCGTCCGCTAGCCGGGCCTCCAGCACACGGCACAGGGGCCGTCATTGGTGACGACCTCTCCCGGCCAGTACGGCATCTGCAGCCAGGCTCCCGTAGCCGCCGCCGCAGACACCGTCGGGAAACTGCTGATCATTTGGAAGCTCGTCTTCCAAAGGGCCGGAAGCTTGCTTCGCAGCCAGCCTCCAAGCCAAATCGAGCCCAGCCCTTGCGCTTTGCTCACGGCGCCCACGATCGGTCAAGTCCCAGCCCGCTGAATCGCCTCGCTAGCCCCCGGCCAGCAGTCTCCGACCGCGCAGCCAGCCCTGCGAAATCCCGTATTCAGCATCCGCCGCCCACCCGGGCCCCGTACCGGGTAGCGCCGTAGCCCAAGGGCAACGGCAGGCGGCAGTCCAGCTGGCGTCATCTCCCCTCCCAATGTCCATCGGCATTCTCGGGAAGAAATTGGGCATGTCCCAGTTCTTCGACGACGAAGGCAGATCCATCCCGGTCACCGTGATCGAGGCGGGCCCCTGCCGCATCACCCAACTCAAGAGCGCAGCCAGCGACGGCTACAGCGCGGTGCAGATCGGCTTCGGCGAGATCCGCGAAAAGCTGGTCAACAAGCCCGCCAAGGGCCACCTGGCTAAGTCTGGCTCCGATCCGCTGCGGCACCTGCGCGAATACCGCGTCGAGGCCGTCGACGGGCTCGAGCTCGGCACCACCATCACCGTCACCGCCTTTGAGGCCGGCCAGAAGGTGGATGTCAGCGGCGACACGATCGGCCGGGGTTTCGCCGGTTATCAGAAGCGCCACGGCTTCAGCCGCGGTCCGATGAGCCACGGCTCCAAAAACCACCGGGAACCCGGTTCCACCGGCGCCGGCACCACGCCGGGCCGCGTCTACCCCGGCAAGCGCATGGCCGGCCGCTACGGCGGCAAACAGATCACCACCCGCGGCCTCACCATCCTCAAGGTGGATGTGGAGCGCAACCTGCTGGTGGTCAAGGGCTCGGTTCCCGGTAAGCCCGGTGCCCTGCTCGACATCCGCCCGGCCAAGCGGGTGGGCAGCAAAGCCGCGACCTGAGGAGGAGACCCATGGCAACTGTTGTAATTCACGACTGGCAAGGCAAGGAGAGCGGTCAAGCCTCCCTTGATCTGAAGGTCGCCAAAGAAACCTCCGCCACCGACCTGCTCCACCGGGCAGTGGTGCGGCAGCTGGCCCATGCCCGCCAGGGCACCGCCAGCAGCCTCACCCGCGCCGAGGTGGCCGGTGGCGGCCGCAAGCCCTACAAGCAGAAAGGCACCGGCCGGGCCCGCCAAGGCTCGATCCGCACCCCCCTGCGTCCCGGCGGTGGCGTGGTCTTCGGACCCAAGCCCCGCAGCTACGAGATGGGGATGAACCGCAAGGAGCGCCGCCTGGCGCTGCGCACCGCCCTGATGAGCCGCGTGGCCGACATCGTGGTGGTCAAGGGGTTCGGCGCCGATCTCGAAACCCCGAAAACCCGGGAAATCAACGCCGCCCTCGCCCGCTTCGGCATTGAAGCCGGCACCAAGGTGCTGCTGATCCTCGATCACGCCTCCGAGGCCGTGCGCCTCTCGGTGCGCAACATCGAGAAGGTTCGGCTGATCGCCGCCGATCAGCTCAATGTCTTTGATCTGCTCCACGCCAGCAAGCTGGTGCTGAGCGAAGAGGCACTCGCGAAGATTCAGGAGGTTTACGGCGATGGCTGAACGTTTCACCGATCGGCTCGCGGATGTGATCCGCCGGCCGCTGATCACCGAGAAGGCCACCCGGGCCCTCGAACTGAACCAGTACACCTTTGAGGTCGATCCCCGGGCTGCCAAGCCCCAGATCAAGGCCGCCGTCGAATCGATGTTCGACGTCAAGGTCATCGGCGTCAGCACCATGAATCCCCCCCGCCGCAGCCGGCGGGTCGGGCGCTTCGCCGGCAAGCGTGCCCAGGTCAAGAAGGCCGTGGTGCGCCTCGCCGAAGGCAACGCCATCCAGTTGTTCCCAGAGGCCTGAGGGGTCTGAAACGTCATGGCAATCCGTAACTACAGGCCCATCACCCCCGGCACCCGCACCCTGGTGGTGACCGACTTCAGCGAGATCACCGGCCGCGGCCGGGAGCGCGGCTTGGTGGTGGCCAAACACCGCCGCAAGGGCCGCAACAACCGCGGTGTGATCACCTGCCGCCATCGCGGCGGTGGCCACAAGCGCCTCTACCGCATCGTCGACTTCCGCCGCGATAAGCACGGCGTCACGGCCCGGGTGGCGGCGATCCACTACGACCCGCACCGCAACGCCCGCCTCGCCCTGCTGTACTACGGCGACGGCGAAAAGCGCTACATCCTCGCCCCCGCCGGCGTCACCATTGGCCAGGCGGTGGTCTCCGGCCCCGATGCGCCGATCGAAACCGGCAACGCCCTGCCCCTGTCCGCCATCCCGCTCGGCTCCAGCGTCCACAACGTGGAGCTCTACGCCGGCCGCGGCGGCCAGATGGTGCGCACCGCCGGCGCCAGCGCCCAGGTGATGGCCAAAGAAGGCGATTACGTCGCCCTCAAACTGCCGTCCACCGAGGTGCGCCTGGTGCGCCGTGAGTGCTACGCCACCCTCGGTGAAGTCGGCAACAGCGAGCAGCGCAACACCAGCCTCGGCAAGGCTGGCCGCAAGCGTTGGCTCGGCCGGCGCCCGGAAGTGCGCGGCAGCGTGATGAACCCCTGCGACCACCCCCACGGTGGTGGCGAGGGCCGCGCTCCGATCGGCCGCTCTGGCCCTGTCACCCCCTGGGGCAAACCAGCCCTGGGCCTCAAAACCCGCAAGCGGAACAAGCCGAGCAATCGGTTCGTGCTCCGGAAACGTCGCCGCACCTCCAAGCGGAGCCGTGGCGGTCGCGACTCCTGATGAACACCACCGCTCTGCCGTACGCCTGATCCGCCATGGGACGCTCACTCAAAAAAGGCCCCTTCGTCGCCGACAGCCTGCTCCGCAAGGTCGAAAAGCAGAACGCCGCCGAAGACAAATCCGTGATCAAAACCTGGTCGCGCGCCTCCACCATCCTGCCGATGATGATCGGCCACACGATTGCCGTTCACAACGGCAAGGCCCACCTGCCCGTCTACGTGACGGAACAGATGGTGGGCCACAAGCTTGGGGAATTCGCCCCAACCCGCACCTTCCGCGGCCACATCAAAGACAAAAAGGGAGGCCGCTGAACCGATGGCTACCACCAACCCCAACACCCAGGCCATCGCCCATGGCCGCTACATCCGCGGCTCCGTTTCGAAGGTGCGGCGGGTGCTCGATCAAATCCGGGGCCGCACCTACCGCGACGCCCTGATCATGCTCGAGTTCATGCCCTACCGCTCCACCGGCCCGATCACCAAGGTGCTGCGCAGCGCCGTGGCCAATGCTGAAAACAACCTCGGCCTGGATCCTTCCAGCCTGGTAATCAGCCAGGCCAGCGCCGACATGGGCCCTTCGCTGAAGCGCTTTCGGCCCCGCGCCCAGGGCCGCGCCTACGCGATCAAAAAACAAACCTGCCACATCAGCATTGGTGTGGCGGCTCCTTCCGCCTGACCCCCGAGGACACCGACCGATGGGACACAAGATCCATCCAACCGGCCTGCGCCTGGGGATCACCCAGGAACACCGCTCGCGTTGGTACGCCCCCAGCAAGACCTACCCCACCCTCCTCCAGGAGGATGACCGCATCCGTAAGTTCATCCACAAGAAGTACGGCGCCGCCGGCATCAGCGATGTGCTGATCGCCCGCAAGGCCGACCAACTGGAGGTTGAACTCAAGACCGCCCGTCCCGGCGTGCTCGTCGGCCGCCAGGGCAGCGGCATCGAAGAGCTGCGCGCCGGCATCCAGAAGACCCTCGGCGATGCCGCCCGTCAGGTGCGCATCAATGTGGTCGAAGTCGAGCGGGTCGACGCCGACGCCTTCCTGCTGGCCGAATACATCGCCCAGCAACTCGAGAAGCGCGTTGCCTTCCGGCGGGTGATGCGCATGGCGGTGCAACGGGCCCAGCGCGCCGGCGTGCTTGGCCTCAAAATCCAGGTGGGCGGTCGCCTCAACGGCGCCGAGATTGCCCGCACCGAATGGACCCGCGAAGGCCGCGTGCCGCTGCACACCCTCCGGGCCGACATCGACTACGCCACCAAGGTGGCCACCACCACCTACGGGGTGCTGGGCATCAAGGTCTGGGTGTTCAAAGGTGAGGTGCTGCCCGGGCAATCGCCCCAGCCGCTGCCCGCCGATGCCGCCAACCGGCGCCGCGCCAACCGCCGGCCCCAACAGTTCGAAGATCGCTCCAACGAGGAGTGAGGGAGGTCTGAACCATGCTGAGTCCAAGACGCGTCAAATTCCGCAAGCAACAGCGCGGCCGCATGCGCGGCATCGCCACCCGCGGTAACACCATCGCCTTCGGCGAGTTCGCCCTGCAGGCCCAAGAATGTGGCTGGATCACCTCCCGCCAGATTGAGGCTTCCCGCCGGGCCATGACCCGCTATGTCAAGCGCGGCGGCAAGATCTGGATCCGGATCTTCCCGGATAAGCCGGTCACCATGCGTCCCGCCGAAACCCGCATGGGTTCTGGTAAGGGCAACCCGGAATTCTGGGTGGCGGTGATCAAGCCAGGCCGCATCCTGTTCGAGATGGGGGGTCCAGAAATCACCCCCGAGATCGCCAAGGAAGCCATGCGCCTGGCCCAATACAAGCTGCCGGTGAAAACCAAGTTCATCGCCCTGGCCGACCAGGTGGATGAGAGCCCGGCGCCAGCAGCCGTTGCCGCGGCTGATGCCGTTGTCGCGACTGAAGCCGAAGTTGCAGCGGAAGCCGTTGCCGCAGCGGCCCCCGAACCCGCCCTCGCCCTGGAGTCCTGAACCATGGCCCGCCCCGCTATCGCCGAGGTGCGCAAGCTCACCGACAGCGACATCACCGAACGCATCACCGCCATCCGGCGCGAGCTGTTCGAGTTGCGTTTCCAGCAGGCCACCCGCCGCCTGGAACAGCCGCATCGTTTTAAGGAGGGCCGCATCAAGCTGGCCCACCTGCTTTCGGTGCAGCAGGAGCGTCAACGCTCCGCCGCCTCCTGATCCCCCCCTCGATCCCCATGGCACTCAAGGAAAGGGTCGGCACCGTCGTCAGCGACAAGATGGACAAAACGGTGGTGGTCGCGGTGGAAAACCGCTTCCCCCATCCCATCTATCAGAAGACAGTCAGCCGCACCACCCGCT
This sequence comes from uncultured cyanobacterium, assembly GCA_903858015.1. Classification (GTDB taxonomy): domain Bacteria; phylum Cyanobacteriota; class Cyanobacteriia; order PCC-6307; family Cyanobiaceae; genus Cyanobium. The sequence continues at coordinate 65,331 of CAIOGZ010000042.1, forward strand.
ACAAAGCCCACGACGAAACCAACGCCGTCAAAGTTGGCGACCGGGTTCGTATCACCGAGACCCGCCCCCTCAGCCGCACCAAGCGCTGGCAGGTGGCTGAGGTTCTCTCCAACACCAGCGCCGGCTGAGGAGCCCCAACCCATGATTCAGCAGGAAACCTTCCTCACCGTTGCCGATAACAGCGGCGCCAAGCGCATCCAGTGCATCCGCGTGCTGGGCACCAACCGTCGCTACGCCCACGTGGGCGACGTGATCGTTGCCGCCGTCAAAGACGCCATGCCCAACATGGGCGTCAAGAAGTCGGATGTGGTCAAAGCCGTGGTGGTCCGCACCAGGGCCACCCTGCGTCGCGATACCGGCAACTCGATCCGCTTCGATGACAACGCTGCCGTCATCCTCGGCAACGACAACAACCCCAAAGGCACCCGCGTCTTTGGCCCCGTGGCCCGCGAACTGCGGGAACGCAACTTCACCAAGATCGTCTCCCTCGCGCCGGAGGTGATCTGAGATGGCCACCGCAACCCCGAAGGCCAAGGCCCAGGTGCGTATCAAGTTGCGCATCAAAAAAGGCGACACCGTCCAGGTGATCGCCGGCAAGGACAAGGGCAAAACCGGCGAAGTGCTGCGCACCCTCCCCTACGAAAACCGGGTCGTTGTGCAGGGCATCAACATCCGCACCCGCCACGTCAAGCCCACCCAGGAAGGCGAAACCGGTCGGATCGTCAGTGAGGAAGCTTCCCTGCATGCCTCCAACGTGATGCTCTACTCCACCAGCAAACAGGTGGCAAGCCGGGTTGAGATCGTGGTCGACAAGGACGGCACCAAGAAACGCCGCCTCAAGAAGACTGGCGAAATCCTCGATTGATCTGCAGCTTGATTCCCGCCCCGGCGGCCAGCAAGCGTTGCAGCCAGGTCGAGGGATCATCCCTTGATTCCGCCCCAACAACTGATCAACAACCCACCCCTTTCCGCCTTCTGACCACGCCCAGAAGCGCACCCGCCACCCCCAGCCATGTCACTCAAACAGCGCTACCGGGAGACGATCCAGCCCAAGTTGCTCAAGGATCTCGCCCTCTCCAATGTCCACGAAGTCCCCAAGGTGGTGAAAGTCACCGTCAACCGGGGCCTTGGTGAGGCCGCCCAGAACGCCAAGGCCCTCGAGGCCTCGATCGCCGAGATGGCCACCATCACCGGTCAGAAAGTGGTGGTAACCCGGGCCAAGAAGGCGATCGCCGCCTTCAAAATCCGGGCTGGCATGCCGATCGGTGTGAGCGTCACGCTCCGCGGTGATCGCATGTACGCCTTCCTGGAGCGCCTGATCTGCCTGGCCCTGCCACGGATCCGAGACTTCCGCGGTGTCAGTGCCAAGAGCTTTGACGGCCGGGGTAACTACACCCTGGGGGTGCGGGAGCAAATCATCTTTCCGGAAATCTCCTTCGACAAGATTGACGCCATCCGGGGCATGGATATCACCATCGTGACCACCGCCCGTAACGACGAAGAGGGCCGGGCCCTCCTCCGCGAAATGGGGATGCCGTTCCGCAGCAACTGAGCCCTCCTCCCACCACGTTCATGGCCAACCACGACCCGATTTCCGACATGCTCACCCGCATTCGCAATGCGAGTGAGAAGCGTCACGAGCGCACCCGCATTCCGGCATCACGCCTGTCTAGAAGCATTGCCAATGTGCTGCAACAGGAAGGCTTCATCGCCGCCATCTCTGAAGAAGGAGAAGGCGTGCTGAAGGAGCTGGTGCTGGAGCTCAAGTACAGCGGCAAGCATCGCCAGCCCACGATCCGCCGCGTCCAGCGGGTCAGCAAGCCCGGCCTGCGCATCTACAAGAACACCCGTCAACTGCCCAAGGTGCTCGGCGGCCTCGGAGTGGCGATCATCTCCACCTCCCGCGGTGTGATGAGCGACCGCGACGCCCGCAAGCAGGGCGTTGGTGGTGAAGTGCTCTGCTACGTCTACTGATCCGGGAGGAATCCAACCATGTCACGTATCGGTAAAGCCCCCATTCCCGTGCCCGACAAGGTGACCGTAAGCCTCGACGGGCTCTCGGTCACCGTTAAGGGCCCCAAAGGCGAACTGCATCGCACCCTGCCCGATGGGGTCACGATCAGCCAGGACGGCAACAGCCTCCAGGTCAACCCCGCCAACGGCAGCCGCCGCTCCCGCGAGCGCCACGGCCTGAGCCGCACCCTCGTCGCCAACATGGTGGAGGGGGTGAGCAAGGGCTACACCCGCAAGCTCGAAATCGTTGGCGTGGGCTACCGCGCTGCGGTTCAGGGCACGAAGCTGGTGGTTAGCGCCGGCTACAGCCACCCGGTGGAGATGGTGCCCCCCGAGGGCATCAGCTTCAGTGTCGAGAACAACACCAACGTGTTTGTCTCCGGTGCCGATAAGGAGGTGGTCGGCAACGAAGCCGCCAAGGTCCGCGCCATTCGTCCGCCCGAGCCCTACAAAGGCAAGGGCATCAAGTACGAGGGCGAGAAGATCCTCCGCAAGGCTGGCAAGACCGGTAAGAAATGAGGTCTGCTCGCGCGTTCTTTGCCTGATCCCCCATGTCGTCCCTATCCCGCAAACAGCAGACCCAGAAGCGCCATCGCCGTCTGCGCCGCAGCCTCATCGGCACCGCCGTCCGCCCCAGGTTGGCCGTGTTTCGCTCCAACAACCACATCTACGCCCAGGTCATCGACGACGACGCCCAGAACACCCTCTGCGCGGCCTCGACCCTCGACAAAGACCTGCGCACCAGCCTCAAGGCCGGTGCCACCTGTGATGCCTCCGAAGCCGTCGGCCAGCTGGTCGCCCAACGGGCCCTCGCCAAGGGGATCCAACAGGTGGTCTTCGATCGCGGCGGCAACCTGTACCACGGTCGGGTGAAGGCCCTGGCCGACGCCGCCCGGGAAGCGGGCCTTCAGTTCTGATCCTGCTCTCACCATGACCGAAACCAACGACCAAACTCAATTCAGCGACATCCCGGGCGCCGCTGACGTTCCCGCCGCGGCCGAAGGCCAGCAGGAACGGCGTGGTGGCCGGGGCGAAGGCAAGGGCGACCGCCGTGGCGGTGGCCGCGGCCGGGACAACCGCCGCGGCCAGGAACGCGACTCCGAGTGGCAGGAGCGTGTGGTGCAGATCCGCCGGGTCTCCAAGACCGTCAAAGGCGGCAAGAAGATGAGCTTCCGCGCCATCGTCGTGGTCGGCAACGAACGCGGCCAGGTGGGCGTCGGCGTCGGCAAGGCCGGCGATGTGATCGGCGCCGTGCGCAAGGGCGTTGCCGATGGCAAGAAGCACCTGGTCAAGGTGCCCCTCACCCGCTTCAACTCGATCCCCACCCTCAGCAACGGCCGCGATGGCGCCGCCAGCGTGCTGATCCGCCCCGCCGCCCCGGGTACCGGTGTGATCGCCGGCGGTTCGATCCGCACGGTGCTGGAGCTGGCCGGCATCAAGAACGTGCTCGCCAAGCGCCTCGGCTCCAAAACCCCCCTCAACAACGCCCGGGCCGCCATGGTCGCCCTGGCGGCCCTGCGCACCCACAAGGAGACCGCCAAGGAGCGGGGCATCTCCCTAGAGCAGATCTACTCCTGAGGCCCCGATGACCTTCCAACTCAACAACCTCCAGCCCCAGCCCGGCTCCAGGCGCCGCAAAACCCGCAAAGGCCGCGGCATCGCCGCCGGCCAGGGGGCCAGCTGCGGCTTCGGCATGCGGGGCCAGAAGTCCCGTTCCGGTTCCCCCACCCGGCCCGGCTTTGAGGGTGGCCAGATGCCCCTCTACCGCCGGGTACCCAAGCTGAAGCATTTTCCGCTGGTCAACCCCAGCTTCTTCACCTTGATCAACGTCGGCAAACTGGCTGAGCTCAAGCCGGGCAGCACCGTCAACCTGGAGGCCCTCGTCAGCGAAGGCCTGGTGACCAGCCCCAAGCATCCCCTCAAGGTGTTGGGCCATGGCGAGCTGGCCGTCAAGCTCACCGTCCAGGCCGCCGCCTTCACCGCCGGTGCCCGCAGCAAGATCGAAGCCGCCGGCGGCAGTTGCGAAATCCTCGGCTGAGGCCGTGCTGTTTCCCTGCCGTTAGCGTCGAAGCCGTCCGTTGGTGCCCCCGGGCCCAGCGGATGGCTTTTTTTCGGTTTCCCTCCCTTCCCCACCGCACCCATTCGTCATGGTCGTCAGCCGGGGGCGCAATCCAAGCGCCGCTGAAATTCTCAGCCAGCTGGTCCAGTCCAAGGGGCTGCGCGACCGGGTCCTGGTCACCCTGGGCTTGCTCTTGGTGGTGCGGCTCGGCATCTACATTCCCGTGCCCGGCATTGATCGGGTCGCCTTCCAGGCGTTCATCCAACAGGGTGGCCAGCTGCTTGGTTTCCTCGACATCTTCACGGGCGGCGGCCTATCTACCGTTGGCGTTTTTGCCCTGGGGATCCTTCCCTTTATCAATGCTTCGATTATTCTGCAGCTGCTCACATCGGCCCTGCCCAAACTGGAGGATCTCCAGAAGAACGAAGGCGAGGCCGGCCGCCGCAAAATCGCCCAGATCACGCGCTACGTAGCCCTGGTCTGGGGCATCCTGCAGAGCATTGTCTTTGCCCTCATCCTCAAACAATATGCCCTGCCAGGCCTACCTGAATGGCTGTTTGTCGCCCAAACGGCCCTTGCCCTGGTCACCGGGTCGATGGTGGTGATGTGGATCAGTGAGGTGATCACCGAACGGGGCATCGGCCAGGGGGCTTCGCTGGTGATCTTTATCAATATCGTTGCCACCTTGCCCAAGGCCCTGGGATCCACGATCGAATTGGCCCAGAGCGGCGATCGCAGCACCATAACGGGCATCGTCATCCTGGTGCTGATCTTCCTGCTCACGATCGTGGGCATCATCTTCGTGCAAGAAGGCAACCGCCGCATCCCGATTGTGAGCGCCAAACGCCAAGTGGGAGGGGCCGGTCTGCTCAACGCCCGCCAGAGCTATCTGCCCCTCAAGCTGAATGCCGGTGGCGTGATGCCGATCATTTTTGCTTCGGCCGTGGTGTTCCTTCCGCTCACGATTGCCAACCTCACCAAAAACCCCCTGCTGATCCGGCTGGCCGGCTACCTCAGCCCCAATAGCAGCACCCCCTGGATCTATGCCCTGTTGTTCTTCAGCCTGATTCTGGGCTTCTCCTATTTCTACGCTTCGCTGACGGTGAACCCGCTCGATATCGCCACCAATCTCAAGCGCAGCGGTGTGGCGATCCCTGGGGTGCGGCCAGGATCGGCCACCGCCAATTATCTGTTTGGGGTTCAGAACCGCCTCACCCTGCTGGGCGGCCTGTTCCTGGGGGCGGTGGCGATCATCCCCTCCGCCGTTGAGGGCGCCATCCAGGTGCGCACCTTCCAGGGCCTGGGGGCCACCTCGCTGCTGATCCTGGTGGGGGTGGCGATTGACACGGCCAAACAGGTCCAGACCTACGTGATCTCGCAGCGCTACGAGGGCTTGGTGCGGCAATAGGCATCAGCCCCTCGCTCCTTCAACCGACCCGGTCCGGGTTGCCTAGCAGCCCTCCCCCTGGCCCCCAACCCAAGCGCAGGCCCCAACCGCGCGCCCAACCGCCGGCCTCGTCCGGCACCCCGTTCCCTTTTTCCCTGCCATGAAGCAACGTCTTCTCTTCCTCGGCCCTCCTGGTGCCGGCAAGGGCACCCAGGCCCAGCGCCTGGCCGCCAGCGAAGGGTTGTTGCACCTCTCCACGGGGGATTTATTGCGGGCCGAAGTCCAGGCCGCCACACCCCTGGGCCAGGAGGCCGAGGCGGTGATGGCCCGGGGTGAGCTGGTCAGCGATGCCCTGGTGCTGGCGATTGTGCGCAGCCGGCTCGAACAGCACAGCGGCGGCTGGCTGCTGGATGGTTTCCCCCGCAACCTCGCCCAGGCCGAGGCCCTCGATGGCCTGCTCAGCAGCTTGAACCAGCGGATCGAGCGGGTGATTCTGCTCGAACTCGACGACGCGGTGCTGATTCAGCGCCTGCTGGGCCGGGGCCGGGCCGATGACAACGCCGAGGTGATCGCCAACCGCCTGGTCGTGTACCGCCAGCAGACCGCGCCCCTGGTGGACCACTACGAAGCCCTGGGCCTGCTCAGCCGCCTCGATGGGGCCGGCAGCATCGAGGCGATCGAGGCGCGCTTGGCCGCTTTGTTAGTTGACTGATGTGGTAGGGTGCCTGTTTGCAAATTCGGAGAGCACAACTCCCATGAAGGTGCGTGCCTCAGTCAAGAAAATGTGCGACAAATGCCGGGTGATCCGTCGCCACGGCCGGGTGATGGTGATCTGCGCCAACCCCAAGCACAAACAGCGCCAGGGCTGAGCCTGGCTTGCACCGCCCCCACCGCCGGGGGCAAAAACGATCCAATCGGCCCCGGTCGAGCGGTTCACCCCCAACCTTTGAACGTTTCCTGACGTGGCTCGGATTGCCGGTGTCGACATCCCTCGCGATAAGAGGGTCGAGATTTCTCTCACCTATGTGTATGGGATCGGGCTCACCCGGGCCCGCAAGATCCTTTCCAAAGCCGGGGTTAGCCCCGACATCCGGGTGAAGGACCTCAGCGACGGCGACGTGCAGAAATTGCGCGGCGCCGCCGAATCCTTCACCCTGGAAGGCGACCTGCGGCGCGAGGAGGGCATGGCCCTGAAGCGCCTCCAGGACATCGGCTGTGTTCGGGGCCGCCGCCACCGCATGGGCCTTCCCGTGCGGGGTCAGCGCACCCGCACCAACGCCCGCACCCGCCGCGGCGCCCGCAAGACCGTCGCCGGCAAGAAGAAGTAAGGCATTCGCCTCCGGCCCTGCCGCCCTTTGCTGGGCGTCACCAGGGTCCGCCCAGCCCGTTCCCGATCACCTCCCTGCCATCGCAGGGTTTCCGCCATGGCGAAGCCAGCCAAAAAAACCGGCCCCAAGAAGGCCAAGCGCAACGTCCCCAACGGCGTGGCCCACATCCAAAGCACCTTTAACAACACGATCGTGTCGATCACCGACACGACCGGCGAGGTGATCAGTTGGTCGTCAGCCGGAGCCAGTGGATTCAAGGGTGCCCGCAAGGGAACCCCCTTTGCCGCCCAGACCGCCGCCGAAGCCGCCGCCCGCCGCGCCCTGGAGCAGGGGATGCGTCAGATCGAGGTGTTGGTGCGGGGGCCTGGCTCCGGCCGTGAAACCGCCATCCGAGCCCTGCAGGTAGCCGGCCTCGAGATCACCCTGATCCGCGACGTCACCCCCCTGCCCCACAACGGTTGCCGCCGGCCCAAGCGCCGCCGCGTCTGATCGGCTCCGAACCCGTCCCCCCCTCCCGTTCCCCCAGACCGTGCTCCAATACCAGATCGATCGGGTCGACCACCAGGTTGCCGGAGACCGTTCCCAGAGCGGTGTGTTCGTCATCGGACCCCTCGACCGGGGTCAGGCCACCACCTTGGGCAATGCCCTGCGCCGTGTGCTGATCGGATGCCTCGAAGGCAGTGCCATCACCGCCGTGCGCATTTCCGGGGTGAACCATGAATACGCCACCGTGCCTGGCGTGCGCGAAGACGTGCTCGACATCCTGCTGAATTGCAAGTCGGTGCCCGTCAACAGCCGCAGCCGGGAGTTGGAGATTGGCCGCTTGGTGATCAACGGTCCCGCCACCGTGACCGCCTCCGACCTCCAGTTTTCCTCCCAGGTGCAGGTGATCGATGCGGATCGGCCGATTGCCACCGTGGCCGAAGGCCACAGCCTCGAAATGGAAGTGCATGTCGAGCGGGGCATCGGCTACCGGCCGGTGGATCGCCACAACGAAGACACCAGCTCCATCGACCTGCTCCAGATCGACGCCGTGTTCATGCCGGTGCGTCGAGTCAACTACAGCGTCGACGAAACCGCCGTAGGTGAAGGCGGCTCCGCCCGCGAGCGGCTGCGCCTAGAAATCGAGACCAACGGCAGCATCACCCCCGACGACGCCATGGCCCAGGCGGCCAACCAGCTGATCGGCCTGTTCCAACCCCTGGCAACCCTCACGATCAGCGAGGAACCCGGCCTCGAACCCGAGGCCCCCGCCGAAGCCCAGATCCCCTTGGAGGAACTCAACCTCTCGGTGCGGGCCTACAACTGCCTCAAACGGGCCCAAGTCAACTCGGTCTCCGACCTGATGGGGTTCAGCTATGAGGATCTGCTGGAGATCAAGAACTTCGGTTCCAAGTCCGCCGACGAGGTGATCGAAGCCCTGGAGCGCATCGGCATTTCCCTGCCCCAGAGCCGCACCAGCGCCTGATCGGCGATTCCCTTTCCCCCCTGCGACACGCCCCCGTTTCCGACCATGCGCCACCAGTGCCGCGTCCCCTTGCTGGGACGCCCCGCCGACCAACGCAAAGCCCTGCTTCGCGGTCTGACCACCCAGCTGATCCGCGAAGGCCGGGTCACCACCACCAAGGCCCGTGCCAAGGCCCTGCGTGATGAGGCCGAACGCATGATCACCCTCGCCAAAGAGGGCAGCCTGGCCTCCCGGCGTCGCGCCATCGGCTACATCTATGACAAGCAACTGGTCCACGCCCTGTTCGACAAGGCCCAGGACCGTTACGGCGATCGCGGCGGCGGCTACACCCGCATCATCCGCACGGTCCGCCGCCGCGGCGACAACGCCGAAATGGCGATCATCGAGTTGGTCTGAACGGGCGCCCAGCCCCATCGCCCCAGCCGAAACTGCCGCACCGCTGCTGCCCCCGCCAACGGCAGTTCGTCGTGTCGGTCTTTGTCTCCAGTACGACGGGGCAGCCTTCTACGGCTGGCAACGCCAGTCGCGCCATCCCAGCGTTCAACAGACCCTCGAGCAGGCCATCGCCGCCCTCGATCCGCATCGACCCGTGCAGGCGGTGGCGGCAGGACGCACCGACACCGGCGTCCATGCCGCTGGCCAGGTTGTGCACTTCGACTGCAGCGGCCCCATCCCCGTGCATCGCTGGGCCCGGGCCCTGAACGGACGACTCCCCGCCAGTGTGCGCATCCGGGCCGCAGCCGCCGTGCCGACCAGCTGGCATGCCTGCTTCTCGGCCAGCTATCGGCGCTACCGCTACACGATCTATAACGGCCGCACGCCCAACCTCTTCCTGGCGCCCTGGAGCTGGCACCGCTACCAGCTGCGCCTGCGCGACGACCTGATGGCCGAAGCCCTCCAGGCCCTGCTGGGCCACCACGACTTCAGCGCCTTCCAGCTGGCCGGCAGTCGTCGCCCCCATGCCCGCACCACGCTGCAGGCCGTGGAGGTGGAGCGCCAGGGTGATCTGGTTGTGGTCGAACTTCAGGCCAGCGGCTTTCTTTATGGGATGGTGCGGCTGCTGATGGCCCAGCTGGTGGCGGTGGGGGAAGAACGGCTCAGCCCTGCCGGCTTTGTCGAGCGGTGGCGGCGGCGGGCCCGCGATGAAGTGAAGGAAGCCGCCCCCCCCCAGGGCCTCTGCCTGCTCCGGGTTGGCTATGCCGAACCCCCGTTCCCCCAGGCCGCCTGGTACGATGGGCAACCTTGGTTTCGATTGGGATCCAGCGATCCACCCCCGGCTCCAGGTTCGGATTTTCCCGATTCCGAATCTGCCGATTGAGGTGATCACTGTGATTCCGATCAGCCCAGACCTGCTGCCGCTTCGGTTGGCGGGGTTCAGCCGGCAGCTGCGCTGCCCCACCGCCTTGAACCTCGCCCCCTAGGAGAAGCCCGAAAGGCATCCTTCCAAGGGCACCGTCGAACGGCAGCTTCGAATGGCCCAGCGAACGGCCACAATGTAGGGTCGATCCAGGCCCATCGGGCATCCCGCCCCGTACGAAGCTCTCCCCGGCTGCTCCCCGCGAGCTGCCGCCCCCACCAGGCGCCATGAACAAGACAACCCTGCCTTCCCCCGCCTCGCTCGACCGCCAGTGGTATGTCGTCGATGCGGCGGACCAAACCCTCGGCCGGCTGGCCAGTGAAGTGGCCCAGGTGCTGCGCGGCAAGAACAAGCCCACCTACACGCCCCACCTCGACACCGGCGATTTCGTTGTGGTGATCAACGCCGATAAGATTCGGGTCAGTGGCAACAAGCCCACCCAGAAACTCTATCGCCGCCACTCGGGCCGCCCCGGTGGCATGAAGACCGAAACGTTTGCCCACCTGCAGGCCCGCCTGCCCGAGCGGATCATCGAAACCGCCGTCAAGGGCATGCTTCCCCACAACGCCCTGGGCCGCCAGATGTTCCGCAAACTCAAGGTCTACAAGGGTGCCGAGCACCCCCACGCGGCCCAGCAGCCCCAATCCCTCGCCCTCGATCCCGCCGCCTCCGCCGTCCGATGACTAGCACCTCCAACCGCGTCGTTTACTGGGGTACCGGCCGCCGCAAGACCGCCGTCGCCCGTGTCCGCGTTGTCCCCGGCAGCGGCAGCGTCACGATCAACGGCCGCCCCGGCGACAACTACCTCAACTACAACCCCGTCTACCTGGCGGCGGTCAAAGCACCCCTCCAGACCCTGGGTCTGGCCGGTCAGTACGACCTGCTCGTCAACGTTCGCGGTGGTGGTCTCACCGGCCAGGCCGATGCCATCAAGCAGGGTGCCGCCAGGGCCCTGTGTGACCTCTCCCCCGACAACCGCAAACCCCTGAAGGTGGAAGGCCACCTCAGCCGCGACCCACGCGCCAAAGAGCGCCGCAAGTACGGCCTCAAAAAAGCCCGCAAGGCTCCCCAGTTCTCCAAGCGCTGACCCCGATCAGCAACCCCGAGCACCGCTTCCACCAGCATGGCCAAACCCGACATCCATCCCACCTGGTATCCCGATGCCAAGGTGATCTGCAATGGCGAGGTGGTGATGACCACCGGCTCCACCAAGCCCGAGCTCCACGTTGATGTATGGAGTGGCAACCACCCCTTCTACACCGGCACCCAAAAGATCCTCGACACCGAAGGCCGCGTCGACCGTTTCATGCGCAAGTACGGCATGGCGACTGCCGACAGCGCTGCCGCCGACAAGCAAGTCGCCAAAACCAGCCAAGCCAGTGCCAGCAGCGAAGTAGCCAAGCCCGAGTCTGCGGCATCAGAACCCTCAGCTTTGGCAGCTGAAGCTCCCCAAGCCTGAGCCGGGCCCCATCCCGGATTGGGCCGCAGCGATCAGTCGGCAACCATCCCCAAGGCCGGATGCCTACCCGCATCCGGCTTTTGCCATGGGAGCCTTCAGCCTGGCAGCCGTGGTGTAGCACCGCCCCAGCGTCCCGTACCACCCCATGGATCCTGTCCTGCTGAAGGAACGCCTCGAGACCGCCTGCCGCACCTTCGCCACGCTGGAACGGCAGTTGGCCGATCCAGCGGTAGCTTCCGATCCGGCGAGGCTGCAAACCATTGCCAGGGAGCGTTCCAAGCTCGAACCCTTGGTGCTCGATTACGACAAACTCGGCCAGCTTGAGCAGGAGCGACAGCAAACCAAGTTGCTGTGGAAGGAGCAGCGCGACGATCCAGCCGGGGCCGAATTGGCTGAACTGGCCGCCGAGGAAGTTGAGCAACTCGACGAGCGGATTGCCAGCCTCCACCACAAACTCACCCTGGCCCTGCTGCCCTCCGACCCGCGCGATGAGCGCAGTGTGATGCTGGAGATCCGGGCCGGGGCCGGCGGTGATGAAGCCTGCCTCTGGGCCGGTGATCTGGCCCGCATGTACGAGCGCTACGCCCAGACCTGCGGCTGGCAGGTGCAGCCCCTGAGCGCCTCGGAAGCGGATCTGGGCGGCTACCGCGAGTTGATCCTGGCGATTGAGGGGGAAGGCGTCTACAGCCAGCTGAAATTCGAAGCCGGTGTGCATCGGGTCCAGCGGGTACCCGCCACCGAATCCCAGGGCCGGGTGCACACCTCCACCGCCACGGTGGCCGTGATGCCCGAAGCCGACCCGGTGGAGGTGCAGATCGATCCCGGCGACATCGAAATCGGCACGGCCCGCTCCGGCGGTGCCGGCGGCCAGAACGTGAACAAGGTGGAAACGGCCGTGGATCTGCTCCACAAACCCACCGGCATCCGGGTTTTCTGCACCCAGGAGCGCTCCCAGCTCCAAAACCGCGAACGGGCCCTTGCCATCCTGCGGGCCAAGCTCTACGAACGGCAGCTGGCGGTGGCCGCCGCCGAGGAACGCTCCACCAGGCGGGCCCAGGTCGGTACCGGTGACCGCAGCGAGAAAATCCGCACCTACAACGCCAAGGACAACCGCGTCACCGACCACCGCCTAGGCCGCAACTATTCGCTGGAGCCCGTGCTGGCAGGCCAGCTGGAGCCCCTGATTTCAGCCTCGGTGGCCGCCGAACAAAGCCGTCTGCTGGAGGAGCTGGCGGCCCAGGCTGCCGGCGTCTGAGCCTTAGGCCGGCCGCAGCTTGCTGCCGGCCGTGGCTCCCCCGGGCTGAGATCCCCACGGCTGGGCTGCAACGCTGGCCTCGATCGTCTGCAGCACGGAGCGAACCGTGCTGCCATCCTGGCGGCCTGCCGAAACCAGGGCCCACTGGGCAGCGCTGGCGGGCTGCACCGCTACGGCTAGCTGCGCCAACATGGTGTCGAGCAGTTTTCGATCGGTGCTCCCATCCACCACAAGCACCACAGGACGCCCCCCAAAGCCATCGGCCAAGGCCTGCAACTCCGCCCAGCAACCCTGACGCTGGTCATTGAACTCGCGCAGGTCCATCACCACGGCATCACATTGGCCAAGCAGCCGGTTCACCACAGCCAACCAGCGATCCGCATGGCAGGGAGACTGGTGGGCATGAAAGCTGCCATCGGCAAGCTGCTGGGGTGGCCGTGCCAGGCGGGCGACGAGCTCAGATCCTGAACAATCGAAACGATCAGCCAACCGCCCCCTGAGAAAGGCCATAAAATTTGGCAACGTAATTTGTTGCAGGGCCAGATCGGTACCGGCGATCAGCTCAATGCTGCCGAAGCCATTCCAAGCCTGACGCAGCTGCTCAAACAAGCTTTCGCTGCGGCGATTGTTGCCAAACACCCTCAACATCAGCAAGCGGGCCGGCAGGGCAATCCTAGGCGAAAAGCGCGCCAATAAGTAGCGCTTTAAGAGCCAATAGACCCCAAAACTTCCAAGCACAAGCACAAGGGCTACAACAGCCGCGCCATCGACATCGCCTCGACGAGCCTGGAGAGGGAAGATGAGGGCCTGTACAATTGTATAGATTAACATCCAGAGATCAAGGCGCAGCTCCTGATCGCTCAGCTGGGCCTTCCCATCGACCTGGCCTAGCTTTTGCAGCAGCAGCAAAGCAAGCCAACTACCAGCAGCCAAGCCAATCAATCGCAACACCACAAGGAGTGGTTCACCAGCCGTGCTGCCCAGCCAAGCCCCGCCGATGCGAAAAGCAAAATTCCAGCCAAAAAAGCCAGCCAAGGCGATCAGAAAAACGAATGGGGCTGCACCGCGCCAGAAGCGCAGATTCAAAACCAGCAACAGCAAGGCCGGCAGCAGCATGTGGAGCACACCAACAGAAAGCATCAAGCTGACAGCATCCACTCCTAACAGCCGCCCCAAGACCATCAAAACCACGAGCAGCGCTAAGCACCCTCCACCCAGGCGGAACCAGCCGCAAACAGCACGAATTTGAATCACAAGCCACACTGTGGGCAGCAGAAAAACCAGCAAAACCACGAGCAGTCCAAACCAACTCATCGCAGACCCATAGTCCCTAGCGAACAGGGCCGTAAGCACCAGAGCCTGCACCCCGGCGGCAGCGGCGTAGGCATTGCATCGTGCCGCCATCGCCCGCCCTGCCCTCTGGCCCAGCCCCCCTAGCGCGACCAGGGCCTGAGCTGGGGCTGGAACAGAGGAAGCCAGGGCGGCTGGGGATGAACTGGCCGCTTCGAGGCCTTGGCCGGCACTCCTGGCGGCCATCAAGATCTTGAGCCGATTTCGGTAGAAAAGCGTGAGGACTGGGGTGACCAACAGCGTCACCACCAAGGCGAAGAGTAGCGGAACCCCAAGGTTGCGCCAGAGATCTTGATCCGACATCGGCTACATAACTATCCGACTACATATTTAGCCCATTCCTGGCGCTGGCCGGAGCGAATCTGACGGCTGGCTTCGAAACCGAGACTGCTGGGGGGCCGCCGCGGCTCCCACAACAACGGCATGCCGGCCTCGCGGGGGGTGCGGTTGGCCTTGCGCACATTGCAGCTCAGACAGGCCGTTGCCACATTTTCCCAAGTGTCGCTGCCGCCTCGGCTGCGGGGCAACACATGGTCGATCGAGAGGGGTTGGTCGCCTCGGCCGCAGTACTGGCAGATGTGGCTGTCGCGGTGGAAGACGTTGCGCCGGCTGAGGGGAACCTGCCGGTAAGGCACCCGCACGAACTGGCGTAAACGGATCACCGTGGGTAAGAGCAGATCGGGTCGAACGGCATGGCTGGCATCGTGCTCTAAGCCCTCAGCCTTGCCCTTGAGCAGCATCACCATCGCCCGCCGCCAGGTGGTGATGTTCAAGGGCTCGTAGGACGCATTGAGAACGAGAACGTGGCCCATGCCAACTTTCCCGGATGGGGGGCATGCTAACGAGATCCAGCAGCAGCTTTGGTGTCCCAGGACGCCATCCAGCGCAGTCAACCCTGCCCGATCCGATCAGGATCCCCCCGCCCACCGGAATGGCACGCTCTCGCTTCGCTCCCCAGCCGGAGCCCCATGAAACGGGCCACTCCCGCCAACGGGCCTGGGTGGAGGTCAACACCAGCGCGATCAGCGCCAATGCCCGCGCCATCTGCGGGCTGATCGGTGAACGCACCAGCTTGATGGCGGTGGTCAAAGCCGATGGCTACGGCCATGGGGCCGTTGCGGTGGCCAGGGCAGCCCTAGGGGGTGGGGCGACGAGCTTCGGGGTGGCCACCCTGGCGGAAGGGGTGGAGCTGCGAGCAGCGGGCATCGAAGCGCCGGTGCTGGTGCTGGGCAACCTCACCCAGGTGGAGGAACTGCGCAGCTGCCTGCGCTGGGAGCTGATGCCCACGATCAGCAACATGCGCGAGGCCCTGCTGTGTCAGAACCTGGCCAGCAGCAGCGGCCGCCCGATGGCCTTGCAGCTCAAACTCGATACCGGCATGGCGCGCCTGGGCGCCGACTGGGAGGAAGGGCCAAGGCTCGTGGCCGCCCTGCGGGAGCTCGATGCAATCCAGCTGGCTGGCCTTTACACCCACCTGGCCTGGGCCGATGCCAGCCACAGCGAAGACAACGGCCTCACCCAGTTGCAGCAGCAACGCTTTGAGCAGGTGCTCACCAGCCTGCGCATTCAGGGTCTGGCAGCAGGCTGCCGGCACCTGGCCAATTCCGCCGCCACCCTGCGCCACCGCCAGCACCATTTCGACCTGGTCAGGGTCGGGTTGGCCCTCTACGGCCACCCCCCAGCCCCCCACCTGGCGGGCAGCGTCGCCCTGGAGCCAGCCATGCAGGTCCATGCCCGGGTCACCTTGATCCGCTCAGTGCCCGCGGGGGTGGGCGTCAGCTATGGCCACCGCTACCGCACCACCGCCCCCACCCGGCTGGCCGTGGTCGCCATCGGCTACGCCGATGGCGTGCCCCGCCAGCTCTCGAACCGCATGGACGTGTTGTACGAGGGTCTGCGGTTACCCCAGGTGGGCTCGATCACCATGGACCAATTGGTGATCGACGCCAGCGGCGCACCTGGGCTTGAGATCGGCGCCGTGGTGACCCTGCTGGGCCGCCAGGGCCAGGCCCAGATCACCCCCGCTGACTGGAGCGCCCGCTGCGACACGATTGCCTGGGAGGTGCTGTGCGGCTTCAAACACAGGCTGCCCCGCCTCGATGGCGGCGCCGAACCAGGCGATGGACCCGAGCCCGCCGCGGCGGCAACGGCCGATCCCCAGGGCGACGGGCCGACGGGTTGCTGATAAGCTCTCAAGGCCCCCTGGAGAGGTGGCTGAGTGGTTGAAAGCGGCTCCCTGCTAAGGAGTTACAGGAGGCAACTTCTGTCGAGGGTTCGAATCCCTCCCTCTCCGTTCCAGAGCGGTGCCTGCCGCCGTGCCTTTACCACCTAAATCTCACTGTTGAATGGTGGTCAGCAATGGTGGTAACTGCTCAATCGTGTTGACTACAGCTTGAAACCGGTGGGCTCCGTGACTAAAAAGCCATCATCGACGACGACAATGGCGCACAAGTTCCGATGCAATCTTAGGCAGTAGGCTCTCATCTTCGGCGCAACTTTTCCCCTCACTGAACACCACCACTAAGAACGGATCCACCCCATCAGCCTCTAGGTAGGCGGCGTCGTGGCGCGCCTGGCTCATCCAACCGGCCTTGCTCCAGAGCCGGGTCCCAGCTGGCAATCCGCCACCGAGGAAGCCATCCACCTGATTCTCAGGGTCGGCGGCCCGGTCGGCAGGATCGAGCGAGCGTTTCAGCAGGCTGCGCATCCGTTCACAAGCCGCCGGTGATACCACCGCTGCAGCGATCACCGCCTGGAGCAGGCGGGCGGTGAGATCGCTACTGAGGCGGTTGCGATTCTCGAGATTAGGTCCATAGAATTGGCGTTCACGGCCATAGGGACCATCACCCCAGGTCTTCTGACAGGCGTTGCAGCCTGTCCATTCGGGCCAGCGCAACGAAGCTAGCCAGTCGTTCACCAGCCGACGCTGGGCTGCCCAGGGGGCAAAGCGATCGGCAGCCAGGGCAGGACCGCTGCTGGTACCGGTGAGCAGATCCAGCACCAGGGCGGTGGCGTCATTGCTTGAATCGCGCACCATGTCGGCCAGGGCCCGGCGCAGCTCGGGATCCTCCTCGATCAGGCGCTGTTGCAACCAGGCTTCCGCTGCCACCAGATAAACCAGCTTCACCACACTGGCCGGATAACGGGGACGAGTGCCGGCCCAGCTGGCCCCAGCCACGGGCAAGGCCTCCCATTCGCCGCGGCTCAAGCTGGCGCCCCGAGCCAGCAGGGACTGGGGATAACGCAGCCAGGTGATCGAGATCTGCTCGGCCAGATCGGGCCTGCCGTCGTCGGCCAGGCCCTGGATGAGGCTGCCCAGCACCTGGCCCATGGCCGGATCAGGGTTGTAGAACGCCATCAGCCCAGCCCTCACGATGGCGAGATTAGACAGCATCGACCCCTGCCAGCTCCCCAGCGCCACCTGTTGGCGGCTGCTGCGCCCCCTCGATGCCTACAGCCGTGCCTCGGGCCCAGGCCTCGCCACCCAGCTGGCGGCAGGCCGCCACCTGCGCGTGCTGGAGGCGGAGGGCGCCAGGCTGCGGGTGCGCCTGCTTGACGATGGCTACCCCTGCTGGCTGGAGCGAGCGGCGTTGCCCCAAGCGGCGCTGCCGGCTGCCCCCCCCGTTCTGCCCCGCCTCGACCGGGCCAGCATCGCCGCCCGGCTGGAGGGCGTGCTGGCCTTCGCTGAGGCGGCTCGGCAGCGGCCGAACCGCTACCTGTGGGGCGGCACCCTCGGCCCCGATTTCGACTGCTCTGGACTGGTCCAAACGGCCTACGCGGCTGCGGGGATCTGGCTACCCCGCGATGCCTATCTGCAGGAGCGCTTCTGCCAACCGGTGGCGGTCCGCGTCGGCGAAACGAGCCTGCTGGAACCGGGCGACCTGATCTTCTTCGGTAGCCCGCAGCGTTGTACCCATGTGGGGCTGCACCTCAGCGACGGCCACTACCTACATAGTTCGGGCCGCGAACACGGCCGCAACGGCATCGGCCTCGACAATCTCAATCCCCACAACCCTGACCCGGTGGCCCGCCACTACCGCGCCGAACTGCGCGGTGCCGGCCGGGTGATGCACAGCCACCCAGGCACCCCCCTGCCGGAATGATTTGGCTGGCCACTGGATGCCCGATCGGCAGGGAGCCGGAAGCCCCATCGGCTGGAAACTGGAAGCCCGACCAGCTCGAAGCCAGTACTGGCTAGGGCCTGGTGCTGCGTTGAGTACGGTGACGGGCCGTGGGCACCCCCAGCGGTCATGGTCGAGTCTGCAGCAGCCGCCACCAGCTCCGCCGCCCTGGCTGCGCCGGCCCTGGAGTTGTCGGTGGTGGTGCCGCTCTACAACGAAGAGGCCAGTCTCCCCCACCTGATCGAGCAGCTGCTGGCCGCCCTGCGAGCACTGCCGCAACGGTTTGAACTGGTGCTGGTGGACGACGGCTCCCGCGATGGCACCCCGGCCCTGCTGCGCGACCAGGCCGCCCGGGTCCCCGAGCTGGTGGCCGTGCTGCTGCGCCGCAACTACGGCCAGACGGCCGCCATGGCTGCGGGATTTGACGCCAGCCAGGGCGCCGTGATTGTGACCCTCGATGGCGATCTCCAGAACGATCCAGCCGACATCCCCCTGCTGCTGCGGTGCCTGGAGGAAGGCGATTACGACCTGGTCAGCGGCTGGCGCCACCAACGCCAGGACGCGGCCCTCAGCCGTCTGCTGCCCTCCCTACTGGCCAACAAGCTGATCGGGCGGGTGACCGGGGTGAAACTGCACGATTACGGCTGTTCGCTGAAGGCTTATCGACGCGAACTGGTGGCTGACATGAACCTTTATGGCGAACTGCACCGCTTCCTGCCCGCCCTCGCCTTCATCGAAGGAGCTCGGATCGGCGAAGTGCAGGTCAACCATCGCCCCCGCCGCTATGGCCAAAGCAAGTACGGCATCGATCGCACCTTTCGGGTGTTGATGGACCTGCTCACGGTCTGGTTCATGAAACGCTTCCTCACCAGGCCGATGCACGGGTTCGGATTCGTGGGACTGATCACCCTGGGCCTGGGGCTGGCCACGGGCCTGTGGCTAGTGGCGCAAAAATTGCTGCTTGGCAGCGACATTGGCAACCGGCCGCTGCTGCTGCTCGCGGTGCTGGCGATTCTGAGTGGGGTGCAGCTGTTCTGTTTCGGTCTGCTGGGGGAACTGCAGATGCGCACCTACCACGAAAGCCAGGGCAGGCCGATTTACAGGGTGCGGGCCACCCTGCGGGGCCGGCCGGCCGGCTGAAGCGGGCCTACGGCACTCGGGCTCGGGCGTCCCCGATAACGGTCGATGGCGGCGGCAGCCGCCCGCACCACGGCCGGATCAGGATCGCGCAGACCGCGGCGAAGCAGGGGCAACAGCGAACGATCGCCCCAGCGGTGGGCCAGCTGAATCGCCTGCAGCCGGGCGGCTCCCCCTTGCTGGAACCGGGCCTGCAGCTGGGCCCTGAACCGAAGTCTCTGGTCCCCGGGTGGGATCAGGCCGGCATGGAGGGGGGGCAGGCCAGCCGCCCAGCCATCTGCCCAGCCGCCCGTCTTGGTGGCCCCCCTGCCTGGAGCTGGAGCCCCGTTGGCGAAACGGCCTGGGGCCCCGACAGCCAAGCTTGCCGCCTCGTCGCCTCGCTCTGGTGCGGCGGCGGGCCGATCCAAACCGCCCTGCACCAAGGCGATCTGAGCCCTGTTGAGGGCCGCAACGGCACTGGTATCGAGCTGCCGCACCAGCGCTGGGCGACGCCGGCCCAGGAGCCAGGCTGCCGCAAGCAGGGCAGCGGCGACTGTCGCAAGAATCGAGGCGGGCATGGGCCAACTGGCTGAACTTTTATGTCGCCCCTTGCGGCAGCAGCAGTTGCCATCCAGGACCTCTTCGTACAGTACCGGCGGTTGTACTTGGCCCAAGCCATGACTGGAGAATTCGCCGCCGCCTGGCTGCCCTCGGTGTTCGTGCCCTTGGTGGGAATCCTCACCCCCGCCGTGGTCATGGCCCTGCTGTTCAACGTGATCGAAGCCCGCGACTGATGGCCGAGCTCGTCGACCACCACCAGCCCAGCCGCCGCGCCCTTTAGCCGCTCACCCCGCACCCTCCCGACACCATGACCGTGACCCCCGTGGCCGACCCAACCGTCGGCAATCTGGCCACACCCGTCAACAGCAGTTATTTCACCAAGGCCTTCATCAACGCCCTGCCGGCCTATCGCCCTTCCCTCTCCCCCAACCGCCGGGGCCTTGAGGTTGGCATGGCCCACGGCTTCTTCCTCTATGGTCCCTTCGCCATTACCGGCCCCCTGCGGCTCACCGAATACGGCAGCACGGCCGGCCTGCTGGCCACGATTGGCTTGGTGTCGATCCTGACGGTCTGCCTATCGATCTATGGCACCGCCGGCAACGGACCTAACGTCCAACCCCCGGATGCCACCGTCGACAATCCCCCGGCCGATCTGTTCACCAAAGCAGGTTGGGCCGAGTTTGCCAGCGGTTTTTGGCTGGGTGGCTGCGGTGGTGCCGCGTTTGCTTGGTTCCTCTGCAGCACGGCCATCGTCTCGCCCCTGGTGAATATCGCCGGCGGCGTCTGGAGCGCCAACTGAAGATTGCTGGGTTTCCTTCCCTTCGCACCTGCCGAAGCGTTAGCCCAATCACCCCCAACCCCCGTTCGTTCCGGACGGGGGTTTTTTGATGGTGATTCCAATTGGGCCCAACTGGACCAGTCAAAGGGGTCAAGTCAAGGTCGATACCACGTCGTTGACAGCGATGGCCCAGGGCTGGAACGGGGGCCATGGGCTGGCTGCCGGAATAGCGCCACTGGGGCTAGCTGGCGAAGCGTTCAACCCCAGCTAGTCAGCGGCGCCCCCCGTTGGCCCCCCCAGCCCTGGGGATAGGCCGGATGGCTTACGCCCTGCTCAAAAATCGCCCGTCATCGGGCTCAGGCTGCCTTGTCGCCGCAAGCATGGGTTGCCCAGGCTTGATTAGCTCCCAGCCGTGGCTGCTCAGCCATGGCTGGGCAGCCTTCAATGGCCAGCCTTCAATGCCCAGCCTTCGAATGCAGCGCGAGGCTCAACACACAAAAGCCCCCGGCCGAAGCCGGAGGCAGTGCGTCCCTCGTGGAGACAGGCAGAGGGTTGGGGATTAGCCGAACTTGCCTGACGTGGAGGCGATTAGGAAGGCCCCGTAGGTGAGGATGTAGCCAATGGTGAAGTGAGCGAGACCCACAACACGGGCCTGAACGATTGAGAGGGCCACTGGCTTATCACGCCAGCCAACCAAGTTGGCGAGCGGGGTGCGCTGGTGCGCCCAGACAATGGTTTCAATCAGTTCCTGCCAATAACCACGCCAGGAGATCAGGAACATGAAGCCGGTAGCCCAAACCAGGTGACCGAACAGGAACATCCAGGACCAGACGGCCAGGTTGTTCGAGCCGAATGGGTTATACCCGTTGATCAGCTGGGAGCTATTCAGCCACAGGTAGTCGCGGAACCAGCCCATTATGTAGGTGCTGGATTCGTTGAACTGAGCCACATTGCCCTGCCAGATGGCAAGGTGCTTCCAGTGCCAGTAGAAGGTGACCCAACCGACCGTATTCAAGGCCCAGAAGACTGACAGATAGAAGGCGTCCCAGGCCGAGATGTCGCAGGTGCCGCCACGGCCGGGGCCGTCGCAGGGGAAGGAGTAGCCGAAGTCCTTTTTATCGGGCATCAGCTTCGAACCGCGGGCATCCAGGGCGCCCTTGACAAGGATCAAGGTGGTGGTGTGCAGACCCAGGGCGATGGCGTGGTGGACCAGGAAGTCACCAGGGCCAATCTGCAGGAACAGGGAGTTGTTGCCTGCATTGATGGCATCCATCCAGCCCGGAAGATAGGCGGCACCAGATGTGCTGGCCAGACTTCCAGAATTGGCCAGCAGCACATCCATGCCGTACATGGCTTTGCCACTGGCGGCCTGAACGAACTGGGCAAAGACGGGCTCCACCAGGATCTGCTTCTCGGGTGTGCCGAAGGCCACGACCACATCGTTGTGGACGTAGAGGCCCAGGGTGTGGAAACCGAGGAACAAGGACACCCAGCTCAGGTGGCTGATGATCGCTTCCTTGTGCTCGAGCATCCGAGCCAACACATTGTTCTTGTTGGCTTCGGGGTCGTAATCACGGATGAAGAAGATCGCACCGTGGGCGAAGGCACCGCACATCAGGAAGATGGCGATGTACTGGTGATGGGTGTAAAGAGCAGCCTGGGTGGTGTAGTCCTTTGCGATAAACGCGTAGGACGGCAACGCATACATATGCTGCGCCACCAAGCTGGTGACCACGCCGAGGGACGCCAGAGCAAGACCCAGCTGGAAGTGCAGGGAGTTGTTGATGGTGTCGTAGAGGCCCTTGTGGCCGGCGCCAAGGGCGCCTCCGAAGGGGGTGCCCTTGGGTGGGTTATGGGCCTCGAGGATCTCCCTGATCGAGTGACCGATACCGAAGTTGGTGCGGTACATGTGGCCAGCGATCACAAACAGACAACCGATCGCCAGGTGGTGATGGGCAATGTCCGTGAGCCAGAGGGCTTCGGTCTGGGGGTGGAAACCACCCAGGAAGGTGAGGATCGCGGTGCCAGAACCGGTGGCGGTTCCGAACAGTTGGTTGGCGCTGTCGGGGTTCTGGGCGTAGACACCCCAGTTGCCGGTGAAGAAGGGAGCCAGACCTGCCGGGTGGGGAGACACCGAGAGGAAGTTGTCCCAACCCACATGCACACCACGGGATTCAGGGATCGCCACGTGAACCAGGTGACCGGTCCAGGCGATCGAGCTGAAGCCGAACAGAACGGCGAGGTGGTGATTGAGACGGGATTCAGCGTTCTTGAACCAGGCCAGGGAAGGCAGGAACTTGGGCTGAAGGTGGA
>CAIOGZ010000043.1 GCA_903858015.1 uncultured cyanobacterium
CCGACGGATGGCGTGGTTGGTGGCAGGGCTGGCCAGTACAGCTGTGGTAGCTGTGCTTGGCGTATCGGCTTGGATCGCCCTGGATCGGGAAAACCGCTATAGC
Source organism: uncultured cyanobacterium (assembly GCA_903858015.1). Lineage (GTDB taxonomy): Bacteria > Cyanobacteriota > Cyanobacteriia > PCC-6307 > Cyanobiaceae > Cyanobium. The sequence goes on from CAIOGZ010000043.1 coordinate 104, forward strand.
GACACGATGCAGCAGACCGCTGGTAGTGCCCTACTGTCGCTGACCTCAGCCTTGGTTGGCTACGCCGTCAAGCGTTAGCCAGGCATACGATCGTCGCCCCAGGGAGCCGCAGTAGGCGATACGTAGTCGTACAGCAGCCATCCCAGCGCCAGCTTCCTCCCCGGTGGCCGCTCCCAACCCAGTCCCACCGACCCCCGAAGCCAGCGAACCCGAGCCCGGCTCCCCAGAGGCCCTGGCCCTGCTCGCCCAGCTCGGTATCGCCCCCAGGGCCGCCGCCGGAGCACCCCTTGGCCCCGATGACGAACGCTTCTCCCCGCTCGCCATCGGCCACCTCAGCCACCGCCTGGTGGAGGTGAAGCTGCTGCTCGATCAGCTCGGCGCCGACCAGAAGGAACTGCACGAAACCCTGCGCCTCGCCCACCTGCGCGGTGATCTGCTCCACCTCCTGCCACCCGGCAGCGAGGGCGGCTACCAACTCCCCGGCGGGGTGCTGCTCCACCGCCGCCCCGGCCGCAAGCAGTGGCAGTACGGCCCCACCGCCCAGGAGCTGGAGGCCCGCCTCAAGGCCCAGCAGCTCTATGAACAGCTCACCGGCGCGGCCCAATCCAGCCTGGGGGCAGCGTTTTGGGAGCTGCGCTTCCCGAAGGGGTGATGGGCGCAGGTTGAAGGCCCCGGCTGCTGCTTGGGGGGAATGGCCCCGGTGCATAGCCGGGGCTTTTTAGTGGGCAAGGAGGTCAATCTTGCTGGAACAGGGAGGCGAGTTTGGCTTGGATGGCTTCTTCTGAGAGGCCTTGATCCTGAAGGATCTCTATGTAGTTTTCTAAAATAGTCTGAGAATTTGGGTGTTCCAAACTTAGGCTTGATAATAAGATCCCAAAGGCACGGCGCATCAACAACTCTGCTTCTACAAGGCGATTGGAGTTTTGCAGCAGTCGTGCCAGGTTGTTCAAATCTCTAGCCACCGCAGGATGATCTTGGCCGTAGCTGGCCTTATCGATCTGCAGGGCACGGCGCATCAGCGGCTCCGCTTCTGCCAGCCGATTGGTGGTCTGCAGCAGCTGCGCCAGGTTGTTCAGACACGAAGCCACATAAGGATGATCTCGACCTAAGCTGGCCTCAGCGATCCCTAGGGCACGGCGATACATTGGCTCCGCTTCTGCAAGTCGACTGGTGGCCTTCAACAGCTGCGCCAGGTTGTTCAACCTCGTAGCCACCCTGGGATGATCCAGGCCGTAGCTGGCCTCATCGATCGCCAGGGCACGGCGATACATTGGTTCCGCTTCTGCCAGCCGATTGGTGGCCTTCAGCAGGACCGCCAGGTTGTTCAAGGCAGTGGATGTAGCTGGGTGATCGGGCCCGAACCGCTGGTCGCAAAGCTCCAGGCCATGCCTATACCAATGCTCAGCTGCCGGGTAGTTCGCTTGGTTCTCACGCAACCGTCCCAATGCGCTGCAGGGCCAGGCAAGATCATCGTCCGAGAAGGCATCGCTGTAGTGCTGAGCCACCCATTCGATATGGGCCACGTAGGGCTCCACCTCCGCCTGCAGCGCCAATGGCATGGTTTGCTCAAACTTTTCTCGGCAGATTGCCGCCACCGCCTGGGCCAGCATCCGCCGCCACTGCTCCTGTAGCGACTCCATCGCCTGGGCCTGCAGCGCCAGGAACTGCCGCACGAGGGGATGCAGCTGGTAGCGGTTGTCCCCAACGCGCTGCAACAGCTGGGCCTCCACCAATTCCGCCTGGGCATCACCAAAGGCGCTGCCTTCCACCAGCTCCTGGTCCTCCCGCCGGCAGGCCTCCACCAGCTCCCAGGGGATCACGGCTGCTGCCATCGCCGCCAGCAGAATCGCCAACTCCTTGGCCGGCTCGCTAAGCGGTTCCCAGCTGATCAGCAGCGACTCCACCACCCCAAGCCGGGCGCCCAGCTCCGGGTGGGCTTGCCTCAACGCCTTGGCTTCCGCTCCCTTGGCCTGCAAATCAGCCAGCAGAGCCGCTACACCCAAATCACGCTGGTTATGCAGCCGCGCACCTAGTAGCACCAGGGCCAGCGGTAGATCGCCCACGGCCTCGCAAAGAGCATCTGCGGCCTCTGATTGTGAGCCGATCCGCTGCTCCCCCTGGGCGCCGGCCTGCAGGCTGAGCAGACGCAGGGCATCGGGGCGCTGGAGCACCTCCAAGTTGATCGAGGCCACACCGGCGGAAGCCGCCTCACGCCGGGTGATCAAGCGCCGGAAACGGGGCGGCAGGCCCTGGCAGAGGCGATCCTCGCTGCTTTGGCCCTTTGCGCTTCCGGGTAAGTCATCAAGAACCAGCAACACCGGCTCCGGCGGGTTGGCTCTAGCGGGCCAGCGGTTCCAGCAGAGCCCCAACAACTCCTCGGGGCTGCCCTCCTTGGGCAACAGATCGGCAAAGCTGCGCCGCACAAAACCGATCAGCTCCGTCGCCATCGCCTCAAAGCCCTGGCGGCCATCAAGTTGCACAACGCCACCGGGAAATTGATCCAGTGCGCTGCGGGCGACTTGCAGGGCGAGCTCACTTTTAACCACTCCGCCCATCCCAGTGAGAAACACCCGACTGCCCGCCGGGCTGATCAACTCAAGGAGCTTGTCGCGCTGTACGTTGCGCCCCACAAAGCGGCTGGGGTCGGTGTTGCGGTCGGGAAGGTTGTGGGGGGTGTGGGATTGGGGGAGCTGGGGGTTGGGTTTGGCGGGCGGATAATGATGCACATGCTTGTCGCCCGCGATGCTTTCGACCGGGCTCCCTGGCCCCGCCGCGATCACAGTCTGATTTCCGCCGACGCTGATCGAACCGGAGTTGGTGATGCCCTGGGCGTTCCCTGACACAAGGACGCCAACATTTGCACCTGAGCTAATCGGCACTGGGCTGGGCGGTCTGATCTCCTTCGATTTGGGACGCAGCCATCTCCATAGTTGGGGGAACCAACTCCCGATGGCAGTAAAGTTCTGAGCATTGGCCACAAAGGCCCCGACGATGACTAAAGCCAACACCAGATACTTGCCCCAAGCACCATGGCTCACCAGCCATCCGCTGAACTGAGCCCACACTTCAGAATCCGTAGCTAGAGCTAGAGCTGGAGCCGTGCCCGTTGCTGCCACTGCTTCGGCCCGGCCCTGGGCCTGCAGCCCTGGCTGATGGGCCGCAACCACTGCCGCCACCACCACCAACGCCAAACCCTGCAGCAGCCTCCGCCGCGCTGCTGAGGACCGGCGGTGGCCTAGGGCATCAAGGAAAGAACGGCGCACCCAGGTGGTAGGTGGTGTAAGGCCGCAATGGTAGGTGCAGATCAGCATTTACGGCGTGCTTTCGTTACGCCTTCACCCGCAATGCCCGGCTGTCAGGGGTACCGCAAGCCCCCATGGCGTCTGGCCTGTCCGCAACAAGCCCAACAGGACCCCAAAAGGGCCCCGGCAGGGGCCCCCAGGCGCCTCAAAGCACCGAAACCGTGCCAACCTGCCGGGCCTGCAGCTGCAGTACCACCGCCTGGGCTACCCGCATCGGCATCAAGTGGGCTTGAGCACCGGCTTGCCGCGGCGCTGGGGCTTTGGATCACTCTCCTTGGCTGGAGATGCCAGAATTTGCGTTGCCATTCGTCTGTGGGTGGTGGTGGGTGAAATCCATCAGATGGACACGTGGACAGCACTGCGACGGGGCTTCTGCTCAAGCTCCTATCAAGTCACTGCGTGTCCTCTGATGGAGGCCCATCAACGCCGACCGACAGTTCGAGCGAAAGGCACGGAGCCACGTCAGCCCAGGGTCAGATCGGCATTGGTTGAGCCAACCTGATGCTCACAGCGTTAGCCCTTGCCCGCGGCGGAGCATGGAGAAGGCCGGCGCGTCATCGTGAACAGCGTGTCGGCCAGGAAGCCAGCAGGCGCCCCTACTCCCTGATTCATGGGGTGGGGGTCATGGGGTATCCCAGGGATTGATCAGCTCCAGGCCGATGTCGGCAAAGTCGGCGACATCACGGCTGGCCAGTGACGCTCCCTGGGCCAGAGCCGTCGCGGCAATCACCGCATCGGCGGTAGCCATGGATCGTCCCAATCGCTTGCGGCGTCTCAGCAGCTGGGCGTACCAGTGGGCCGCTTCGCTGGTGAACGGCCAGACCCGGCCGGCAAACAGTTCGGCCATCATGGCGTCCCAGCTCTGCTGAAGCTCCTGCTTGCGCCGACCATCTGGCAGCCGGGCCAGGCCGTGCAGGATCTCGGCTTCATTCATGGCTGTGATCGCCACCGCCTCTGGATCGAGGCCATCAGCCCAGGCCAGCACCCTTGGCTCTGGTTGCGGCCGCATCAGCTCCGAGATCACAGTGGTATCGAGCAGGATCACCGCAAAACCTCCCGTGGTGGGTTGGGGCGTTCCTGGGTTGTCCATCACGGTTCAGCGCCGAACTGAGCTGGCGTTGGCTGCGACGAACGCTGAGCAAGCTCCAGCTCCACCCCTCCGAACTGGGCGAAGTGGGCCTGGATGCGACTGCCCAGCCCTTGCTTGGTTGCTGCTGATGGCTGCTTGGCTTCGATGGCCTCGCGGAGAATCGTGCGGGCTTCCTCCTCCATCGATCGACCGTGTCGGGCGGCCTGGATGCGCAGCTGGGCCTTGGTGCCCTCGTCGAGGTTCCGGATGGTGAGGGTGGCCATGGGCTGATCCTGTATGCAATGCCTGCACTGCTAGCAATGCTAAGGCGTCTGGAGGCGTTGCATTCAGCCCGGTGACCGCCCATCTCCGGTCAAGGCAGGGTTTAGTGGATGTAGGGGCCGCAGCCTCCGAAGCCCTCAAAAGAGAAACATCTCCAGGATCTCGGCATCCAGCGGCAGCGGCGGCTGAGCCACCTGCCGCTCGAACAGGAGCTGATCCACCACCTCCCCCAGCCGAGATAGGCAGCGCAAACAGTAGGAATCGCTTAAATCAACAAGGGCCTGGGAGCGAAGCGACTGGAGCTGGGAGCGGCGGGAAAAGTGCGATTGGTCCATGGTGGACGCAGCGCAGGGCACAGGTAAAGGGCGGGGCGGGCTCAAGGACCCGCGCCGATCAGCCCCTGTGCCGCGCCTGCGGCACCGACTAAACCAGATACGCGGGCCCTCCACGCTGGGCTGGAGCTCTTGCAAAAAGGCGAACAGTTGGCTGCGATCGGCGCGATGGAGAAGCAGGGCATCGGCGATGGCTTGGTAGAAGCGGGCCCAGCGGAAGCGCTTGTGATCTCTTTGATCGATGCCGAAGCGCTCACGCCAGTAGGGGACATTGCGGAAAGTCTCGATGACCTGGGGCTTGTTTTGGAAGGTGAATTCGATCAGGGCATCGGCTTTCCAGTCGCCGGGGGTGACTTTCCAGATCGTGGGCTGGTAGGTGTAGAAGTACCACTCGCGGGCGGGGCTGACGCGCTGCCAGTGCAGGCGCAGGCGGTGCCCATCGCCCATGTTTTCGGCGATCACACCGTTGGCCTTGATTGCCATCACCGACACGGTGTTGCCCCAGGTTTCGAAGGGCAAGCGGTGCTTCTTGATGTAGTCCGCCTTGATGGCAATACGCTCGCCGGTCTGCATCGATCGCACCTGGACCGGCACACCGGCACCGAGCACAGGGGCGACCTCCAGCTCAATGAGCTGCTGCAGGCCGAGACGCGCCAGCTCGGGGATCAGTTACCCGGCAGTGCTGCCATCCGCGAGGCCAGCTCAGGTGCGGCACAATTGGAATTGGGCATGGTTCATCTGGTTGAGATAGGACTCGAACCAGGGAAACGGACCTGCCCACCTCTTGCAACACCAGCCGGAGCCAGTCGCCTGAGATGCGCCACTACCCCGGCATCACCGGGGTGGGGATGCCGGGGATTTACACCACTTCAAGGGACGCCAGCGAATCGCTTTGACCAATCCATCTCTCGTTCGTCATCAGTTGGCAGGGAGCTCATGCCCAAGGGAATAGCTCCACATCGAAAACATAACTCCCAAGCAAAGGCGGCCGGGATTACCCGAATACAACGAATTAAGCTCATTTGCAACTTTAGCCGGGCATCATGCGATCATTCTGAACACCTCACGGTTGAATATATCACCATTGGACTTGTTACCCCGAGGCTCCCTAGGCGGCCTTTGTGCAGTCGACTTGGATCTTTGGCATAATCTTTTCAAGTTCGTCAGGGGAAAGCGTTTCAACAAGTTCAATGTGGATAAGAGAATCGAAATTCTCAATTATTGTTGCAATCGCGAGAAAGCTCAAAGGGGCAGCAGCGGCAGCAGAGGCGATATCGGCAACAAGCTTAACGATGGCGGCTGACACGGCTAGGAAATTCTGAAATTCATCAAGATTATTCAAAGCTAGTTTGGCCTTACCAGTAGTGCACTCCATAACTTTTGTAGCGTTGACAACATCAGAGCTGTTCAAAAGCTTCAACATAGCAATTCTATTTAGCCGTGCCGCTTCAGCTTCTCCCTTGCTTATCTCAGCATTGATTTGATTGAGTTGGTCATTCAGTTCTCGGAGGCGAGCAAGGGGAGTCGGCTCGACCTGATTCAGTTTTCGTATCTCATCTTTAATTAATTGACGTTTATCGTTCATCACTTCCAAGAGATCATACGCTTCGTCAACGGCAGTAAAAAGTACTTCTGGATTGGCAGGATACATGGCGAGAGGGGGCATGATGGGGTGGTGGTGAGGGGATGTGGTGAGTGGATGAGGGAGCAGACTCGACTACAATTATTCCAATGAAAAGTAGACGATGAACTTGCGACCACAGATTTCGTGTTACTTCTGATGATAGCCGTATGCCTTGTTATACTCCAAGCTTAACAGTTTCATCCTGGTGCGATACATATTCAGTCTGGATGCAAATTGATCTTCGAGGGTTGAATTCTTAATTGGCCGCCAACTGCTGGTCTGGAGGCCACCTTCGGATGGGGCCTTGCATAAGCGATTAACGTCTGAGGCTTTTTGTGCTGTGTTATTCTGAATCATTAGGCGCAAGCTGGTATGATCACATGCAATATCTTTTAGTAATTTAAGATACTTAATTGCTACAGCGCGTTTTGCATCAAGCTTGTCTTGCGCTTCGATCCATTCATTATTCATTTTGACCTCTATGTAGTCCTGAGTCGGTTTGCGAGGCAAGTAGAGCATTGATTCGCGGATTGGTTCTCCATAGTATCGATTAAGGAATCGATTCTCTGCAGCCAAGCCAGGCCCATTTCTGTTTTGGGTGGAGAAGCTGGTGCCAGATTCACCCTGCCTGCCGCCCAAGTAGCCATAGTATGTGGCCGTTGACAAGGCGTATACCAACTTGGACAGCGCATCATCAGATTGCAGCACGGCCTGCCTAATTTCTCTGGCACGATAGGCTTTTGTAAGATACTTTGAAATCACAGAGGCAATCGATTTGCTTGCATCAATCGTTTCTTGAGCTGCTGGCGTATTGCCAATGCCTGGCAGTCCCTTGACGGACTCTGCTAATGAAGCAATTTCCTTTCCGTAACTCTTGTCGGCGGATAGTCCGCCCAGTGCAGTGAGATAGGCGCTGATCAGCTCATGGATGCTTGTCATTGCCGCTGCAACAGAAGCGGTACTTTCAATGCCTTTTGCTGTGCATTCGCGCCTTGCCTCATCACGCCTGATGGCGATGAGCTCTCCCTTGACACTTGGATCAAGAGTTCTGTAGTTCGCACTCCGCAAGCATGATTCTAGGTAATCTGCAGTAATTGCGGGGAACATGCTCTTTGTTTTCTCTGATATCTTAGCGTATTCTGTTGCCGCCTTCAGCATAGTATCATTTTGGCACCCTCCCAGCAAGATAGCTGTAGGCAGAATCGAGACAACAGCAAATCTAGCCATATGTCCCGCAGTCCGAGATGCACCCGGAGAGGACAGCTTGTTCTGTTTATAGCACAACCTGAAGAGGTTCATGATTTGTTGTTTAGCTCGACAAAGTTCTAGTGATGGGCCAATGCCTTGGATGGCAAGCTTCACGAACTGATATGAAGACATAGCCCTAGGGTCATAAGCAGTCTATCTTCGAAGTCCACAGATATCCTTTTACGACAACAAGTACAAGCCTGATGATGTCGAAGGTGCTGGCTGTCCCATGGGCCTGGCCGCGCCTTTGGCATGGAGGCTGATGTGGTTTAGCACTAGAGGCTCAGTGTTTTCTTGCGCCTATGGCAGCACCCGTACCGCACGTTAGAGCGAACCGTGTTGCCCTGCACGGTGTAGCTGGTGAGCAGGCAGATCATGGGAACCTCTGAAAAACCCGCTAAAATCAGACCAGTTCTCGAACTGAGACTGGACCGGATGGCTGTCCCTCTCCAGCTGGGCTTCACGGACTACGAGCAGATCTACGCCAAAAAGAAGACGCGTCGCCAGCGCTTCTTGGAA
>CAIOGZ010000044.1 GCA_903858015.1 uncultured cyanobacterium
CAAGTCACCACTCGCTGGTGGCACCTATTGATTGGAAACCCAGGTATCGCGGTCGCCCCGCAGCTGCTCATAGCGCTTGGTCACCACTCGCTGGTGGCACCTATTGATTGGAAACTATCAACATCCTGTAGGATTTTAAGTTTCAATTTAGGGTATGGTCACCACTCGCTGGTGGCACCTATTGATTGGAAACCCCGACAACACCGGTTAGCTTCAAAGTTAGAAATACAGCTTGAGTCACCACTCGCTGGTGGCACCTATTGATTGGAAACCACCGCTTCAGTAGCAATGCGTAAAGCATCGGCATCACTGAGGTCACCACTCGCTGGTGGCACCTATTGATTGGAAACCGTTGCCGATTCCCGATCCGTCCCAGCGCTGTCTTTTGGCGGTCACCACTCGCTGGTGGCACCTATTGATTGGAAACCACACAGCTTGCTCGGCTGAGAGGAATTGGCCGGTGGTGGTCACCACTCGCTGGTGGCACCTATTGATTGGAAACCGCAAATGTTTGCAGACGCCTATAACCATAGGACCTCGCAAGTCACCACTCGCTGGTGGCACCTATTGATTGGAAACAACGCATCTGATCGACTTTCCGCCGACAAGAAGAATCTGGGTCACCACTCGCTGGTGGCACCTATTGATTGGAAACCCGCCTGAACTCGGTTTTCTTGAGACTGTGGTAGTGAGCCGTCACCACTCGCTGGTGGCACCTATTGATTGGAAACTCCAGGACCAAAGAGAGCACGACAGCGAGGATCAGGTCGTCACCACTCGCTGGTGGCACCTATTGATTGGAAACTTTCACAGTCTCAGGTAGCCAGAGAACTGTTATGGTCCCGCGTCACCACTCGCTGGTGGCACCTATTGATTGGAAACACTGACCGTCAGGCTCCCACGTAGTTCCAGCTTCCATGAGTCACCACTCGCTGGTGGCACCTATTGATTGGAAACGTCTTCTCCTCCAGATCGCTGGACTTCCTGAAATACTGGTCACCACTCGCTGGTGGCACCTATTGATTGGAAACTACCCATGTGGATAACCTTGTTGTCGCCGTCTACGGAGGTCACCACTCGCTGGTGGCACCTATTGATTGGAAACCCATTGACACGGTGCCCTTGGATGCCACCTGCTGCAGGTCACCACTCGCTGGTGGCACCTATTGATTGGAAACGATCAACGAGGAAGGCGCACGGATACCGCTCAAGGATGGGTCACCACTCGCTGGTGGCACCTATTGATTGGAAACATCGTTCTGTGCCGCCGCCGCTAAAACCAGGGCCCCGATGGTCACCACTCGCTGGTGACACCTATTGATTGGAAACCTTGAAAGATATCTTCCAGGAAGTCTCCAAATATCCCTGGTCACCACTCGCTGGTGACACCTATTGATTGGAAACAACATATCCGTCGATCACGTACTGTGCATATTGCTGTATAGTCACCACTCGCTGGTGACACCTATTGATTGGAAACTCTGAACTTGGCTGTTTTGCTGTGAGCAAACATCTCGAGTCACCACTCGCTGGTGACACCTATTGATTGGAAACTTAATACTTCTTCAACAAAAGGAACGAAGTCATCATAGTCACCACTCGCTGGTGACACCTATTGATTGGAAACATTGTTGGGCGAATTTGGACCAGTGTTTTTCGCTTTGCAGTGTCACCACTCGCTGGTGACACCTATTGATTGGAAACGTCAGTTGCATTGTTTTCCGACCCTGACGTTGTTGTGTCACCACTCGCTGGTGACACCTATTGATTGGAAACCTGGGAGCCCCGGAAGATCACCGAAGCAGCGCCGGTGCCGGGTCACCACTCGCTGGTGACACCTATTGATTGGAAACAACTGTCCTAAACGGAAGGCTTAGGATTAGCTTTGAAAGCCGTCACCACTCGCTGGTGACACCTATTGATTGGAAACCCGCTGCCATCAATGGCCCGCTAATCGCGCCGCCAGTTGAAGTCACCACTCGCTGGTGACACCTATTGATTGGAAACCAGGTGTAAGGTCATCGCCAAATGGAATGTCCATTTTAACAAGTCACCACTCGCTGGTGACACCTATTGATTGGAAACTTAGGCCCCTTACCGCCTCCCTGGATGTCTCGATCCGCTGTCACCACTCGCTGGTGACACCTATTGATTGGAAACCAATTTTTGCGTAAAGCTGGACCAGCCTGGCGTCATTGTCACCACTCGCTGGTGACACCTATTGATTGGAAACCTTCAACCCTTGGCACGTACGTGGTAGCGCCGCCGTTTTCGCGTCACCACTCGCTGGTGACACCTATTGATTGGAAACGAGAAATCTCCCAGCCTGGGTGTTCACAGGATTGGTAAGTCACCACTCGCTGGTGACACCTATTGATTGGAAACTAGTGTTGGAGACGTAATCATGGCATGGATCATTGAAGGGTCACCACTCGCTGGTGACACCTATTGATTGGAAACGGGCGGGAGGTGGTATGGGTTCTGATTCACGCACGACTTGTCACCACTCGCTGGTGACACCTATTGATTGGAAACTGTAATAAACACAGTGGTCCTTGTGCTCTTCTCGGCGGTTGTCACCACTCGCTGGTGACACCTATTGATTGGAAACGCATCCGAAAACACACCTTCCCGTGCCACGACAGAAAAGTGGTCAACACTCGCTGGTGACACCTATTGATTGGAAACCACGTGAGGGTGACGGTGATGGTGTGACCGTCACCGTGTCACCACTCGCTGGTGACACCTATTGATTGGAAACCAGCACAAGGGCCGATTGCACCGGGCCTGGATCAATCGCCAGGTCACCACTCGCTGGTGACACCTATTGATTGGAAACCTGACGGAGATCCACTCGATTCCGTTCAGCACGCCTTTGTCACCACTCGCTGGTGACACCTATTGATTGGAAACCGAATTCACTCCAAGGGTCTTTGACATTGAAAGCGTATCGTCACCACTCGCTGGTGACACCTATTGATTGGAAACTTGACATCGGATGGTTTGAAATCAGTCGTTAGCATTAGAGGACACCACTCGCTGGTGACACCTATTGATTGGAAACTATTCGTCGGGATTGGGCACTTCAACCTGTTTTTCCATGTCACCACTCGCTGGTGACACCTATTGATTGGAAACTTCAGGAACTGACGCGACTGCTCCATCTGATCCATCGCCGTCACCACTCGCTGGTGACACCTATTGATTGGAAACCATGATAGTGTTTTTCAAGAATGTGCAACCACCTGCAAGCGTCACCACTCGCTGGTGACACCTATTGATTGGAAACCCGTCGTCGGAGATCAACCCAATAGGCACCGGCGAAAGTCACCACTCGCTGGTGACACCTATTGATTGGAAACTGTCGATGTCGAGCCTACGCTCGGTTAGCACGACATCAAGTCACCACTCGCTGGTGACACCTATTGATTGGAAACTTAGGCTCAAAGTGTTGTTTAATTGTAGAACCTTCAATCGTCACCACTCGCTGGTGGCACCTATTGATTGGAAACCCTGCAACGAACAGGAACTGGGAACCTTGGCCAACGCTAGTGTCACCACTCGCTGGTGACACCTATTGATTGGAAACAACCTTTTCCATGAGTGCCAAAGGCTTGCCATTCTGGTCACCACTCGCTGGTGGCACCTATTGATTAAAATCTAGATAGGCAGGTTTCTCTTTTGTGGCCTGATATTTAAGTCACCACTCGCTGGCGACACCTATTGATTAGAATCATCTCCTTGTTTTCTTGTGTTTTAGTCAAAGTAGATATGCGATCCTGCTGGCAACCTGTCGGCGGGATCTTTTCAAGTCAGAGGTGCCATTTAATGCCTGCCATCCAGGAGGCCCCGATCGAACTTCAAATTTAGAAGGAAGACGAGCAAATCGTCTGCCTGGATTTCGCTTAGGCTGAATTGATCGTTCTTTCAGTCTCGGTCGCTGATCGCAAAGGCCTATTCCCCTCAAGTCCGCATGGCTGCTGAATAGCGGCGTGTAGATGAACCAAACTCGAATTCATACACGGTCGTGGGGCCAAGTGCGGCAGCTTGCTGCCCCAACAGGGCCATCAGATTCACCGGAGCGGCCGGAAAGAGGTGCAGCCTCGGTGGGCGCTGCTGGCTCACCATTGCACCCAGCTGCTGGATCAGCGCATCCACCAACCAGCGGCCGTGGGCTCCATCCACGATCGTGTGTTGACCGGGTGGTTGCAGGGAGGCATGCACCAGGATGCCGATTGCACCGGGTTGGGCGGCCAAGTGATGGCGCACATCCAACAACACCTCGCGGCTCACCGACAGCGCCACCGCCAGCTCCTCCCCCTGCCCAATTTTCTCCTTGCTGAACGACCAGCCGGAGCCTCCCTCCGGGCACCTGGGCAAGGAGTCATCCCACACCATCACTCGCATGCGGCTATCGAGCTGGCGCAACGTGAAAGCCACACCGGTTTTGGGCGGCAGCAGCGTTCCCAGGAACCAGGCGATCGAGAGATGGGCCTGGATCTTCAACTCCAGCGGCCTGCTCAGGCCGGCGATGGTGGCTGTGGCCTGCCGCAGCCGCTCGGGGATGGTGGTGCTCCAGACCTCGGCATCCCGTGGCTGGCGATACTCAAACAGATCGCACAAATCAATCCCCAGCTGGCCTTCATTCTCGGCCACTGGATCCAGCGATCGAAACGAACGCAACAGCACCGTGGAACCGATAGTCTGAGCCGGCGGCTCCAACAGCTCTGCCTGCTGCAGGAGCTCCCGCAGGCTCTCGGGCGTGTGGCGGGTGCGGCCCGTTTCGATCAGCCGCATGCCTAGATCGTCGTAGGCGCTCCAATCGGCACGAAACACCCTGGTGCCCGCCAATCGGCAGCGATCCTGCAACCAAGCCTCCGTGTCGGCCAGGGGAAGGGCCGATGTCTGGAAGCGCAAAGTCTGCAGAAACTCCGCGAATGCTTCTGCCGAGAGGGCATCACACACTTCCTGCCAGCGCTGGCGGATCTGGCCCACAGCCAGAAATGGCGTAGCTGATAACGCAACCCCTCCAAGCCAGGGTAGCCAGCACCCCCCAGGCGGCCGGTCGCCCATGGGGAGTGCCGCGATCAGCCCTTCGCATGGTCACCAACCTGATGGCCCCCATGGCGTCAGCCATCGACCCATCCGTACTGTTTTTAAAACCAAAAACTTCGCCATGGTCCTAGTTTGGGGCTGCAACCGCTACCGGAACCATGGGCGAGCAGCCTCTCAATGTGCTCCGGTCCGCCGAGCTCAAGCGGCGCGGCATCGCGGCGGTGGAGGAAGCCTTGCGCGCCGGTCCGGTGTATCTGCTCAAGCGCAACAGTCCGGCCGCCGTGGTGCTGAGTGCTGACGCTTATCAGGATCTGCAGCGCTCGGCGGCCCAGCCGGTCACGGCCCGCCCCTCCTGCCTGGAGTGGTTGCTGGATCTGCCACCAGCGGCGGCCGGCAGAAGTCGCGGCGTCATCGATGCAGAGCTCAACGAGCAGCGCGATTGGTGATCGCCTTTCTCGATGCCAGCGCCCTGATCTACCTGGTGGATGGTGATGCGTTGTCGGCGGTCAAGCAGCAGCTCTTGGAGCTTGCGGCAACGGCGCAAGCCTCTGGGTCTGGCATTCGACTGGCGATCAGCCGCCTGAGTTGGCTTGAATGCCGCGTGGGGCCCCTCCGCCGTGATGGTCACGGGCGATGCAGGTTTCCAGAGGGTGCCCGGTTTGCCGGTGGCGTTGGTGCAGGGTGGCCTTCCTCCACGCAGCCACTCCTGAACGAGCGGCCAGCCAGGCAGCTCTCGATCTTTGCTTGAACAGGGCTACGCGCAGGATCGGCACAGCAACGGCCGCTCACCCCCGCAACACCGCCGCCATTCGCACCACCTGCACGATCGGGCCCACATCATGAACCCTCAAGATGGCGGCACCGGCGGCAATCGCCTGGCCGCAGACCGCCGCTGTGCCCCAGAGCCTGGCCCGGGGGCGCGGCTCCTCCAGTACGGCCCCGATGAAGCGCTTGCGGGAAGGGCCCACCAACACGGGAAAGCCATCGCCAGCCAGCTCGCTCAGGCGCCGCAGCAGTTCGAGGTTCTGCTCGGTGGTCTTGGCGAAGCCCAGCCCCGGATCCCAGATCAGCCGCTCACGGCGGATGCCCGCCGCCATCGCCCGCCCGCTGCTCTCCAGCAGCTCCTGGCGCACCTCCTGCACCACATCCCCGTAGACCGCCAGCTGATCCATGCTGGTGCTGTCACCCCGGCTGTGCATCAGCACATAGGGGCAATCCGCCGCCGCCACCACCTTCAAGATGGCGGGGTCGCGGCGCCCGCCGCCCACGTCATTGATCCAGTCGGCACCGGCCTCCAGGGCCGCAGCGGCCACCGGGGCACGGAAGGTGTCCACTGACAGAATGGCTTCGGGATGGGCGGCGCGAATCGCCGCCAGGGCCGGCAGCACCCGGCGGGCCTCCTCCTCGGGCCCCACATCGCTGGCGCCGGGCCGGGTGCTCTGGCCGCCGAGATCGAGCCCATCGGCGCCCTGGGCCAGCATCCGCCCGGCGGCCCGCAGCGCATCCTCCACAGCGGCGAGTCGGCCGCCATCGCTGAAGGAATCGGGGGTGAGGTTAAGGATCCCGATCACCCGCGGGACACCTGGGGCCGTAGGGAACGCGTTCGCGCTGAGCCAGGCGGCCAGGGAGGCGGGGCGGCGCGACGGCAGGCCCATCGTTATCGGCCTCTCCTTCAGGCGGCCACGGCCACTGGCTCGTAATTGACGATGCGCGCGAAGCTCTCCGGCTTCAGCGAGGCGCCGCCCACCAGCACGCCATCGATCTCGCCCTGCTCCATCAGCAGGTCGATCGTTTCGGGGGTGACCGAGCCGCCGTACTGCACCACCACCTCGGGATGGCCCACCCAGCCACGGATCAGGCCACAGATGCGGTTGGCCTCCTCGGCGGCGCAGGTCTTACCGGTGCCGATCGCCCAGATCGGCTCGTAGGCCACGATCACCCGCAGCGGGTCGATGCCTTCGAGCCCCTGTTCGATCTGGCGATGAATCACCCGTTCGGTTTCGCGGGCCTCGCGCTGATCAAGGCTCTCCCCCACGCACAGGATCGGGATCAGGCCGGTGCGCTGGGCGGTGCGGGCACGCAGATTGATCTGCTCGTCGGTTTCGCTGTAGTACTTGCGCGGCTCGCTGTGGCCCACGATCGCGTGGGTCACGCCGTGCTCGATCAGCATCGGCGCCGAGATCATGCCGGTGTAGGCGCCGCTCTCCTCCCAGTGCACGTTCTGACCGGCAATCGCCACGCCGGCCCCCTCTAAGTGGCGGCAGAGGGTGGGAATCGATGTGAACGGGGGCGCCAGCACCACCTGGCGATTGCTGGGCAGATCGGCGATCAGGGGACGGAAGACCGCAGCGAACTCCCGCGTCTCGGCGCAGGTCATGTGCATCTTCCAGTTCCCGGCGATGACGGTCCTGCGCACCGGCGGCTCCCCACAAACAACAATGGCGACAGGCTAAAACCTCGTCCGCACCGCCGGCCCTGCCCCACCCCAGCCGCAACGCTGCAAACCGGCCCGGCCCGGCGATCAGCCCCCAGCCGGGGGCCGGCGATCCGGGGCCTTCAGCCCGGCGGCTTCGGCAGCAGGTGGCATCACGATCCTTTCGGTGCCGTCGATCTCCACCGCATCGCCAGGGGCGAGGTGGCGACCGCGCCGGGTTTCGATCGCCCCATTCACCTTCACATCGCCCCGCTGGATCCGTTGCTTGGCCTCACCGCCCGTGGCGGCCAGGCCATGCCATTTGAGGTACTGATCGAGTTTCACGGGCCTACCCACCACGCTGTTGACCCTGGCACGTCGCCGCCAGCCCTGGCTGGCCAGGGGCTTCCCTCCGCCCAGGCTTAGGGTGCGCCGATGCTTGCCCCCTCGCCGGCCGGCTTCCGCCGGCTCTGGCCCCTGCTCAGGCCCCACCGGTCCCGCCTGTTGGCCGGTGGCTTTTGCATGCTCGTTTTCGTGGCCTGTTGGCCGCTACTGGCCGCCCTGGCCGGCCGCTTGATCCCGGCGATCGGGGCCGGTGACTTCCCGGCGGTGCTGCGCAACATCGGCCTCGCCCTGGCGGTGTTCCTGGTGCAGAAGGCCGCCCAGTTTGGCCAGGACACGCTGCTGGCCGGGCCCGCCCTAGCCGTGAGCCAAGACCTACGCCGCCAGCTGTTCGCCCGCCTGCAGCGGCTCGAATTCGGCGCCCTCGAAAAGCTCTCCGCCGGCGATCTCACCTATCGCCTCACCGAAGACGCCGACCGGGTCGGGGAGGTGATCTACAAAACCCTGCAAGACAGCACCCCCAGCGCCCTGCAGCTGGTCGCGGTGTTGGGCTACATGCTCTGGCTCGATTGGCCCCTGGCCCTGGCCACCTTGCTCTTGGCGCCGGTGGTGGCGGTGATGGTGAGCCTGTTCGGTGCCCGGGTGATGGGGGCGGCCGAGCGCAGCCAGAAGCAGGTGAGCGAGCTGGCCTCCCTGCTCGGGGAGGCGATCGGCGGCCTGCCGCTGGTGCGCGCGTTTGCGGCTGAACCCTGGCTGCAGAAGCGTTTTGATACGGAAGTGGACCTGCACCGCCGCGCCCGGTACCGCACCTTGAGGCTGCTGGCCCTGCAGCACCCGGTGGTGGGCTTCATCGAAGCGGCCGGCATCCTGGCGGTGCTCTTGATCGGCGCCGCCCGCATCCACAGCGGCGGCCTCAGCAGCGCCGGCTTCAGCAGTTATGTGGCGGCGTTGCTGATGTTGATCGATCCGATCGCCCATCTCAGCACCAACTACAACGAATTCCAGCAGGGTCAGGCCTCGCTGCGGCGGCTGCGGGCGATCGAGGCCGAACCGGTGGAGCCCCCCGATCGCCCCGGCGCCCGGCCGCTGGCCCAGGTGCGCGGCGAGCTGGTGCTGGAGGGGGTGAGCTTCGGCTACGACCCCGCCAAACCGGTGCTCCACCACCTCAATCTGCAGATCACGCCGGGTCAGATGGTGGCCCTGGTGGGCCCCTCAGGCGCCGGCAAGAGCACCCTGTTTTCACTGCTGCTGCGCTTCAACACCGCCCAACGGGGTCGGGTGCTGCTCGATGGCCAGGATCTGGCCGACCTGCGGGCGCGGGATTTGCGCCGCGCCGTGGCCCTGGTGCCCCAGCAGAGCCGGGTGTTTTCCGGCACCGTGGGGGAGGCGATTGCCTTTGGCCGGCCCGCCAGCGCTGAGCAGATCCGCCAGGCGGCTCGCCTGGCCAATGCCGATGGCTTCATTGAAGCGCTCAGCGGTGGCTACGGCGCCAGGCTGGAGGAAGGGGGCAGCAACCTCTCCGGCGGCCAGTTGCAGCGGCTGGCCATCGCCAGGGCCGTGCTCGGCAATCCGGCGGTGCTGCTGCTGGATGAGGCCACCAGTGCCCTCGATGCCGAGGCCGAGGAGGCCGTGCAGCGGGGCCTGGAGCAGGCGATGGCGGGTCGCACCGTGCTGGTGATCGCCCACCGCCTGGCCACCGTGCAGGAGGCCCACCGAATCCTGGTGCTCGAAGCCGGGCGGATCGTGGAGGAGGGCAACCACGACAGCCTGATGGCCCGCGGCGGCCGCTACCGCGACCTCTGCCAGCGTCAGCTGATCCGCAGCGAGGGCTGATCGAGAGGGCCTACAACTCGCCGACTACAATCAGCCAGCATTCCGTGTTTTGTCGTGCAGACCCCCGATCAACAACCCCCCGTGCTCACCTTCGAGGGCAAGCGCTACGACCTCAACAGCCTGCCCGATGAAGTCAAGGAGTTGGTGCGGGGCATGCAGGTGGCCGACGCCCAGCTGCGGATGCACGAAGACACCCTCAAGGTGCTGGCCGTTGGCCGCCAGTCGATGGCGATGCAGCTGAACGATCGGCTCCAATCGATCGCGCCCTTGCCGGGCGAGGGCTGAAGCCGGAAGGCCCCGGGCTGGTGGCAGGGCGATCAGTTCGCCCGGCCCGGCCGGCGGCTGGCGTTGATGGCCCGCTGAGCCCAGCGATGCAGGTCTGCGGGCCTACCCAATAGCCGTTCAAGCGATTGGCGGCCCAGGCAAGCCGGCTCAGGCGAGCGGGCTGAGGTCTTCGAAGCGGAAGGTTTGGCGGCTGTCACCGGTGGCAGCTGTGGGGTCGTCCTGGACGATCTGCCGCTCGGCCAGCACCCAGGGCCCTGCTGGTGTAAGGGGGGTGAAGGTATCGGTGAAGCGATTGACACTGCCTTTGGCCTCGCCGCTGGCCGGATCGCTATAGCGGCTGCTGTAGGTGTGGCTGAGGTAGCCGGATCCGGTGTCGGTGGTGCTGAGCGTGAAGATCGTCACCACGGTGCCGTGGATGTGGCGATGGACCATCGTCACCACATTGTCCTTGATGCGATAACGATCACCGGCATTCTTGCCACCCACAATCACCTCGGTGCCCACCGCATCGGTGTCACCCGCCGTGAAGGTGTTTTCAGCATGGGTCTGGTCAAAGCTGCGGCGCACCCGGTGGATCGCCACTTCCCACAACTGGGAGGCCACCGCCTTTTGGATCTCGGCGTCGTCGATGCCTTCGACGCTGGCCTTGAGGTCGGAGCCCACCTGGAAGCTGCCCTCGACGCGGCGATCGCCCTGCTCCCACACGCAACGGCCCTGGTAGCCGCCGAAGCCCGGCTCCCAGGTGTAGCGGTTCTCGTAGGTGGCGCGGAACAGCTCGCGCAGGTCGGTGCCGGGGGCGATGGGGGCATGAAGCGTTGCAGTCATGGCGGGCAAATCAGCGGTGCAGGAGAGCCTAGGAGCGCGCGGCGCCCAGGCTCAGCACGCTGAGGTAGGGCTCCGTTGCCTGCCGCTGGACGAACCAGGCCTGCACGTTAAAGACGTCCCTGGTGCCGAACGAACGGCAGCAGCTCCGCAGGCGGCCGCCCTTGCTTCACGCAGGCCCAGCCCGCCAATAGCTTGGCCTCACACCAGAGCACGAACACTTGGGGCGGCTCGGGGAGGTCATCGTCGGCTTCCCCCCCATCGCTGCAGCGGCGACAGGAATGGGTGGATGGGTCTTGGATCGCCGCCGACAGGGCCCTCAGCCCCAGGGCCCCTTTGGCCTTGAGGTGTTCGATGGCTTGCTGGCGGCGTTGCCTGGCCCCCGCATCGGTGGCCAAGACATCGTCAATCTTCAGCTCCACCTCTGGCAGCTCTGCATCGCTCCAGGATTCAGGAATCAGCACGGCCCACAGGGCTGCGGCCACACCGTCGAGATCTTCAGGGTCGGTGATCTCCTGTCCCCGAAGCCATTCGGCCCAGGCCACCAGGGGGGAGCTGGCCAGGTAGTGCACCGGCTCGTCTCCCTGCTGGTTCCAGCGTCCCGAGCGCTGGCCCGGACCACTCCACAGGAACGGATAGCGGCGATCACAAACCCGAAAGCCCAGCCGGTAAGGGGCCATGGCCATTAGCTGGCCACCATGCCCGCCTGCGTGGCTTCCGCCAAGGCTTTGAGTCGGCGCGGGCCGGGATGCTCCGGCAACCAGCTCCCTTCCAGCAGGGCGAGGGGGGTGGCCCCCGCGAGGGCTTGGCGGGGCCGGGCAAACCAGCGCCTGATGCCGATGGCGTTGTAGGAGCCCTCCAGCGCTTCCACCACCAGGGCCAGCCAGTGCAGCCGGGCTGCCACCCCATCGGGGCAGCGGCGCTCACCCGCCCCATAGCGGCGCAGGCTGGCATGGGAGATCGAGAGAATCTGGCCGAGGAGTTCATCGCCACACACCTCCCTCAGCCCGGGCCACTCCCCTGCGGGTGTGGGCGAGTCCTCCAAAAGTTGGTGGAAGGCCACCAGCAACGCCTGGCGCTGATCGGGATCGTTGGGCCCAATCCTTTGCCAGCGCTGGTTGATCCCATGGCATAGCCCAGCCTGAACAATGGAGCCAATCACCACGTCGATCTCGGCTGCAGGATCAGGGAGCAAACCCATCCGGTTCACCCGAGCGCGCAGGGCCGCCTCGGCGGCGGAAATCCTTGTTGCTGACTCTGTAGGTGGTTTCGCGGTTGCAGCCTGGAGGGCTCTGGCTCCCCTGAAAGTCCCGCCGGATGGGAGAACATCCGCGGCCGCGGTATCAGCGCTCCTGGAAGCCGAGCGGGCGGCCATTTTGGTTGTAGCAGCAGCAACGTTCACGGCCTTTGGGGCGCGTCGTTCTGGGACGGATGCTTTTTGGACTTTCTTCATGCTCCGATCCTAGACCAGGTTCAAAGGATCGACATCCGAGCATCGTTTTGCAGCAGTGGCAGCCGGCGCGCTGCGATTGGTGGTTGGTCTGAACGAATCAGAATGGAAAGGAATGCACTCACCACAGAGGAAAAATCCATACCAAGAAGGTCAATCAGAGCTAGCTTGACCTTCAAGACTTAGGCAGCGCCAGGGCAGCAGGCATGAGCAGCGCCCCGTCAAGCCCACCCTCCAGCCTTGCCGCCGCCGCTCAACTCCCCCAGGGCCGGTGGATGTCCTGCAAGGCCACCACCTCCAGCTCCGGTTGGCGCCGCAGGGCGGCGATCGCCTCCACCGCCGCCCGGGCGCCGGCCAGGGTGGTGACGGTGGGGACGGCGTAGTCGAGGGCGGCGCGGCGCAGGTAGCGGTCGTCGTGGGCGGCCTGGCGGCCGATCGGGGTGTTGATCACCAGCTGGATCTGGCCGGAGCGAATTGAATCCTCGATGTTGGGGCGGCCTTCGTGAACCTTCAGCACCGACTCCACCGCCAAGCCCGCCGCCGCCAGCGCCCGGGCCGTGCCGGCCGAGGCGGTGAGCGCAAAACCCTCCTCCACCAGGCGGCGGGCCACCGGCAGCAGGGCCGGCTTGTCGCGGTCGTGGGTGGAAAGAAACACGGTGCCCGTGGTGGGCAGGGCCTCACCGGCGGCCAGTTCCGCCTTGGCGTAGGCCAGGCCGAAGCTGGAGGCGATGCCCATCACCTCGCCGGTGGAGCGCATCTCCGGGCCCAGCAGCGTGTCGGCGCCGGGGAAACGCTTGAACGGCAGCACCGCCTCCTTCACGGTCTGCAGCGGCGGGATCGGTTCGTCGTGGAGACCCAGCTCAGCCAGGCTGCGGCCCGCCATCAGCTGGCTGGCGATCTTGGCCAGGGGCACGCCGGTGGCCTTGGCCACAAACGGCACCGTGCGCGAAGCGCGCGGATTGGCCTCGATGATGAACACCTTCTCCTCGCCCGCGGCATCCCGCTGGATCGCAAATTGAAGGTTGATCAGGCCCCGCACTTCCAGGGCCAGGGCTAGATCGCGGCTCCAGCGCTTGATCGTGGCCAAGACTTCGGGGCTCAACGACACCGAGGGCAGGGCGCAGGCCGAATCGCCCGAATGGATGCCGGCCGGCTCGATGTGCTCCATCAGGCCGCCGATCAGCACCGCGCCCTGGCCATCGGCCAGGGCATCGACATCCACCTCGATCGCATTTTCGAGATACTGATCGATCAGCACCGGGTGGTCGGGCTCCACCTGAACCGCCTCCACCATGTAGCGGTTGAGCTCCTCCTGGTCGTACACCACCTCCATGGC
Source organism: uncultured cyanobacterium (assembly GCA_903858015.1). Taxonomy (GTDB): domain Bacteria; phylum Cyanobacteriota; class Cyanobacteriia; order PCC-6307; family Cyanobiaceae; genus Cyanobium. The sequence continues at coordinate 13,537 of CAIOGZ010000044.1, forward strand.
GCGGCCGCCGAGCACATAGCTGGGCCTCACCACCACCGGATAGCCAATCCGCTCGGCCACCGCCCGCGCTTCGGCCTCACTGCGGGCCAGGCCATTGCGGGGCTGGCGGATCTCGAGCTGGCGCAGGATCGCCTCGAATTGCTCCCGATCTTCAGCCCGGTCGATCGATTCGGGGGAGGTGCCCCAGAGGCGGGTGCCGGTGGCCAGCCCGGCGGGGGTGGCGAGCCAGCGCAACAACGGAATCGCCAGTTTGAGCGGCGTTTGGCCGCCGAACTGCACAATCACCCCTTCGGGGTGTTCCGCCTCGATCACGTTGAGCACGTCTTCGAGGGTTAAGGGTTCGAAATAAAGGCGATCGCTGGTGTCGTAATCGGTGGAAACCGTTTCCGGGTTGCTGTTCACCATCACCGTGGCAAAGCCCGCCTGCCGCAGGGCGAAGGAGGCGTGGCAGCAGCAGTAATCAAACTCGATTCCCTGGCCGATCCGGTTGGGGCCGCCCCCCAGGATCATCACCTTGCGGCGCGACTCGGGCTGCACCTCATCGGCGGCGGGCAACAGCTCCAGGCTGCCGTCGGGCCGCAGCCGCTCCAGGCCCCGCTCGTAGCTGGAGTAGTGGTATGGGGTGTGGGAGGCAAACTCGGCCGCGCAGGTGTCCACCGTCTTGAACACCACATTGACGCCGAGACCTTGGCGGTGGGAGCGAACCTCCAATTCGCCGCAGCCCGTTGCCCAGGCGATCTGACGGTCGGAGAAGCCCAGTTGCTTCAACTCCAGCAGGGCTGCCCCATCGAGATCACCAAGCCGACGCCCCGACAGCAGCCGCTGCTCGGCCTCGATCAAGCCCCGTAGCTTGGCCAGGAACCAGGGGTCGATGGCGCTGAGCTTGTGCAGCTCGGCATCGCTATAACCGCGCAGCATCGCCGTCCGCACGGCCAGGATTCGATCGGGGGAGGGGGTGCGCACCTGGCGCTCCAGGTCGGCCCCATCCGGCGGGCCAGCGGCAGCCGGATCCGGCCGATCGCAGCCCCAACCGGCCAGGCCGGTTTCGAGCGAGCGCAGCGCCTTTTGGAACGATTCCTCAAAGCAGCGGCCGATCGCCATCGCCTCGCCCACCGATTTCATCGAGGTGGTGAGCACCGGCGAACTGCCGCGGAACTTCTCAAAGGCGAAGCGCGGGATCTTGGTCACCACGTAGTCGATCGCCGGTTCGAAGCAGGCCGGCGTGGCGCCGGTGATGTCGTTGACGATCTCGTCGAGGGTGTACCCCACCGCCAGCCTGGCGGCGATCTTGGCGATCGGGAAGCCGGTGGCCTTGGAGGCCAGGGCGGAGGAGCGCGAAACGCGGGGGTTCATTTCGATCACCACCACATCGCCGTTAGCGGGATTGATGGCGAATTGGATGTTGCTGCCGCCGGTATCCACGCCGATCTCGCGGATGATCGCGATCGATTGATCCCGCAGGCGTTGGTATTCGCGGTCGGTGAGGGTTTGGGCCGGGGCGACGGTGATCGAATCACCGGTGTGCACCCCCATCGGATCGAGGTTTTCGATGCTGCAGACGATCACCACGTTGTCGGCGCTGTCACGCATCACCTCCAGCTCGAACTCCTTCCAGCCCAGCAGCGACTGCTCAATCAGGATCTGGCTCACCGGACTGGCCTCCAGCCCGCTCTTGCAGAAGGCGCGGAATTCCTCTGGGTTGTAGGCGATGCCGCCGCCGCTGCCCCCCAGGGTGAAGGCGGGCCGGATGATGCGGGGGTAGCTGCCGATCACCTGCCCCACCTGCTCGGCTTCCTCCAGGGTGTTGGCGATACCGGAGGGGCAGACCGCCACCCCGATCCGGGCCATCGCCTCTTTGAACAACAGCCGATCTTCCGCCTTGCGAATCGCCTCGAGGTTGGCCCCGATTAGCTCAACGCCAAACCGCTCCAAGGTGCCATTTTCGGCCAGGGCCACCGCCAGGTTGAGGGCGGTCTGGCCGCCCATGGTGGGCAGCAGGGCATCGGGGCGTTCAATTTCGATCACCCGCGCCACCACCTCGGGGGTGAGGGGCTCGATGTAGGTGCGATCCGCCAGCTCCGGATCGGTCATGATTGAAGCGGGATTGCTGTTGACCAGCACCACCCCATAGCCCTCCGCCCGCAGCGCCTTGCAGGCCTGGGTGCCGGAATAATCGAATTCACAGGCCTGGCCGATCACGATCGGCCCCGACCCCAGCAGCAGGATGCGCCTGAGATCCGTGCGGCGGGGCATGGGCTGATCACTGGCCAAACCTGCCCAGCCTCTCACGTCCCCAGTCACGCCTGGTGGTCATGCCTGCGGGTCCGGGGGCCTGCTGGCCCAGGGGCCTGCTGGTGGGCCTTGGTCGGCGATCACGCCATCGCCGGATCGATGCCGCATCGCAACGATCGCTAGTGTGAAGCACATCCAGCCGTCCAAGCCGCCGCCGATGAGCGAACTCCAGCGCCTGAAGGGGCTATTGCCCCCGGAGATGCAGAGCTGGGTGTTCGTGGAAGCTTCCGCCTCCGTCGACCCCCCCTTGATCACGATCGAGGAGATCGGCCGCGATGAGGTGGAGATCCAGGTGGATCTCGAGAAATGGGATGCCTTGGCGCTCGATCACCGTAACTTGCTGTTCTGGCACGAGGTGGGGCGCATCCAGAACGATGCCGTTCCCCGCGATGGCTGGGAGATGGCGGCCCTGGCGATCGGTCTGGGGGGGGCGATCGGCGAACTCTGGGTGCAAGACGCCATGCTGCTATTCATGGCCCTGGGCCTGTCGGGCTTCGCCGGCTACCGCCTCTATCTCAAAAACAACTCGGAGAAGCGTCTGCAAGATGCGATCTCGGCCGACGAGCGGTCGATCGATCTGGCCTGCCGCTTTGGTTACAGCCTCCCCAATGCCTACAAGAGCCTTGGCGGTGCCCTCAAGGAGTTGGTGGAGCAAACCCGCAAGAAAAAGAAGCGCTCCTTCTACGAAGACCGCTTGGAGGCCCTGCGCAAGAGCGCCGGCAAGGCCCGCGCCGAGATGGCCCAGCAGGAGGGCTCCCGCCAATCCGTGACCAGTGAGAACGTCTATGGTTGATTCCACTCCCCACCTGCCTGGCCCTGGAACTGGGGCCGCTGGAGCTGGGGCCCCTGGAGCTGAACCCTCCAACGCAGCCCGCCCTGCTGCTTCCGCCGACAGCGAAGCCCTGGCCCGGCTCGTTGCCGAGGCCTGCGACGATCGCAAAGCCGTCGATATCCGCTTGATTCGGGTTGAGGAGATTTCTTCCCTGGCCGATTGGTTCGTGATCTGCACGGGCCTCAGTGATGTGCAGGTGCGGGCGATCGCCCGCTCGGTAGAGGATTGCCTTGAGCAGGAGCTGGGCCGTCTGCCCTTGCGCCGCGAAGGTCAGAGTGAGGGGCGCTGGGTTTTGCTCGATTACGGCGAAGTGATCGTCCATGTCCTCACCCCCCAGGAGCGGGCCTACTACGACCTCGAATCCTTCTGGGGCCATGGTGACCAGGTGCGCTACGTCAGCCCGGTTGGTAAATCAGTCGGCAACCCAGTCGGCAACGGTGGCAGCTGAGCCTGGCTTGATGGCAGATCCCAGCTCCGACCTGCCCGTCCAGGACACCCCCTGTCCGGTGCCGCCTGAGCAGCGTCCCTTGGCTGAATACGGCCAGCTGCTGCGCTCCTGGTTCTTTGCCTGGCCGGCTGCAGGTTCTGCGCACTTGTTGCGTTGTCTTGGTCTCAGTTGGCTGTTGCTCTTGCCCCCCAGTCTGGTGGTGGCTAGCGGCAGCCTTACCCTCCAACATGACCACCTGCGACTGGGCATCGCGGCGGCCACCGCCGCCTTGTTGCTACCGGTGCTGTTGCTCTGCCGCCAGTGGCTGGGCTGGGCCTATGTGAGGCGGCGTCTGGTTGCGGAACGGGTGGAGTACGAGGAATCGGGCTGGTACGACGGCCAGGTCTGGGAGAAGCCGATCGCCTGGCGCCAGCAGGATCTGTTGGTGGCCCGCTATCAGGTCGATCCTGTGCTGCTGAGGCTGCGCCAGGGAGCTGCCCTGGCGGCCGCGCTGCTGCTGGCGGGAGCGGGGTTCTGTCAGGCTCTCTGAACCGCGCAGAGCTTTTCCCCTTCCCCAACCGCCCTTCCCCAGCCGCTCCTGCCCAGCAGCCGCCCCTGCCCAGCAGCCCCTCCCCAACCGCCCATCGCCATGACCCTGTCCTCCAGCTTTACGGGATCGTCCCGGCCTGGCGTGCCGCCGCTGGATGTGCGGTTGCTGCGCAACGGCATCGCCGAATCCCGGCACCGGGTGCATGCGGTGGTCTGCGACCAGCGGGGCCGCGTGCTGTTGCGCGCCGGCGATCCCCAGCAGCTCAGTTTCATCCGTTCGGCCCTCAAACCGTTCCAGGCCACCACCTTTGTGGCCAGTGGGGCGGCCGATCGGGGCGACTGCGGCGAGCGGGGGCTAGCGATCGCCTGCGCCTCCCATGCCGGCACCGCCGCCCATGCCCGCGAAGCGTTTCGCCTGCTTTGGGGAGCCGATTTGGAGGCCGACCGTTTGCAATGCCCGGTGCCCCCTGGCGCCAGCAGTGCCCTTGAGCACAACTGTTCGGGCAAGCATGCCGCCTTTCTGGCCACCTGCCGCCAGATGCACTGGCCGGTGGAGAGCTACCTCCACCATGACCATCCCCTGCAGCAGGAGGTGGTAAAACGCGTGGCCGAATTGCTCGGTCTACCCGCCGCCGAGCTGGTGCAGGCCCGCGATGACTGCGGGGCCCCCACCCTCCAGTTGCAACTGGCCCAGATGGCCCTGTTGTTTGCCCATCTGGCCGCCGGCCAGCACCCCGATCTCGAACGGCTGAGCCGCGCGATGCTGGCCTATCCCGAGCTGGTGGCGGGCGATGGCCGTTTTGATACCGCCTTGATGCGGCTTGGCCATGGCCAGGTGCTGAGCAAAGGAGGGGCCGAGGGCATCCAATGCCTTAGCCGCGTTGGGGAGGGCATGGGCGTGGCGATCAAGGTCGAGGACGGCGCCTCAAGGGCCAAGCATGCCGTGGCCCTCCATGTCCTCGAGCAACTGGGCTGGTTAACGCCGATGACCCTGGAGGAATTGGGTCAGGCCTTCCTTTCTCCCGGCCAGCACCTGAAGTTGGATGTGCGTGGCGAGCTCCGTTTCGATTGATCACCAACCCACCACCAAGCCCCAGGTCATGGGCAGCTGCGGTTGGTCAGCGGCGGTTGATCAGCAGCGGAAGGTGGGCTGGTAGGATTCATCTGTCGGCAACACCCGACACGGGACCCAGATCCATCCATCCGGTCTAACCGCCCGGACACTGTGTGGTTTCTTGGCTGTCGCGGGGTAGAGCAGTCTGGTAGCTCGTCGGGCTCATAACCCGAAGGTCGCGAGTTCAAATCTCGCCCCCGCCACCACTTTTCCAACCAGCCGATCTGGCTTCGATCCCCCGGCCCAAGGCCGGGTTTTTTATGGGTGCTGCCAGGGCCCCGCCTGGAGGGCCAAGGCGGTGCCGCCCAGGCGGCCGATCAACGGCGAGGATGCAGCAACGCCGTATCGAGCCCGTTCCTTTGCCATGGCGCCCTCCGACCCATCCTCCCTGCCGCCGCATCGGAGTGGCGCCTGGGGCTGCGGCGCTTCCTTGCCTAGGGATGCTGTCTTTCGGGGGGGCGCCCAGGCGTGAGCGTTCCTAGCCAGACCCCCAAGCCGGTGGCAACCAGCGGCAGCGATGGCGATCGACAAGTCGATGCGGTGGTGGTGGGTTCCGGCGCCACCGGTGGCGTGGCGGCGATGGTGTTGGCGGAGGCGGGGCTAAGGGTGCTGGTGCTGGAAGCGGGCCCCGAGCTCACGGCGGCCCAGGCCTTCGGCAGCGAACCCCGCAATACCCTGCAGCGGCTTGCCAACCTCAGCAGTGGTCGCCAGCGCCGGCAGGTCCAGCATCCGGGCTACTGGAAGCACAACCCCGATCTGTTTGTCGACGAACAGAGCAACCCCTGGAGTACCCCGGCCGACGCCCCCTACCTCTGGACCCGGGGGCGCCAGGTGGGGGGACGCAGCCTCACCTGGGGCGGGATCACGCTGCGCCTATCGGAGGCGGAGTTCCAGGCCGGCGCCCTGGAGGGTGGGGAGCCGGCCTGGCCGATCGGCACAACCGATCTCGATCCCTACTACAGCCGACTGGAGCGGCTGCTGGGGGTGCACGGCCAGGCGGATGGCTTGCCCCAACTCCCCGATGGCCATTACTTGCCTCCCTTGCCGTTCACACCGGCGGAGCAGCACCTGGGGCGGGCGATCGAACGGGAGCTGGGCCTGCCCCTGATCCACTCCCGCGGCTTCCGCCTGCATCGCTCCAGCCCTGCTGCAGCCTGGCCCCCCTCCAGCTCCTTGGGCATCACCCTGGCCCGGGCCCTGGCCACCGGCCGGGTTTGCCTGCGCAGCCAGGCTGTGGTCAGCCACCTGCAGATTGATCCAACCCGGCAGCGGGCCGAGGGGGTGGTGCTTGTGGATGGCCAGAGCGGCCGCCGCCAGCTGGTCAGGGCCCCGCTGGTGGTGCTGTGCGCCTCCACGATCGAGTCGCTGCGCATCCTGCTCCACTCCAGTCAGCACCAGGGTGAAGGGGGGCTGATCGACCCCTCCGGCTGCCTGGGCCTGCACCTGATGGACCACATTTCCAGTGGCCGCTTCTTCTCCTTGCCTGGGATCGCCCCCCCCGAGACGCCTGCGGAGCTGTCGGGGGCCGGCAGTTGCTTTATTCCCAACACCGTGAATCTCAAAGCCGATGAGGGCTTGGGTTTTCGTGGTGGTTACGGGCTCTGGACGGCGATCCAGCGCTTCGATCCCCCGGTTCCCCTGCGGCGGCGACCCAGCGAAGCCGTGGGTTTTCTGATCGGTCACGGTGAAGTGCTCAGCAACCCGGCCAACCGGGTGCGCCTGCTCCCCGACCGACTCGATCGCTGGGGGCTACCGATCCCCCACATCGAGTGCCGTTGGGGCCCCAACGAGCTGGCCTTGGTGGCCCATATGCAGCAGCGGATGGCGGCGGTGGTGGCGGCGGCCGGGGGCACGATCCGGCCGCTTCAGGATCTGTTCCTCCTGCCGCTGGTGGAACCCCTGCTCAAGGCCAGCCATGCGCTGGCCCCCGGGGCCGCACCACCTGGGTATTACATCCATGAACTGGGTGGGGCCCGCCTTTCCCGTACGCCGGAGCAGGGCGTTCTCGATCCCTGGAACCGCTGCTGGCAAGCCCCGAACGTGCTGGTGACCGATGGCGCCTGTTGGCCCAGCTCCGGCTGGCAGAGTCCCACCCTCACCTCGATGGCGCTCACCTGGCGGGCCTGCGACGCTGCCGTGGCGCGGATGCGGCGGGGCGAAGGCTGAGGCGGCTCCGGCAGTGCTTCAGCCAGCCGATGCTGGGATCGCCCTTGCCCATGGGCCCGCAGCGGATGGGCCAACCGGTGTCAACCACCACAGTTTTGACGGCATGCTTTGCGCACAATGACTTTGCGACCTCTAACCGGGTCGGGCAAGGGAGAAACAGTAGGGCGGGGGTTGGCACCCTCGCCTTTTTTATTTGGGGTTCCCCTGGGCCAAGCCAGAGCGGCAAGGCGCCCAATCCCACCGATGGCATCGCAACTGTGCTTGGCCCCAGGCTGAGGTGATCACGACACCGCAACTGGCTATTGGGGAGCTGCTGCAGCGAGAACAGGGAGGATCAGGAGCCCTAGGGGAGGTCTTGGTCTATAGACTGATTTGAATGACTATTTAACTTGAATTACTGTTTAACTTGACTTGCTATTTGGTTTGAATGGCTGTTTAGCCATCAGTCATGCCGCAGAAAAAGGGCGTCGAGGTAGTGCTTGGTGACCATTTGATCGTTGCAGCCGTTTTGAAACAGAAAGCTGGCCAATGCTGAGCTGATCACGCTGTATTGATCCCAGTCGGGATGGTTGTGGATGAAGCTGCGCATGCCATCGAACAGCACCTCGGGCACCTCCGCTTCCAGGCTCACGGGGCTGCTGGGGTCAAACTCCGAGCCGGCTGGGCTGGGATCGTTCGACCAAGGCGACAGGCTCTGCATCGACATCGCGAAGCGCTCATAAGTGCTCTATGGCCGTTACTAGGCCACAGCAAGGGGGCGGCTGTCAAAATGATCCGTGTAGGCCAAACTCATCTTGAATCGCGCTGAGATCGCTTGCGGCAGCCTTCTGGGGCTTTCAGCGCCCCAGCCTCCGGTCCGCCAACAGGATTCCGACAAGGGCTGTCAAGGTGCAAATGAACATAGCGATGTTTTCCACAGCACGCAGTCCATTGGCGGCCTGGAGGGCGAGTCCTGGGGAAAAACCCCTTCAAAACGGGGGAAAAAGACGAAGAAATGGGGAAATCGGCTATTGATCAGCAGAACTGATCATCCATGAACTGATCCGATTCGCCCCCAGGCGAGACGGGCGAGCTGGCTAAAACTTTGTCAATTCTTCTCGTTCGCCCCTTGCCGCTCGTGCCCTGGGCAGTTCAATCCGGGTTGACTTCAGTCCGGGTTCGCTTCAGTCCGGTCGTGGCTGGCGGAGGGTGCGCGGGCCAAGGGGGTGGTCGGCGTGGGGATAGGGCGGATGGTGGTGCTGGTGGCTAGCAACCGCTACGGGCACGCCATCGGGCTGGCAGGCACCGGTGCATTCCCGTTCGCAGAGCTTGCAGCTTTCCACCAGGCCCTCCACGTGGTGGTGGTGACTGTGCTGCGGCGCTCCCACCTCCATTTCAAAGCCCAGCACCTGGGCGCGATATTTGCAAAGCGAGCAGTTCATGTCGTTATCACCCCGCAGCACGTCTTCAACCCGTTCCTGGAAGGTGGCCAGCACCTCAGGATGGTCCCCCAGGTAGGCGGCATGGAGGATCTCCAGATCGGCATGGTCGGCGGCAACCCTTTGGCTGTGCTGCACGATGCGACTCACCAGCACACCGGAGAACAGAAAGTAGGGAAACACCACGATGCGGCGATAGCCCAATTTGACCAGTTGGCGCAGCCCGGGTTCGACCAGGGGGAAGGTCACCCCCGAATAGAGGGTCTCTCCCCAGCCGAATCCGAAGCCTTCTACGAGCATGCGGGTGACCTTGGCCACGTTGGAGTTGGCATCGGGATCGGAGGCGCCACGGCCCACCACCACCAGCAGGGTGTCGTGGAGGGGCACAGGCTCTCTGCCGGCCCTGCCGTTTTGCGCGTCCGCCTGCTCCAGACAGCTACGAATCCGGGCCGCAGCGGCCAGGATCATCTTGCGATCCACCCCGAGTTCGCGGCCGTAATCAATGCGCAGGCCCGTTTCAGCGGCGTAGGTGTTCAGCACCGAAGGGATGTCGTTTTTGGCGTGGCCCGCTGCAAACAACATGGCTGGAATCGCCAGCACATGGCGGACGCCCCGGCGGCGCAGGGCCTCGAGCCCGTCGCGCAGGATCGGTCTGGCGAATTCCAGGTAGCCAAACTCCACGGGAACCCTCCCCATCAGCTGCTGCAGTTGGCCGGCCAGGGAAGCGAACTCCTCCACCGCCAGTCGGTTGCGACTGCCATGGCCGCAGACCAGAACTCCGATCGGCCCATGGGGACCGACAAGCTCTTCCCGGCAATCAACCGCCGGAAAAGCACCGGAATGGGAGTTCATGGTCTGCTGCACCTGGTCAAGACCCTATTCCTGGCCGTGGCACGACGCAGCGCCCCGGCGGCCGGAGCGCTAGCCAGCAGCCGGGGCCGACGGATTCACACCGAAGGCGCAAAGATGGCCCACTAACCTCTTTGACCATGAGTCTGCGTCTTCCGCCCTATCAGCCCCTGCCGCCGCCCGCAAGCCAGGAGGGCTTGCAGGAAGTACTGATTGCTGATCTGCAGCCCACCCAGATGTGCGTGGGGCTGGCCGAGGTGCGAAGCCGCCAGGTGGATTTTTCCCAGGAATCGGGGCGGGAGCGCCGCCTTTATCTGGGCGGCAAACCGGTGCCCTTGGTGCGCAGTGGCGATGGCCAGTTCTGGATGGTGGACCGCCACCATCGCCTCAGGGCGCTGGTGGAGCTGGATCCAACCGCCTTCGCATTCGGTTATGTGGTGCTTGAGGTGCCCAGCGCTGACCGGGCCGTGGTGCTGGCGGCCCTGCAGGAACGCGGTTGGCTGTACCTGTACGACGGTCGCGGCCAGGGCCCCCTCGATCCCAGCGATCTGCCTAGCCGCCTTGTCGGCCTGCAGGACGATCCCTACCGCAGCCTCGTCTGGAAACTCAAGAAGGAAGGCCTGATCGAACCGGCCCCCCTGATCCCCTTCCATGAGTTCCGTTGGGGTGCCTGGTTGCGCAGCCGCTCCCTGCCGCCCTTCACCTCGTCCCGCCTCGATCCAGCCCTGCCGGCCGCCCGCACCCTGGTCCGCTCAATGGCGGCCTCCCAGCTGGCCGGCTGGAGGGGACCGGCCTGATCCGAGCGGATTTGGGATCAGGATTAATCCTGGTTGCGCGGCGGCAGGCCATCGCCCCGCTGCAATTGCTCCTGCCAGCGGTCGCAGCGGAAACCCAGCATCAGCCCGCCGCCGGCCAGTAGCAGGCCCGTGATCAGGCCCGCTGGGGTATGGACCAGAACGGCGAGCCCCAGGCCGATCCAGGCAAGCCAGCGCAGTAAGGGGCGCCAGCGACGGATGGTCTGCAGGGCCCCCCCGCAGGAGCGGCAATGGTCGGTATGGCTGTGCAGTCGGTCCATCAGCGCCGTGCGATCAAGCCGCGCTGGCAGCAGCTGGCCGGCAAAGGGTTCGCCGCCATAGCGATTCACCCACTCGTGCAGGGCCTTCACGTAGCCATCGGCTGGGGTGGCGAGAAAGAAGGCGCGGCCGGCGTTGGCGCTGCCGCCTTGGCGTTCGAGCGCCCGCTCCTGCCAGTGCAGGAAGATCTGGTCGTCCTCCAGGACGCGATGGTTGCCGAGGTGCTGCAGCCAGATCGGGCGTAAGCGCAGCAGCAGGGCCGGCAGCTTCTTTTCAAAGCGGAAGGGGAAACGGGCAAAGACCCGGCATTCGCCGCGGCGGATCGGCACGGCGTAGACCACCGTGAGAATGCGGGCGAAGCCGCGGGCGGTGAGGTCGTGCCAAAGCAGGCCAGGGGCCACAAACGTGGTGTGCTGGCTACCGAGCTTGCCGCGGCGCGGACCTTCCTCCCACAGCATCGTGAAACCCCCAGGGCCAAAGCTGGTGCGCTGGGCCCTCACCGGCGCGGCGTTTTCGCGGCGACCCACGGTGCGGTGGTGGGTGAAGGGCACATGGCTCACATCGAGCACGTTCTCCAACAGGGTGAGGGCGTCCATCGGCAGGTCCCGGAAGGTGTCCTGCACCAGCCAGTCGCCGCCGTCCTCGTCGAGGGCCGGCACCAGGGGGAGGGGCACGGCTGCAGCGGCGGCGGGATCGCCCGCGAACACGAACAGCAGGCCTTGGCCCTCCGCGGTGGCGTGGCGACGGCAGCTGGAGCGCTGCGGGCTGGGTCTGGAGCCCGGCAGCGCCTGGGGGATGGCCGTGCAGCGACCCGTACCATCGAAACTCCAGCCGTGGTAAGGGCACTCCAGCTCACCGTTCTGATTGAGCCGGCCCTCCGAGAGGGGCACCAGCCGGTGGGGGCAGATATCGCTGAAGGCCTGCCAGCAGGCGCTGGAACGCTCCCACCAGAGCACCAGGTCTTCGCCAAGCAGGGTGAAGGGGCTGGGCCGGGCAGGATCGAGATCGCGCAGAAAGGCCACCGGATACCACTGGTTCGTCCAGCTCTGCGGTGGCGCCTGGGCGGGGGATGGCGGGGCGGAAAGGGTCGTCATGGCCCGATTCTGGCGGCGGGGAGGGCGGCGCTGCGGTGGGGCAACAGGCAGGCCAAAATCCTGCTCTGCCCCCTCAGCAACGGCCCGGCCTGGCCTGGCGACCTAGACAGGGTGAGACTCCCTTTTTCGATGGTCTACACCCACCTGCTCGTTCCCACCGACGGCACCGAGCGCTCCCAGCGGGCGGTGGCTGAGGCGGCGCACCTAGCCACGGCCCTCGGCGCCAGGATCACCGTGCTCACCGTCCAACAGGAACCGCGGATGCCGGTGCCGGGCATGGGCGAACGGCTGGATGGGGCCGCCCTCGCCACCCTGGCCCAGGTGGCTCGCCAGGAGGCCGAGCGGGTGGTGGCCGATGCCCTGGCGGTGGTGGCCGCAGCCGGGGTGGAGGCCCGCCAGGAACGGGTGATTGGCGAGCACCCCGATCGGGCAATTCTGGCGGCGGCCGACCGCCTTGGCTGCGATCTGATCGTGATGGCCTCCCACGGCCGGCGCGGCATCAAAGGGGTTGTCCTGGGCAGCCAGACCCAACGGGTGCTGGTGCAGGCCACGATTCCGGTGTTGGTGGTCCGCTGATCCGAATCGGGCCGGCTGCGCTGGGGTGGAGATCCTCACCTTGGGTCCAGCTTGGCTGACGGATCGAGCCAGGCGAGGATCAGCTCACAACACCCGCTTTCCGCAGGGCTAAAGCCACGCCATGACCCGTGAACGCGATCCCTTCCGCATCCCCCAGGCTGGTGTCGAGGTCGCTCCCCTGGCAGGGCTAGCAGCGCTCGATCTGGGTATCGGCGGCTCGCTGGCGCCTGGTCGCTTTGTGAGCGAGTCCACCCTTGGCGGCATGGTGGTTTATGGGGTCTACCAGGCCCTGCTCTGTGGCCTGCGCAGTGAAGCGCTGGTGCGCCGCGGTGAGCTGCGTCGCCGGGATCAGGCCGCGCTGGTGGCCCGCAGCGTGGGGCGATCGGTTCAGCGGGGTGCGGCCACCGGATTGGTACTGAGCCTGGTGCTGTTGATCTTCCCTTGGCTGAGTTTGCCCATGGCCTTGGCCGGCATGGTGGGGGCGGGCAAGGCCTCGGTGGATCTGTTCCACGCCTTCTGGGATGGCCTCGATCAAAGCCAGAAGGAGGAACTGCACGAGGCTGCCTACCGGGCCGGGGTCAACCTGGGCCGGCTGGTGCATGGTGCGAGGACAGCCCTGCCGGAGCCTGAATAGGCTCCAGCCCTGGCGGTCCCAGCGAGTCCATCCCCGACCAGTCCAGCGAGCCGATGGCCGGCCGGGCAGGCATGCCGGGTAGCAATCAAGTGCTGCCGTAGGCGACCTGGCAAGCCGCATTGAGTAGTTCCGCCTGGGCGGCACTGCTGGGTGCAACACCATCGATGCTGCCGACGGCGCAGTCGGCGGTCAGGTTGTAGGTGCTGCCGTCGACCTGCACCAGGAAGCTGACCCCCTGGCTACCCGAGGGCTGAACCGTGCCCCAGAGCAGTTGATAGCTGGTCTGGGGCACGACGATGTAGGTGCTGCTGCTGGCTACGGCGGAATCCACCGCAGCATTGATCACGGCGGCGGAAGCCAGGCTGGAAACCCCCCAGAGGGCGGCATTGGCACCCCACCATCCCCAGGCCGGAGTTGCCCAGCCGCCGTACCAGCCATAGGACCAGGGCCTGGCATAGCCCCAGCCAGAGCGGGCCCAGCCCGGTGAGAGATTCACGTTGTTGATATTGACATCGCGGTTCCAGTTGCGACTCACGTTGGTGTTGAAGTTTCGCTGTACCGGCCGGTTGAGACTGCCGTTCAGGTTGCGATCATCAGTTCCCAGGTTGCGATTGCCAGATCCCAGGTTGCGATTGCCGGCGATGCCGTCGCGATTGGGGTTGGCCAGGTTGGAGCGATCCAGGCTGGCTGGGGTGCGCTGAGCCGAACCGAGGCTGCCCGGGGTGCGGTTGGCGGCACCGAGCGTGCTGGGGGTGCGGTTGCCAGGAGCTTGGAGGCCAGGGTCTGGCCGTGCCGCTGGCCGTCCCAGGCCCGGGCTGGGGGCAGTGCTCCGCACCGAATTGCTCCACCCACCGCTGGGACGGGTTGCGCCGCGGTTGAGGCCGCCGGCTTCACCACTGTGCTGGAAGCCGCTGCGGCCGCCGCCGCTAGCGCCACCGCCGCCGCGGTTACCGCCCCCGAAACCACCACCACCACCACCTCGGCCGCCGCCGCCGCCGCCACCGCGGGCGATCCAGTCGGCCTGCAGGTTGGATTTGGCCAGGGCTGCCAGCGGGGCGATCAGCGGGGCGAGCGCCAGCAGCAGGGCGAGCAGCAGGCCACCTTGACGCCGGCTGCGGAAGCTAGGGCTGTTGGGGGTGCTCATCGCAGCACTGCCTCGCAACCGCTGTCCCAGCAGGAGGCATCGACCCGGCCATCAGGGCCAAAGTGCAGTTTCACAAGATCGCGACCCCGGAGCAGATTCAAATCCTTGCGGTCTTCACGCACGCTGTTGAGGTAATTGGGATTGACCACGCAAAGCTCTCGACCGTTGAAGCAAATGCTATTGGTGGAGAACAGTGCCCCTACGGAGCGCAACGGTACCCAGGGCTTGCCAATGCCATCTTGGCGGGCCATCGTCACCGGCGAGTCGGTGATCCGGATCAAGATGGTCTGCGCTCCGATGCGATGCCGATAGATCGTGGTTGACCCCGCATCGATCGCTTCAACACGGCAGGCTTGGGCAGGGCCGCCAGCGATGCTGCACTGGGTGTCCAGGATGTAAAGCGTTTGGCCGGCGATTGGTTGCTCGCCTTGGCTGAGGGCTGTGGCCGGCGACAGGCAGGGAAGCAGCAAGCTGGCGGCGCAGGCCAGCAGGTTGCGGCAAAGCGGTGGGGGCATGGCGGGGAGGGTGCAATGGGTCAGCAGGGGGGCAGCAGTGGGGCCCGGCCAGAGTGCCAACCTACCCATCATCCCAGGGGACGCTTTGTGGCAGGGGCTCCTGATCACAGAAGAGCTGAATCAAGCCTGCGAAACTTCCATTCATGCTGTCAAGTTTTGTTGGCCTCGCGATGGGAGAGTGCAGCTATGCGGCTCAATCCGCAGGACCCCAGCTCAGACTGGAGCAAGCGGGCCCAGCAACTGGCAGAGCCTTCTTGACTTCTTGAAGGGGTGTAGTTCGTTTGCCCATTAGGTCATGGCGATACCAACTAGGCTTGGTCCGCAGCCTTTTTCTAGGGGGATGGGATCAGCTCGAAACAATGGTTAAGCCGCCCTTGGCATCTCCAGGCGCAAGCCAGCACGACCAACACTTTTTCTCGTTGTGCGATCGCGAAGTTATGGGATTATTCGGGCTGCGCTGAAATTATTCGCGGTGCCCTGGGATCGTTGCCAGATTGTTCGGAGACCATCGGAATGGGGATGTATTGATGCTGCGCTTTTGATTCTGTTTCGAATTTATCGTGAACCATGGGCGCAATCTGGTTTACCATGCCTCATTACCGCAGCTTCTCTCGATAGCCTAGGCAAAGATCAAATTAAAAGCCGCTAGCGAATTGAGTTAGCTAGCAGCAAGTTTTTCGATTGGCTCTATCTTAGACCGCTTGGAGATTCTATTGGATCGTAGCCAGATCGAAATAGGGTGCCATTGCTGTGCGAAATGCCCCAACGGCTGCGCTCTGGTCGTAGCGCTGTAGCCCAGGCCAATGAAGCACGAACGGGGCAAGCCCACAGCGGGATCTCACCGCCTGCTCCAGGAGCCGCGATCCCACGCTCTCGTCGTCCAGGTGGACGGCCACCAGGCCCCAGATGCTGGTCATGTTGAGATCCTGGTCTCGAGTTCTGAGCGCCGACTTGAGCAGACTCTGAGCCCGCTCCCGCTCACCGCAGAGAGCAAACACTTGGGCGTGCATGGCGTTGAGGCTGCCCTGCTTGGCTTCGTGCATGGGGCATTGGCTTAGTTCCTGCAGGGATTCATGGCTTCGGTTGAGCTGGGCCAGGATCAGGGAGAGGAGCAAGCGGGGGGCCCGCATCGAGGCGTCGAAACGGAGCTGGCTGCGCAGCATGGCTATGGCGCCCTCGATCTGACCGAGCTGCAGCTTGGCCTGGCCAGCCAGCAACCAACCCGAGGGCGTATCAGGCGTGAGCTGGGGTTCCATTAGCGCCATGGCCTCGGTGGCCCTGCCGGTGGCCAGCAAGTGGCGCACCCAGGAATGGAGCGGAGCACCTGGGGTGAGCTGATCCGGCAGCCAGCTGGCGAAGCGCTCTTCGACAAGCTGGGCTTGCCAGTTGAGCAGGGTGAGCACCTCAACCCGCAGTGCCAACACCTGGTCAGGAACACTGCCGCTGGCTTCGGCCTGACTCAGCAGCCGCTCCACTTCGGTTTCGATCGCGGCGGCCGAGAGCTGACCCCATTGGTAACGGGCGAGCTGGGTGGCTGCCAATTGCACCAGGGCCGGACCAAAATTAGGGGTAGTTTTCAGGCATTCCCTGAAATGCTGCTCCGCGCGGGGTAGTTGGAGCGGATCGCGATGGCGAACCTGAACCAGCCCTTCGACGAAATGGACCAAGGCCTGGCTCGAGGGGAAATCGGCCCCTGCCCTGATGGGTCCGGCAGGCTCGGCCCCTGGTCGCTGGCTGACCGCTATTTCAAAACGGTAGCCACTGCCGTAGATGGTGCGGATCACATTGGGGCCCAGCGGGCCTCGACCAAGGATGCGGCGCAGACCGTGGACGGCCCGAGCCAGGCTGACATCACTCACCTGGGTATGTCCCCAGACCTCCTGGAGCAGGGTTTCCTTCTCAAGCACCCTGCCGGCATGGCGGACCAGGGACACCAGCAAGCGTCGCTGCAGGGGAGAGAGGGCTACCGCAGAGGGACCGAGGGCCAGATGGCCATCGCCATCGAGGCTATAGGGCCCGAAGGACCAGACCGTGGCTTGGGACTGCTGGGAGAGGGAGGCGGTCATGGCTTGAGTCGAGCAGCTGGTGGTGGCAGGGAGGCCTAAAACTGTTGGTGGCCAGGGTTGGGCGGCGGGTTGAGCTCAAACGGGGGACCGGAAACAAGGCCAGAGCTTTGTCCCTGCCCTGATTCTTACTTCAAAAGCCCGGACCCCACCCCCAGAAAACGCAGTGATTTGAAGCACTAAGCGGCGTCTTGGTTCGCCTGCGTTGGTGGCTCCCGTAGCCCCGCTTCGTTGTTGACCGGACTGCTGCAGCAGGTTGGAGTCTGGGCGAAGCCCTTGGGTGGAGGGCCGCCGCCGCGCTCGGCTGGCTCGACCCCGCGCCCAGGGGCTGCGCAGTCTGGATGCTCAGGATACGAAGAACCCCACAATCAACAGAATCAAAGTTGCCACGCCGATCAGGGTGAGCAGCACTGCCGTGGCCAGGGCAATCGAAGGCTCCTCGTGGTAGTGGTAGTCGTGCATCCGCAGCCGGCGCAGGACCCGCCTGTGTTGGCGGGTGGCGGCCAGCATCGCCAGGATCCCCGTGAGCACAAAGGCCATGGCCACCAGCCGCACCGAGATCTGGGCATGGGCCGCCATACCAAGGGCGTTGCTGCGGATGGCCGCAATGATTTTATCGAGGCCGAAGCCGAAGCTGATCAGCGCCAGGCAGGTGCGGATCCAGGCCATCAGCGTGCGCTCGGCCGCTGCCCGATTGCGTTCCTTGGCCAGTTCGTCAGTGATGCCCATGGGCGCGAATGCTTCAAGCTGCAATCCTCGGCCCAGCTTGGCTGAGATTGCGCAGTTTCACCCAAGCAGGCCTTGGAATCAAGGCTAACTTGAAACTGATCAGCCCGCTGCCATGGCCGTACTCAACCGCTGTGCGATTGCCGTGGCGCCGAAGCCACCGATGCGGGAATGGAGTCGGCGGTTCTGGGGCAGGGAGGATAGGGAGGGCTATTCGGATGAACAAAGCCTTTATCTGATCCCCACCTACGACGACGAGACCTCAGCCCTGGAGCTGCTGGGCAGCCACTACGAAGCGATCTTCGCGGCCGAGCTCGATCTCTGGTGCGTGGACGACAAGCTTTGGCCTTCACCCCGTAGTTTTGACCTTTTTCAGCGGTGGTTTTCGCTGCGCTTCTTTCCCCTGGTCGATGACTTGGGCCTGACGCCCCTGATCAGCTACGCGGTGCCGGGCAGTTTTCGCGATTCCGTGCAGGAAGCTTTGAGTTGACCCCCCATTTCGAGGCTGCAGGCAGCATCCTGGGGAGCTGGCCTGGCCTAAACCATGCATTTTCGGATCCGGCACAGTCTGACCTACCGCTACGACCAACCGGTTTTCCTGGAGCCCCTTACGGTGCGGCTCATCCCCCGCCAGGACCCCAGCCAACGACTGCTTCATCACCGCCTGGCGGTGGAGGCCGAGGCGAGTGGCCGCAGCGAGGGTCTGGATGCCGATGGCAACGCCAGCGTGGTCCTCTGGTTTGACGAGCTTCGGGAGCGCCTCGATCTGAGCGTGGAGATGGAGGTCGAGACCCTGCGGGTCAACCCCTTTGATTGGATCATGACCGATTCGGCTGCCGCCGTTCTGCCGGTCTCCTACCCCCCCGCCATGGCCCGCTCCCTGGGTCCATTTCTTGCCCAGGAAGCGATTGATCCAACCGTGGTGGAATGGGCGGCGTCCCAAGCGGCAGCGGTGAACCAGGCCACCCCGGCCTTCCTGATGGCCCTGGCCGATACGATTCACCACGGTTTTCACCATGTGGGGCGGCCCGAGGGGGATCCGATCGATCCCGCCGAAACCCTCGCCCGCCGCAGCGGCGCCTGTCGCGATACGGCCATGCTTTACGTGGCGGCCTGCCGCAGCCTTGGGCTGGCGGCCCGCTTTGTCAGTGGCTACTCGATGCACCATCCCCCCGAGGTCAGCGAGCACGAACTGCACGCCTGGGCAGAGGTCTACCTGCCTGGTGCCGGCTGGAGAGCCTACGATCCCAGCCTCGGGCTGGCCGTGGCTGATGGCCATGTGGTGCTGGCCGTTGCTCCTGACCATCGCCTGGCGGCAGCGGTCAGCGGCAGCTTCCGTGGCACGGGGGTGGGCTCCACGATGGCTTATCGGGTTGAGCTGCAAGCCGGTCTTCGCTGAGGTTCGAGCATCGGCAGCACCCGGCGCCGCAGCTTGTGAAAAGCCTGGCGTTCCAGCCGCTGCACCTTCTCCTTGGTGAGCCCCAGGCAATCGGCCGTTTTGGCGAGGGAGAGGGGATCCTCGGCCCGGAAGCGTAGGTGCAGCACCTCTTGTTCAATCGGCTCGAGTTGGCCTACCTCCCCATGGAGCCAGCCGTAATCCTCCTCGTAGGGAAGGGCCGAGGCGGTTGGAATTAGATCTCCCAGGCACACCTCCCCCTCCTCACCTCCCACCGGCTGATCGAGGGACACCGCATGGGCTTCATGGGTGACCCGGAGCACGAAGGCCAACCGCTTCTCCGTTTCCCCCAACCGGGCCGCCAGATCAGCAAGCCGCAGCCCCCGGGCTTCGGATGACTGTAGAAAGCGGGCCTTCATCGCCAAGCCAGTGACCTGAGAAGGTAGGCGGATGGCGCCGGACTGCTCATGCAGATGGCGATTCACCGCCTGGCGGATCCACCAATAAGCATAGGTTGAAAACCGGTAGCCGCGGGTGGGAGAATAGCGTTCCACCGCCCGAATCAGCCCAAGGGTACCGGCCTGCACCACATCCAGGGGATCAAGCTGCAGGTGGCGGATGCGGGTTTGGTAATGACGAGTAACCGAAACGACAAGGCGCAGATTGGCTGTCACCATGCGGTCCATGGCGCGGCGACCGCGGCGGGCCAGTCCAGGACTTGGCTTTGGGGTGGAGAGCCAGTGTTGTACTACTGTACCAAGGTGAAGTTCCTCGGCCGGAGTGAGCAAAGGAAGCCTACCAATACTGTGCAGGTAGTCGCCGAAGGCGTCAGACATTCCGGCTCTGTGAATCGATTCTGAGCGATCATCGAATGGACTTGGATGAAATCTTTCCGTCGGCGCTCTTGTGCCTCATATTCGCTGCACATCCTGCTGCACTGATGATCCATTCCAGGAATGATCCGCGCGGCGATTGGGCCGGTTGGGTTCGGGCCGGTTTGGATCCATGGCCTAGGCCCGTGGTCCACGGCTGGCGAAGTTAAAATGATTGGCTGATTTGATTGGCTGATTTGATTGGCTGATTTGATTGGCTGATTTGATTGGCTGATTTGATTGGCTGATTTGATTGGCTGATTTGATTGGCTGATTTGATTGGCTGATTTGATTGGCTGATTGGATCGTTCCGGAAAGCCTGCCTCCTGCCAATGATCCTCATGGATTGAGGGGATGGCGGGCCTGGCCAGGGGCATCGAGGCGAATTTGATGGCCGTTGAGACTGGCGTAGTCGGCAGGGGAACAGGTGAGCAGGATCACCTGCAGGCCCCGGGCCACCGCCGTGCTGAGCATCGCTTGCAACCCTGTCACCCGCTCGGGGTCGGAGTTGGTGAAGGCGTCATCGAACACCAGCGGTAGGCAACCTCCATGGGCCTGCTTGAGTACATCGGCCATGGCCAACCGCAGGGCGGCACTGAGTTGTTCCCGCATGCCGCCGCTGAGGGCCGCAAAGTCGTAGTGGGCATCGCCGCGGCGCAGTTGCAGCCCTGAAAATCCCGTCGCTGGATCAAAGCGGAGCCGGCAGCGGGCAGCATCGGCAAGCAGGGGAGCCAGATAGGCGTCGACGGCGGCGGCAAGGGGCTCGCTATAGCGGCTCGACAGGTCAGCTTGGGCTTGGGTAAACAGCTGACGCAGTAACAATCGGGCATCGCAGTGGCGGCGGATCGAGGCAAGTTCGGCTTCTGCGCTCTCCAGCAAGGCCTGGGCCTGCTCCAGCACGGCGTAGGGATCGCCGCTGGCCATGGCCTCGCACCGCTCCACGGCAGCACCGCGTCTAGCGGTGAGGGCCAGACATTCCTCCTGGAGACGGCCGATCTCCCGATCTAGTTGCTCGATTGCGCTCGGGCCGTTGTCCCCCTCCAGGGCCGTGAGTTCGGCCTGGAGGCTGGTCAATCCGGACTCGGCGCTGGCCCGTTCTGCCGCCGAGGCCGCCAGGGCCGCCGCCAGAGCCTCGGCGTTGCCGTGATCGGCCAGCAATTCGAGCTGGCGCTGCTGCTGGAGTTGGATCTCGGTGTCGAGTTGAGCCTGGCGGCGCAGGGCGCTCTCCAGGCCGTTACGGGTGATTTCGAGCCGCTGCCGCAGTTGACCGAGCTCCTGTTCGGCCTGGCGAAAGGGGGCGATGCTGAGTTGGTAGGTCTGCTGAAGTTGGCGGTGGAGGCGATCCAGGCCCTCCTGATCGCAAGGCAGGGGATCACGCCCTTCCTCCTCGCGTTGAACGCTGGCCAGGCTTTCTAGTTCCTGTTCAAGGGCGGCCCCATCGAGGGCGATGGCCTCGAGCCGCCGTTCCTCCAGGGTCGACTCGAGTTTCGATTCCAGGTTCGCATTGGCTGCGCTGCTGCCGGCTGCCTGCCCCGCCAGCTGCTGAAGCAGCGCTGCTCGCTGCAGGGCCAGCTGCTCGGCGCTGTCAAGGTCGTTGAGCCCTAGGGCCGCCAAGGCCGCAGCGAAGGCTGCCGATCGTTCCAACAGCACCCGCTGGCCCTCCGCCAGGGCCTGGCCCCCGCCTGGGCTGATGCGCACTCTGACCCCTTCGCCCACCCGGAGCTCAGCCACCTGGGTGAGCTGGCAATCTTGGCCGGGCTGCAGGGGCTGGCCATTCACTAGTACGGGCAGATCGCTTCGCAACAGCTCTACGCCCGCCGCCAGCGAGTCGATCCGAACCCGAGCTTCACCTGCGGCCCGTTCGAGGTCGCGCAGGCGCCTCAGTTCGGCCTCGCCTACGGGGGGCAGTTCAGCCAGCTGGCGCTCCAGGGCCCTGCGGGCTTCAGCTTGGCGCTGGCGTTGTTGCAGCGTGCTGAGGATCTGGAGTCGTTCTGATTCCAGCCTGGCTCGGTTCAGGAGCCGGGACACCAGTTGACCCCGTTGTTCCAGGGCCTGCCGCTGGGCAGCTAGCGCTTCGCGACTGGCCTGGACCCGCTGTTGTTCGGCCTCGATCAGCTCCTGCTGGCGGCGCCCCTCCAGCACGCTGGCTTGCACCTGCTGCAGCTCCTGCTGGCGTTGGCGGATCGCGCTCGAAAGGTCGAGCAGTTTGGAGCTGCGCTCAAGCAGGGCTTGGTGCTGCAGGCGCAGGGGCTCGAGTTCACGGCTGCGCAGGGCCAGGTCATGGCGCAGCCGTTCGGTCCGCTGGCCGGCCCGTTGCAAGGCCCGACGCTGGCTTTCGCGCTCGGGCAGGGTCACCGTCTGCAGCTGATCTAGCGCCGCTTCGAGCTGGGCCAGTTCGTCGCTGGCAGATTCAAAGCAGAGCAGCCGGTCCCGGGCCTGCTCAAGCTCATTGCCCGCGCTATGGGCGGCCTGCTGGGCCGCCCATAGCGCCGATTGGCGGCGAACTTCCCCTTTTTTAGCGGTGAATGTTTCGGCCAGGATCTCGTCCAGCCGAGCGGCCACCCTCTGATCATGGCCCGATTGCAGCGCCGCGCCACCGCTGGCCTCCAGCCGCTCGATCAGGGTGTTGAGCTCGTAGGTGTCGCCATCGAGGGCCAGCGGGTTGTCGCCACCTCTGCCCTGGGTCACCCAGAGGTGGGCCCAGCGGCCTGGTAGGCGGGCCATCTGTTTGCCGCCAAGGGTTTCCCCTACTGCTAACAGGGCCGCCAGCCGCTCTTCGGCGGCAGGACCGTGGAGGAGCTCACCAGCCTCCGATCGCAGTGTGGCACTACCGCTAGCGCCACTGAAGCGTTTAATCAGGGTCCATCGGTCTGCGGCCGTCTCAAAGCCGATCTCCACGGTGGGGTGACCGGCGTGGAGGTGGGAGCGGAGGGCCTCCACCGGTGCCCCTGCAGCGCTGGCCTTGAGGAAGAGGGTGCGATGCAAGGCTTCCACCAGGGTGCTTTTGCCGCTTTCATTGCCCCCCCCGATCAAGGTGAGACCCGGGTCGAAGCGCAGGGCTAACTCGGCGTGCAGGCGCACGTTCTGAACGCGGCAATGCAACAAGCGCATGGCTTTAGGCCTCCGCAGCGGCTGCCAGGCGATGCAGCTCGCAGAGGGCTAGACGCAGGATGGCGGCCTCTTCCTGGCTGGCGGGATCGGGGCTGGTCCCACCGGCCGCTTCTGAGCCATTCCCCTGCGGGCTTTCCACCAGGCAGATCTGCTGGAGCCGTTGTTGCAGTTGTTGGGCCACGGCTGCGATCAGGGGATCGCCGTTGCGGCCCACCAGCGCCGCCAGTTCCTCCTCCCCTGGGGCTTGGTCGCAATGCCCCTTAACACGGACCCGCAGCAGCTGGTCGCGTAAATCGGCCATGAGCCGATTCCAGCGGGCATGGCCGGCCAGGCTGAGGCTGCCGCTGACCTCGAGGCGGAGCAGGTCCCTGGCTACCCGATCGGCGATCCGCTGCCGCACCAGGCGTTCGAAGCGATCTAGGTCGTTGTCGGCGCTGAAGTGAAAGCGAAGACTGTGCCAGCCGATGCGGCCGGTGGGGATCACCGCGACCTGGGGAGCATCGCCGCGGTTGACCTCCACCACCAGCACTTGGCCCCGTTGGTTGTCGTCCCCCTGGTCGAAGCGATCGGGTTCCGGCGTGCCCGCATACCAGCCCTTCGGGCTGACTTGCTGGCCATTGTGCCAATCGCCAAGGGCGATGTAATCGACCTGGGTTGCGTCGATCGCCGCCAGGTTGAGGCGATTCACAGCACCGGCTGGGGCCTCCTCATCGCCCCCGCAGGTGCCGCCGTAGTCGCGTCCACTGAAGCCCTGGATTCCGCCGTGGGCGAGCACGATCCGAGGTAAATCCGCCGGCAGGGTGCTCCAGTCGAAGCTGTGGAGCCAGGCGGCTGGATCGGCACTGTCCTGGTTGCGCAACAATGGACAGGGCAAGATCACCGCCGCTTCGCTCAACAGTGGCTGCCGCTCCAGCAGGAGCACCAGGTTGGGGGCGCGACGTTGCTGCTGGCGCAGAAAATCGTGGCGATGCCAGACACTGCCTGGGGCGCCATGGTCGTGGTTGCCGGGAATCACCAGCACCGGCATGGCCAGAGTGCCAACCGCTTCGAGCACTTCCAGCACCGCATCGGCGGGCACGGTGGGGGAATCGAAGAGATCGCCCGCCACCAGCACAAAGGCCACCTGCTCCTGGTGGGCGACCGCCGCGATCCGGCCGATCACCTGAAGGCGTTCCTGTTGCAGCCGGAAGCGCTTCTGCCCCTCAGGCAGCCGGTTGTATGGCTTACCGATTTGCCAGTCGGCGGTGTGGAGGAAGCGAACCATGGCCAAACCCTATGGGTTGGAAGGGTTGGAAGCGGAGCTGGGGGGTGGGGTGGCGGTCGGTCGGAGCTGAATGCCGGGCAGCTTGCGGGAGGGGACCAATCGTGATGGCGGACTGGCCTGGCAGGGCTCCGATCTCGGTTGCAGGCGGGACAAGGGAGCAGCCTGGACGTGCCTTGATTTAGCCCAAAAGTAGCCCTCAACCTGGCCGGAAGCAGCCGAGGACAACTCGGATCGACCGGGTCCCGCAGCGATGGCTCCGGCAACTGGGTCCTGGTGCCTTGCTTAAGCCTCCAGGCGCCCGAGAGCATTGGGTCAGAATCGGCCCGAAATCGCCACGGCATTGCTTCAGGATGCCCCACTAGCGGATGCCGCCATTTTTGCTCGGTTTTGGGAATGATCTGCGCAAGCTGGCGGCACCCTTTTTGTTGCCGGTTGCCCGGCGCCGGGCCTGGCTCCGGGCCAGTGGCCAGATCCTGGCCGCCGCCGTCCTGGCCCTGGGTGCCACCACCATGTTGGTGGCTGCGATTGCGCTGGGCATCGACCAGCTGGTCGGGACGGCCCGGCGCCAGTTGATCTTTCCCTATCTGGGGCCGCTACTCAGCTGGGCCCAGCGGGGCGCGCACCTTCCCTTGGCGGTTTTGGTGGCCCTGCTGGGCCTGCTCGGCATCACGCTGCTTGCGCGGGGCCTGAGCCCAATTCTGCGCCGCCGCTGGCTGGCTCTAGCGGCCTTGTTGACCCTACTGGTGGTGTCCACTGCGGTGGATGTGGCCTTCACCGAGGGCAATGGCGCCGTGATGGATGCCCTTAATCAGAAGAATGCCGATGCTTTCTGGGGCACTGCGATTGGCTTGATGGCGATCTATCTGCTCACCTTGCCCATTCAGTTTCTGAATACCTATGGCCAGCAGCGCTGGGCCCTGGCCTGGAGGCGCTCCAGCACCGCCGATCTGATCAAGGGCTACCTAGGTAACCAGTCTTATTACCATCTCCAGGCTGATCCGGCCTTGAGCGAGCGCATCGACAATCCCGATCAGCGCATTGCCGACGACGTGCAATTGGCGGTGAGCAGTGCCACGACCTTGTTCTTTGGCTTTTGCGCCTCCTTGCTATCCCTGGGAGCTTATATCCTTGTGCTGTTTAGTATCAGTGGCACCCTTGTGCTGAGCTTGGCCGTTGCCACCTTGCTTGGCAATGGGGTGATTGTGCGTTTGGTGCGGCGGCTGGGCCAACTCGGCATTCGCCAGCAGGCCCTGGAGGCCGACTACCGCTTTGCCCTGGTTCACATCCGCAGCCATGCCGAAAGCCTCGCCTTTCTGCGGGGGGAGCGGCCTGTAGCCCAGGGTCTGGGGCGACGTTTTCAAGCCCTGCTCGCCAATTTCGAGCGGTTGATTCGATGGCGCACGCTGGTAGAACAGAGCAGTGGGCTTTATGCCTTTTTGATGCAGTTTGTTCCCTATTTGGTTCTTTCTGCTGCGTACTTTGGGGGCAAGGTGAGTCTGGGTGACCTTACTGTCGGCAGTCTGGCCTTCGCTCAGGTGCAGGCCTCGCTCTCCTTTCTGATCGACCGGGCGGAGGCTGTGTCGGGTTTGTTCGCCAGTCTGCACCGCATCGGCGACCTGGACTCGGTGCTTGCGGCAGCCAAGGAGGTGGGCTTGTCCACTGCGCCTGCTTTCTTTCTAGCTTCAACTACTCCTGCTTCAGTTACTCCTGCTTCAGCTCCTGCGCCAGGGTCTGCATCTGCTTTGCGATCTGAATCTTCAACGGCGTTGACGGTAGCCGCATTGCCTGATCCAGCCCAATTGGTGGTTCCGCTGCAAGGGGTTGACGCTTCTGCCGGAGTTGCCCCCGCTGCTGCGCTTGCCCCTGGGGCGGTTGGGCTGCGTATCAGCGACCTGGGCGTGCTCCATCCTGGCTTGGGCCGGCCCCTGCTGCAGGGCCTCGACCTGAACCTGACGGTCGGGCAACGGCTGTTGATTACCGGTCCGAGCGGTTCCGGCAAGACCAGTTTGCTTCGGGTGCTTTGTGGTCTGACGCCGCCGGCCAGGGGCCGCCTGGAGCGTCCCGGGCCGGACCAGACCCTGGTGCTCCCCCAGCAGCCCTTCCTGCCCCTCGGCAGCCTTCGCGACCAACTTCTCTTCCCAGGGCACTCCGGCAGCGCCGATGTTTCGGATCAGGTGCTGCGCCAGCTGATGGATCGGGTCGGCCTGGTCGATCTGGCTGGGCGCCATGCCGATCTGGGGGTTGAAGATGACTGGGGCCGGGTGCTTTCCGGCGGGGAGCAGCAGCGGTTGGGCTTCGCCCGCCTGTTGCTGCGGAGGCCTGGGTTGGCGATCCTTGATGAGGCCAGCAGCGCCCTTGATCTGGCTGCCGAAGCTTCCCTCTACGCCCTGCTGGTCCAGGCAGGTCCCACCGTGGTCAGCGTGGGGCACCGGCCCAGCCTGCGGGCTTTTCACCACACGGAACTCCAGCTTGATGGACAGGGTGGCTGGCGTCTCATCCCGATTGCAGCCCTGGTTGACCAGCCAAGCGTGGGCCAGGAGCTGAAGCTTTAGAACCCAAATCGGCTAGAACCCAGAATCGGGTTACTCGCCGCTGCCGCTTCGATGCTTCCACCCAAGCTGCCTAGCTTCCTCGGCATCGTCGAGCGCTTTGAGCGCATCCTCGCCCGGGTGCTGGCGTTGCTCTTGCTCGTGGTCCTGCTAGCCAGCACCTTGCAGCTGGTCCTGGCCACCGCCATGGCGCTGCTCAGGCCCGATCAAAACTGGCTGGATGCGGGCCTGCTCAGCTTGCTCGACAGGATGCTGCTATTGCTGATTGGATTGGAGGTACTCCAAAACGTCACCTCCTATCTGCGCGACCACGCGATCCAGATGGAATTGGTGATGCTCACCGCCTTGACCGCCGTGGCCCGGAAGGTGATCGTGATGCCGCCGGGCCAGGAGAAGGACCCCCTCACCCTGGTGGGTGTTGGCGTGATCATTGCCTGTTTGGCGGGCGCTTATTTCCTGCTGCGGCTGAGTAGGCGGCGTGCCTGATCAGGGGCTGCGCGCCGCTGTTCAGCTTGGCCCTAATCCCGCCAGGCTGATCAGCAGTGCGCTGTTGATCACCACAATCAAGGCGGCGCAAGCCCAGGCCAGCAGCTCCAGCCAGGGGGGTACCCTCAGATCACCCATGAGCTCCGGGCGTCCGCAGAACCACACCAGCGGCAGCACGGCGAAGGGCAATTGCAGGCTGAGTACCACCTGGCTCAGCACCAGCAGTTGGCCGGTGGCTTGGTTGCCCAGCAGCAGCACCGTGAGCAGGGCAGGCACCAGGGCCAGGCAGCGGGTGAGCAGACGGCGTTGCCACTGGGGTAGCCGGATGTCGAGGAAGCCCTCCATCACGATCTGCCCCGCCATGGTGGCGGTGAGCGTGGAACTCTGGCCTGCCGCCAGCAGGGCGACGCCAAACAACACCCCGGCGACGGTGGTGCCCAGCAGGGGACTGAGCAGGCGGTGGGCTTCCGCCAGATCGGTGACGGGGGCCCCGAGGCGGCCGTGGAAGCTGCCGGCCGCTAGCACCAGGATCGAAGCGTTGACAAGGAAGGCCAACCCCAAGGCGATCACCGTGTCGATGCTGGCGAAGCGAAGGGCCCGCTGACGGCTGCCACCGGATTCGCTCCAGCGCCGGGTTTGGACAAGGGAGGAATGGAGGTAAAGGTTATGGGGCATCACCGTGGCACCGAGGATGCCTGCTGCGAGATAGAGCTTGGCGCCATCGCCCAGGGTGTTGACCCGGGGAACCAGGCCACCGAGCACGCCAATCAGTTCGGGTCTGAGCAGCAGCATCTGGACAGCGAAGCAGGCCCCCACCAAGGCCACAAGGGCGATCACCAGGGCCTCGATGCGGCGGATCCCAAAGCGTTGCAACCCCAGCAGCACCAAGGTGTCGAAGGCGGTGAGCAGCACACCGATCGGCAAGGGCAGGCCGAACAGCAGTTGTAGGGCCAGGGCTGTGCCGACCAGTTCGGCCAGATCGCAGGCCACGATCGCCACCTCAGCCAGCAGCCAGAGGGGCAGGGTCCAGGCGGCGGGGAGATGGCGGCGACAGGCCTGGGCGAGGTCGAGGCCGGTGGCGATACCGAGTCGGCAGCAAAGGGTTTGGAGCAGCACCGCGATCAGGCTGGAGAGGGCCACCACCCAGAGCAGGCTGTAGCCGAAGGTGGACCCAGCCGCCAGGTCGGTGGCCCAGTTGCCTGGATCCATGTAGCCCACCGCCACCAGATAGGCCGGTCCGATCACCCGCAGCAGGGTGCCCCAGCCTCCTGCGCCAGCCGGAATGGTCACACTGTCTCGGCTGCGCTCCGCCGGCGCGGACGCTTGTGGGCTCAGAACCGCGCCGGGTTGTTTGGACTGGGGAAGCACCACCGCAGCGGCTCGGCAAGGGCCATCCGAAATGTTGGCAGCCCCAGGTGAACCCCGGCGGCGGTTTTCAAGGTTGTAATGCGCACTCCACAGGAACCTAGCCCAAGTGAGCAGCAGCGATGGGGCCGGTAGCAACCGACCTTCGCCAACTTCAGTACATCGCCAACGTCAGTGCACCTGGGACAACGGCAGCGCATCTTCGCTGCTTGCTTGGTCAGGGAGCAGGTCGGTCCCCGCCTGGACCTGGACCTCGTCGATCAAGAGCTCGTTGGCCATGAACGACTCCAGCAGATCGACCCCGTGCACCCCATGACTCCAGATCTGCACATCGCTGCTGGCTGGGCAGGAAAAAAGCCAGTCCTCAAAGGGGAAAATCACCTTTTCATGGAAGAAGCGATCTGGGCCGATGCAGCGCAGGATCACGATCTGCTCGCTCAGGTTGGTGTAGTGGCAGCAGGCGTGGGGGGATTCCATGCAGACCGGTTAACAATCATGGCCAGCCTGGACTCCCCGGAGATTGGCCACTGTGTCAAGAGCAACCGTCGCCGCAAGCGGATGGGCCATTCGCGCAGCACCGGCGGCCCATCGTCGAGGGCGGGTCCGCCCTCACCACCTCACCGCCCTAGGCAGGCCCGCCCCTGGCCGACCGCCGTGGGAGCCGCAGATGAAATCTCACTTGGCAGTTGCGCAATGTTCTGTTACAGTGATTTTGATGCAACTGTTCCGGCCTCGGCCTGGCGGTTCGTCCTTCCATCCGTCCCGGTTTCGGGCCGGCGGGGGCTTCAAGACGTGGTTTCCGCGGCAAGCCTCAGCCTTCCGACCCTGCGGACATCCCCCCTCGAACTCATGACCACCACCATCCAGAGGCGCTCCGGCGCTTCACCGTGGAACCAGTTCTGCGATTGGGTCACCTCCACCAACAACCGCCTCTACGTGGGCTGGTTCGGTGTGCTGATGATCCCGACGCTGCTGAGCGCCACCATCTGCTTCATCGTCGCCTTCATCGCCGCTCCCCCTGTCGACATCGACGGCATCCGTGAGCCCGTAGCCGGCTCCCTGATGTACGGCAACAACA
>CAIOGZ010000045.1 GCA_903858015.1 uncultured cyanobacterium
AGCGCTGCTACGACAACATCCTCGTTGAACGGCTGTGGCGCACAGTCAAGTACGAGGAGGTCTACCTGCGTGCCTACAGTGATGGCTGGGAAGCTGAGATCAGCCTCGCCCGCTTCCTATGGAGGTACTGCCATGTAAGGCCGCACAGCTCCCTGGGAGGCAGAACTCCCTATGAGGTCTACACTGAGACCGAACCCTGTTCCTCCCGCCCGGGGTTAACGATGTCAGGGGCCAGAACTGTCCAATAAAAGGCACCCACCTCATCCCCGACAGCTTCCGCTTGCATCAGACAAGCGTTGTTGACCTCCGCTAGGCTAAAGCTTCACTTGTTGGCTTTCCGCTTAGCCCATGCTCCAGCTCAAGCATGCTGTCTCGATCTCCCGCCTGGGCCATTCGGTTTTGCTTCTGCTCGGCTTGGCTTCGATCACCTCGATCCCTGGAGCCGCCTACGCAGCCTGCCCAGGCACCCCAACCACCCATAACGCCACGACGCAGACAGTGGCCAGATTCATCAACAAGTCTGGGCTCAAATTGTTAACGTTCGCAGGCTATTCCGCCGCAGGGTACGAAGATCCTCAAACCATGCTGAAGCAAGCATCCCTGCGGCTTAACGCCACCAGCCCAAGCCAAACCCTGGTCAACATCGGCGCTACTGCGGAGGGGATCGGGGCTGTCTACGAACTGGCAAAGAGTCGTGGCTTCCAAACGATTGGCATCGTCTCTTCCCTGGCCCGCGATCAAGCCGTGCCCCTGTCGAGCTGCGTCGACCATGTGTTCTTCATCAATGACAGCTCCTGGGGCGGACGAGTCGCCAATACCAATCAACTTTCAGCAACGTCACAGGCTATTGTTGATAATTCATCGGCAATTTTCGGTATTGGCGGCGGCGAAATCGCTAGAGATGAAATCCTGGCAGCCCGAAGATTAGGTAAACAAGTCAGCTGGATTCCCGCCGATCTGAACCATCAAATCGCCATCGAAAAAGCGCGCAAGCAGGGCAAAGCCAAACCAACTGACTTCCGGGGCGCTGCTGGCCAAGCCTTTTGAATCGGCTTGATTCAGGGCCTGATTGAAGGCCTGATTCAGGGCTCAGAAACCAGCCCCTCCCGCTTCGCCTGGCTCATCGCCCGGTCGATGCGTTGTTGCGTCGCCCCGGCCAACTGGGGAGAGAAAACGAAGGCCTGGGATTCTGAGCGTTCGGCATCGAGCACCAGGCGCAACTTGGAGCGCTGCCAGCTCGGGGCACGGTTGCGCACGTAGCGAAGCTGCTGCTCATCAGCGAGCACCGCATCGACCCGCTGCTGCTGCAGCAACGGCACCGCCGCAGCCAGGGTCGGCAACGCCACCAACTGGACCCTGCCTCGCAGCGGCGGCGCCTGCAGCAGCCCCTCACTCACACTGCCGGGCCGCGCTGCCACCCGTCGACCGGCCAG
Source organism: uncultured cyanobacterium (assembly GCA_903858015.1). Taxonomy (GTDB): domain Bacteria; phylum Cyanobacteriota; class Cyanobacteriia; order PCC-6307; family Cyanobiaceae; genus Cyanobium. The sequence continues at coordinate 1,434 of CAIOGZ010000045.1, forward strand.
CTCGGCCATCGAGCGGGGCAGGCCGTCCGGGGAGGGGGGCTGTTGCAGCACATCAATCGTCATCGTGCTCACAATCAGCGAAGCGCTGACGATCCGGATCAGGTAACTGAGCAGCACCAAGCCATGGCCGCGGGTGGTGGTGACGATCGTGTTTGTTCCCGGTCCTGTGGCCAGCACCTGGAACAGCAGGGCATAGCGCCGCAGTTGCTCCCGCGGTCCAAGGCCCCTGCTGCAGGGCTGCTCGCCGCGCCAAATCAACCAGCTCAACAGGGCAATCGCCAGCAGGTAGCCAGCCAGCAGCGCCGCCAACTGCGGTTTGAGCAGCTGCCGCAGCAGCGCCTCCAGGCTGGCCAGCCGGTTGGCCTGCATCAAGATCGCCAGGCCCGATTCCTGGAACGGCAAGCTGAATCGATAGCGGCCCACCCGCTCCGGCGTGATCGTCAGACAGCCCACGCCCACATCCACCTGAGCGCGGCGGCTTGCCTCCAGCAAAGCCTTGGCATTGGGGTAGGGCTCCAGCACGAAAGCCAACCGTTCGCGGCTGGCCACTTGCCGCCAGAGATCCACCGCCTGGCCCTCCCAACGACCCTCTGCCAGCTGGTTGGAGCAGGGCGGGGAGCCATCCAACACACCGACCCGAAGGATTGGCGCCAAGCTTGCCGGCGACGCCGGCGTAGCCAGCGGCGCTGACTTGGCCAGCGGCGCTGACTTGGCCAGCGGCGCCGACTTGGCCGGCGGCGCTGACTTGGCCAGCGGCGCCGAGCCAAGCACCAGCGCCAGTAGCAGCAGCCAGCGGCCCCGGCCATGGCGGGCGGGTTTGCGGTTGAGCTGGGGCCCAGCTGGCCGGCAACGCCAGGGCCGCGCGAGCGGCTCGAAGGAGCGCGAACCGCCCCATTCATTTGCCAAATTGACCTTTGGTCGGCTTGCGGATCGGCCGCTGCCTGGGTTTCCTCCAGCTGTTAGGGCCCCGATGCCACTACCCACGATTGTTTCCCTTCAGCCCGATGCAGGCAATGCTGGCGGCGGCAATTCTGGCGCCGATCGGCAGGGTGCTGGTCCGCTGACGCGCCAGCTGCTGCCCTGGTTGCTGCCCTGCGGGCTGCTGATCGGCCTGGCGATGCTCCCCCTCCAGGCCCTCTCAGCCCTGGGCTTTTGGGTGCAACGCCTCTGGTACGAAAGCCTGGAGGGGTTGCTCGATCCGATGCTGCCGCTGGGGGTGGGTTGCGGCAGCTTCACCTGCTTGGCCCTGGCCTGGGGCCCCCTAGCCCGCGGCCGTGGCGGTGGCCTGGCCGGGGTGGAAGCGCTGCAGCGCGATCCGCCCAGCCCCGCCGACCGCGACCAGGCCGTGGCCAGCCTCGGTTGGGGTGCCCAGCTGGCCCGCCTGCCCTTGCTCGCCATCAGCCACCTGGCGGGGCTGGCGGTGGGGATCGAATCGCCTGCGGCTTCCTTGGGCGCCAGCTGCCTGCTGGCCCTGCGGCGCCGGCTCAAGGCGCTCCAGGTGTTGCCCTTGGCGCTGACCAGCGCCGTGGGGGCCGGGGCTGGGCTGGGGGCCGCCTTCCGCTCGCCCCTGCTGGGGGTGACCTATGCGCTCGAGGAGCTCAGCGCCCAGCGGGGCTTGCCCCTGGTGCTGCCCACCCTGCTGCTGGGCGGCGCCGGCACCCTGGTGACCAGCACCCTGGTGAGCAGCGACCTAGGGCAGCCCGCCCGGGTGACGGAGCAGCTGACGGGGGCACCGCCCCTATTGCTGTTGCCCTGGGCGCTGCTGCTGAGCCTGGCCACCGCCCTGCTGGGGGTGCTGTTCTTGAAGCTGCTGCTGCTGCTCACACCACTGCTGCAACGTTTGCTGCAGCGGCATTTCCTAGCCACCGCCCTCTGCCTGTCGCTGCTGCTCGCCCTGATCGCCCAACTCAGTGGCGGGCTCAGCCTCAACGACGGCTCGCTTGACCTCGGCCCCGCCCTGGCCGGCCGCTCCAGCAGCCCCCGCTGGGCCGCCCTGCCCCGCTTGATCAGCCCGCTGCTGGCGATCGCCGCCGGCGCCCCCGGCGGCTTGATGCACGACTGCATGAGTCTTGGGGCGCTGTTCAGCGCTGCCCTGGTCCACCGCCTCCCCACCGATCAGCAGGCGATGCTGGTGGCGATCGGTGCCACCTCCCTATTCAGCGCTGTCTGCCGCACCCCCCTGTTCTGCGCGGTGTTCGTGTTCATCCTGCAAGGCAACGCCCAGCTGTTTCCCTGGTTGCTGCTGGCGAGCGGCCTGGCGGCGGCCCTGGCCACGGCGATCGGCACGCCGACGGCCAAGTTGCCTTGAAGGAGGGGACGGAATTGGCACGTATTGGTTCAGCTCATCGGAGCCTATCCATGCCGCAGTGGTATAGAGCCCTTCGCCTCACCGGCGGGGAGATGACTCCATTGCCGTGAGGCAACAGCTGGGGCTTATGTACAGGCCAGAACTAAGTACTTGATCACACTACCGCCGCGCTGTCATGCAGATGATGCTTGGCTGGTCAGTAGCTGACAGGTCAGGAACAGCAAGCCCCCCACGGCGCTTGGATCACGCCAGGGCTCGATTCCGCCAGCGCTTAGCTCGCCGCAACCCTGCCCCCCCAGCCAGCAGCTAGATAACCAACAGCTTCTCGATCAAGGCCGACCAGCTCAACTTGCCACCCACCGGCCCGAACAGGTGGCGCTCCTCCTGGGGGCTCAAGGGCGGCTGGCCGACACTGCCGAATAGGCGCTTCAGTTCAGCGGGATCGAGCTGGTCGTCGCCATTGGCATCGACCGGCAGCAGGTAGCGCATCAGCCGCTCCTCCCCGGCGCTCAGCCGCCGCAGCCGCAGCATCAAGGCCGTGAATTCCTGCTCATCGATGGCGCCATCCGCATCGACATCCATGGCCGCCAGCAGCTGCCGCAGCCGCTGAAGCAGGTTGCGGTTGACGAGGGCGGCCTGGCCGCCGAGGCGGCGCTGCAGCAAGCCCGCAGCCAACTCGTCGACGCTGAGGCGGCCGCTGCCCTGGCGATCGAGCTGCCGGTAGAGCTGACCAAGCTCGCTGACAACTTCCTGCTGGGCAGCGGCACTGGCCATGGCAGCAGCGGTGGCCCCAGCCGCGCTGGCCAGGGCGGGGCTGACAAAACGGGCTTGGCCGGTAGCGGCCTGCCGCAGCCGGTGGCGGAAGTCAGCCAACAGGGTGCGGCTCACCTCGTAGCGGCGCCGGTGTTCCTCCGGCGTATAGATCGCGTGCAGCGCCACCGGCAGCAGCTTGGGCAGCGACCAGCGGATCACCAGCATCATCGCCATCGTGGCGAGGATGAAGGGCAGGTTGAGCAGGGGGAAACCCGGTGCCAGCGCCGTGGCCAGCAGCTGGGACAGGCCCGGTGTCAGCAGGCTGGCGGCCGCCGCCCCGAGCAGGCCCACCAGCACGCTCAAGCGGGTGGGGGCATAGAAGGTGCCGCCGATCGCCATGGCGGTGAGCACCCCGTTGTAACTCCAGAGCCCCACGCTCACCGCCTCGGGGCTGGCTCCGATCAGCAGGGCTGTGATCGCCGCCACGGCGCTGCCCAGCAGCCCCACCACGGCCGCCAGCGGGCTCGCCACCGCCGTGGCCAGCAGCACCAACACCCCGGGGATCAGGTCGGGACAAAGAAACACCTGGCCAAACCCCCGCGGCAGGGCCAGCAGCAGCGCCTGCCCCACGCCGATGCCCGGCTGCAGGGCCGGATGGGCGGCCAGTTGCAGGGCGGGATGGTCGAGGCTGGCGACCAAATCCAGCAGCAGCCAGGTGACCAGGCAGAAGGGCAGGGTGAGCGGCGGCAACCCCACGGCCCGAAACAGCCAGCGCCCCAGCCCATGCAGCAGCAGCGTGGTGACAATCGCGCCCGCCGCCACCACCAGCAACCAGGCCAGCACGCTGCTGTCGACGTCGACATGGGCAAACGCAGCCACCGCCGCCCCCAGCAGGGCGCCATTGAAGCCATAGATGCCGTTGCTCCAGGCCACGGGCTCCGCCGCCAGGCCGCGGGCCGTGAGGTTGGCGGTGACGATGCCGACAGCCGCGAAGAGGGCCATCCAGGGCGATTGAATCAACAGGGCCAGCAGCAGCAACAGGCCGCTCAGCGGGTTGTTGATGAAGATCACCTGGCCGAGGCTGCGCAGACCACTGAGCAAACCGCCGGCCAGGCCGCCGCCACCCCAGCGCTGCTCCAGCCCGGGCAGGGTGCCACCGCTGGGCAGCAGCCTCTGCAGGGCGGAACCATCGCTGGCGTGGCCGTCGGGCCTGATCGCGTGGCCGCCGGGCCTGATCGCGGAGGCGCCGGCCCTGGCCCAGCGGGCGCCTGGGGCAGCACTGCCGCCAGGGGGGGTGAGGAAAGAACGCAGCAGCGCGTAGAGCTCGGAACTGGACTCGCTGGTGGGGCTGGAATCGCTGCTCGAACTGAAGTCGCTGGCGGGGCTAGGCATCGCAGAAGCCGCTGGGCTGGGGAAGGCCAGCAACTGCCGGCACTACGCCCATGCTGACGAAGGCGAAGCTGGCGCGCATCGGCCGCTGGCTTCAGCGCAGACAGGCCATCGGGTGGCGGGGGGTGAGGTCGAGGGCCTTGGCCACACCGGGATGGCAGACCGAACCATTGACGGTGTTGAGCCCGGAGAGTAGTTCGGGCCGATCGATCACCGCCTCGCCCAGGCCGCGGCCGGCCATCACCAGGATGTAAGGCAGCGTGACGCTGACCAGGGCCTCGGTGGAGGTGAAGGGCACCGCGCCGGGCATGTTGCCCACCGCGTAATGCTGCACCCCATGGATGGTCAGCACCGGATCGGTGTGGGTGGTTTCGCGGCTGGTGGCGATGCAGCCGCCCTGGTCGATCGCCACATCGACAATCACCGAACCGGGCTTCATCCGCTGCACCAACGCCTCCTCGACCAGGGTGGGGGCGCGGCCACCGGGCAGCAGCACCGCCCCGATCAGCAGGTCGGCGGCTGGCACCAGCCGTTCGATCAGGCCGCGGCTGCTGACCAGGGACACCATCCGGCCCCGCCGGTCGGATTCGAGCAGGCGCAGCTTCTGGGGCGTGTGATCAAGCAACAACACCTCCGCATCCATCGCCGCCGCGATCCGGGCAGCGTTCCAGCCCACGGTGCCCGCCCCGAGCACCACCACCCGGGCCGGCCGCACCCCCGTGCATCCGCCCATCAAAATGCCGCGCCCGCCCTGGGGTTTTTCGAGCAGCCGCGCCCCCACCTGGGCCGCCAAGCGGCCGGCGATCTCGCTCATCGGCGCCAGCAGCGGCAGGCTGCCGTCGTCGAGCTGCACGGTTTCGTAGGCCAGGGCCGTGGTGCCAGCCTCCAGCAGGGCACGACCCACCTCGGGGTAGGCCGCCAGGTGCAGGTAGGTGAACAGCACCAGATCGGGCCGCAGCAAGGCGAACTCCTCGGGCTGGGGTTCCTTTACCTTCACCACCAGGTGGGCGGCCCAGGCCTCCTCGCGGCTGACCAGCCGGGCCCCGGAGGCGGCGTAGTCGGCGTCCGACATGCCGGCACCAGCACCGGCACCGGCCTGCACCCGCACCTCCAGACCATGGCTGACCAGCTCCCTGACGCCATCGGGGGTGAGCGCTACCCGCTGCTCATCCGACTTGATCTCGGTGGGCACGCCGATGCTGGCCATCGGGGAGCTATGGGGAGCCGCCAGGCCGGACGCTGCCATGGGCTTAAGGCCGCTAAGAAACCACTCATCAATAGCCTAGGCCCGGTTGCGGTGGGCTGACTGGCGGGGGCGGCAGCGAAGGGCAGAGCTGGGCAATGATCGAGGGCGATGGGCGCCCTGCCAAGAGGCGCAAGGTCATGGCGCTGGGGGTGCGACTCGCTGCTGAAAAGCGCAAATCAAAACTAACGCGGCTGCTATCGGTTTCGTTGGCGACACTGCCATGGGACAGCAAGCCACCGTCAAAAAAGAGGGCCTGACCAAGGCGAACTTGAATCGGTTGATAATGTTCGCTTCCGTAGTTGTCCTCCACCCAGAGGGTGTTGCCAGCGAAGCAATTGGTGGCTGGCAGCCAGATGTTGATCTGCTCCAATCGACCGGTGACGTTGGCGTCACGGTGCCAGCGACTCACCGAGCCTGAGCCGGCGAGATGGACCCGCATTTTGGGGCGGGCCGCATAGGATATGCGACCACCAAAATAACGGACCACCAATTCATGCACAAAGCGTGTGTAGATTGTATAGAATTCCGAGCTCAATGGCAGGCGTTGCATCGCTTGGCGCAGGCGCAGATTATCCGGGTAGCCAGGCGGAGTGCCTGGCTTGCAAAGGTTACTTTGATGCAGGTTTTCCAGGTCATCAACCCGGAAAACCTGATCGCGAAGATAGCGAGCAAAGGGATAGAGTTCTGGGTCGTAGTTGAGCAACCAGGCCGATTGCATTCCAGGCACCTGGCTCCAGCTCTTGAGCGAGTTGTCAGTCATGGCAATAGCTTGACCAGGCTACGATTCACGATCTGGGCATAGAGAGAGGCACGCTCCCACTTATGCCAGATCATCCCGCCCATCGCCCAGGGCGATTGGGCCTGGGCGCCATACAACTGCTGCCAGGCAACAGGTGTAAGACCAAACTCCGGTTGAGGTCGCAGCACCCCCTCGCTCACCGGCACCAGGCCCACGAGCGCTTGACCATCCACCTGGCCATGGAGCATGGGGTGCAAGGTGATCGGATCAAGCAATAGCGATACTTGCCCCTGCCGCGCCCAGGCCGGTCCATCGCTCCAACTAATCTGATCGTGCTGCCACTGGCCTGGGGTAGCGATGCCATTCAGGGCCAGACTGTCCGCAGTGAGCCGCAGGCTGCGCAGCACAGGATGCCCCTTGAGCACAAATTCGCCGCGAAGGGATTGGGCCACTTGAGCATCCTTCTGCCAACAGCCATCGAGTGCAAAACGCTGGTTGCCGCAGAGCAGGTGGCGGCCCTGCAAGGCAAGAGCACCGGCTAGCTGGCTGCCATTGAGGCTCAGGTTCAAGCAACGGCCCTGGTCGCCCTGGTCGCAGACCTCCAGTACCAAACGGCCGGCGTCGGAGCGATAGCTGCCCACCGCCATCGCCGGATGCTGGCGGCCAGGAAGCACCTCATGGAACACGAGGCGGTGGTCGGCCGGTACGGCCTCGCCAGCGGGCCAGATACTGCCCAGCAAGCGCCGCTGGCCGCGGGTATCAACATCAACCCGTAGAAATCCGTGACTGGGTTGCGCCGACGTTGCCTGCCAACGCAAAACACCGCGCTTAAAGCGGAAATTGCTAATCAGCTTGCCCTGCAGCAACAACCGGGCCCGCGGGCCCTCGCCCAGCAACACCAACAACTGGTCGGGTTGGTTGGCCTGGTAGACGCCATTCCAGGGGAACAACAGATCGCGCTGGAGTAGGTCGATGTCGGTGCGCAACCTGCCCCATTCGCAATCGCCATGGCCCGAGGCGGCCGCGAAAGCCTCCAAATCGGTGGTATCGCAGCGGCCCTGGCTAAGCAGTTGGGCGAGGCGGCGCAGCAAAGGGCGCTGCCGGAACAGGGCCTCCAACAACTGCCGATTGGCGGCGCAAACCACCTGGCTACCCTTGGCCGCCACCTGGAGAGCGCCGGCATCACGGCTGGCCAACAGGGTGCGCTCACGGGCCGTGAGATCGGCAAATTCGGCGCTGGCCAGGGCGGCGTGGGGATTATCCCGGTAGCGATCGGCCAGTTCCTGATCGAGGCGCAGGGCGATCAAAAACCGATTGGCGGCGGTTTCGCCTTGCCAGTGGTAACCAGCGGGCACCTGGAACTGGTGAAAGGCAGGAAAAGCCTTACGCTCCCGCGGGCCGTAGGTGCCGATCTGGCGCAGCGGCGTGGCCACCGGTTTGGGTTGCTGGCCAGGCTGCAACATGCCCAGCTGCTGCATCATCGTGGCGCAGGGAGCGGCGGTGTCTTTCGGGGCTAGATAAAAGGTGGAGATGCCCGTCACCTTGGCTTGGGTGTCGGGATCGTGCAGGGCACTGAGGGGATAGTGCTCGATCACGGGCGCGATCGTGGGGAAGCGGGAAGCGATGTAGTTGGTAACCTGGTAGTCGGGGCCATAGTGCTGCTGTAGATAGGAAACAAAAATGGAGAAATTATCATTGATATAGCCCTTGCGGCGATAGCCCATCTCACCGATCAAGCCCACCTGCCAGAGCACCACATGCAGCTGGGTCGAGGGCAGCCGTTTGCGGATCAGCATGTCGGTAGCCTCATGCATTTGCATGCCTGGATGGGCGGGATCCACGCCGAGATCGGCGCACAGACAATCCAAGGCCGACACACTGGGCCGCATCACGGCATGGTGGCCCTCGCGCCGGGCGATCTGAATGGCACGGTGGGTGGAAAGAACAAAAATACCGGGATGGCCGTAGTAAATCGCCACTACCTTCTTGCCCTGACGAAGCGGGAATAACATCGCCTCGGTCATCTGCATGTAGGTGGTGTAACGCACCTTGCTGTCGTCATAGAGCACATAAAGATCGAGGGCGTCCGGCCGCCGTTGCTTGATCCAGGTAACGGTGGCGGGATCGGCCACGCAGAAGAACACGGCGTCGGCGCCAAGAATCAGCTCTTCATCGCCGAGGGTGAAGCCGAGGATGCCGATGCCCGAGCCGATGATCGTGAGGCTGCCGGGCTGCTGGGGAGGGGTGGCGGCAGGTGCTTCCTGAATGGCATCGGCCTGGGCGGCGATCTGGGCAGCCAGCTGCTGCCAGGCCCGGGCATGGTGCTCCTGGCTGGGTAAACGATTGGGGGTGATGGTCATGGTGTTGTGAAACGGTGGGGAAGTTTTAAAAGGCAGGATGAGCAAAAGAATGCAGCAAAAGGTTCGCCGCAGCCATAACGATCAAATGGCTGCGAGTCTTCAAATAAGCGAATGAATGCCACGCCACGCCTCAATAGCCAACAACGGTTGCTAGCCGGAAGCGAAACGGAAACTAAGCGGCGCTACTGCCACTCAGGGTCATAAGGCTCCACTGGGCACTGGCGCAGTTGATCGCTGAACCCCAGCCGGTGGCCTGCAGCTGGCTCCAGCCGCTGCCGTTGTAATACTCCACCGCACCACTCCCGAGCCCTACCAGCACCTGGGGCTGGCCACTGGCGAGCCAGTTCGCCTCCATGCAGGTGACGGCAGACCCCCAGCCGATGCCCTGCAGCTGGCTCCAGCCGCTGCCGTTGTAATACTCCACCGCACCACTCCCGAGCCCCACCAGCACCTGGGGCTGGCCACTGGCGAGCCAGTTCACCTGCATGCAGGTGACAGCAGACCCCCAGCCGGTGGCTTGCAGCTGGCTCCAGCCGCTGCCGTCGTAGTATTCAACAGCTGAATCACCTAGGCCCACAACGAGTTGGAGCAGCGCATAGGGAGAGGTGATGGCCGAGAGATAGTTCAGTGATGTCTGGCACCCCACCAAGACCGGCGGGGAAACGTTGTTGTAGGTGTAGTTTGCCAAAAGATTATAGGCTTCGTATTGCTCACTGCTGCTGGCAAAGGCACTCATTTGGTTCACGAGCGCTGATTGCGCCTGCGGCGTCCATTGCCAACTATTGGCGGCATTTTGGGCTGTGCTATTTGGAGTAGAGAGAATGGAGCTAAGCACCATTTGCTGGCTGGTGATCGAAGGCTGCGCTTGCTGAACCCAATCGGCAAAGGTGCTCCAGCACTGCTGCGGGGTGTTGTTGGGATTGAGCATGTAATTCACCAGCAGCCCCAAGCCTGTGGATTGCTGTGGTGCCATCGAATTCATATCGTCGACCGCAGCTGTTTTCCAGACGCCAAGCAATTTCTGGGCCGAAATCATGCAAAACACAATTGCCAAATTGTCCACAAGGGCTGGGAAACCCTTGTCCATGATCCAGCCGCCAAGCTGATTGAGCAGGGTGTTGACCCCGCCCTTGGGCACCTCAACGTCCGTGTCGGTATCCGTATCGATATCGGTGTCGGTATCTGTATCGGTATCCGTGACATTGTCGGTATCGGTGACAACGTCTACGTCGCTATCAATATCAACGTCAATATCAACATCTACATCAATGATGGCAAATACATCTACGTCAATATCAACATCTACATCAATATCGACATCCGTATCCACATCGGTATCAACAACGGTGTCAGTGTCTTCCACGATATCTGTGTCGATGTCCGTGTCAACATCAACATCCACATCAACATCGACATTGATCGGATCGATGTCTTCGCCCAGCTCCGCGATCGGATCGGCGGTGGCAGCTTGGCTGGAAAGATTTTCATTGATCGAGGCTACCAGCTTGCCGAGGTTGCTGTAGAGGAAAGCCATGCCATTGGCTACACCCTCTAGTACAAATGCCGCCATGTTTAGCACCATCAGCAACTGCACGGTGCGAAACGACACGAAGGCCATGTCGTAGGCCGCCACCCACCAGGGGATGGTGGGATTGGCATAGGGCTGGGCGATCAGGCTGGTGCCATTCAACGTGCCGCTCAGACAGAGCACGATCTGATCAGGACTGCCCTCCCAGGACAAACTGCGCGGGATACCAGCCAGCCATAATCCTTGGGTACTGCTGCCCCCGCTTGAACTCAACACCCCACCGCTGACGCTTAGGGGTGGCGTGAATGCGGATGCGCTGGAGGTTTTGGCAGGTGCATAGCTGGCGGCGCCATTGGCAATCGTAAGGGTGCCAACGCTGACGGTGGGCAGCACCAGATTGCTGGTGGAGGTGGTATCTGGCTCAAAGCAGAAGTAGGTGCCACTCCAGGGGAAGAGGGTGTTGTTGGCCCAGTAGGCCAGGGCTGCCATCTGCGGTTCCGTGCCGCCAGCCATGCCGTTGGCAGTACAAAAGGCGGCAACGTTGGTTTCCAGCTCAGCCGGGCTGGTGGAGGTATAGTAAATTTCGCTAAATTGCAGGGCCAGTGGTGAATAGGGCTGGGCCATGGTCTGCAGGTAAAAGCTCCAGCAGGTCTGGGCTATGGCTAGATCTGCCTGGGTGACTGTGGTGGCCGCTTTCTTGCTGAGGGGGGGCACCCAGACCAGCACAGGAAATTCGTTGTCTTGTTGCGCCAGTACGAGCCGGCTGCTGGAAGTTGATGGTGTAAAAGTGCCACTGCCATTGGCGGGAATGACGGCAATCTGGGTGTAGGTCGGCGCATAGTCAGCCGATTCCGTGCTGGGCGGTGAGCTGGGGGGGTTGGCACTGAAGGTGTAGTACACAATCAGCGGGGTGGCCAGCTGGTTGGTTACCGTGAGAAGGTTACTACTGCTCGATGAACTGGAACTGGTCGAACTTCCTGAAGCTGTCATCACAAGGGGGCTGCAATGGTATTGAGGGGAAAGCCCCACTCCCTTAGAGGTGGGGCTGCAGATTGACCTTTAGCGGCTTATTCGAGATCAGCTAAATCACCAAGGTCACCATCCCCATCTCCATCCCCATCTCCATCCCCATCTCCATCACCATCACCATCACCATCACCATCACCATCTTCATCTTCCTTTTCCTGCTCATCCGATTCGTCAGCCTCTTCTTCTGACACCGTATCTTGTTGTTTAATAACATTGGCTGATGCTGCATCGCCTAAAGAGACATTCTCGTCTGCGATTGCTGTTTGATTGTCAGCAATACTAGTCTGAATATTTTCCAGAGTTTCGCTAGCTTCACTTGATTCAGGATCAACCTCTTCTAGTTGATCCCTATCGGATTCTATTGTGGAGTTTTCAGCTTCGGTTGCCGGGTCGTTTTCTAATTCTTGCTGACTATGCACTTCACCGGCTTGTTGTGAGAGCTCTGCCTCCTCAATTGCCTCGTCATTTGCGTTAATGACAGTATCTTCACTGATTTCACCTCCATCAACCGCCTCATCCTCTTCGTTTTCGGCGTTCTTGACCGACGGCTCGTCACTGGCTTGTGCCTCGCTCAGGCTATCGCCTGTCTTTACCTCTTCATCAATGCCGGCGTCTTCCGCTTTCTCCTGAGCATCGTCCCTGAGCTCAGCTTCCTTGTCAGCGATCTCCTCTGAAGATGGATCCTCCCCACTCTCGCATTTTTCTTTGATCCAATCAAAGGTATCTCTCATGCAATCTATTCCAAATTTGAGCACCATGAGCAGCTGAAAAGCTTTAAATGCGTTAGAATTCATAGCCCTATCAAAGGCTTTTCCTTCCTTGGCTGAAAATGTCCTGCTCAAATCTATTGGCGAGCCTATGACATTGGTACCGTTGATCAACCCAACTAACGCTTGAATGGGTATGCCCGTATCGTCTGAATTACCAGTCATTTGGGCCATGTCCACAAAGGTGCATTGCAGGCAGATGGCGGTGAATCCATCGCTATTGGCGTTAACCAACTGTTCATCCACGAAGTTGAGGCTAACGGACTTACTGCCTGTTGGATTCCAGTTGATTGAGTACCCCGCATTGGCATCGGAAACTGCAGCCAGCGTGGGTCCTGATTGGGTGAATACCACTGTGCCCAAGGATTTATATTGCTCATTAACTTTCACACTTGTGCTGCCAGTGGTACTGCTGCTATCACTGGTATCTGGAGTGACAGTGTAAAAGTTGTATGTATAAGTGGGCTGAAAATTTGCCCAGGCGTAGGCGTAGGCCGAGAGGTAGCTGCAGACCGCGCTATAAATCTGGAAATTTACATTCTGGTAATTGCTTGTCTGTGCAAAGAACAGATCGACATTTGTAGCTTCAGCTGTTCCAGCACTACAATCTGCGTTCAACGCAGCCGTAAACTGCTGGGCCTGAGCGGATGAAGGATAAGCCATTATGTTCTGCTGAAATACATAGGCATTGGCAGCAGAACTTGAGTTGCATGGTGCTAGCGGCAATACCGGTATGGCCGGAAATGTAAACATTCCCTTATCTTCAGCAACGGTAGCAACCGGAAAGTAATTATTGGATTGGGAAAGAAGAAGGGTGTAGCTTTGATTAACTTGAGTGTCGTTTTCAGGTTCAAGATAGGGCAATAAATCAAGGGTCCCAGTTTCGCCTAGCGGTAGAACATTCGACATTGTATTAATCTCATTTTGGCTGGTAGTGCCCTCAGAGATGAAGCTGAGTAGAATCAGATTGCTCTGGAGATAACAGACTGTAGTTGCATTGGTGGTGTTATAGCCGCTTATGACCACGATGCCTCCGTCCCATCCTGTTTGGGCTGGCGTATTTGGGTTGGTGGGCAGAATCAGATTGTTGTTGACGGAGCAGGTGTTTTGTGGCGTGGTGCTGCCATTCAAGGGCGACACGGCCCACTGGGCACTGCCGCATGCAATCGCCGAGCCCCAACCCGCGCCCTGTAGTTGACTCCAGCTCGAGCCGTCAAAAGACTGAACGGAACTATCGGCCAGGCCAACAATGATCTGGGGGTTCTCAAGACCGAGCCAACTCACCTGCAGGTAGCCTGCGGAGCTGCCCCAGCCGCTGCCTTGCAACTGGCTCCAGCTGCTGCCGTTGTAATACTGCACCGAGCCATCACTCAGAGCCACCACCACCTGGGGAGCGCCACTAGCCGGCCAGTTCACCTCCATGCCAGTCACAGAGGAGCCCCAGCCCGTGCCTTGCAGCTGGCTCCAGCCATTGCCGTTGTAATACTCCACCGCGCCGCTGTTCAGACCCACCACCACCTGCGGATCGGCTGATGTCCACTGCACCGCCAGCTGGCCGGCATTGGAACCCCAGCCCGTGGCCTGCAATTGGTTCCAGGAGCTGCCGTTGTAGTACTGCACCGATCCGTTGCCCAAACCCACGACGACCTCAGGCGTGCCGGAACCGTTCCAATTCACCGCCAGCGAACCTACGGAGTTCTTCCAGCCTGTGCCTTGCAACTGGCTCCAGCTGCTGCCGTTGTAGTACTGCACGGAGCTGTTGCCCAGCCCCACCACCACCTGGGGATTGCCACTGGCCGGCCAATTTACCTCCATGCAATTGACAGAGTTGTCCCAGCCCGTGCCCTGCAGCTGGCTCCAGCCACTGCCGTTGTAATACTCCACCGCACCACTGCTGAGCCCTACCACCACCAACGGATTGGCGGATGTCCACTGCACCGCCAGCTGGCTGGCACTGGAATCCCAGCCCGTGCCCTGCAGCTGGCCCCAGGAGCTACCGTTGTAATACTGCACGGAACTGTTCCCGAGCCCGACGACGATCTGCGGCGTGCCGTACTCACTGAAAGTCACCGCCATCGACTTCACAGAGCTGGACCAACTCGTGTCTTGTAATTGACTCCAACCGCTGCCGTTGTAGTACTCCACGGCAGCATCGCCGAGTCCCACGACGATCTGAAGCTGCGGGGAAGTTGGACTGGTGGTGCTGGTGACTGATGCTGAAGATTGAGTCATGACTGCAAAGAAAAAATGGTGAGGAAAAGCGATCTGGATGAGGCCCCATGCAATGCAGGGAGCCAGATGTGCCTGCAGTCAGGGGGGACGACAGAAAGAATGGAGTTGATGCAAGAGCTTGATTGCTCTTGTGTGGCTGATTTGAATCATCGCTGCGCCACTAGATACCAGCCGCCACTTCCTTGAGGCCGCCAGCGCGGTTCCCAGTTGGCATAGGAATAGTGCTGGCGGGCACCATTGTGGTTTTGGGGATAGCCGCCATTCACCAAATCACAGCTGCCGTAGGGATCATTCATGATCACGCCGCTGGCGTCGTAGCCGATCACCACGGTCCAGTGGCCCCCGCCGCTCGGCGCCGATGGCGGGCCGTTGATCAGCCAACCCACCGCCACCGGGCGGCCCGCATCGATCTCACTTTTGATGGTCTGTAAGGTGCCATCGGTACGGAACTCCGCCTTCAGGCCCAGGTGCCGCAGCGCCGCAAGCTGGGCCTCAGAGGTGGTGGAGTCGCCGTATTGTTGGCGCAGAGCGTTGTAATCATCTTCGTTGGGTTCCTTGCCCCAGTAGGCGGCAAGCATGGCCGAACTGGCTGAGAAGCAATCGCGCCATCCCTGGCCATCGTCCATGGCCAGTTGGTCGAACCAGGGCACGTTGAGCGGATTGGGATGGGGGGCAGCAACTGCAGTGGCTGCTGTGGCAGGCCGATCGACTGCCCTAGGCCCGCCGCCGGTACCGAGCTGGCCTGGAGGGGTTCGGCTGGGTTGGCCGGCGCTAGCGGGTTGGGCCGCTGCGCTAGCCAAGCTGGCCATCCCCTGCTGCCACAGATCGGCCTCCGCCTGACGGCGCCGTAGGAGCCCCGCCTGCACCGAACTGCCCGGATCGCAATACAGCAGGAGGGCTTCGGGTACCTCAGCCCAATCCTTTTCCCTGAGACGGCGGCTGATCGTATCGAAGCCGGCACCGCCATAGAAATCTTCACCCAGATTCCAGGCAAAGGAGATCAGGCAGCAGCGCTGATCTTCCGCCATGCCGCTCCAGTAGGGAACGCGGCTGGCTAGATGGCGGGCGCAGGCATTGACACCAGCGAGCAGTTGGGCATCGGCCTCGGCGCGGCTAAGGGTGTCACCGGGCTGCACCGGACGCCCATCAAGACTGGTGAAGCCGTAGCCGATCGTCCAGGGTTCATCGCCGCTGGCCGGATCCGGATAGGCGTGATCCACAAATCCTTCGAACTCGGCAATCAACTGCAAGGCGGGTTCATAGGCAGGCGCGGCATCGCGTTGGCCAACGGCAGGGTGGGCGGCAAGGGAGGCGGTAGGGGAGGTAGTAGGGGAAGCTGCAGTGGGCTCCGCAGCCAGTAGGGGCAGGCTCGCCGCCGGGCCTGCCAGCCGATGGGGTGGGGTGATTGCGCCGTTCGGAGGCGCGGATCGGGCCAGGATTGGGCGCAACACTGGCCCAGGGCTGGACTCTGGAACCAGGGGCGCTGGCCGGGGCTGCAGCGCGATCGGATCCACAGCAACGGCAGCCGCTGCAGGCGACGGGCGCGATGGTTGCAGAAGGCCGGAAAACTTGTTGGCTACGTAGGGGGCAAACAGGGTGAGACCCGAATAAAGAAAAGTGCTAACAGCCACACTGGATGCGGGCATCTGACAGGTGAGTCCAAAGGTGTAGAGCGAAAAAACACCAAAGCCCAGATAGATCAAAAGAATCGCCACCATGCCCGCCAGGGCAATCAGTCGGCTGCTGCTGGCCTCCATTAGGATCACCGACGTGGGAGGGCCGTGCGGCGCGAGGGCCTTGATGCGAGCCTGGCTATCCCCCTGGGATTGCGCCCAGTGCTCGTCTAAAGGAATCGAGAGATGGGTGGGCTCGGAGATGGCATTGGCAAGCGACCAGCCACTGCGCTGCAGCCGCCAATAAATCACGAAAAGCGTGACAACAACAGCGGTGAAAATGCCGGTGCTGATCGCCATCACCAGCTCGGGCCCCATGCTTCGGCAGAGGCCAGCGGCACCACCTAGCTGCTCCTGGGCCGCCGCAGGAAGCGAAAAGCCAAGCAACAACAAACAGACCATCAGCTTGGATCTGGATGGCATGATCAGCCGAACAAGTTTCAGATTCTTCATTTCAATAACTGCGATAGTTTCTCAATGGGTGGAATCAGTTGTCGACGCTTTGTGGATCAAGACGGCGGCCTCTTTGACAGCGAATTGATCATCCATGACAAAGACTGGAGTGTCATTGAGGGCTAATTGCTGATCAACAAAATCGAGGAAAGCGCCCAGCTGATAGCGATCACGCAAGGACAGCCGCTCGGATCCACTCCCATACTCCTGATTGGCAATCGCTGTAGCAAAGCTGCGGGTTAGTGCAATCGTCTGCTTGTAAAGACGAGCGCTTATCTGTTGATTGCTTTTCAGATTGAAGGTGTTGATCGTCACCACCGCCATACCCAAGGCGAAGCCCGAGGCCACCAGCACGCTGAAGGGCCAACGGATCTCCGTCTGCAAGCCATGCAGACTGAGCAATGCCAGCATCGTTGCCGACAGCATTGCCGCCGCATTGGCCATGCCAACCAAGGCCTGATAGTTTGCAGAAAAAATCTGCATACTCTGGCAATGGTATTGATAAAGCTCCTTCAATTCAATGGCCTGTCGCACTAGGCGTTGCCTCTGCAGAGGAGACGCGGTTGGCAATGCCAAACCCAACTGCTGAAGATTGATGCTGGTGCCCAGCGGCAGCGGGTCGCCTGGTTGTTGGTGCTGCTGGGGATCGGGTTGCAGCAACTTGATTGGGACCCTGTTGCAATAACCTAAATTGCGTTGGCGGCTCTGGGCCGCCTGGCGGTATACCACAACGAGGGCGAAGGCCAACGCCAGGATGGCGCCCGCCAGCAGCAGATGGCCAGCCGTACTGAGCCGTAGTCTCCGGCCAGCTTGCTGCATCCCTTGGCCCACCAACCTGGCATGGTTGGGTAGCTCGCCTGCATCCACGCTTGCCTCCATCAGCAACCGCCTGATCGCCATGCCTGGGCCTTGGCGCTCGATCGCCTGGGTCATGGGCTGCAGCCGTTACAGGAACTAGCCAGCAAGGGCAAAGCGATGCAATAACAGCTTGAGGCGCCGGCGGGGGTGAATGAACTGGAACTTGCTAGCAATGCCATGGGTGATGCACCTGCTGGAAGGTTCTGGAGCTGATTTTCTCTGTCTAAGGTGAATCAATGGACAGCATTCGAATGGGCTGGGTTGAGTCCGGCTCAAGCGATTGCCGTATCCATCGATCGAACAATGAACCACCTCGCCCCAGCTGGCCAATCATTTCTGAAATCTTTCAAAGCCCTGCCCCATCCAGCTCGCCGCGGCCCTTCAGCTTCGGTACCAGCTCCAGCTCCAACCCCAGCTCCAGCCTCGGCTGCAGCCCGAGCCCCGGCATCGCCTGCCCATCGACCGACAGGGCGAGGAAGAGAAGCATAGGAATAAGAGTATAAACTCAACATTCGCAAGTAAAGTACAATTTCAACCCCAACATCGAAACCCTGCCCCAAAGGTCCAGTTTCGGCTTGACAGCATGGCCACAGTTTTGCCAAAATAGTTACTGGTATGCTTAAAATAGCCTCACCCGCCTGCGCCCCCCCTAGCCATGCATGCATACTGATCGGCCAGCTTTTGCCATCAATGAGGATGTCCGATTCTTGTTTCGCTAGCCATGGCAGCTCTTGGCCCCAACTCCTCGTGCTGGCTGGCTAATCGGCCCCTATCGGCTGACCATTTTAGGAGAGCTGAGCCTAGGTGGATCCGGAATCAATATCATGCCTTTGCAGCGAGAGTTGCTGCTCATTTTTGCGCTACAACCCAGACAAATCCTAACGCAACAGGAGCTTATTAGCCGGCTCTGGCCGGATCAACAACCAACCAAAACCCAACGCCCTGCCCTCAGCTTAGCCGTGCACCGCCTGCGCCAGGTCTTCGCCCAGGGCCCCCTGGGGACCGAGGTGATTCGGAGCATCTACGGCAAGGGATACAGCTTTGAGGCCCCAGTTGAACCGATGGATACGCCCGAACCGAAGCCGAATGGGTCGCCATCTGCCCCGGCAAGCGCCAGCAACGAAACCGCTGTCCAAGCCTATGATCGCAGCATGGCCAGTCGTCTGTTTTATTTTGAGGCCCATGATTACTGGCCCAATCGCGATCCCTATCGCCTGCCTCGTCAGCAATGGCTGCTGCAGCAGAGCGTTGAACATGATCCCAACTTCAACCAAGGCCGGCTGGAGCTTTGTTATTTTCAGCTACTCCAATGTCTCTGGGGTGTGCGTACCGCCGCCAGCACGCTGCCCGATTTACAACAGTGCCTCGATCTAGGCGATCAGCAGGACAGCCAAGCCCCGGGCTGGGCCGCGATCAAAGCGGAAACCTTGTCGTTACTGCTCTGGCAACCGCAAACCAGTCAGCGCCTTTATGGCAGCTGGCTGGGTCCAACCCTGCCTGCCGGATTGCCGCGCTTTGCCTGGGCCCGCCACCTGATTTTCACAGGAAAAGCGCGCCAGGCCCTGCGGCTGCTTGCTCAACTACTGCACCAAGACCTCAGCCAGGGCTGGTTGGTGCTATCGCTGGCCCATTGTGCCCTCGGCGACATTGCGGCCGCCGAGCAGGCGGCCGAACAACAGTTGCGGGTGAATCCAGCCCTGGTGGGCAGCAAATTGTTTCTGGCCATGCTGGTGGCCCTGCGGGGCGAAGCTGAGCTGGCCACGAAGCTGGTGGAAGAGAGTGGCATCCTGGAACGGCCGTTTCAAGGCTCCCTTTCGATGGTGGCCTATGCGCTGGCCCACGGCAGGTTGGCCAAACGAGCCCACCAACTCTTGGATGAGGCCCTGGCCCTGATTAGCCAGGATCCCGATGCGGCCGGCGCCCTCGGCTACTGGGGGTTGGCGGCCCTGGCCCTGGGTCGCTCCTATGAAGCGATCGGCTTGCTCAAGCTGAGCGTGCGGCGCCGCTGTTATGCCGCCCCGGTGTTGATGGCCACCCCCTTTCTCCACCCCCATGCGCCAACCCCGGCCGGCCAACTATTTCGCGAGCGCATGGGCCGTGCCTTCGTGATCGCCCCCAAATAAAGCCCCCAACTGAAAGCTTGCCCAACAGCCCCGCAGATGCGATTAAAACGCCGCGATCGGCATGCGCCAACCGGTGCCGAAGGAGCGGCGGCTTACCTTCAAGCTGGGCGCCGCCTGGCGCCGCTTGAACTCCGAGCGCCGCAGCAGGGTCCAGATCCGCTCCACCAACACCGCATCGGCACCCTCCGCCACCAGCTGCTCGGGGCTGGCTAGATCCTCCACCAGCCGCTTCAAAATCGGATCGAGCTGGGCGTAATCGGGCAGCGAATCACTATCGCGTTGGCCGGGCCGCAGTTCGGCGCTGGGGGGTTTGGTGCGAATCGCCGCGCCAATCAACGCCCCCTCGGCCGGCAGCCCCAGGGAGCGGCGGCAGGCGCTGGCGGCCGCTGAATCGATCCACTCGCAGAGCTCAAACACGGTGGTTTTGTAAAGATCGCCGATCACGGCCAGGCCACCATTCATGTCGCCATAGAGGGTGCAATAGCCCACCGCCAGCTCGGATTTATTGCCGGTGGCCAACAGCAACTGGCCCTGCTGGTTGGCCACCGCCATCAGCAGCGTGCCCCGCAGCCGCGATTGCAGGTTTTCGGCGCACAGCCCCGCCGGGGGCTCCCCCAAGGCGGGCGCCAACGCCGTATCCATGGCCTGCATCAACGGCGCAATCGGGAGTGTGTCGAGCACCAGGCCCAAGCGCGCCGCCAGATCGGCCGCATCGCCCAGCGAGCCCGGCGAACTCCAGGGGGAGGGCAGGCGCAGGGCCCGCACCCGCTGGGCGCCAAGGGCCGCGCAGGCGATCACCGCCACCAGGGCCGAATCGATGCCACCGCTGAGCCCCAGCAGGCCGCCGTTGAAGCCGCACTTGCGGGCGTAGTCGCCCAGGCCCAGCACCAGGGCCCGCAGCAGCTGCTCCGGCGCCGCTGGTTCGCCGCCGCAGGGCGCTTCGGCCGGGGCGAGGCGATTGGCGGGCGCGGGCGCTGGGGTCGGGGCATCCCAAAAGCTCAAATCTTCGGCGGCCCAGGCCTGTTGCAGCACCACCACGCCGGCAGCATCCACCACAAAACCGCCGCCGTCGAACACCAGGTCGTCGTTGCCGCCCACCTGGTTGACGTAGACCACCGGCACGCCCAGCCGGCTCGCCGCCCGCGCCGCCAACCGCCGCCGCAGCGCCGCCTTGCCCTGGCCGAAGGGGGAAGCCGAGAGGTTGAGCAGCAGGTCGAGGCGCTGGCCCGCCAGCTCGGCGATCGGATCGGCCCCGGCCAGGCGGTGGCCCTGCAGGCCCTCCTCCACCCAGAGGTCTTCGCAGATGGTGAGGCCGAAGCGCCAGCTGCGCGCGCCCCGCTCCAGCTCCAGCACCGCCGCCGCCTCACCGGGGCGGAAGTAGCGGCGTTCATCGAAGACGTCGTAGCTGGGCAGCAGCCGCTTGCGGGCCACCACCCGCCAACCGCCGGCTTCCACCAGGGCCAGGGCGTTGTGCAACGCCGGCAGCTCCGAGCTGGCGATCGGCTCCACCATCCCAACCAGCAGCGCCATGCCAGGCGGCAGCTGGGCAACGAGCCGATCGAGGGCCCGGCCCTGGGCCGCCAGCAGCGAGGGCCGCAGCAGCAGGTCGCGGGGGGGATAGCCCCAGAGGGAGAGTTCGGGGCTGAGCAGCAGCTGGGCCCCGGCCGCCGCCGCCCGCTGGCTGGCCGCCAGGATCCGCTCGGCATTGCCGGCCAGATCACCCACCACGGCATCGAGCTGGGCCAGGGCCAGGCGCATCGGGATTCGGCTCAAGGGGGCGACGGCCCTTGCAGGCCATAAAGATTGTGCTGCAGCAACAGCGGCCATAACGCCGCCGGCACCTCCTGGAGGGCAGCAGGCACGGGCTCGGCCAGGGGCGTGGCTGGGGGCTGGGCCTGCGGGGCGGCGGGGGCCTGCTGGGCGGCGGGGGCCTGCTGGCGAACGCGGCTGCTGGCGGTGGCAGGCACCGCCACATCAAGGATCTCCGTACGGGCCCCGAGCTGCTGCAGGCTGGCCAGCTCGGGGCTCTGCAGCGGCCAGCCGCCGCGGGGCGCGATCGCCAGCCGGCAGCCCTGCAGCAGCCGCGCCGCTTGCCGCCAGCGGGGGATCTGGGCCACCAGATCGCTGCCCACCACAAACACCAGCGGCTGCCCAGGCCAGCGCCGCCCGGCCCGCTCCAGGGTCTCGATCGCCCAGGGGCTGCTCAACTCCGGCTCCAGGCTGAGGCGCGGGTTGTGGATCGCCGCCACCAGGGTGCCCAACAGCTCGGAGCGCAGGGCCAGGGGGGCGCCGTGCTGCTTGAGCGGGTTGTCACTGGCCCAGGTCGCCACCTGGGGATAGCGCTGCAGCAACCCCTCCAGCAGCACCCGGTGGCCTTCGGTGGGCGGATCGGCGCTGGTGCCGAACAGGGCGACGGTCACGATGGCATTCGGGGCTGCACAGGGCGTTCGTCACGATCGCATCCAGGCCAGCAGCTTCAGGGCCAGAACTTCAGGGCAGGAGCGGATCGAGCGCGCCGCTGGCCGCCGATGCCTGCCAGGCGCCCAACCAGCGGCGGGTTTCGGGGTCCTGGGCCAGCAGGCGCCGCAGCAGGGCGCCCGGTTGGCCGGCGGCGGCGCTGGAGCGCAACAGCTCCGCTGCCGCCAGCCGACCGGTGCGGCGGGTGGTCTGCACCGCCAAGGCGGCCTGGGCCAGGGCGACGGGGGCGGCCGGGGCGAGGCTGAGCCCACCGCTGAGCGGCACCGCCAGCAGCAGCAGCTGGCGCATGCCGCCCAGCAGCAGCTGCAGCCCCAGCTGGGTGCCACCCAGCAGGGCGTTGTGACCGGAAAGGCGGGCCAGCAGCTGGCGGGCGCCGCGGCGGCCCATCGGCAGGCCATAGAGCTGGCTGAGCTGCAGCACCAGGGCGCTATCGCAGGCGATGCCACCGGCCAGATCGAGCAGCAGCAAGGGGTTGATCGCCACGGCGGTGGCCTTGGCCACGGCGAAGCGACCGATCAACTCCTGGGCCCGGCGCCGGCCCTGCTGGAGGCGAAAGCGATGCAGCGTCTGGCTGAAGCGGTCGGCGGCGCGCAGGGCATTGAGGGCGAGCAGCAGGGCGCCCTGCTGTTCGAGCAGCTCCAGCAGCGCCGTTTCCAACGGGGCGACCTGGGCCGGGCCGGCCTCGCTGCGTACGCGGCCATCGGCGAGCACCCGGGGCTGGCGCGGGGCCGCCGCCACGGCGATCGGCTCGAGATGGGCGGCGGCGGCGGGCAGCCGGCGGCGGATGCTGGCCTGCAGGGCCGGCAGCTCGGCGGCGGGCCAGCAATCGCTGCGGTTGAGCACCAATAGCAGCGGTTTGCCGCTGGCCAGCAGGATTTCGAGCGCTTCGAGCTCGACCCGGCCCAGGTCGGCGTCGATCACCAGCAGCACCAGATCGGCCCCCAGCGCCAGCCGCCGCGCCAGCCGCGCCCTGGCGGCGGCGGCGATTTCATCGATGCCGGGCGTATCGACCAGCTCAACGCCGGCCAGGCCGCTGATCGGGCGGCGCCAGGCCCGGGCCTGCTGGCGCCGGGTGCAGCCGTGGGCCACATCGGTGGCGAAGTGGCTCTCCCCCAAAAGGGCATTGAGCAGGCTCGACTTGCCCACCCCCACCCGGCCGAACACCGCCACCCTCGGGCGCCGCTGCAGCAGGCGCTCCAGCTGGCGGTCCAAAGCCGCCAGCTCGGCGGCCAGCAGGCTGCGTTCGCGGCCGCTGAGCTCCAGATCCTGGCGCCACTGCTGCAGCAACAAGCGGCAACGCTCCGGGGTGGAGGGCGTGCCGGGGGGAGGCCCCGCCGCTGCAGCCTGGCCAGGGGCGGCGCTCATGGCGGCGCCTCCGCGGCACTCGGGGGGCGCCGCCACCAGCCCGCCAGCACCGCCAGCACCGCTTCAGGACCGATCACCCCGACAAACCCACCGAACTCATCCACCACCACCCGCACGGCGGCGCTGTTGCGGCGAAAGCTGGTGAGCAAACGATCGGCGCGGATCATCTCCGGCACAAATTCCACCGGATCGACTAGGTCGGCCACCAGCGATTCGCCCCGGCCCTCCAGCAGCAGGCCGAGCAGCTGCTCGCGGCTGGCGACACCCAGCACCTCATCGACCTCCTCGCCGAGCACCACCCACCAGGCGGCCTGCTGGCGCAGCAGCAAGGGTTGCTGCTCGGCCAGGCTGGCGCCGCCCTCGAGGGTGGGGGCCGCCACCCGCGGCAGCATCAGATCGCGGGCGGTGAGGTCGTTGAGCTGGAACACCTTGGCGATCATCGCCGCCTCATCGGCCTCGATCTGACCCTTCTGGGAGCCGAGCCGCGCCAGCAGCCGGATCTCCTCTTCATCGGTGCTGATCTCATTCAAGGCGGTGATCGAGGGCAGCAGCCGCTCCAGCAGCAGCACCAGCGGTGACATCAGCCACACCACCAGGCCCACGGCCGGGGCGCTGGATAGGGCCACGGGCAGGGCCAGGCGGCTGCCGATCGACTTGGGCAGGATCTCGCCCAGCAGGATCAACACCACCGTCAGCGCCACCGAGAACAGCGGCAAAACCGGTCCTGTCAAGCCCCGCTCGGCAAACACCGAGGCGGCAAAACCGCCGACCATGACGCTGCCGAAAATGTTGAACACGTTGTTGGCGATCACCAGCACCGCCAGGGTGCGGCCGAGCCGCAAGCGCAGGCGTTCGAGTTCGCGGGCGCCGGCCACGGCCCGCGGTCGCCGCGCCAGCTCATGCACCTTGACCGGGTTCACGGTGAGCAGGGCCGCCTCGACGCCCGAGCAGAGGAAGGAGCCCACCAGCATCAGCGCTACCACCAGAGCAAGTAGCAGCAGGTCGTTCATCGGGCGGCCTGCGCAGCGATCGGCACGGAGCGGGGTGGTTGCATCGTCCGTATTTAATCGGTTGTGCGATCGTCGCGCTGTAGTGGTTGCCGGATCAAGCGATGGCTGGATCCCTGCCCGCCCCGCTTCGCCGCCTGTTCGCCGCCGCTTCGCCGTGCCCAACCCCGCCGCCAGCCCTGATCCGGCCCTATTCGCCGACCGGCGCGACCGTTTTCTGCACCGGCTGGGGGGGGCGGCGGCGGTGATCCCGGCGGCGCCGCTGGTCACCCACCACGCCGATGTCGAGCACCCCTTCCGCCAGAACAGCGACTTCTGGTACCTCACCGGCTTTGATGAACCCGGCGCGGTGGCCCTGTTCCTCCCCCACAAACCCGACCATCCCTTCGTGCTGTTTGTTGCGCCGAAGGAGGCGAGCGCCGAGGTTTGGCATGGCTTCCGCTGGGGCTGCGAGGGGGCGGTGGAGCAGTTCGGCGCCGATCTGGCCCATCCGATCGGGGAGTTGGCCGAACGGCTAGGCGGCTACCTGGAGGGGGCCGAGGGCATCGCCTTCCGGGTGGGGCGCCATCGTGATGTGGAGCCGCTGGTGCTCAAGGCCTGGGGGCAACAGCTGGATCGGGCCCCCCGCAGCGGCCGCGCCGCCCTCGGCCTGGTGGCCCCCTGCCCGCTGTTGCATGAGCTGCGGCTGCGTAAATCGCCGGATGAGCTGGCGCGGCTGCGGGAGGCGGCCCGGATTTCGGCCGAAGCCCACGAGCTGGCCCGCCAGGTGGCGCGGCCGGGCCTCAATGAGCGGCAGGTGCAGGCGGTGATCGAGCAGCATTTCCTTGAGCAGGGGGCGCGGGGGCCGGCCTACGGCTCGATCGTGGCCGGCGGCGACAACGCCTGCGTGTTGCACTACACCAGCAATAACGCCCTGCTGCAGGGGGGCGACCTGCTCCTGATCGATGCCGGCTGCAGCCTCAACGATTACTACAACGGCGACATCACCCGCACCTTCCCGATCAACGGCCGCTTCAGCGGCGAACAGCGGGCCCTGTATGAGCTGGTGCTGGCGGCCCAGGAGGCGGCGCTGGCGGTGGTGGCCCCCGGCCAGACGGCCGAAGCGGTGCACGAGCGGGCGGTGCGGGTGTTGGTGGAGGGTCTGGTGGAGCTGGGTTTGCTGGTGGGCGATGTGCAGGGCCTGATCGAGCAGGGTGCCTACCGGCACCTGTATATGCACCGCACCGGTCATTGGCTGGGGCTCGATGTGCACGATGTAGGCGCCTACCGGCTCGGCGAACACCACGTGGAGTTGGAGCCCGGCATGGTGCTCACCGTGGAGCCGGGGTTGTACATCAGCGACCGGCTGGCGGTGCCCGAAGGCCAGCCCGCCATCGACGCGCGCTGGAAGGGGATCGGCATCCGCATCGAAGACGACGTGGCCGTCACCGACCGCGGCCACGAGGTGCTGACGGCGGCGGCCTTGAAGGCGCCGGCGGCGATGGAGCGGTAGGGGGGATGGCAAGCAACAGGTGGCTGCCTGATGCGAAGCGCGAGAAATAGGCAGCTGGCGCCTTGGTTTGCAGCAGTAAGGATGGAAAACAACTGGTTTTTGCTGCGGTTCTGCAGTAGAAGGATGCAGGATGGCTTGAGCTGGCGTCAGCGCATGGGGAACCGGGGCAGCAGGGTTGATCGCGAGGGGCATGGGCGCTGGCATCTCGCGATTCCTGGCGGCATCCCCCGCTGCTTGCACGCCCTGGCCGGGGCCCTGCGATGAGCGAGCGCTTCTTCAACGACCCGATCCTCAACTCCCCCTACGAGCGCCCCAGCAGGCATTGGGAGCTTGTGAAAGGCATCCCCACGCAGGTGGAGTTGGCGGGGCGCCGGGAGTCGCAGCTGATCACGCCGATCCCCAAGCCCAGGAAGCGGGGAGGCAAGGACGAGCAGCGCGAGCTGGAGTTCGGGGCCCAGGGGCTGTCGGATAGCGACCAGCAATACGAGGTCACCCAGCAGATCAACTCGATCCGGGCGCTGGTGGAAGAGTGGCGGCAGGCGCCCGAGAGCCAGTGGAAGGTGTCAGCGGAGACGGCCCGGCTGCTGAAGCACTGGCGCCACCACGAGTTCCAGGGTATTCGGCCCTTCTACTGCCAGATCGAAGCGGCCGAAACCGCCATCTGGCTCACGGAGGTGGCACCGGAAATCGGCAAGCGCGGCAAGGACATCCTCGAGAAGCTCGAGAGCGCCAACGACGAAGCCAACCCGGACCTGTTGCGGATGGCCCTGAAGCTGGCCACTGGCGCAGGCAAGACCACGGTGATGGCCATGCTGATCGCCTGGCAAACCATCAACGCCGCCCGCCATCCGGGCAGCAGCCGCTTCACCAAGGGATTCCTGGTGGTGGCGCCGGGGCTCACGATTCGCGACCGCCTACGGGTGCTGATGCCGAACGACACCGAGAGCTACTTCAAGCGGATGGAGCTGGTGCCGCAGGATCTGGTGCCGGAGCTGGGCAAGGCCCGGATCGTGATCACCAACTACCACGCCTTCCGCAAGCGGGAGCTGCTTGATCTGGCCAAGGGCACCCGCCAGTTCATGGAGGGTTGGCGGCAGGAAACGATGGTCACCACCGAGACCGAAGGCCAGATGCTGCAGCGCGTCATGAGCGAGCTGATGGCGATGAAGCAGGTGCTGGTGATCAACGATGAAGCGCACCACTGCTACCGCGAGAAGCCGCTCAGCGATGAGCAACGGGAGCAGATCCAGCTGACCTCCGAGGAGAAGGCCGAGGCCAAGAGCCACCGGGAAGCAGCGCGGATGTGGATCTCAGGTCTGGAAGCGGTGAGCCGCAAGATCGGCAAGGGTCAACAGCGGGTGATTGACCTTTCGGCAACGCCCTTTTTCCTGGCCAGCTCGGGCTACAAGGAAGGCACGCTGTTCCCGTGGACGGTCAGCGACTTTTCGCTGATGGATGCGATCGAATGCGGCATCGTCAAGCTGCCGCGGGTTCCTGTAGCCGACAACATTGCCCAGGATGTGCCGCGCTATCGGGAGCTATGGAAGAACATCAAGAGCAAGATGCCCAAGAAGGGGCGGGGCAAGGGGGGTAGCAAGGATCCTGAAAGCCTGCCCACGGAGCTCAAAACAGCAATCGAAGCCCTGTATGGGCATTATGAGAAAACCTTTGAGGAGTGGAAGAAAGCAGGATTCGATGTGCCGCCCTGCTTCATCATCGTCTGCAACAACACCTCCACCTCCAAGCTCGTCTACGACTATGTATCTGGATATGGGATCAAAGATGATCGTGGTGATGACAAGCATCGCAAGGGAGCTTGCCCGCTGTTCTCCAACTTCGATGACTACGACCAAGCCCTGCCCCGCCCGCGCACCTTGCTGATCGACAGCGAGCAACTGGAAAGTGGTGAGGCGTTGGATGCCAATTTCCGTGAGATGGCGGGGCCGGAGATTGAGCAGTTCCGCAGGGAGATCATCCAGCGCGAAGGCGCCGGTGCTGCCGCCAACAAGATGACTGATGCCGATCTGTTGCGGGAGGTGATGAACACTGTGGGCAAACCGGGCAAGCTCGGCGCCGAGATCCGTTGTGTGGTGTCGGTGGCGATGCTCACCGAGGGCTGGGATGCGAACACCGTGACCCATGTGCTGGGGTTGCGCGCCTTCAGCACCCAGTTGCTGTGTGAACAGGTGGTGGGCCGCGCCCTGCGCCGCCAGAACTACATCCTCAACACCGACAAGAGGCCGGCTCGCTTTGATGTGGAGTATGCCGATATTCTCGGCATCCCGTTTGATTTCACCTCCCAGGCCGTGGCAGCGCCGGTCAAGCCGCCGCCCCAGACCATCCAGGTGAAGGCGATCAGCCCTGCACGCGATGGCCAGGAGATCCGCTTCCCCCATGTGATCGGATACCGGGCCGAGCTGCCTGATGATCAGGTGAAAGCCACCTTCAACGAGGACCACATCCTGGAACTCACCCCCGAACTGATTGGCGCGACAGTTACTAACAACCAGGGGATTATTGGCGAGGGTGTAAATCTGACAATTGAACGAATCAAAGACCCGAGAAAATCCACTGTGATCATGAATCTTGCCAAGCATTTAGTGTATACGCAATATCGAGACGCTGATGAACTTCCCAAGACCTATCTGATCATGCCAATGAAGAAGCTTGTGCGTGAGTGGCTGGATCAATGCCTGATCTGTAAGGGCGGCACCAACCATGGTGTGTTGACCTACCGAGAAATCGCTGATATAGCCTGCGAGAAGATGGTTCACGCCATCATGGTGAGCCCCGGCCAAAGCAAGCGGCAGCAGGTGATTCTTGATCCCTACAACCCAAGTGGCAGCACGAGGTACGTGAACTTCAACACATCAAAGCTGATACGCTGGCAAACCGATTCCAGGCGTTGCCAGGTGAATTGGGCCATCTGCGATAGCAATTGGGAGAATGAGTTTTGTCGGGTGCTCGACCACCATCCCCGCGTGCGCCGCTGGGTGAAGAACCATGGCTTGGGCTTTGAGGTGCCTTACCGCATGGGTGGCGTAGCCCGCAAGTACATCCCCGATTTCATCGTGGTGGTGGATGACGGTCGGGGCGATGACGACCTGCTGCACCTGGTGTGTGAGGTGAAGGGTTACCGGGGAGAGGATGCCAAGGTGAAGAAAACCACGATGGAGGCCTTCTGGGTGCCAGGCGTCAACAACTCAGGCCGCTTCGGACGCTGGGGCTTTGCGGAGTTCCGGGAGGTGTATGCCATGGAAACTGATTTCGCCTCGGCGGTGGACGACGAGGTGAATCAGGTGCTGGATCAGGTGCTCACCGTGGAGGTGGTCTGACATGCCCAAGAAGCCCGCCAGCGAGAAGCAGATCGAGAGCTTCGTGCACGATGACGCCTCACGCCGGAACATCCCTCCGGCTGAGTTCCAGACGATGGTGTGCAACCAGGAGAAGACTCCCATCCAAGTCGCCTACGAGCGGCGGAATCCGGATCTGGATCCCCAGCTGATCTGGCGCGGCAAGGATCTGCTGGATGAATCACCGCTGGTGGTCAATGCACCACCGCTATACATCCAGGAGAAGATTCACCCGAAGGTGTTGATCGATAATCTGAAGCGACGTAATAAGGAAGGAGACACCGCCAAAGCCGAACAGATTGACCTGTTCGCAGCCTTCAACGGATTGCCCTCGGAGGAAGCCAAGACTGAGTTCTATCAGCACGATCAGAACTGGTCGAATCGGATGATTCTTGGGGATTCCCTGCAGGTGATGGTTAGCCTGGCAGAGAGGGAAGGCATGAGGGGAAAGATTCAGTGCATTTTCTTTGATCCCCCGTATGGAATCAAGTTTAACTCCAACTTTCAGTGGAGCACTACAAGTCGAACAGTGTCAGATGGGAAAAGAGATCACATTACAAGGGAGCCGGAGCAAGTAAAGGCCTTCCGCGATACATGGAGGGATGGGATCCACAGCTACCTTTCTTATCTTAGAGATCGCCTGCTCGTCGCACGGGACCTCTTATCCAGCACGGGGTCTATCTTTGTTCAGATCGGAGATGAGAATATCCACTTGCTCAGATCATTGCTCGACGAAGTGTTTGGCAGAGAAAGTTCATGCAGTCTAATTACGTACTCCAAAACGACAGGAACCACCGGAGATCTCTTGCAGGCCACCACTGATTACATCTTGTGGTATGCCAAAGATAAAGATAAAGTCAAATACCGAAATCTCTGTATAGATAAAGTAATGGGCCAGGCCGGATCCTCGAAGTATGACCAGGTAGAAATGCCTTGTCTTTCCAGAAGGCCTATTACCACTTTAGAAAGGCAAAGGCCTGAGACATTGCCCCGGGGTGCCAGGATTATGAGGGTAGATAACCTAACCTCGCCAAGGATCCGCGAAGCAAGGACAGGCTATTTCCCAATATCGGTAAGCGGCAGATCGTTTCTCCCTCGGCAAGGCGAATGGAAGACGCATCAAATTGGGATGCAGCGGCTAATTATGGCAAGTAGGGTAGCTGCTCTGCGTGGAACCGCTGGATACATAAGGTACATTAATGACTTTCCGGCCATGATGCTGACAAATGCATGGATGGATATAGGAGGAATACAAAGCAGGTCAGATCCAAAGATATACGTTGTGCAGACATCTACGACTGCCATACAACGCTGTATGCTCATGACTAGCGATGCTGGAGACCTCGTCCTTGATCCCACTTGTGGATCTGGAACTTCTGCAACAGTTGCAGAGCAGTGGGGGCGACGCTGGATCACGATTGATACTTCTCGTGTTGCATTGGCACTGGCGCGAGCCCGAATTATGGGAGCACGCTATCCGTACTATCTTCTGGCTGATTCGTCAGAAGGAAAGCTTAAAGAGGCTGAGCTGACTAGCTCGTTCCCAAGTGCTGAACCCGTCTCGCGCAACATCCGTCAAGGCTTTGTCTACGAGCGTGTTCCTCACATCACCCTCAAGTCAATCGCCAACAACATCGAGATCGATACGATCTGGGAAAAGTGGCAATCCACCCTTGAGCCCTTGCGCGAACAGCTGAACACAGCACTTGGTAAGGCCTGGCAGGAATGGGAGATCCCCCGCGAAGCCCAGCCCACCTGGTCCGTCGAAGCCAAGAGCATTCATACCAACTGGTGGGATGCCCGCATCGCCCGCCAGAAGGAAATTGATGCCTCTATCGCCTCCAAGGCCGATTCCGAATACCTCTACGACAGGCCCTACGAAGACAAATCCAAGGTCCGAGTCGCCGGTCCATTCACGGTGGAGAGCCTCAGCCCCCACCGCACGATGATCGTCAACGACGACGACACCATCACCGATCCCCTCAAGCAGGGAGCCACCGCAGAGGGAGCCACGGATTTCGCCCAGATGATCCTCAACACCCTGCGAGTGGCCGGGGTGCAACAGGCCCACAAGGAAGACCGCATCAGCTTTGAGTCGCTCGATGGCTGGCCCGGTGTTCTGCTGGCAGGCAAGGGCAGCTACCGAGATGCCGATGGCACGCTCAAGTCGGCTGGCATCTTCATTGGTCCAGAGTTCGGCACTGTTACTCGCGTGGATTTGGTGGAAGCTGCCCGCGAATGTGCTGATGCAGGCTTTGATGTGCTGATCAGTTGCGCCTTCAACTACGAGGCCCAGTCCACCGAGTTTGACAAGCTTGGCCCCATCCCCGTGCTCAAGGCGCGCATGAACGCTGATCTGCACATGCAGCAGGATCTCGCCAACAGCGGCAAGGGCAACCTTTTCGTGATCTTCGGCGAACCCGACATCGACATCCTCTATGCTCCAGACAATCAGATCCAGGTACAGATTAACGGCGTCGACGTCTTCGATCCCTCCACCGGCGAGGTCCGCAGCGACGAGCCCGACAACATCGCCTGCTGGTTCATCGACAGCGACTACAACGGCGAGAGCTTCTTCGTTCGGCAGGCCTACTTCCTCGGACAGAACGACCCTTACAAGAGCCTTAAAACCTCTCTCAAGGCCGAGATCGACCTTGAGGCCTGGGAATCCCTCAACAGCGACACGTCTGTTCCGTTCGCCAAGCCTTCAACAGGGCGCATCGCCGTGAAGGTGATAAATCACCTTGGGGATGAGGTGATGAAGGTTTATCGATCAGGAGACCGTTAGGCTTGGTGACTATCCTTTGCAATGAGCAACTTTCAAATGCCCCGATTAACATTTAACAGCCCAGGGGCAAAGAGGTTGTATGACGAGCTTGCTTCCACAGATAGCAATCACGCCTTTGCGAACTACGTCCGTAGACGCACAGATCAGGTAGAGGCTACTAATAGCCTAAGACTAGGTGATACTTTTGACTTGAAGCGTATCATCTCGCTTGAGTTCTATACTCTATCTGATCTTCACCGATTGCATGCGGCCCTGATTGGAGCAGTATTACGGGCGCAAGCCATCGACAAGATCGACCGTCTCAACTTCATTGATCAAGTCGACAAATTTGCCATTGCTGCCGATCGAGGCTTTGATACTGAAAGATCATCCTTTATCAAGGAGATTCCATTCCATAGAAGTTCAGAACTCTTTAGTGGATTTTCTCTGCGCCTGGATCTCGTAGGTGGATCCCTAGTGCGTATTATTGCCACTCTTAGGCCATCGGAAATACTCATCGATTTTTTCAGTGATATCTCCAAAGTTCAGATAGACACATTGCTTGACCTTCGTCGACGGTGGGCTGGTTTTCCCTGGGAGGATATTCACATTTCAGTCGACAAAGGAAACGATCGCAAGCAGCGTCTCATTGAGGAGATTGATAGAGATATTACGCAGAATGTTGTCGGGTTTTTCATGAGGGACCTTTGTCCAGGGATTTACATGGAAAGCTTTGGTGGCACTCCCATCCTTCAGGTTTTCTACCATAGAGACACGGGACCGGCGACTTCTTTTAATGATGTGGTTGCTGAGCGCATTCAGCACAGAACTTCATTCTTCCAGATTTTAGCGCAGTCTGGTGTGGACCTTGACTACAGGACAGCCTCATCTATTGATGGCGATGAGATTATCGAACAGAGCCCCAGGAATCGATCCGCACTTGTGGCGACGGGAAAGATTATCGGGAGGAGTTCGTCGTTTTCACTTATAGAGATCGATCTCTTGACCATGCTTGGCGAAAAAGCCAGGTTATGGCTACAGCTTTGTCAACTGCATGATATTGAAAGAAGTTATGTCCGGCTGATGCTGAAAAAAAAGACAGCTGACCTCAGGGCCAAAAGACTTGAGACTTACAAGCTTAGAGCAACCCACAACCTTATTATATCTGCAACTGAGAAACGCGATAGGTTTTTAAAAACGGCTAGCAGCCAGCCCGCACTGTCTAAGTTCTTTTACGATGGTATGGCAAATAGGTCTGACTACGCCACGCAAAACTATGGCTACATATCCTCCCTAGGCAAGCAGCTAACAAGCAAGCTCTCTGCCATTCTTGACGACTCGGATGTTGTCCGTGATGAAGCTGATTCGGTGTTTCAAAGAAATATCCAGTGCATTGCTGTTGCAGTAGCAGTTTTCTCGGTACTTGCAGCCCTGTTCACTCCGATGCTTCAGATTCGTATTGAGCGTTGGGTGGGTGAGTGCTCCACTGCTGGGCAACAATGCCCTGCCACCTACACTACTTGCTGGTGGCTGCAGCCATTGCGCTAAATGTTATTATTGGGTTAATTGGTAATGCCTTTTCTGCTTTCGGAAACTTTTCAAACAAGTCTGCTGAAGCTCAACGGCGAGGAGCAGAAAGCGGCCAAACTTGCCGCATTCGAGCTCCAGATCAACGCTGCCAATCCTGGTCTGCAGTGCCACCGGCTCGACAACATCAAGGACAAGAACTTCTGGTCTGCTCGCGCCAGCCGTGACATCCGTCTGATCTTCCATCGGGTCGAGAGCAGCGCCATGCTCTGCTACGTCGACCATCACGATTCCGCCTACGACTGGGCTTCGCGCCGCAAGATCGAAACCCATCCCGTCACCGGTGCCGCCCAGATCGTGGAGATCCGCGAAACGGTTCGCGAGATCCAGATCCCCCTCCATGTCCCCGCTGAATCTCCGGCCACGCCGGAGCCCAAGCGGCCGCTCTCCAACCTCACGGAAGCCGACCTGCTCAGCTACGGCGTTCCTGCCGAGTGGATTCCTGATGTCCGCACAGCGGACGACGACTCTCCGCTATTGGATGGACCCGGAATCCACCTTGCAGCAAGGCTCCGCCTGCCCTTACTTCTCCCAATGCGCTCGCCGAAAAGCTAAAATCTTCGATTTGCAAGCACCTTGCCAAGCGAGAAACAAGCCATTCGCTATGCTCAGACATTAGGTCAAACTGTCGTATTGCCTCGTTGGTCATATGAAGGGTTGAAATGTCGATACCGACTTGAATTAGAGATCGAAACATCGCTACCAGCGGATGATCGCGATACGTCTTAGGGGAACGCCATATGCGACCAATAGATGGCTCATCCAATTTGCTGCCAAGTGCGGGTGCCCGCTCGACAAGGTTTCGATAGATTCTATCTACGGTCATTGGTTGGTTTTATTTCTTATCCTACGTGAGCCGTATTGGCCTGCGGGTGGCAGGCCACCATGGACGGGTCCTTACATCTCTTACGATCAGGGGCTAGACTGAGCAAGGTTCTTGGCGCAGCTGATGACCCCACAAGCTGAGTTTCAGGCCGCTGTTCTCGATCAGCTTCGCCGTGCACCGCTCGATCCTCCAGCCCAGGCAGCACTGCTGCAGGCGCTGACCTCTGTGGCCCCGCGGGAAGGTGCCGTTACCGCCAAGGCAGACGGCCCGCTCGCCGAATGGCTGGGAGAGCCCCCTGCCAATGCCGCACAGCTCGAGTTCGAAGCACTCCGGCGCAGCTTTGCCCTCCGCCACCAGCTCCTGGCCTCCACTATCGGTACAGCCGAGGTGAACGAGCTCCTCGCCGCCGGCAGCCGCCAGACGGTGCACGACCGCCTCAGGGCCGGCACCCTGCTGGGGATCCTTGATCAGGGGAAATGGCGCTTCCCCCTCTGGCAGTTCGACGCCGATGGCCCCAACGGTGTGATCGACGGACTGGCCCAGGTGCTGCAGGCCCTGCAGGTCTCCAACCTGGCCAAGGCCCGCTGGCTGCAAAAGCCCCATGCGGTTTTCGGCGGCTTCACCCCCTTGGATCTGCTCCGCCACGGCCGTCTCGAAGACGTATTGGCGGAAGCGGGCCAGGTGGGTCGTGGTCAGGATTGATCCGCCCCCTCCCCGCAGGTCCACGTCTCCGCTGATCGAGATCCTGCCGATGGCAGCACCGTTGCTCCGCATCTACAGACCGCAGCCCTATGGCAGCAGTGCTTGCAGCTTCCGTTACGAGGGGCCGTTCTCACGCTTTGATCACCACGCCGATGGCCACTTGCGTGGAATTCACTACAGCGCACCTTCCTTGTCGTCTTGTGTCGTCGAAGTCTTCGGTGACACAGGGCTGATTGAACCACAGGGTTGCCAGCTGGTCCTGCTGCGCACAAACCGCCCCATGGCCCTGCTCGATCTACGAGGCAGCGGCGCCATGCGAGCCGGGAGTGTTGTTGCACTCAATGCCACAGCTGATCGATCGCTGAGTCAGCAGTGGTCTCGCTTTTTCTACGGCACAGCCGTAGCCGATGAAAGACCGATCGATGGCTTGCTCTACAGCAATGCTCACAACGGCGAATCGGCCCTGGCCCTCTACGAACGGGCCGAAGCAGCGATCCACTGTGATGCCGAGCTGTCGCTTGCGGCGGACGAGCTTCGCAGCCGCCTGCTGGCTATCGCCAACGACCACGGCATGACCATGGCCTCATCCGGCTCCTGAACCACAATCCCATGGCTTTCCTCCTCGCCGACAGCTTCCAATCCAGCCTTGAGAAGCTCAGTGGAGAAGAGCAGAAAGCTGCCAAGCTCGCCGCCTTCGAGCTGCAAATCAACTCTGCCAATCCTGGTCTGCAATGCCACCGCCTCGACAACATCAAGGACAAGAACTTCTGGTCTGCCCGCGCCAGCCGTGACATCCGGCTGATCTTCCATCAGGTTGAGAGCAGCGTGATGCTCTGCTACGTCGACCATCACGATCTCGCCTACGACTGGGCCTCACGGCGCAAGATCGAAACCCATCCCGTCACCGGCGCCGCCCAGATCGTGGAGATCCGCGAAACGGTTCGCGAGATTCACATCCCCATTCACGTCCCCGCAGCAGCGGCCACAGCTACATCCGCAGCCACAACCACAGCAGCCCCTGAGCCCAAGCGGCCTCTTTCCAACCTCACGGAAGCCGACCTGCTCAGCTACGGCGTTCCCGCCGAGTGGATCCCTGATGTCCGCACAGCGGACGACGACATGCTGCTGGTGATCGCCTCCCATCTCCCCGGTGAGGCTGCCGAAGCGATCATCGATCTGGCCACCGGCACCACACCCACCAAGCCGGTGGTAAGGCAGCCAGACCAGAGCAATCCTTACGAGCACCCCGATGCTCAGCGCCGCTTCCGGGTGCTCACCGGCACCGAAGAGCTGGCCCGGGCGCTGGACTACCCCTGGGAGCGCTGGATCGTCTTCCTTCACCCCAGCCAGGCTGACTGGGTGAGCCGCTCCTTCAATGGCCCCACCCGCGTGCAGGGCTCTGCTGGTACGGGCAAAACCGTTGTGGCCCTGCACCGCGCCGTTCATCTGGCTCGTAGAAAACCCGAAGCCAGGGTGTTGCTGACCACCTTCTCCGAGCCCCTGGCGGCCCTACTGCAGGACAAACTCCATCGCCTGATCCAGGGGGAGCCCAGGCTGATTGAGCGCCTGGATGTGCTGGCCATGCAAGAACTTGGCGAGCGGATGCACGCCGCCCAGCTCGGTAAGCCGCAGCTCATTACTCCCGAGGACCTTCGCGCATTGATTCAGCGGTATGCGCCGGTGGAGATCAGCCGCGTCTATGGCGAGGCCTTCGTGGTGGAGGAGTTCAGCGAGATCGTCGATGCTTTCGGGCTGCGCGACTGGGACAGCTACCGCGATGTCCGCCGCCTCGGCCGTAAGAGCCGCCTCAATGAGGCCAAGCGCCGTTTGCTCTGGGAGGGCTTCGAGGCCGTCCTCCAGGAGCTGGAGCGCTCAGGCCAGATCACGCCCCAACAGCTCTTCCATCGCACCGCCGAACAGCTGCACCGCAGCGGCGTCAGGCCCTACCAGCACATCGTGGTGGACGAATGCCAGGACATCACAGCCGCCCAGCTCCGTCTCCTGGCAGCTCTGGCGGGGACCGGCCCCGATGCCCTTTTCTTTGCGGGGGATCTCGGTCAGCGCATCTTCCAACAGCCCTTCTCCTGGACCCAGTACGGCGTGGACATCCGCGGCCGCTCGCGCACCCTCCGCATCAATTACCGCACCTCCCACCAGATTCGCAGCCAAGCCGATCAGCTGCTCGATCCCGAGTCCCGCGACGTGGACGGCAACGTGCAGGACCGGCGCGGCGCCATCTCCGTGTTCAACGGACCGGAGCCCGACATCCGGGAATGCGAGGACTCAGGCAGCGAAACCGAGCAGGTGGCGGGCTGGATTGAACAGCGCCGCAGCGAAGGCCTCACCCCCAGGGAGTTCGGCATCTTCGTGCGCAGCGAGGCCGAGATCACCCGTGCCGAGGCTGCTCTCCAGCTAGCTGAGCTGCCCTACGAGCGTCTGCAGCCTTCGGCCATCCGTCTTGGCAGCAAGGCCACCCTCTCCACCATGCACCTGGCCAAAGGGCTGGAGTTCCGCGCCGTGATCGTGATGGCCTGCGATGAAGACGTAATCCCCAACGCCGAGCGCATCAAGGCCATCACCGACGACAGCGACCTCGATGAAGTGGTGGCCACCGAACGCCACCTGCTCTACGTGGCCTGCACCCGCGCCCGGGATCACCTGCTGATCACCAGTGGTGACACCTGCTCGGAGTTCGTGGAGGATCTGCGCGGGTGATCCCGCAAACCTGTCGTCGAGCCCGGCCTGGAATCAGCGTTGCGGCAATGTAGGCGAATTGGCTTAGAGCGACACCAGATGGGGTGTCGGGCGGTGCAGCGACGAGCGAGCATTCGGGCTGTGTCTCCAGAAGCAATTGTCGGCGGGATGGTGCTCGCCGCCGGGGCTCGATCAAGGAGGCGGAGGCACAACCCATGGCGGCACATCTGGCGCCCGGCAGCCGCCCTGCCTAACCTGATTCGGATTACCACCATGGCCCCGCTTGCGCCCCGCCTCCCCCGCCACGCCCAAGCCTTACCGCCGCTGGAGTCCGCCGTCACCAGCCAGGGCGGCAAGTTCCCGGCTGACCCGGCCCTGGTGGGCCCTATCCCTACTGCTGGCGGCGGCAGCCGTCACATCCCCACTGCTACTGCCCCCCGCCCGAGCCCAAGCCCCCCCAGCCCCAGCTGCCGGCCAGTCCGGCCCCCCCGCCGACCCGCGCCCCTTCCCGGCCCTTGACCCCGGCATGCATACCGCGATCATCAAGCGTCTCGCGGTGGACCGGGCCGGCCGCTGGCTGGTCACCGCCTCCGACGACAAGACCGCCCGGGTGTGGGACCTGGCCAACGGCGGCCGGCTCGCCGCGGTGCTGCGGGTGCCGGTGGGGGAGGGCAATGAAGGCAAGCTCTACGCCGTGGCCCTCAGCCCCGTTGGCGCCCTGGTGGCCCTGGGCGGCTTCACAGGGCCTGATGGCAAGGAACAAGCGATCTACCTGTTCGATCGCGCCAGCGGCCGCCTCCTTCAGCGCCTCGGCGGCCTGCCCAGCTCTGTCAACCATCTGGCCTTCTCCGCCGACGGCCGCCGCCTCGCCGCCGCCCTCGGCTGGGCCAACGGCCTCCGGGTGTATGAACCCGGCGCCGACGGCCGCTGGGCCCAGGTGGCCGCCGATGCCGCCTACGGGGATGACAGCTACAGCGTGGAGTTCGACGCCAGCGGCCGCCTGCTCGCCACCAGCAGGGACGGTGATCTGCGGCTCTACGCCGCCGGCCAGCGGGGCCCCCTCACCCCCCTGCAGCGCCGCCCCGCCCCCGGTGGCCGGGAGCCGTTCTTCGCGCGGTTTTCGCCTGATGGTCGCCGCATTGCCGTGGGGTTCTACGACAGCAGCGCCGTCACCGTGCTCGATGGCGCCAGCCTGGCCCCCCTCCCCTCCCCCGACACCAGCGGGTTACGCAACGGCAATGTGAGCTCCATGGACTGGAGCGCCGACGGCCAGCGCCTGCTCGCCGCCGGCAAGTACGGCCAGGACGATGGCAGCAATCCTCTGGTGGCCTGGCCCAGCGCCGGAGGCGCCCCCCGATTCCTGCCCCTGGGGATGAGCGACACCGTGATGGACCTGCGGCCCTTGGCCGACGGACGACTTGTGTTCGGCGGGGGAGGGCCGGCCTGGGGGGTGCTCGACGCCCAGCTCCAGCGCACCTCCCTCTTCCGCGGCCCGCCGGTGCTCGACCATCGCAGCAATGCCGCCAGCAGCAACAGCCACGCGGGCTATGAGGCGTTCCGCCTGGCCCCCGCCGGCGAGGGCCACTGGCTTGAATTCCGCGCCGTGAGCCGCGACGCCGCCGGCGCCCGCGCCCGCCTGGTGCGTTTCGACCTGGCCGAGCGCCGCCTGCTTCTGCCCACCTCCCCCGCCCCCGCCGGCCTCGCCCCCCGCACCACCGGCCTGCCCATCGACGGCTGGGAAGACACCACCACCCCCACCCTGGCGGGCAAGCCCCTGCCGCTGAAGCCGTACGAAGCCTCCCGCAGCCTGGCGATCAGCGCCGATCGCCAGCGCTTTGCCCTCGGCAGCAACTGGGCCGTGCGCCTGTTCGGCGCCGAAGGCCAGCGCCGCTGGCGCACCCCCACCCCCGCTGCCGCCTGGCTGGTGAACCTCAGCCCCGACGGCCGCTTTGTGGTGGCCGCCCTCGGCGATGGCACGATCCGCTGGTATCGCACCCAGAAAGAAGGCTCCGCGGCGGCCGGCAGCGAGGCCCTCGCCCTGTTTGTGCATCCCGATCTGCAGCGCTGGATCCTCTGGACCCCCGAGGGCTTCTACGACGCCTCCCCCGGCGGCGCCGAGCTGTTCGGCTACCAGCTCAACAACGGCCGCGAGGCCGCCGGCAGCTTCATCCGCTCCGCCCAGCTGCAACGCCAGTTCCTGCGGCCCGATCTGATCGCTCGCCGCCTTTCCGGCCGCGCAGACGATGACGCTGCCATCGCCGCCGCCGTGGCCGAGGTGGGTGATGTGCGCCAGGTGCTGATGGCTGGCCGGCCGCCCCTGGTGCGGCCCGACACCCGCAACGGCGAGGCGGTGCGCACCCTGCCCAACGGCGATCTGGAGATCCATTTCCAGGTGGTGGATCAGGGCGGCGGCGTCGGCGATCTGGAGGTGCGGCTCAACGGCGTGCGGATCGAGGCCCGCCAGAACCTGCGCATCGGCGATCGCCCCGCCCTGGTGTTCACCCCGCCGCCACGCCGGCCCAACCAGCCGAGCAAGCCGGTGCTCACCATCGCCGCCGGCAACAGCCGCGGTGTGCTCGGCGAGCCCCTGCGTTTCGAGCTCACGACCACCATCAGCCAGGAGCCCCCCACCCTGCATGTGCTGGCGGTGGGAATCACCAACTACAAGAGCACGGTGCTGCAATCCGGCGTGCGCTTTGCGGCCGCCGATGCCCGAGCCCTCGTCACC
This sequence comes from uncultured cyanobacterium, assembly GCA_903858015.1. Taxonomy (GTDB): domain Bacteria; phylum Cyanobacteriota; class Cyanobacteriia; order PCC-6307; family Cyanobiaceae; genus Cyanobium. The sequence continues at coordinate 41,891 of CAIOGZ010000045.1, forward strand.
ACCCTGCAGTTGCCGGGCATCCTGGCCGATGCCCGACTCGGCTCCGTGGTGCTCATTCCCGAGGGGGAGGCCAGCCGCGACCGCATCCGCCAGGAGCTGCGGGTGATGGCCGGCAAGGTGAAGCCCGGCGATCGCTTCGTGCTCCACCTGGCCGGCCACGGCACCGCCCTCAATGGCGAGTACTACTTCCTCACCCAGGAGCTGGACAACGACAGCGAGGCGTCCATTCGCCGCCAAGCCCTCTCCGGCAACGAGCTGCGGGAGCTGCTGCGGCCGATCCAGGCCAGCGGCGGCACCCTGCTGCTGCTCGATACCTGCAGCTCCGGCACCTACGGCTCCCCCGCCCAGCGGGATCTGCAGGCCGCCGTGCGCCGCTTCGAAGAACTCGATGGCCGGCTGATGCTGGCGGCCGCGGGCGATCGCAGGATGGCCCTGGAAAGCCCCTACCAAGGGAGCGGCATCTTCACGGCGGTGGTGATCGAGGGGCTGCTCGGCAAGGCCGACAAATACGGCAATGACCGGGTGGTGCGGGCGAGCGAACTGCTCGGCTACGTGGTGGAGACGGTGCCGGAGATCACCGCGCGGGAGTTCCAGGGGGTGCGCCAGCAGCCCTACCAGAGCTCCCAGGGCAACTTCCCTCTCACCCGCTCCGGTGCTCGATGAGCGCCACGCCCGCAGCGCCGGGGGCTGACCAGCCCTTGAAGGTGTTCGTGTCCTACTCCCATCAAGACGACGCCCTGCGGCAGCGGCTCGATGTGCACCTCAGCCTGCTGAAACGCCAGGGGGTTCTGGAGGTGTGGCACGACCGGCGCCTGCAGGGCGGCGAGCACTGGGAGGAGGCGATCGACCAGGCCCTGGAGGAGGCCGACATCGTGCTGCTGCTGATCAGCCCCGATTTCCTCGCCTCCGACTACTGCTACGGCCGCGAACTCACGGCGGCACTGGAGCGCGACCGGCGCAACGAGGCGGTGGTGGTGCCGCTGCTGCTCCACCCGTGCGACTGGCAGAGCGCCCCCTTCGCCCGCTGCCAGGCCTTCCCCCGCGACAACCAGCCGATCAGCATCCACCCGCGGGGTGAGAACGCGGCCTTCAGCCTGGTGGCGGCCGAGCTGCGCCGCCTCGCCGAAACCCTGCGCAAGCGGCGGCGGGGCGAGGCGCACCAGCCTCCCTCTGGCGCGGCGCACGATCCGGGCGGCACGGCGGCGGCAAGGCGGTGGCGGCGCTGGTGGCTGGCGCCGCTGGCCACCCTGGCGGTGGCGGTGCCGGCCGGGATGCTGCTGAGCCAGGCGCGGGTGACGGCCGGGCTGGCGGATCTGCGCCTGGGGGCCTATACCCGTGCCCTCACAGCGTTCGAGGCGGCCCGCCTGCTCAACCCCCTCCACCCCCTAGCCCGCTGCGGCGCCCGGGCGGCCGCCATCGGCAGCGGCCTGGCGGCGATGGCCAGCAACAGTCCGGATCTGGCCCGTGATGTGGCGGCCCTGCCCCAGAGCGGCCCCTGCGGCGCCCAGCGCGAGCTGTTCCACGGCGATCTCACCCTCGAGCGCTATCTGCTCAACCGCGACCGGAAGGACTGGGACCTGGCGGCGGCCGCCTTTGAGCGCGCCCTGGTGATGGATCCGGAGCTGGCGGAGGCGGAGCAGCGGCTTGGCACCCTCGCGGATCTGCAGAACGACCTGCCCGCGGCGCAGCGCCGCTTCGAGAGCGCCCGACGGCTGGCGGCAGGGCAGCCCCTGCTGGCCAAACGCTACCGCAATGGTCTGGCGAAGGTGCTGCTGCAGGGCAGCGCCGCCGAGCGGGAGCGGGCTTTGGTGTTGTTCGACGGCGACCGGGGCAACCCGGCCTCGGATGTGGAGGCGGCGATGCAGCGCTGGCGCCAGGGGGGCGGAGCGCCGCTCGGCCAGGCCCTGGAGCGTCTGCCACGCGAGCCGCCGCCCTCCCTGCGGGGCGAGGGCGGCGGCGAACCCTGGGGCTTCAAGCTGCGCGATGGCCAGGTGGTGGCGGTGGGGCTGCTTCGCGACCAGCGCTGCCTTCTGGCCCAGGCCCGTGCCGCGACCCTCCATCTGGACGGCCAGCTGGCGGAGGCGAACAACGAGCGGGCCAGCAGCCGCGCCACCTGCAGCGGCTCCGCCTCCACCATCAACCTCGTGGTCTGCGACCGACTCTCCCAGGCCGCCAGCAGCGGCGCGCCCACCACCGCCACCCGTGCCTGGTTGCGCTGCGCCGACTTCAGGGGTTGATCCTGGCAACGCCTGAAGTGGCCGTTGGGGCTGGTGGAAGCAGCGCCCGTCCGCCCGCCTGCCGATCAACGCCCGAGCGAAGCGCTGCTTGTCCTTCAAAAATCAGCAGACACACCGAATCCGGGGAGAGTTAGCTCGCCCCAATCGCTAGCTGAGAATCAACTCCTGCGCTGGCGGCCTCGGCCCCCCCACGTTGCAACGCGCCAACATGGCAATCCTGCTGGTGCCACCGCCGCTCGATCCGCCCTCCCATGCGGCCCTGCTGCAGGCGCTCTTCTGTTTGGCGCAGCCGTCGCAGCCGCATTTGCGTCTACATTGGTATGTACACACAAGATGACTCGCGTCATGGACGTCCTCCCCAGCCGGGTGTTCATGAACGGCAACAGCCAGGCCGTGCGCATCCCCGCGGAGTTCCGGCTTTCCACAGACCGGGTGCAGATCAGTCGCACGGCTGAAGGTGATCTGCTCATCCATCCCTGTCCACCTCAGCGGGGCAAGGCCCTGCTCGATCTGCTGGCCCGCTTCGACGCCGACTTCGTGGCGGCTCTGGAACAGCAGCAGCAGGAGCAACTGCCGGTTCAGGAACGTGAATCGCTGTGATCTACCTGCTTGATACCAACATCCTCATCTACCTGGTCAAAAATCGCCCGCCCCAGGTGGCCGAACGGATTGATGCCCTCAAGGACCAGGATTCCCTGGCGATGTCGTTCATCACCTGGGCGGAGCTGCTCCAAGGCGCCCAAGGCAGCCAACGCCGTGAGGCAACCCTTGCGCAACTCGATGCGCTCTCCCGGCAGGTGCCCGTGCTCTACCCCGAAGGGCAGGCCATCTGCCGCCATTACGCTCAGCAGGCCACAGTGCTCAAGCGCCTGGGCACGCCGATTGGGGCCAACGATCTCTGGATCGCTTGCCACAGCCTCGCCGTTGGTGCCACCTTGGAGCCACAATATTCGCGAGTTTGCTCGTATTGAGGGCCTCACCCTGATCGACTGGGCGGTTGCCTGAGGCCATGCCATTTCTCCTCGCCGTCAGCTTCCAATCCAGCCTTGAGAAGCTCAGTGGATAAGATTAGAAAGCCGCCAAGCTCGCCGCCTTCAAGCTGCAAATCAATCCCGCCAACCCTGGTCTGCAATACCACCGGCTTGACAACATCAAAGCTAAAAACTTCTGGTCAGCCCACGCCAGCCGCGACATTCGTCTGATCTTCCGCCGGGTCGAGAGCAGCGTGATGCTCTGCTAAGTCGACCATCACGACCTTGCCTACGTCTGGGCTTCGCGGCGCAAGATCGAAACCAATCCCGACACTGGCGCCGCGCAGATCGTCGTGATCCTTGAAACGGTTCGCGAGATCCAGACCCCCTACCAGTTTTCCTTTCGCCTTGAGAAAGCGTCACTGGGGTTCGTCTTGGGTTTCAGAGGTGAGGTCCAGATCAAAAAGCTTCTTCGTTATCCTCAGTATCATCAACTTCCTCAAACTCATCGCGAGTCCAAAAGCGGACAAAGACCCAGCGATCATCGCCGGCATCCGCGATTGTTTTGCGAATCAGACTCTCGGCCTGACGCGCCGCTTCAAGATCCACTTCTACAACGTCATACACTGCCCATACCCAAATGGCTGGTTCGCCAACGGAATCGAGCTCACTTTCCACTCTCCATTCGTAGACGGGTGGAGACCAGCTCTGCCCACTGAGGAGGCTCTTGATCTCTTCAGTGGAGAGTGCGTATGATCGAGTTGAAGCCATGAGAGCGCATGATTGACCACTTTATTTGACTCTAGCTTGTTAAGGGTTGATTGAGGGCTTGTGCAACCCGTCGACGTTGCACGTTACATGGGATCTGATGTTGCTGTTCCCACCAGCCAGTTGAAGGGTATGCGAACCCAGTCAGCAACCCTGTACTTCTCACCCTGGCGTGGATCCAGCAGCACATGGCAATCCGTGGTGCTGATCACCGAGGGAACCCGCACTCCGCAGATCTGGTGCCCTTCAGCAGCAGCCTGATCTACTACCTTCAGGAATTCACCCCCAATCCTCTGGGCGTTTGGCCCCGCTGGTCTCACATTCCAATTGGTGGGGAGCAGCATTCCTAGCTCTTCCAGGCTCAAAACGGATCCCTCCGGCACCGCAATGGCCGCGATCGTGAGCTCCGCCACGGTGGCCCAACCTGGACGACTGACCACTTCGAGAATCGCCAGCGACTGTACTTCTGCCGTATAAAGAATGGTGCTTCGCTTGTCATTGAAACGCCAGCCATCGCGTGCCACGGACGCACTGGCATCAAGCGGATCAAACGCAGACCGTGGCTTGCGACTGGCGCGATACACCAACATCCTTCGCTTCAGAGAGGCCCGCCCTCGGCTTGGGTTTGCAGTTCATTGAGCACGATGCGCTCGCCCTCACTGGTTTTAATCAACTCTGCTGGTGTATGGCCGCCCAGGGCATAATTAGAAGTGTGCATATAAGCTCGGGCGGCTTCGAAGTCTCCAAAAACCTCAGCGGCTGTCAGAGTGGCTCGCGCGCCACGCATGGCCCGTTCGCTTGCCGCCGTGTCCAGGGCGCGTCCAAGACGCGACTTGATCGTTTTGAAGCTGAGCTCAAAGAATCCTTCCGCCTCTGAGAGGGTATCCAGGAACATGGATGAGGAAACCAGTAGCGATTCCCCGGCCAAGCCCGCGATCAGGCGACGATGCACATCCAAAGGATCAGGGTGGGCAGGCACCCTGCTGTGGCGAAGCAGGAGAAAGCTGCGGGTCAGCTGCCAGACAGTCGCCAACTCCACCTTTTTGAGCTGCCTCACCTGCTGACGCAGCTCCTCGTCTTCCAAAACCGCGAGCAGCCAGGCATCGATCGAGGCGCTATCGGGCCCACCAGAACCCAATAGCACCTCGTGCCCAAGCTCCGCTTCGGCACCCACCGCACCAATCACCGCCATTGGAACTTTCCATGACTGTTCATGGATTATGGCACACCTGACCACTGAGCGTCCTTGTGCGCATCAGCTTGGCCGTGTACAGTTGCTTTGTACAATGGAGTGCGCCTGGCATGATTCGCGTCTCCGTATCCGATCTACGGCAAAACCTTCCCGCCTTCCTTAAGCGAGTTCAGGCCGGCGAGCAGCTGCAGATCACATCCCGTGGACGGGTCATCGCCCGCATCGAGCCAGAGCGCGACCCGGCTGAGGAGGCACGCCAATGGCTGCTCGCTCTTCGTGATCGCGTTTCCCTGGGTGACGTGGTTAACCCCATTCCCGATCTCGAATGGAGTGGTGATGCGAATCATCTGTGACACCCACATCCCCCTGTTCTGGGCGAATGCTCCCTCACGGCTCAGCAGGAGTGCTACCGCAGCCCTTGAAAAAGGCCGGCAAGACGGCCAGCTCGCCATTGCCGATATTTCCCTTTGGGAAATGGCCCTTCTTCATGAACGCGGTCGTCTTCTGCTTCCTGATGATGTCCCAGCCGTTAACTATCTCTCCCATCTCCTTCAAGCTCTGAGCCTGAATGTCTTGCCGATCACGACGGAAATCGCTGTTCTCTCTCGCAGCTCCATCTTTCAGCACGGGGATCCTGCTGATCGCCTGATCGCGGCCACTGCGCTCCACGGCCGCTGGCCGCTGATCACAGCTGATGAAAAGCTGCGTGCCCTTCCTGATCTCCAGTGTATTTGGTAGCCGCCCCATGGCTCTGCCAATCCAGGCCTGCATTGCCACCGGCTCGACAACATCAAGGACAAGAACTTCTGGTCTGCACGTGCCAGCCGTGATATTCGTCTGATATTCCATCGGGTCGAGAGCAGCTTGATGCTCTGCTACGTGGCCTACCACGATTCTACCGACGAATGCCAGGACATCACCGCCGCCCAGCTCCGGCTCTTGACCGCTCTAGCGGGCACCAGCACCGATGCCCTGTTCTTCGCGGGGGATCTCGGCCAGCGCATCTTCCAGCAGCCCTTCTCCTGGACCCAATACGGCGTGGACATCCGCGGCCGCTCGCGCACCCTGCGCATCAACTACCGCACCTCCCATCAGATTCGCAGCCAAGCCGATCAGCTGCTCGATCCGGAGTCCCGCGACGTGGACGGCAACGTCCAAGAGCGGCGCGGCGCCATTTCCGTCCTCAACGGACCGGAGCCCGACATCCCAGAATGCGAGGACTCAGGCAGCGAGACCGAGCAGGTAGCTGCCTGGATTGAGCAGCGCCGCAGCGAAGGCCTTACCCCCAGGGAGTTCGGCATCTTCGTGCGCAGCGAAGCCGAGAGCCCCCGTGCAAAATCAGCTCTGGAGTTAGCTGGGCTGCCCTACGAACGGCTGCAGCCCTCGGCCATGCGCCTTGGCGGCAAGGCCACCCTCTCCACCATGCACCTGGCCAAAGGGCTGGAGTTCCGGGCCGTGATCGTGGTGGCCTGCGATGACGACGTAATCCCCAACGCCGAGCGCATCAATGCCATCACCGACGACAGGGACCTCGATGAAGTGGTGGCCACCGAACGCCATTTGCTCTACCTGGCCTGCACCCGCGCCCGCGATCACCTGCTGATCACTAGCGGCGATACCTGCTCGGAGTTTGTGGAGGACCTGCTCGGGTGAACCAGCCAGCAGGGACCAGCTTCAGATTGCGCAAACCGCCCGCACCATCGCCCTCCAGACGCAGCCGGTGGAGCAAGCCTTGCAAATCCGGCGGAGGGTTCGCAATGCCTTCGCCCACACCACCACAACGGCCACCCTCGCTTGTGTGACACCTTACCGGCGTCATTGCGGGGAGGCCATGATTCTATAGCGCGATCGCGATCATGTGGATGAGCAGGCACGACAACGGCATCCAAGGCGATGGACAAGCGCCACCCGCTGTTGGCATCAACCTGAAGTCTTGTGGGCTAACCAGCCACCGGAGGATCCCGCCATCCAGTCTGCTACTCTGAGATTGACCGCCTAGCCAGAGGCAGAGACATCATCTTTGCTGGCAGTCACCGCGGCAGAAAACGATTAGACTTTTTTTGATAAATGGAACGACAATGTCTGAATCCTGTTTGATGCTGCATGTGGAGCGGCTTCCGGAGGGTGGCTATCTGGCCACATCGGAAGCCATCCAGGGCCTGGTCGCCCAAGGCCGTACCGTTGCCGAAACTCTGGAAATCGCCCGTGATATTGCCCGGCGGTTGCTTGAAGCGCAGCAAGGGCGAAACCTAGACAACAGTCTGACAGCCATTTCCGAGAGCTTTGACTATCCGCTCATCGTCAGTGCCTGATGGGCAGGCTTTCAGGCTTTCGTTACCGCGAAATCACTAAAAAGCTGCGTAGCTTCGGCTTTGTATTTGATCGCCAGGCGGCCGGTTCTCATGAGATCTGGTATTGCGCGGCAAGCAATCGATACACCACCATCCCCAATCATCCAGGGGATATGCCCGAGGGCACACTCCGGGCCATCCTTAAGCAGGCTGATGTTGATGTTGATGATTTTATTGGAAGCTGAGCTTTCGCTGCTGTAGCAGTAAGTCTTAAGCAAGCAAGCTATAGCTTGAATCAGCACAAAGAACTTCCCAGAGCTGCTGGCATTCCTTCTGCGTCCACAAATAGGTGCGCTGGTAGATCGGGATGATGAACCGGGAGACGGCGACCAGGATTTGGAGGAGTTTGGCTTCTGTGGCTTTCATTGAGAGACTGAGGCGGCCTGGAATACCCTCGACTGAAAGGCTGAAATCATGGTGCTAGACTGAGCTGGGTGCCTTTTACTGGACAGTTCCAACCTCTGACATCGTTAACCCCGGGCGGGAGGAACAGTGATCGGGCTCAGTATAGACCTTATGGGGAGTTCTGCCTCCCAGCCATCGCTGTAAGCGCGCAGATACACCGCCTCATACATGCCCGTTCTCCACAGCCGTTCCATGAGGATGTTGTCGTAGCAGCGCTTCCTTCCTGACCAGATGATCTTAATCTCCTCAGCCTATAGCTTGGCCACGAAGGCTGATGACGTGAACCGGCAACCCTGATCGTAGTGGAAGACCTCAGGCCTGCGGCCACCTCCCAACGCCATCTCCAGGGCCTCCAGGCAGAACTCCGTGTCAAGGCTGTTGGAGTCCTTCCAGCTGAACACATGCCTGGAGAAGAGATCCACGATCGCCACCAGATAGAGGAAGCCTTTCTGTAGCGGGATATAGGTGCTATCGGTGGCCCATGCCTGATCCACGCCCGTAAGTTGATCGAGATCCACCAAGCGGGAAAAGCGCTCAGATGGAGTCCCTGGAATGGTGGTGCGGGGTTTCTGGTAGATCGCCCGTAACCCCATGCAGCGCATCAGGATTCGCACTCGGTCACGGCTAATCGGGATCCCTTCTCTGGCCAGATACCCCACCATCCGGCGGCTGCCGCTGCAGGGATCCTCCAGGTAGGGACTCCTGAAAAAGCCAGATCCCCTGCGGCGCAGCTTGTTTCAGTGATCGAGAGCCGGTAAACTGAGCTTGATTACGGCAATTCACGATTGCTGCAAACTCTGAACGCTGCAAATGTACCGAATACACCATAACGGCCAGCTCTCGATCGAGGAGTTCCATGTGCCTTTTGGGGGCAAGTTAAACCCGGACAACCGCTGGGTGCTCTTCTCGTCTCTGATGCCATGGGAAGCGCTGGAAGAAACATATGCCTCTCAGTTTAACCCCACGACTGGCGCCCCTGCGAAGCCAGTGAGGCTGGCGTTTGGAGCGCTGCTCATCAAGCAGCGGCTTGGCTTGACCGATGAGGAGGCCGTCGGGCAGATCCGAGAAAATGTTTACATGCGTGTGCCACGAGGCATAGATTCTTCATGAACTATGCCGCAACTGTATCGAGGATGTGAGTGTGGCCTCCCGATGTCTGACTGCAGGGACTGACATCAAACGACCCCATGCTGCTGCGGTCAAAAGACGTGGTAGGGAGTGATGGGGAAAAGGCGGACTGGATCCGGCCTCGCATCTCTCCTCGGTGCCATACAGCTCAAGGAACTGCGTCAAAGACATTCCAGGTTGGAACTGGGATCCGGTTCATAGGCATGAGATCGGAATTGGTACATGTGTTCCAGGCTAGCCCGAAAGATCGCTAGCGGAGCTTTCCACATAATCAGGACAGGTGATAAAATCGAATACTATTCATCGGCCAGGAGGTGGCCATAAGCCTTCCTAAAGATGTCTTGATCATCGACGTGCGAGTCATTCAAGACAGAACAGATAGAGCTTGCCACGCTCAAAATATGCTCATCCGAAAGAAATCTTTGGCGATAAGTCTCATCAAGATGGCAAAATTCTATTTTCCTTTGATCTCGAGCACACCTCGCATAAAGATGGCGCATAAAACTGATGACGGTTACAGCTGCAGAACCAATATAGCCACTCCTCTGTAAGCGATTTGAATGGACCAAGAATAGCCCATCGGAGATAAAGCGTTCAGGAATTTGCGTGTCGATGGCAAGCATATACAAAACATCTAAATCGTATAAAAGTATATTAATCAGATACTTGCCCGTAGCGCTTAATTCGTATACGATCTCATCGCCTTCCAGCTTGATGGAATCAATCCACCCAAAGGCCCGAGAGTCCTTAAGAGTCTGCTCTACACAGCTTCTATCGTACCCAAATGCATAAACCAAGGAATCACAAAGGTGCCCATGGCTCATTGTCCCGTTCCAAAGTATCTCTAAGATTCTAATCCTTAAGAATAAAAGAGAGGTTTTACTTTGGGATTGAGGAAATTGCCGCAAGTCAATCCAAAAAGGGTTGATATAGGCTAAGCCTTTATCACGATTTTTTTCATAGTATGTATCATTAGTCTGCAACAAAAAATCTCCATTTAGGAACAGGTTTCTTTTCATCATTTGTTGGGCCTGTCTAGAGAGATCAACGGATGGATCCTTTCCAAGCTGGTGCCAACGATATCTAACTTGATCAGCCAGAGTAGCAGAGTTCACAATTATGTTTCGGATATTACTGTGCATGATATCTAAGGAGGGCAGCGCTGAAACGGCTGATTTAATGGTGTCGGTGGGAAAGAAAGAGGAATTGCTTGCAAGCAAATGACTTGACATCTTCTCGTTAAGCCAATCAGTCCGTTTTCGGGCTATTTCATTTACGTTAGGGACTTGGTGAATAATCTTTTTTGGTTTTGAAACGCTATTGCATCCTGTAGTGCTATGATCTTGTTTCAAAATATCTATCCATGTTCGATTTCGCATGACGGTTAGCCTTAGCTCATTAGCCGGCGCTACGCGTAACACAAAATTTACAAGCTCAGGGAGCAAGCGATTATAAGGTGCAACGCCATATTCTGTATTCAGGTGAAGGTTATCGACGCCATCTAGGATAAACAAAATATGAATTCCAATCTCGTCTAAGTATTTGCGAGTCATCTTACTGCATTCCTTCCATCGAAAGAATTGTCTTCGCTTTGATACTTTATCAGGGAATAATGTTGAGAATATGTATTTTTCATCAGACTCGAGCATTTCACGTATATGCGTGTCAATATACTCATAGACGCCTCTAAGGTTGTACTCGACGCGATCTTCAGCTCTGCTTTGCTTGTGCCGAAATAGTATCCCCGCATCTTTAATTCTCGCCATGAGTCGCCTAGCTATCCCGTTATATCTATTATGATCGGCAAGTATTGCAAGAAGTTGGAAATCAAAATAATCATTAATTGTTGGATATAAATCTGCTGGGACACCATGCTTTACTGATGCCCATGCATCGAAGAGGGTCTGTGCATTGCAGCGAAGATAGAATATGTTATTATTTTCAAGATATTCATGATTTCTGCTGAGCCAATAGTTTTGCATAGAGGTTTTTCCACTTCCTTTTGGGCCTATATAAACAATATTACCATACTTCCATTTTCCTCTTTCGTCGAGCTCCAGGTATTGATTTAGGTCGACATACGTGCCAGTAATCACAAAGTATGAACATAGCTCATCTGGCGGCAGATGTGGAGTATACGGGGCGGAGTCGGATGTTGATTCATAGGAGCTTACTGCGTTCCAGAAGGTCTTCTCTTCTTTGGCCAAGAAGTCACGAGGACTATTGTATCCATCTGGCTTAAGCCTCCTCAATATATTTTCATCATGATAAGGATAAACCAAAGTATCATACGAATACCTGGATTCATCAAATGATTGCAAGGTTTCATGGAGCAAGCGAATATCTATGCAGATTTTGGAATTTGTAGAGGATTTTTCACGCTTCTCTGAATTCAGAGAGTTTTCTGTGGAAGTCATACAGATTGTTCACAAGATCTGACAACCATTCCTCACCTCCATGATAGTGAATTCTATGGTCATCTTCGATCGTATAGTCAAGTTTTTTTAGAAGTTCATAGAATCCCTTGCCTCGTAGCAATTCTTCATACTCTATGATCTCGCTGTAACAGTTTCGTGAAATCAATAATCGCTTGTCGATGTCACGTGTTGTACTGAGGCTTAGAATACAAAAATTGATCGACGACATAATCTTTTCAATTCTGTTACGGTTACGATCTTCTACTTCTAGTCTCCGCTTAAAAGACTCAACGTCTTTCAGGAGTGCTGTCTTGTACTTTTCAAGCATTCGGCTTGCACATAAATCAGTAACTTTGGGAATTACTAAAGCTCCAAGCGCCACAAGTCCTCCCAGGTTCCCAACAAAATCGAATAGATTGCCAAAATAGGTAAAAAAGAAATTTGACATAGTCAATTTATGTAGATCAGACCTATTGCAGAAGAACACTAGCCCAAGAATAGCACTGAATGCTTGATAAATTAGAAAATCTTATCATACTCAGATCGGAGCTAAGGAGCCTCTGATCAAGAAGGCTCTTGATTAAGTACCAAGCTCCTCTATGTTCAAGAAGAGATCGGACCATGTGTGGCAGTTAGAGATGGCCCGGAGGCTTCCTCCCAGTCATACCTTCGAGGTTGAAGCGGCGATTGAAGCGATAACAGAAGGTGCCAAGGCCCCTTCTGCCAGCAAAAGCAACGCCTCTCCATCCCGTTCATCTTCACCACCAGGGGGCTGGATGGAGCCATTCAATGCGTCGTTACAGCGAGACCGTAAAAGCTGAGGTGAAAAGGCGTATGGGCCCACCGCAGCGGCAACGAATTGCTCAGATTTCCCAAGAGTTCGGCATCCATGTCGCCACCCTCTACAACTGGCGGCATCACTGGCGTCTGCAGGGGGAAGTGGTGCCGGCATCAGCGAAAGACCCAGAGGGCTGGAGCACTGCCGACAAGTTAACGCTCGTGCTGGAGACCGCCGGGTTGAATGCCACTGAGCTGAGTGCTTACTGCAGGGAGCGGGGCCTGTTCCCCGAACAGGAGTAGCTGCTCCAGCAGGAGCTGCGCCGTAAGGACAAGGCCCTGGCGGCGGCGGCGGCCCTGCTGTAGCGGAACGCTTCTGCGAAGCAGTACGCCACTAAAAAAAAAGATCCAAGCCCCACTGCCGCCGTGGCCGCCGGAGCACGGACCCTACGCCGTGGCCAAGCCAAACTTCCCCAGCAGCCAAAACCAGTTCCCAAGCTGAGGGCCGATGGCCCAAATCAAGTGGGAAGCTGGGATATCAGCTATTTGCCTACCAAAATCAAGGGGATCTGGCTCTATCTCTATCTGGTGGTTGATGTCTGGAGCCGAAAGATCGTGGCTTGGGATGTGGAGGAGAAGAAGGATCCTAAAATCACTGCCAAACTCGTCACACGAGCCTGCTTAAGTGAACAGATCAGCCGCCGCCGCCAGCAGCCGCTAATCTTGCACGCGGATGAGCAGGCACCACAACGGCATCCAAGGCGATGGACAAGCGCCAGCCGCTGTTGGCATCAACCTAAAGACGTATCGGTTAATCAACCACCCTACGATCCCGTGATCCAGAGCGCTACTCTGGCGTTGGCCGCAAAGCCGGCGGCAGAGACGTCATCGTTGCTGCCAATCACCGCCTTAGGTTTGCCGCAGCCTCTTCTCGTTTCCACGGTGATACTCAGCTCTGCCGCACCCGGCTCATGACTGATCCTCATACAGACGAAACCTCGCGATTGCGCTCACTTGGTTGGCCAGCTGCTGAGGTGAGCCGCTTTCAGAACCTGCAAGACTACAAGCATCGCTGGGGTGCAGCCAATTTGGAAAGAGAGGATCGTCTCTTCCTGAAAAAAGCTGAGTTAGCATTACTCCAGACTGGCGTGAGCCCGTTACGTCGTGAGGCGCGTTCGTCTTCCTCGCCGCGGTCGTCGGCAAGTTCAACCAGCCACTTGCCAGCAGTTTCCAATGCTGCCTCGTACGTTGCGCTTGACTTTGAAACCGCTAACAGCTCTCGTAACAGTGCCTGCTCGTTGGCGATCATTCGCGTTGAGGCACACCAGATTGTTTCACGCACCTACCGATTGATCCGGCCGCCTTCAACCCATTTCATGTTCACACATATTCATGGCATCACCTGGAATGACGTGAGAAGCGAGCCAACATTCAAGGATCTCTGGCCTGAATTCAGGCCGCTGTTTGATGGCGTTAACTTCATCGCCGCCCATAACGCAAGCTTTGACAGCAATGTCATGAAGGCCTGCTGTCATACCTATGGACTGGTTCCACCAGGCGCCCCCTACCTTTGCACCGTCAGGCTGGCACGACAGACCTGGCAGTTGAAGCCAGCCAATCTGCCTAGCGTTTGTTCCTACCTAGGCTTGCGCCTTGAGCATCACAACGCCCTCTCAGATGCCGAGGCCTGTGCGAACATCGTACGGGCAGCAGCTGGTTGCAAGGTCAAATGATTATTCAAAGGCCGCCAAACTCGCAGCATTTGGCCTATAGATCAATCCGGCTTATCCAGGCCTGCATTACCACCGGCTCGACAACATCGCGGAGGCGGAGCCGCTGATGGCCCGTGGATTTGCGGTCTTCTGGAAGAGCTTGGGCTTGGATCACCACCAACACCAAATCCGTGGGAGACAACTACATCGCCCTTCTCCAAGCCATGGGCCTTTGCGAACCCGAAATCCAAGCCAAACTACAGGCTCTCATCTCCCCCACCTAACCCTGGTCTGCATCGTCTGCATGTTTTCGCGCAGTCCATGCAGACCTAGGGTCCTCCAGTGCTGCCACGCAGCTGGCCGGGGCGTCGGTGCCTAGGTGATCTGACTCAGCGGTGCGCCAGCAGCAGCGGTGCATAGCCGGAGAAAACCAGCAAGACCGCAGAGTTGAGTTGCCTTATTTTGAGGGAGAGATCACTGGCGATCCTTTGGTCTGGTGCCATCGGCGAGATTGAAGGCTTGAAGTTACTTGCCTTAATCCCGCTGCAGCGGTTGGCCTAAAATCCACTGCCGCCACGGCTCGCGCAGCCGCCAGCTGCGGATCCGCTGCCCCGGCCGGGTGGGCTCCAGCAGCCCATGCTCCTGCCACTGGTGCAGCCAGTCCTGTGCCGTTGTCGACGACACCGCAAACCACTCCTCCAGGTCTGTGGGCTTGAACTGATCCGCCGACTCCTGCCCCGCCGCCACCCGCGCCCGCAGGCGCGTGAGCAACTGCTGGCTGCGGCGGTCGAGCCCCTCCCAGGGGTGGGGCTCCGGAGGCTCCTGGCGGGCCTGCAGGGCCTGGGCCCGCAGGGATGGATCGAGATGAAGCGATGGCTGAGCAAGGCGGCGCGGACCAGCGGCGGCAGCCACCCACTGGCTTGCCACCAGGCGCAGAGCTGATGCATCAGGGGGCCCACATCCTCGGGGCGTGGTGGGGCGTAGTCGATGCGGCGGCTGAGGGTGTCGACCACCGGCACCTCGTGATCGCGGAAGGACGTGCGCTGTCGCCGCCGGCCCCGGCCGCGGACGATCACCACGGCATGCAACTCCTGAATCCAGGCTTCGCTCAACGGTCCGCTGCCCTGGGCCCACTCCTCCACCCGATCGAGGGCGCGCCAGTAGTTGCGCACCTCCTGTTCCGCCTTGCTGCCCTCCCGATCGGCCGCCGCCACCGCCTGGCGCACGCCATCGTCGTCGAGAGAATTGCCCTCGATGCGGGTGCTGCTGCGGGTGCTGCGTTGATAGGCCGCATGGCGCAGCCGCAGGCTTTCATCGGGTGGCAGGGGCAGAAGCTCCACCCTGGCCTTGGCTTCGGCCACGGCACAGAGGGTCAGCACCAGCGGATCGCTGTAGGTGTAGCGGGGGGCCCAGATCGGTGCTGCGCTGCTCACCAACCCTATCCACTGATCGGCCAGAAATGCACAAGCCCCGCAGGCCCCAGCCGGTGGGGCACCGCCCGGCGGATCCGCTCGCGCAACAACATCTCCCGCAGGATCAGCTCCGATTCGAGGGTCTTGCCCAGGCCAACGTCGTCGGCGATGAACAGGCCCACCCTTGGCATCAGCAGGGCCTTGCGCAGCGGTTCCAGCTGGTAGGTCTTCCCGTCGATGCCGGCCCGATAGGGCGCCGTGATCCGATCGTGTGAGGCTGCTGCCGTCATCGCATGGGCTCCCTGCGGTCGCCGTGGCCCAAAAACAACTTGATGGTGGCGGTGGGCATGGGACTCACCCAATGGGCTCAGGCAACTGCAGCCAGGGCAGTCGGCCGCTGGGGTCACCGGCCACCAGCAGGGGGCGAGTGGGGTGGGACAGCAAGACAGTAACAACGCTTGCGCAGAATAGAATACGCTAAGGCTTTGAATTTCAGCGCATAGCATATTCCCAATAGAGGCCGAAGGCCTCGGGTAAACGGATGCATGAGATCGCACCAAACTTTTTAGTTGATCAACTTTCAGTGGCGGTTCAATAGTCATCATCAACTGTCTCAGCATCCTCCTCGATAAAAGCCAGCGCCGCTTCCAACGCCGTCCTGCCCCTGTCTATTTAATGCTTAAAGGATAGATTGTCCGGCATGATCCACGACTCCGTCTCCGATCTGCGGCAGAACCTCCCCGCCTTCCTCAAGCGGGTCCAGGCCTGCGAGCAGCTGCAAGTCACCTCTCGCGGCCAGGTGATCGCCCGTATTGCTCCAGAACGCGATCCCGCCGCAGGGGCTCGCCAATGGTTGCTTGATCTCCGTGACCGCGTGTCTCTTGGCGAGGTGGTACTTGGGCTTGCTGATCACGAATGGAGCGGCGATGCAGATATTCTGTGACACCCACATCCCCCTGTTCTGGGCCAACGCTGTGGGAGCTGGCCGCCGATGGGCAGCTCGATCCCGAATCCCATGTCACGGGCGGCAACGGGCAGGAAGGCAGGCCCTTTGCTGGGGATGCTCGATGCCGCTGCCGCAGGCTGGTCAGTCCCAACCTCTGATTGGGTACGAATCATCAACGCCCTCCACCAAAAAAAGTAATTCACTCGACACCGCAACGGTGCTGGCCAGGATCCGATCCGCCCCAGCCGCCAGCAGCTGCTGTTCATAGCGGCTGCGGTTTTGTCCTTGATCCGGCCCGTGCAGGTGCGGCGGGGCCACCGCCAAACTGAAGAAACGTTGCTCTGGCCGCTGGCGCCGGGCCCGGATCACGGTGTGGACATCGGCCACCGTGTCGCCGAGGTAGGCCACCGGCGGCGCCGCCGGCCCCAGGGCCAGGCCCCAGCGCTCGCTCAGCAGCTGCTCAGCCAGGCGCAGCAAGCCGCTGGGATCGGGTTTATCGGGCGCATCCCCCATCGCGATCAAGGGCGGCGCATCCAACCCCAGCCGCTGCTGCAGCACATAGCGCGCCGAGGGGGGTTCGGCGCCGCTGACAAATCCCCACAGGATCCCGGCCGCATCGAGCTCCCGAAAGAAGCAGGGCTCCACCAGCAGCGGCTCCTGGCCGATCAACCCCCGCCACAGGGCCGGATCGCCCTCGGGATCACCGCCAAAATAGAAGCCGCCAAACACCTCGACCAGCTCCGCAAAGGGCGGCAGCCGCAACGGGGCGCTGGCTGGGGCTTCGGCACAGCCCTCCGGGTTGGCCAGGCTGGCCGGGCCGTCCGAACTGGCCTGGGCCAGGGCCAAGCTGCGGCGCCGCAGCAGCTCCGCCGAGGCCTCCCAGTCGTTGTTCCAGCAGCCTTCGGCCTTGAGCGCATCGATCTGGCCCGGATCCGGCCGCCAACCGCTGTAGTGGTGCACCGTCTCGGCGATTGCCCGGCGGTAGCTGCCGCCGACATCCCGGATCACACCGTCGATGTCGAACAGCAGAACAGCGCGGGGATCCACGGCATGGCATGCGGCTCAGCTGGTACGGTAGTTGTTTGCTCATTAGCGCTTGAGCCCCGAGACGATGACAACAGCTGAGATTGCCGTTGATGCGGCTGATAAGAGTGTCGTTGCAGGGGCCGAGCTCGGCGCCGAGGTGATCGGGGCCGCCGTTGCTGCCCCCACCGAAGGCAGGCCGGTGATGCGGGGCGGCAGCGCCGCCCTGGCCACCGCCACCATCGATGAAGACGGCGTTCCCTCCGGCTACACCCCCAAGGCTGATGAGGGTCGCTTCCTGCTGAAGATCCTTTGGCTGCCCGACAACGTCGCCCTGGCGGTGGATCAGATCGTGGGCGGCGGCCCCAGCCCCCTCACCGCCTACTTCTTCTGGCCCCGGGAAGATGCCTGGGAAACCCTCAAGGGCGAACTCGAAGGCAAGAGCTGGATCACCGACAACGAGCGCGTCGAGATCCTCAACAAGGCCACCGAAGTCATCAACTACTGGCAGGAAGAGGGCCGCGGCAAGTCGCTCGAGGAAGCCAAGCTCAAGTTCCCCGACATCACCTTCTGCGGTACCGCCTGATTCCGGCCCCCGGCCAGGCCCCAAGGCGGGCTGCGTTCAGCGAAGAGCGGCTCGGGCGCGCACCACACTCACAAAGGCGCTCTGGATCACCCGCGGCGCCGTGCCGTTGGTCTCCAGGGTGAAGGAGCGGGTTTCCTGTTGCAGCGTGCCATCGGGATACACGAAGGTGACCACGCCTTCGAGACTGATGCTGGTCGCGGAGCTGCCGCTGAGCTTCAAATCCCCCACCTCCACCCGCTCGAACTGGCGGAAAAAGGCGGGCTCGAACTGGTCAGCGGCCCCAGCACTGACATAGGCGCCAGCTGCGCTGAAATCCTGGCGCGACAGGGCCGCATAGAGATCCTGCAGCCGAGCGATGGCCAGGGTTGTGGTGGTGGCATCAGGCCCCGCCGCCGAGGGCTGGGAGGGGGGAAGCTCTGGAGCCGGTGGCGTTGGCAGCGATGCAGGGGCCCCGGTTTCGGATGCCAGCCCTTGGGGGGTTCCGGCCGGAGGAGCTTGCCCCTCGGGGTTACCCCCGGGCGGTGATACCAGCTCCTGGGGCGGCGATGCCGGGGCCGGCGGCTCCCCCCGAGCAAAACCGGAACCTGCAGCCTCGCTGAGGGCCCCCGGATTGGGCGGCTTGGGGCTGGAGTCCAGAGCGTTGGCGTTGGGGTTGGCATTGGGGTTGCGGTTGGGACTGCGGCCTTCGATCAGCCAAAACAGCCCCGCCGCCAGGGCAAGCAGCAGCAGAAATCCGGCCAAAAAGCCTGCCAAGGCGTAGTCCCAGGCCCGCGGCGGCTGGGCTGCGGCGGCAACCGGCACCAGGGGCTGGGGATTGGGCAGGGGCTGCGGCTGCGGCTGGGGCTGCGGCGCAGGCTGGGTCGCCGCCCCTGCAACCGCCAAACCCGAATCCCTTGCTTCGTTGGCAGGTTCCCAACCCAACAATCCCTGGATCACGGTCTCCATCCGCGCGCAGAGCGGCGGCGCGAACACCGCCCGCAACTCCTGATTGAAACGCAGCCGGCTGCGGGCCTCGCCCAGCGGTGGGGTGCGCTGCAGGGCACTCAAAAAAGCTGGCGACAGCAGCAGATGGCGCAACGGGGGCAGCAAAACCTGCTGCTCCTGTCCGCAGAGATCAGCCACCAGGGCCTGCAGCCGCCTGCCATCTGGGGGCTGGCCCCGGGCCTGCTCCCGAATCAGGATCTGGCGCAGACGTAGGCCCAGCTCGTGGTCACCCATGGCGGCGGCGGGTCATAGGCGGAGACTGCGGCGGCATGGCGGCGGCGGGGTCCGGTTGGAGCAATGGGTCCGGGCGAAGCAGGGGGTCCGGCCGGAGCAGTGGGGCTGGCCAGAGGGCGTTGAGGGCGTTGCGCAGGATCGGACAGGGCGCCAAGGATTGGAGGGCATTCTGTTGGTTCGGCCCCTGGCCGCCCGGTTCCGCACTCGCCGCGATCAGGGCGCCGAGGGGATCCCGCGCCGCCGCCGCCAACAACTCGGCCCGCTGGAGGCTCCCCTGTTGCAACCCCAGCACCTGGCTGCGGCGACTGCGCAGGCTGGGATCCACCAACCCAGGGCTACGGCAGAGGCGCTCCACTTCCAGGCGCAGGGGCGTGCGGGCATCCGCCGGCAGGGCGGGTTTTAGCAACGGCTTGGGCCGGCTGCTGGGGAGCCAAACCAAGCCGTACCAAAGCCCGCCGGCCCCGGCCAACAACGCCAGCAGGCCCGTCGCCACGGCCCAGGGCCTCCCCGCCATTGCCCGCGGCCGCCCCGCCACGGCCAACGGCCGCCCCGCCGCAGCCTGCCTGCCCGCCGCCGATCCCCAGGCCAACCGGACCGGCCACGGGGCAAAAGCCCCTGGCTGAGTTGTTTGCTGAGCTGCTCGCTGATCGATTGGCTGAGCAAGTTGCTGAGCTGATTGCTGAGCCGCCTGCTGAGCCCCTGGCTCAACAAAAGCAGCTTCACTCCAGCGCGCGATCGCCACGCTGACATCATCGCCGCAGCCTTCGGCACTGACCCGATCCAGGTCGGCAGCCAACCTCGCCGCCACCGCCTCGGCTGCGGCGTTGCTGCCATCGCGGCAGCTGGGCTGGGATGGGGCCAGCCAACTGGCTAGGGCGAGGAAATCCGCGTCGCTGGCGCAGGATTTGCGCAGTCCATCGGTGCCCAGCAGCAGGGCAAAGGGGGGCGTGGATGGATCCAGCGGCCAGAGGCCCGAGCGAAAGGCCGCCGCCGCCGCCATCCCCTGGCAAAGACTGGCGGTGGCCTCTGGCCCGCCGGCCATCTCCTGCTCCTGGCTTAGCAATTCAGCGGCACCACCCTGGCCGATCCGCACCAGGTCCCAGTCACCGAGGCCGCTGTAGCCCCACCACCCGGGCGCCAGCAGCAACAGGCCCAAGGTGGTGCCATAGGGCTGGGCCGTGAACCGGCCCGGGCTGGGGCCAGGCTCAGAGCGTCCATGCCGTTCCACCGCCGCCAGCCAGCGGCCACAGATCGCCGCGGGCAGCTCCTGCTGCAGCCAGCGGCGCAAGCTGGCTGGATCGGCAGCAGGCAAGCCGGGCCCGCCCAGCCCCCCCACCGCCAGGGCCGCCTCAACGGCCCCAAGCGCAGCCCGACAGGCCAGGGCGCTACCCACGTCGCTGCGGCTATAGGCGGCGGCGCCATGGCCGTCGGCCACCGCCAGCAGGGTCAACGGCTGGCCAGCGCCAGTGCTGAACTGGTGCAGCAGAGAAGCGTCCTGACAGGGTTGGCCGCGGCGCTGATGGCCGGCACCGCGGCGGCTGCAAGTCAGGGGCGGCGACCAGCGATTCAGCACGGCCGATTCAGCAACGGCTCAGAAACCCATGGCATCGGCAAGTTCAGCATTGGCAACAGCAAGCTCAGTTTTTGCAACAGCAAGCTCAGCTTTTGGAACAGCAAGCTCACCATTTCAGCGGGCCCAAATTGTTGATCGAGCCTGAATGATCCACCGAATCGCCCTCCAGCAGCGGATCAAAATCCTCGAACGGATCGAGCTCGGTGGGGGGCAGATCGGGCAAGGGCACGCCGCCAGCCCAACTGCCAGCCCAGCTGTCAGCCCCACTGTCAGCGCCATTGGCAGCCCCACGCTCGGAAATCAACCGACTGGAACTGCTGGAGGCGGCCCCCACCACGGCGGTGGAGGCCCATTGGATATAACGGGCCAAGGTGGTGGCATTGCTGGCCTGCAGCGGCCGCCGCGCTGAGCGCCCCCGCCGCTGGCGGGGCAGCTCGCCACTGGCTCCCGGCACTTCAGCCTCGGCAGCGGCCGGGGCCGGCAGCTCGCGGCCGGGCTCGGAGCCGATGAAGCGCTGCAACACCTCCGCATCGGCGTCATCGCCCATGGCGATCGCCAGCCGCACCGCCCGCCGCGCCCAGGCTTGGGCCATCAAAGCCGCGAGCCCCAGCTCGAAATCGTCGGTGGGCTGGCCATCGGAGATCAGCACCAGCACCGGCGGCAGCGCCCGCGCTTCCATCGGCGGACTGCGCAGCTCCGCGGCCACCAGTTCGAGCGCCTCCCCCATGGCGGTCACGCCAGCGGCCTGCAGATCAACCCACTGCAGCTGCTCCACCGGCGTGGGCGTGGCGATGTGCCAGGCGGCCCGATCGGCGAAGCGCACGGCCCGCACCAACACCCGCGCTTCCGGATTCTCCCGGGCCACGGCCACCATCCCCGGCAACGACTGCCGGATCGCCTGATTGAGCGCCTGGATCTTGCCCTCGGCCTGCATCGACCCGGAGCAGTCACACAAATAGATGAAATGCAGCGGACGGCTGGCCAACCGGACGTTGGGGAAGGGCATCAGAACGGGGCAGCGCGGGGCGTTAGCGGGGAACGGCGGGGCTCAGGCCAGCACCCGCAGCTGACCCTCCGGGCTGCTGATCTGCAGGGCCGCAGCGAGGCTACCGGTTTCGCCGGGGGCCACCGTGATCGCCTCGCCGCCGGCCAAGTGGAGGGTCCAGGGGTGGCAGGAGAGGTTGCGCAGGCCGAGCAGCTGGGGCCGTTGGGGATGGGCCACCACCTGGGCCAGGGGCTGGGCCAGGTCTTCCGGCGCCAGCGGATCGAAGTGGTGGGCATGCACTTCGTTGCCGGCGGCCACACTCACCACCCCGGCCGCACCCAGCAGCCGCGCTGGCGGCGGCAACGGCGCCGCGCAGGCCCAGCACAAACTGGCGGCCTGGGGCTCGGCGAAGTTCTCCTGGCCGCAGGCCCCGCAGAGGCGCCGTTGGTCGAGGCTGGCGGAGAGCACCTGGCGCCATTGGCCGGTGAGGCTGCGGCGGCCGGGATCCCGCAACCCCGCGCCAAACGTCTGCTCAAACAGCTGCTGCAGCTCCCGGGGGTAAATCGGCCAGGTGAGCAGCGCCGCCGCGTGCTCGATCGGATCGGGACGGTTGCGGCCATCGCGCCGGTCGAACACGAACACCGGATCCTCGGCGTAGAGGCGACGCCGGGCTGCTAGGTCGAGGCAGGGCATGGCCCGTTCCAGGGCCCCCTTGAAGGGGTCGTGGCGGGTGAGCATGTAAAACAGCAGCACCGCCAACGAAAACAAATCCGAACCGCCATCGGGCCTGGAGAGGCCCAGGGCCACCTCCGGTGCCATGAAGCCCCAGGTACCGATCACGGCGCCACCACCGCGGCCACTCACCTCGACGTTGTCGTTATCGCCGATCAGAATGCGGCCCGCTTCGGCATCAAGAAACACATTGCCGAGCGATACATCTTTATAACAAAAGCCGCGACTATGCAGGGCATGGAATGCCGTGGCCAGGCCAAAGGCGGCCTTGAGCACATTCTGCAGGCTGATCGTCAGCCGCCCCGCCGCATGCTCCACCGCGCCGCGATAGCTGGCGGGCCGCAGGGCCATCAGATAGCCGAATCCCCGGCCCGCCGGGCCCAGGGCTGCGCGCTGCGCCGCTTTGGGGCGCACCAGGGCCAGGGGCCAGAGGAAATCAGCATTGGGGGAACCGCGGCGGATGCTTTCCTGCAAGCGCTCGGCCAGGCCCGGATCCCGGCCGAGACAACTCGGCCAATACCACTTCAAAGCCAGGCTCTCCCCCCCCACCTGCACCTTGAACACCTGGCCCTGGCTGCCACTCCCCAGCCCTTGCACAATCCGCACGGGCTGATCGAGGCCCAGGAAGTGATGGCTGCTATTGCTGGGAAGGAGCCAGGACATCGGCGGGGGCGGCGGGCTGGGGCCGCGCTCAAGGATCCAGCGACTGGCCGAGGGCACGGCGCACGCCATTGCGGTGGGCCAGGGCGGTGGCGCGATCGGTGAAGCTATGGCGATAGGCCTGGCCATCGCGCAGGCTGAGGATCAGCCGGTGCTCCTGGCGGCGAGCCAACAGGATCGCCAGGGCTAGCGAACCAATCTGCCAGGGCCAAAAGAGCAGGGGGAAGGGCAGCAGCAGCAGGCCCCCCAGGCAGGCCAGCAGCCACCAGCTGAACAGGTGGGGATGGAGGGCCTCATGGCGCAGCTCCACCGCCCGGATCTGGTCGAGCGGCAGGCGTCTGCCGGCCACCACGATGCTGCCCTCCAGCAGGGCCGGCCCAGGCGATGGGCCAGGCGATGAGCCAGGAGATGGGCCGGGAGGTGGGATGGCTGGGGCGGGGCTGCCCCGCTCGGGTGCTGGGGCGGGCCTGGCCCGCTGGGGCGCTGGGGCGGGGCTGGCGCTGAGGAACTGCAGCAGCGGGCCGCGGCGGCCGAGGCGGATGCGATCCCCAGGGTTGAGCAGCCGGCAGCCCTGCAGCCGCTCCCCCTCCAGGAAGGTGCCATTGCTGCTGCCCAGATCGCACAGCAGCCACTGGCCGTTGCCGCTGGGCCGCAGCTCGGCATGGCGCCTGGACACGCCAGCCACCCCCGCCAAACAAAAGCCATTGGCCGGATCGCGGCCGATCGTGAGCGGGCTGGCCGCCCCAAGGCTGACGCTGCCAGCGGGCCCATCGAGCCGCACCAGCCGGGCCGCGGCAGCCATCTCAGCGCCCCTCCCGCCAGCGCTCGACCCGACCGGGCCGCAGCAGGGCCAGGGCCGCCAGCAACAGCGCCACCAGCAGCATCAGCAGCAGCACGAAGCCCGGAATCGCCCCGAGCGGCGTGGTCACGAAGGTTGCCCTGAGGGCATAGAGCCCCAGGCAGAGGGCGATCCAGATCCGAAAAGGGCCCCAGGGATCCCGCCGTCGCTGCACCGAATCGGTCCGATCCACCCCGGTAGCCTATGGGGCCCGGGACCAGCCCGCAGCCCTGCGATGGCAGCCTCCCCGCCCCAGCAGCCCCCACCCCCAGCCCAGGCCGCTGCCGCCGCTGCCTCGCCCCCGCCTGCGATCGGCCCTCGCCTGGGCCCTGCGGCCCTGGCTCCGAGGCTTAGCGCGGGCTTGGCGCCTTGGCGGCGCCTGGGCCAGGCCCTGCTGCAGCCGGCCCCCTGGCCCCGCAAACGCTCGGCCCTGGCCGCCGCCTGGGCCCAGCTCAGCCACCACCAGGCCGAGCTGGAGCTCTGGCAGGGGGATCAGTGCAGCGGCCGGGTTGTGCTTGCCGAGCAGCGGCTGCGGATCGGCCGCGACCCTGGCTGCGAGCTCGCCTGCCAGGCCGCGGGGCTCAGCCGGGTCCATGCCGTCGTCGAGCGCCAGTACCGCGCCGACCGGGACCACCGCCT
Source organism: uncultured cyanobacterium (assembly GCA_903858015.1). GTDB lineage: Bacteria > Cyanobacteriota > Cyanobacteriia > PCC-6307 > Cyanobiaceae > Cyanobium. The sequence goes on from CAIOGZ010000045.1 coordinate 66,461, forward strand.
CGAGGATTTCAATTCCGCCAATGGCCTGTTCTGGCGCGACCAGCGCATCGGCGCCATCACGCTGCGCCATGGCGACCGGATCCAGCTGGGCTCGCCCCTCAAGGGGGTAACCCCCACCCTGCGCTACCTGCACCGCCGCAGCCCGCTGGAGCAGGTGCTGCGGCTCAGCGGCCTGGCCGCCCTGGGGGGCTCGGCCCTGCTGCTGGCGGCCCTGCTGGGCGCCAGCAGTGTGGCCGGCGGCTCGAAGATCCGCTTCTACGGCGGCCCGGTGAAGATTTTTTCGGCCGATGGCCGCCGCATCGACGACCGCGAAGGCGCCGCCACGGCCTTGCCCGGCCTGGCCGACTACCCCAACCATCTACGGCTTGCCCTGCTGGCCTCGGAGGATGCCCGCTTCGGCTGGAACAGCGGACTCGACCTCTTCGGCACGCTCAGGGCCTGGCTCCAGGGCAGCGGCGGCGGCAGCGGCATCACCCAGCAGGTGGCGCGCCTCTACGACCCGGCGGTGGGTAACGATGTAAGCATTCAGCGGAAACTACGCGAACTCTGGGTAGCCTTGCAACTGGAAACGGGATATAGCAAAAACCAGATCCTCAAGATGTATCTCGATCGAGCCCCCCTCGGCCTGGGCAGCGAGGGCTTCGAGCAGGCGGCCCAGCTCTACTTCCGCAAATCCGCCCGCCAGCTCGACCTGGCTGAATCAGCCTTTCTGGTGGGCTTGCTGCCGAGCCCGAATGGCTATAGCCCCTGCTTTGCCCGCCAAGACAGCCAAGCCCCGGTAGCCAGCTGGGTGCCGCTACAGCGCCGCAACCTGGTGCTCAGGCGCCTCTATGCCGAGGGCTACATCAACCAAGACAGCCTGCGGGATGCCAGCCGCCGGCCCCTGAACATCGACCCATCCGCCTGCCGCGAATCCAGCATCGAAACCTATCCCTTCTTCGCCGATTACATCCGCGGCGAACTGGAGGGTCGCCGCTTCGCCCTCAACCTCGATCCCCAGCGCGGCGGCGGCAACTACGCCGTGGTCAGCACGGTGAATCCCCGCCTGCAGCAGCTGGCCCAGCGCGAGGTGGCGCGCTTTTTGAGGCAGCAGGCCAAGCCCGCCGGTCTCAACCAGGCGGCCCTGATCAGCCTGGAGGTGCGCAGCGGCAAAATCCTGGCCTACGTGGGTGGGGGCGACTACCGCAGCAGCAGCTTCGATCGGGTCCAGGCCCTGCGCCAGCCCGGCTCCACCTTCAAGCTGTTCACCTTTCTGGCGGCCCTGGCCCGGGGGGTGGAACCGGCGGAGCAGATCAGCTGCGCCGGGCTGGGTGCCGTGGCGGGCTGTAGCCATGGGCCCGGGGCGGCCAGCACCAGCGTCGCCGCCGGCTTCGCCAATTCCGACAACGTGGTGGCGCTGCGGCTGGCGGAGCGGCTAGGGCTGGATCGGGTGATCGCCCAGGCGCGGCGGCTTGGCATCAGCACTCCCCTCCATCCCGACCACAACATGGTGCTGGGCGGCGATGCCACCTACCTCTACGAACTGGCGCGGGCCTATGCGGTGGTGGCCAATGGCGGTCGTTCGGTGCCCATGCACGGGGTGGAACGCATCATCGACCTGGGCCTCTGTCCGGCCTATGAACAGCTGGCCAGCTGTCCGCCGCAGGCGATCAGCGACCCGGTCGGCGAAGAACCGCGCCAACTGATCGAGGCCAGCGTGGCAGCCCAGATGGACCAGCTGCTGCGCTTGGCGGTCGTGCAGGGCACGGGCCAAGCGGCGCGGGGGATCGCCGATGCCCGCGGCAAGACCGGCACCACCAACGACGGTGTCGATGTGTTGTTCATCGGTTACTCACCGGCGAGCGGCATCCTCACCGCGATCTGGATGGGCAACGACGACAACCGCCCCGCCGAGGCCGCCAGCAGCGCCCTGGCGGCCCGGCTCTGGGGCCAGTTCATGCAGGCCGCCCGGGTGAGCGCCGCCTGAGCTGCTGGGCCAGCGCTGCCGGACCGCTTCAGGCCAGCCGCTGCCGCCACCAGAGCTGCACCAGGGCCGAACCCCAGCTCAGCAGCGCCCAGGCCAAGCCCAGTAGCAGGCCCCACCACCACTGGGATGCCAGCAGCCGTTGGCCTGGCCTGGCGCCATCGTCAGGGTGGCGCCGGGGCAGGATCCAGGCCAGCTGCAGGCAGCCCACCACCACCAGCAGCACCCAGGCAGGAATCGTGATCCTGCCGAGGCCAAAGCCAATCTCCCGCCAGCGCAGCAGCGCCTGGCCCACCGCCAGACCGATCAGGCCCCCCACGGCCCCGGAAGCGCCGCCCCACTCCTGATGGCGCAGGCCAAGCCAGCGGGCGGTGAGGGCTGCCAACGCCAGGCTGGCCAGGCTGGTGAGGCAATAGCGCAAGACCAGCTCGTTGAGGGCCAGGGGCGAGCGGCCCAGGATCAGCAGCAGCAGCAGGCCGTTGAGTAGCGCCTCCAGCGTGCGGGCATGCAACCAGGGGGCGGTGACCCAACGCCAGGCCAGGCGGGGGTCGGCGCTGGCCTGCTGGCTCAGTAGCCCCCAAAGGCGCAGGCGGCGTAGGGGGCCGAGGCTGGCGAGCTGGCCGGCGGCGAGCAGCAGAACCAGCACCACACCCCCACCGATGGGCGAGGGCCGCAACAGCCCGTGATCGAGCACCTTGGCCAACCAGGAGAGCACCAGGGCCATGGCGGCAGCTAAGGCCAGGCCGGGAGCGAGACGGCGGAGGTCCCTGCCAAGCCGGCGCAGCGATGCGGGCAGCTGGTGCAGCGCCCCTGCCGCCGGGGGCAGGGTGCTGGCCTCCCCCGGGGCCATGGCTAGCTCCAGTCCCCTGGGAAACGTTTGATGGGAGCGGGTTGCTCTCTTGAAGGACTCCTTGCTGAGGGATTCCTTCAAGCGGGAGTCCAGCGAGCCGGAGTCCGGCGGTTCGGAGTCCGGCGAGTCGGAGTCGATCGAATCGGAGTCGATCGAATCGGAGTCGATCGAATCGGAGTCGATCGCGACCGGTCCGATCGCACCCGGTCCGATCGCGACGGCTCCCTGCAGGGGGAGCGGGCTCGATCCGGCTTGCTTGAAGCCGCGGTTTCCCAATCCGGGGTGCCCCGATACGGGGTGCCCCGATGCGGGGTGCCCTGATCCGGCGGGGTGCCCCAGTCCTGGCTCGAGCAGTCCGGTCTCGAGTAGATCGATCAGTTCGGCCAGCACGGCCGGCGCATAGGTGAGCTGCAGGTCAGCGACAAGGGCCTGCAAAGCGCTGCGCCGAGCCAGGCCTTCGGACCTCAGCGCTTGCTGCAGCAGCGGCCGCCGGGCCAGATCCCGCAGGGGTCCAGCCAGGAATTGGTCGGCGCCGAGCAGATCAACCAAGCGGTTGCCGAGCACCACGCCATTGTCGAGGCCGGCGGTGCCAACCTCCCGCCAGGCGGCGAGCGATCCGCCCAACTTGCGCCCGATTCCCAAGCAGTCCATTCCGTTGGGGGGAGCTTAAAGTGCGCCAGCGTGGGCATCCTGCTCGAATTGGGCGACGGCGGCGGCGCTGGCCTCGGAATCGATCAGGGCTGCCGCCAGGGGCGGAGCCAGGGTGAAGCAGCTGAGGCCCTCAGCGGCAAGACGCGTTATGTCGCTGGGGTGCCGCAGGCTGGCCACCAGCAGCCGGGTGGTCGCGGCCACCCCGTCCAAGGCCCGCTGCATGGCAATCAGTTCGGCGTGGCCATCGCGGCCGAGGTCGCCGATGCGGCCGAGGTAAGGGGCGATGTAACGCACCCCCAGGGCGGCAGCCACGAGCACCTGGGCCACCTCGTAGCAGGCGGTGAACGTCAGGGGTGTGCCAGCGTCGATCAGGGGTCGGGCCGCCGCCACGCCGGCGCGCGTCATCGGCAGCTTGACCACAACCCGACCAGGAGCAATGGCCGCCAATGAGGCTGCGCAGCGAGCAAGCGCTTCGACGTCGCCCCCCCAAGCCTGCAGGTGGATCTCAGCCATGCCCTGGTCGAAGGCGGCATGGCTGAGGGCCGTCAGCTCCGCCAGGGTGCAGGGGCGGCCGGCGCGCTGGAGCAGGGTGGGGTTGGTGGTCACCCCCTGGAACAGACCGATGGCGCGCCAGTCAGCCCAGGCGGCTGGATCGGCCGAATCGAGCAGGAGACGCAAGGTCATGGCTGGGTAGCCCAAACAGCGAGTTGGGCAGCCCTAGCCTGGCTAGGGAAGGCTAAGCAGCCGGCTAGGTAGGCACCAGGATCAGCCGCCGCGGCTAGCAGAAAGCCGGGCTTTGGCGCGGGCCAGGAGCTGGTCAGCCTTGACTTTCTCGGGGCTCGGGGGCTTCCCTTCGAAGCCAGCAGCACTCTGACGGGCCGCTTCGAGCTCCTGCTCAGCAGCGGCGGGATCAATGGTGCTGCCGAGTTCGGCAGCATTCACGAGCACGGTGACCTCATTGGCTTCGACTTCAGCAAAGCCGCCGGTAAGGGCGATCGCTGTCCAGCTGTTGCCTTCGCGCAGGCGCAAGACGCCGTTGTCGAGGGCGGTGAGGATGGAAACATGGCCGCTGAGGATGCCGATCTGTCCAGAGATGCTGGGCAGAATCACCTCGTCGGCGCTGCCGTCGAAAACGCTTTTGTCGGGGGCTAGAACACGCAGGTTGAGGGTCATCAGGATGGCTCCGATCAAGCCTTGGCTTCGGACGTAATCTTGGCTGCCTTTGCCTTCACTTCCTCAATGTTGCCAACGAGATAGAAAGCTGCCTCGGGAAGGGCATCGAGTTCACCATTGAGGATCTGGTTGAAGCCCTTGATGGTGTCGTCGAGCTTGACGTACTTACCGGGCATGCCGGTGAAGATCTCAGCCACAAAGAAGGGCTGGGAGAGGAACTTTTCGATCTTGCGGGCCCGATCCACCGTACGGCGATCATCTTCGGAAAGTTCATCAAGACCAAGAATGGCAATGATGTCCTGGAGTTCCTTGTAACGCTGCAGGGTGCTCTGCACGGCCCGGGCGGTGCGGTAGTGCTCATCACCAACCACGGCCGGCTGCAGCATGGTGCTGGTGGAATCGAGCGGATCAACGGCGGGATAGATCCCCTTGGAGGCCAGCCCCCGGCTCAACACCGTAGTGGCATCAAGGTGGGCAAAGGTGGTGGCGGGTGCCGGATCGGTGAGGTCGTCGGCAGGAACGTAAACAGCCTGAATCGAGGTGATCGACCCTTCAAGGGTGGAGGTGATGCGCTCCTGCAGTTCACCCACATCCGTGCCGAGGGTGGGCTGATAACCCACAGCGGAAGGCATACGACCCAACAGGGCGCTCACCTCGGATCCGGCCTGAACGAAGCGGAAGATGTTGTCGATGAACAGCAGCACGTCCTGCTTGTTGACGTCGCGGAAATGCTCCGCCATCGTCAGGGCCGAGAGGCCAACCCGCATCCGGGCACCGGGGGGCTCGTTCATCTGGCCGTAACAGAGGGCCACCTTCGACTTGGAAAGGTCCTCGGAGTTGATCACTCCCGATTCTTTGAACTCTTCGTAGAGATCGTTGCCTTCGCGGGTGCGTTCGCCGACGCCACCAAACACGGAGACACCACCGTGCTCCTTGGCGATGTTGTTGATCAGTTCCTGGATCAGCACGGTCTTACCGACCCCAGCACCACCAAACAGGCCCACCTTGCCACCCTGGCGATAGGGAGCGAGCAGGTCGATCACTTTGATGCCGGTCTCGAAAACCTTGGGCTTGGTTTCCAGGTCGGTGAGCTTGGGGGCTTCGCGGTGGATCGGAGCCGTCATCGTGGTGCTGACCGGACCGCGCTCGTCCACCGGTTCGCCCAAGACGTTGAAGATCCGCCCCAGGGTGGCTTCCCCTACGGGCACGGAGATCGGGGCGCCGGTGTCGAGGGCGGCCATGCCGCGCACCAGGCCATCGGTGCTGCTCATCGCCACGGCTCGAACGCGATGGTCGCCTAGCAACTGCTGGACTTCAGCCGTCAGGGCTACATCCTGCCCCGCCGCATTGGTGCCGGTAATCCGCAGGGCGTTGTAAATGCGGGGCAGCTTGCCAGCGGGAAATTCCACGTCCAGAACCGGGCCGATCACCTGCTTGACAACACCGGAGGTGCCCGTCGAAGCGGAGGCGGCGGGAGCAGCTGCAGCCATAGGAAATCAGAAGTGGCGGGGGGAGCGCAGGGGGGACCAACCCGCCTGAAGCGGCGCAACCTTACCACTGCGCCTACCGGCGCCAGGCAGGTTTTTGGCCTCGGGCCAGGGGCCGTACACGAAGGGTTCGGTCACCCGAACCCCCCGGGCCTGGCCCGCAGGCCAGCAGGCCCGTAGGTTGGCAGTCGACGGACGCGAGTGCCAAGCCGCCTGCCAAGGCGGATTCAGCCCTGGGCCAACTGGGTCCAGCGGCTGGTGGACGCCCCGGCGTCCCCGCGCCTCCAGCCCCCAGGGTGCCGGCGTGTCCGAGTTCGGTTCCAACCCATCGCGACTACTCATGGCTGCTGTTTCCCTCAGCGTCTCCACGGTCAAGCCCCTCGGAGACCGCATCTTCATCAAGGTGTCCGAATCCGAGGAAAAAACTGCCGGCGGCATCCTTCTGCCCGACACCGCCAAGGAAAAGCCCCAGGTGGGTGAGGTGGTCCAGATCGGCCCCGGCAAGCGCAACGATGACGGCACCCGTCAAGCGCCCGAAGTCAGTGTGGGCGACAAAGTTCTCTACAGCAAGTATGCCGGCACCGACATCAAACTCGGCACCGACGAATACGTGCTTCTTTCCGAGAAGGACATCCTCGCCATTGTCAACTGAGCCCGACTGGCTCGGTTCAATCAAATTTGAGATCAAACCCTGATCTCCGGTTGATCAAGCTAGGCCATGCGGCCGCTGATTAACCACCGCTTTGATTCCCACTCCCCTACCCACTCCAACGAGATCTCCATGGCCAAGCGCATTATTTACAACGAGCAAGCCCGTCGTGCCCTTGAGCGCGGCATCGATATCCTGGCCGAAGCCGTGGCTGTCACCCTCGGGCCCAAGGGTCGCAACGTGGTGCTCGAGAAAAAGTTCGGCGCTCCCCAAATCATCAACGACGGCGTCACCATCGCCAAGGAAATCGAACTCGAAGACCATATTGAAAATACCGGTGTTGCCCTGATCCGTCAGGCCGCATCCAAAACCAACGATGCCGCTGGTGATGGAACCACCACGGCCACCGTGTTGGCCCACGCCATGGTCAAAGCTGGCCTGCGCAACGTGGCTGCCGGCGCCAACGCCATCACCCTGAAGCGTGGTATCGAAAAGGCTTCCGATTTCCTGGTTGGCAAGATCAAGGAGCACGCCAAACCGATCAGCGACAGTAACGCCATCGCCCAGGTGGGCACCATCTCCGCCGGTAACGACGAAGAGGTGGGCCGCATGATCGCCGACGCCATGGACAAGGTGGGCAAGGAGGGTGTGATCTCCCTGGAGGAGGGCAAGTCGATGACCACCGAGCTGGAGGTCACCGAGGGCATGCGCTTTGACAAGGGCTACATCTCGCCCTACTTCGCCACCGACACCGAGCGGATGGAAGCGGTGCTCGAAGAGCCCTACATCCTGATCACCGACAAGAAGATCGCCCTGGTCCAAGACCTGGTGCCCGTGCTCGAGCAGATCGCCCGC
>CAIOGZ010000046.1 GCA_903858015.1 uncultured cyanobacterium
CGGTTTGGTGGTAGTGCTCCGAACAGGGTCACAGACCGGCCCACCCTTTGCCACAACAGAGAACTGAGGGAGGCGAGCCGTCAGCCCCGGCTACGCCGGGGCTGCTCCTCCTGAGTTACACCACTCCACGGGACGCTGCTGGGCCTGCGAAATCGAACTCACAGAGGATGCGCATCGCGACGCCAACCAAAGCGGCGCAATGGTCGTCTCGTTCCTGCGGACCGGGGGATGAACCTGCTGTGCTAGGACGGCGAAGACTCAATTCGTAGGGGGCTCAACAAACCGTTCCGATGATCAAGATGCTACAGCTGAGGGAGGTGTCGGTTGCATTGAACGCGCCTTGATCACACTTTTAGACAGCCCTGGCTGGGTTGGCGAGCGCTCATGCGATAAACTGTGGTTGTTTTACCTTCAAAGCGATGGGCACTTTTTTCAATCGTTACACTCTTCTAAATCAATACGGAATTTCCAGCAACACGAACAAAGCCACCCAATGGCTCGATCCTGACGCGGATTACAAACTTCACAAACTCGGCGATGGCTTGCTGCGCAAGTACGAACACTTTCTTGGGCCAATCCGATCCAAGCGCCAGCTGCGCATACTGGAACTAGGCGCAGGTCCAGATAATAATATTGGCGCCTCGATGCGGTGCTGGAAAAATTATTTTAGTGCCGATGCTGAACTGCATGTGGCTGATATCAAAGAGTCTTCTTTGGAACTGGCGAACGAAGGCTTCCATGTCCACGTTTGCGATTTAGGCTCACCAGAAGCACTCGCCTCGCTTGCAGCACTAGAATGGGACTTCATTCTTGACGATGCCTCCCATTTCTGGTCCCACCAAAAGTTGGCATTTCAACATCTTTTTGGATCCATTAAATCTGGCGGAATCTATATTATTGAGGATCTTTGCACATCCTTTGGCAGCTACACAGCTAGCTACAACCCAAGCAACGAAAGCATCGATGCAGCGACCTACTTTTTTGCCCTGTCAAGACGGGCCATGGCACCCTGGTGTCCACTCGAGGATATCAACAAGGGTGCGGTTGTGCAACTTAGCGAAAGCGAGAATGCACTTGCCCTGCAGTTAGATATGATCTCGATTATGGAAAATTCCTGTATCATGATTAAGAGATGATCGAATAATGCTGGCCGTTCAGAATCAGTTACGATTGTCTCCGGTCAAAGCGCCCCCTCCTCGGCAGCACCACGATCCATTCAGGTTGTTGCAACTGCTGTTGAGCTTGGCTTGTCGTTATGGTAACTCTTGTAGGCAGCATTGCTGGCTGAAACGAGTGCGTTTATGCGGCCAGTAGCCAGCTCCGCACCAGTAATACAGTTCAAGCTACAGGCCAGGCAATACCCAAGGCGGATCGGGGTGGTCAAGAGATTAATACAGCTACTTAGCCTATGCCAAAACCCGTCAAGCATCCAAGACAGCAGCCCCCCCCCTAGCCATGGTCGAGGCAAGCACTCTGTTGGTGCAGAAGGTCGATACGCTCAGCATCGAGCCAGGCCTGGAATCCAACGGAACTTAACTTGGTGGGACAACCATATCGCTTCATGATTAATGGCTCCCTGCCCACCCGATGAGCTGAGACTACCTCTACCGCATTGTATCTCGATGTTGAGTCCGCCACATAAGTTCACGCACCCAGGTTAAAGTCGACTGCGATATTGTCCGTTTCCGAAGAGCTACTCGCCGCAATTGCACTTCCGTCTCTGGCTGGGAGTACAGAGGAGAATCACCCCGATCAAGGAGACTCTCGATAGCCAGCCAAGACTTGCTTTGCTACCATAGAAACAACTACTAATCCTCCATGGCATTTCCGCCTGAGCTTGATGTTTCAACCTACCGTAGCTTCCACAAGGACTTGCTAGAACTTAGCCCAACTCAGTTAATAAAGCATTGGGAAAACTTTGGATTACCAGAAGGTCGTACTGCATCAAAGGTTCAAGATCGTATGAGCCTATTGAACCTTCTGCAACCATGTCAGTCGATTCTTGAGATAGGCGTTTTCGATAGCCCTTCCTTGGAATTTCTGAGGGGAGAAAGCAGAACGATCCACTACGCGGATTGGCTGGACAAGGAATCCCTAATCCGCAGAGCAACATCTGTCCCGGGTCGGCATCCCGAGAACGTCCCTGATATACAGTATGTACTCTCTAATGGCTACGATCAGATTAGCACACGATATGATGCGATTGTATCCCATCACTGTGTTGAGCATCAACCTAATCTCGTCCAACACCTGATCGATATTCAATCCAAGCTTAACCCGGGTGGATTTTATTTGTTCAGCGTCCCTGACAAGCGCAGATGCTTTGATCATTTCATTCCTGAGTCAACGCTATTGGATGTTGTTGAAGCTTATTATTCTCAGCGTCAAAAGCCTTCATTGAAATCCGTATTAGAGCATAGATGCTTTACACGCCATGATTTTTTGACATCACCAGATCCTTACATTTCTACCTCACCTGAGACGCGGGCATGCTTAGACAACGCATTCTCAGAGTTTTCGCAGAATGCTTATGTTGATGTTCACTGTTGGCAATTTACGCCATACGGCTTCAAGCAGCTTTACAATCAGTTGCTTTCCCTGGGTATTGTTCCGCCTTATCGAGATTTCTGCGTATATTGTGCTGGATCTGAATTTTATGTTGCCTTGGCATTTTAGATATGGCGCCACAAAATCGATCGAGCGGGCTGGCTTCAAGGAACTACTGGGCAACCTTATTCTGATGCTGTGCTGATCCAGGTCGATGCCCTCCCCGGTTCTTTGAGTAGTGCCTCGCCCAGGGGGACGACATGCTTTTGCCCGTGATAGGCAATCAGAAAACCCTCAACATCAAATGTTGCTGCCCGGTTCAGTGATCACTACTGGTATCCGCGGAGGGAAGCAGGCCAAACAGACCTGCACCTGCTAAACCAGGATAAATAGCACCTCGAACGCGAAGATTAAGACTGGTTCTCATTGCTGGCGACTTGATGTGCACAGTATCAACTACGTTGGTGAGCGCCGAACCAAGCGTCGCCGCACAGTGAGGTCCAAGCCCTCCAAAGGTTGCGGCTTGGCGAACTTTTCGATAAACCTGCGTGCCACAAAGGATTGGAAATCTTCAACTATACTTTTTAGTCTGACCCTAATCTTACGGCATCCGAGGTTTGGCAAGCCTGGCGCTTGACCGTGATGTAGTATTGCATTGTTTTTGCAGCATACCTGCCAAACCATGGGACACCATGTCGCTGACAGAGCCCAGACAGCCTTCGCACCGGCCGATCAGATTGGCTCTCGACTGAATAATCTTACTTTTACCTCTCTATATAATCTCTTCTCGACACGACTGATGCCATTAAAATGAGTTATTTACATTCCGAACGGCTGGCAAGATCACGGCTGTGGTTTTACTGTCATGCCCAGTAAATGTGCAGTTTGATCTCGATTATTGATATCAAGCATGTCTCGTCCAAGACTCGAACCATGAAGATCCTTCCCAAGGCTTAGGAGGCATTGCCATCAATGATCAAGCCAATTCTTCCAGAAATTCACGGGTTAATTAACGCCGAAAAGTTTGGAGATGCTATAAACCTTTGCGATGATCTTATAGCACGAGATAACTATCCTAAAAGCGTGCTTGAATACGCAAAATTTATTAAGAGCAGATATTCAGCTGCCAAAGCTTCAGCCATGAACAATGGCATTTCCAAGGAATCAATCAATACTATCCCGCCGCAATTGAACTATTGCCAGTTCTATGAGCGTCAAGATCCTCGTGTTGTACCATCCTATGTAAAAACAATTGCTTTTTATTTGCCTCAGTTTCATGAGATAGCCGAAAACAATCAGTGGTGGGGCAATGGATTTACTGAGTGGACTAACACTTCAAAAGCTGTGCCGCGTTTTCCTTCACATTATCAACCAAGAGTCCCGCATCCTGATATAGGTTATTACGATTTACATGACGACAATGTTATCGACAAACAAGTTAAGATCGCCAAAGCTTCTGGTATCGATGGCTTTTGCTTCTATTATTACTGGTTCAGTGGCAAAAAGCTACTCGATAAACCCATTAACAATTTCATTCGACGCCAAGACATTGATCATGGTTTTCTTATATGCTGGGCCAATGAAAACTGGACGAGAAGATGGGATGGACTCGACAAGGAAATCCTCATAGAGCAACAATACGAGAAAAATTGGGACATCCGATTTATCGAGGACATTTCAGGGCTATTCCACGATAGACGTTATATTCGTCTAAATGAAAAGCCAATTGTAATCATCTACAATCTATCAGAGATTCCCGAGCCTGAGTTAGTCATCAAAAATTGGCGCGAATGGTGCAGGGACAATGGCATAGGTGAAATTAGTGTTTGGACTGTGTATAACAATTCATTTTTTAACCAAGAGCCCTCCTACATCGATAAATTCATTGAATTTCCTCCGCGCCCGATCGCAACGGTGGAGCATTTAGACAAGGGCTCATTGGCTTGCAATGATTCAGATGCGTACATCTTTGACTACGAGAAATTTGTAGACTCTATTCTTCTAAACAAAGGTTTAGCTGATAATGTAAGTTTTCCCATTTATCGATGTGTGATGATGGGTTGGGACAATTCTGCTCGGCGCAAAGGAGCATTTCACGCTTGGGCTAAATTTAGCGGAGATAAATTCTACAGCTGGTGTCGTAAAGTATGGGACTATACAGTCCATACATTTCCCGATCGTGAGCGTTTTATTTTTGTCAACGCATGGAATGAATGGGCAGAGGGAACATACTTGGAGCCGGATACACGTTTTGGCTATGCCAATATCAATACACTATCGAGAGCGATAACTAAATTACCCAATCATCCAGCGCCAATTGCCAAAGAATCAATAACATCCGCTCACTTGCATGACGTTACTATCATCGTTCATCTTCACCTATACTTTGTTGACCTTCTTGACGAGTTTATCGATTCTATTAATTGCATTCCCACGGCCCACGATTTAATTGTTACCGTTTGTGATCAATTCTCCCTGGACTTGGTAGAGAGCAACAAACACCGCTTCATTCATGTTTCGAATATCTGGATCAAGTTGGTTTCGAATCGTGGCCGCGACCTGGGGCCGTTTATCGTTGAGCTTTCAGATATTATTGACCAATACGATTTTGTTTTGCACATCCACAGTAAAAAATCACAGACCGTGAATTGGGGCCACCTATGGAGGAGATACCTCACCAAAAATCTTCTAGGAAGCAGGGAGAATATAAAGCAGATTTTAAATACATTTCTTAGTAATCCTGATATTGGAATTATTGGAGTTCCTGTCTATGCTCCCATGAGTACTCATATGTCCTGGGGCCCAGATCAGAAATCAAGATGTCAAAACTTATTAAATGATTGTTTAGGGGATGCCTCGATTGTGCCTTCACTTCCCGCCGAACCCGATTTTTCGGCTGGAAGCTTTTTTTGGGCGCGTACAGACTCGATTCGGCAACTATTTTCTCTCGGCTTGACATATGAATCATTTGAATCCGAAGATCAACAAGTCGAATCTACGCTCGCCCACGCTGTGGAGCGTGTTTTTCCCTATCTGGCTAGATGCAACCAATATTCTTACGAAAAAGTTGTCGCATTTAACACAAGATCGGGAACCGCCTCTCGTAAAAGAGTAGCTATTTATGTTTATTTCGGCAACGAGACAGTTGTGTCAGCCGAGAATGAATATTTCATCGGTTCGCTCTACTCAGATGTCGATTTCTTGCTGATAGTTTCTAATTCAAGGCTATCATCTACTGAGAGGTTATGCTTAGAACGAATTTCTTCCAATATTTACTGTCGAGATAACGTTGGCTTTGACTTTGGCGCTTGGAAGGATGCGATTACTTATCTTGGAATAGATTTCTTATCCGCTTTTGATGAACTTTTGCTTGTCAATTCCAGCTGTATCGGCCCATTTATTCCATGGTCATCAGTCTTTGAGACAATGGAAAAGAAAAATGATGATTTTTGGGGTCTTACAATTTTTCCTGAGATTTGTGATTCACATCGCCCTGAAGCGTCATATTTACCTAACAAACGAATTCCGCGACATATACAGTCTTTCTTCTTAGCATTCACTAATAAGGTTTTCACAAGTCAAGCCTTTAAAGAGTATTGGGATTCGGTTAGATTTGTAACCACACTAACTGATGCTGTCGCACGATTTGAATGCACTCTAACTGAACATCTTGCTAATTCGGGATTTAACTACTCAGCATATGTTGAAGATCATGAACCATTTCAGCTTCATGCATCGACTAGCCCTAATTTTAATGCTATTTACAATCTTCCTTATCAAATGCTAACGATTGGATCACCAGTCATTAAGAATAAACTCAATATGACACATGAAAACCAACTTGCACTGATAAAAGAATTCTTAGCAAAGCACACGGATTACCCTGCAAACATTTACCAAAACTGGCATTGAAATGAAACCGTCATTTATCGCTCGTATCGACCTCAATTCTGAGCAGTGGCTTAATGAAACTCTATTCCAAAATCAAAGCATAACATCATATATAATCCCTTTAAATATTGAAGAAAATGGTTATATTGCAAACATTGCAAATTTATTCCCATGCAACAGTCCATCAGCCCTTAACTACACATTTATTTTTGAATTTAGTTTCCACAGACAACCTGTACCAGCAGCATTTAATTCATTGGTTTTGAGCATCCGTCCTTGTATCCGAAACCTTGCATTATTTTCTATTAACTCAAAGCCTTTATTCTTGATTAGAACTCCTGTTAGGAATAAATCTTTGCTGTCACGCTATCGATTAAAGCTTCTTATCAAAGAGCTTTGGCCTGAATATAGTGATCCCATCTTCTTAACCAGTCCCGATCTTCAAGCGCATGCTGATGGAGTCATCGAGAATTCAATCACTTCGATCAAATGTTCGGAAAAATCCGGTAAGTTGGATTATGACTCATACAGATATCATTCTCATTTCCGGCCTTATCCGATTGGTTCCTATTTCATCCCAGCTTGTCACGCGCTTAATCATGCTAATTGTGATTTTTTCACCAATTACTCACCTGAATCATATTTAGATTGGATTAGGGTAAGTTTAGCCTGGTCTTATTTATTTTACTATCCATCAACTCTAGCCCTGGTGCATATCGAAGATCTTGAGGTTCATTCCCAAATTAATACAAATCAACCATGGGATTTTGAGAAACCTAAGTTGCAATGCAAATCATTCACTGTGCCTATTCCTGACATAGGGGTAGGACTGTCAAACGTTAGCAATACCGCTCTAGCAATCCATGTTTTTTATCCTGAAAGCTTGCCTGGAATCCTTGATCTTGCTTCGCCATCCAAAGACGTTATAGACTACCTTATAACCACCACTGCCGATAAAGTAGAATCCGTGGCTTCTTGCCTAGAGAATTATAATATACCAACCTATCGAATCTATGTCGTTCAGAATCATGGTCGTGATGTTGCCCCATTCGTGAATGTAATTCTGCCCGCTCTTGTGGATTATGGCTACGACAACTTCATTAAGGTTCATACCAAAAAGTCTCTTCATCGTGATGATGGATCCGACTGGGGATCACACTTAATCTCCAGCATGGTCTCTGAAGACTCAATCAACTACATACGTCGCGTATTTAGTCTCAAAAATGATGTTGGTCTGCTTGCGCCACCTGGATCAATCATTCCACTTACCGCATGTTTAAGTATGAATGTTCTGTGGTTGGCTGAACTACTAGCCGAATTCAACATATCTCCTCAATGGGCCCTGCAAAGAAATTTCGTAGCCGGTAGTATGTTTGCGGGGAGAGTTGATTCGTTAAGGCATTTAATTCAAAAGTCTCCAACCCTGGATAGCTATGAACCCGAAGTCGGCCAAGTTGATGCCACTCTCGCACACGCCATGGAGCGGTTTTTAAGTCTATTTGTTAAGCATCAAGGCTATGATCTTGATGAAGTTCCTGGTGACACCACATCGGCTCCCGCCTTTGGTTATCAAGATTCACGACCGGTTTCAGATTTTTCAACAACTCTTGATCAAAAAATCGTGAGTCTATCGAGTCACAATAACCGCGAACGCTTATCGTTTGCCTATTCATCTGTAGCGGCATTCAAGAAAAGCTCATTGGGTCCTCACTGAACAACAAGGTAACCGTTCCAGCGTCGGGACATCCCAGCGCAAACCTCATCCCCACTCAACCCTTGAAGGCGGCTTGATTCCAGTTTGTATTTCAGGCAGAAACTGCTTGTGATGGGCGCCCCTCCGGCTGGGATTTCAGAGGCGGACTGGCTGGCGACACCAGCTGCTGTCGGTGCGTTGATCGTTGCTGAGCAGGAAGAGCTCGAGCAGCTGCACACCCAGCTCACCGCCCGAGCGAGTGCCCTGGCCCAGCTGCTGAGGTGGATCGGCCGCAGCTCTGGCAACTCCTCCAAACCACCCTCCAGCGTTGGCCCGGAGCCCCCTCTGCCAGGCAACAGCCTTGGGGGCCAAGTCCGCCAGCGGTGCCATCTGCCGAGCCGAATGCCCACGGTCACCACCGCCTTGCGGCAACAGGGCCCGGATACCGCAAGCTGGTCGCTGACATCGGTGGCAAACCGATGCTCCAGCATGGGCTGAAACGCTGTTTGCAGGCCAAAACGGCAAGCGCCATCGCGCTCTGCACCGATAGCCAGGAGCTGGCCGACCAGGCTGCCGGCTTGGGGGTTCAGGCACTCCTGAGCAGCGCCGATTGCCGATCCGGAAGTGAGCGCATTGCCCCGGTGGCTGCCCAACTGTTGGCCGCGGTGAGCAGCGAACCGGATCGCACCATCATCATCAATGCCCAGGGCGATCAAGCGTTCCTGGACCCCGCCATGCTCGACGCCATGGCCGCTGCCTGCATCGCTCGCCAGCCGACCCCAGCGGTTTTTATGTTTCCCGCTCCGCCCTGCCGCACGGGCGCGAAGTTGATCCGGCCGACTGGGCTGCCCACGCCAACTTCTGGGGGCACGTGGGCCTCTAGGCCTACCGGGCTGATGGGTTGCTGCGCTGGCCCCAGCTGCCCGTTTCGCCGCTCGAGCAATTGGAAAAGCTCGACCAGCTGCAGCAGGCGCAGGCCATCGCCGCCAGCCAGAAGCCCTGAGCCCCCCTTGGCCCCCGCAGGGCTTGGGCGGCGGCCTGGTCGTCGCGGCATGATGCGCCCAGGCTGCGGCACCCAAGCCATGCCCACGCAACAGGCCACCAGCACCGCCCTGAGCCGCTGTCTGCAGCAGGAGGCCACTGCCATTGCGGCCGCCGCCGCCCGGCTCGATCCAGGCCAGGTGGAGGCAGCGCTGGCCTTGCTGGCGAGCTGCTCAGCCCGCAGGGCGAAGCTGGTGGTGAGCGGAGTGGGCAAAAGCGGCATCGTGGCGCGCAAGATCGCCGCCACCTTTTCCTCGCTCAGCCTCACCGCCGTCTTTCTCCATCCCGGCGACGCCCTGCACGGCGATATGGGCATCGTTGCCGCCGACGACGTGGTGCTGCTGCTCTCGAACAGCGGTGAAACGGAAGAACTGCTGGCGATTCTTCCCCACCTCCGCCGCCGCGGCACCGCCCGCATCGCCGTGGTCGGCCGGACCCACTCCAGCCTGGCGGCCCACTGCGATGTGGTGTTGGATGCTTCGGTGGATCGGGAGATCTGCCCCCTCAACCTCGCCCCCACCGCCAGCACCGCCGTGGCGATGGCGATCGGCGATGCCCTGGCGGCGGTCTGGATGGAGCGGGCCGGCATCTCGCCGCAAGACTTCGCCATCAACCACCCGGCCGGCGCCTTGGGGCGCCAGCTCACCCTCACCGTGGCCGATTTGATGGTGCCGGCCAAGGATCTGCCCCCCCTGGCAGCGGATGCCCCCCTGCCGGCCGTGATCGCCAATCTCACCTCAGGAAGCCCCAGCCTGGGCAGCCTCGGCGCCGCCTGGATCCACACCGCAACCGACCCCAGCCGCCTGGCAGGCCTGATCACCGACGGCGATCTGCGGCGCTGCCTGCAGAGCCACAGGGCCGCTGACTGGAGCCAGCTCAGCGCCGCCTCGATGGCGACGCTCGATCCGATCACCGTGACCCCGGAGACGATGGCCGCCACGGCCCTCGAGCTGATGGAACGCAATGGCAGGCGAACGATCTCGGTGCTGCCCGTGGTCGATCCCGCCGATCAGCGCCGTCTGCTCGGCATGCTGCGCCTCCATGACCTGGTCAAAGCCGGACTTGGCAAGCCATGAGCCCTCGCTTGCCTTGGATCGCCGGCCCCTGGGTGAGCGAGAGCCGCGATTGACTCCCCCACCCAGACCCGCCACCCTGAACTGGCCACCCCGGCGCCGGCCGCCACCCTGGCGCCACCGTCAAGGCAGGTCTCGCCCGTGCCCTGCCTGGCTCCGCTGCAGCCAGTCCCGCCAGCGCTGGCGTTCCCACTTGCCGAGCGGCGAGGGGGCCAGCTCCGGGCAGGCCAGCCAACGCCTTGGCCGCTGGCTGGGGGGTAGCGCCGCGGCCAGCGCCACCAGGGGCGCGATCAAGGCCCCAGCGGCGCCAGCTGGGGCGGCGCCGCCCGATCGGGCTGGGCCCTCGGCCCGCACCAGCGCCACCAGCCGCTCGCCCCAGAGCGGATCGGGCTCCGCCAATAGCAACAGGTGGCGCAGCGGCAGTCCCGCTTGCCTGGCGGCGGCCGTGAGCTGAAGCTCCACCTGCTCGGGAAACACGGTCTCGCCGCCGCTGCTGATGGCGCCATCGCATCGGCCGAGCAGCTCCAAGCTCCCGCCCTCGCCCCAGCGGCCCAGATCGCCGCTGCTCCACCAGCCAGCGGCCAGCGGCAGCGGCTGGAAGCGGCCAGCGGCATGCTCCCCCAGCGCCAGGCTGGCGGCCCGCACCTGCACGGCAGCGCTGGCCGGATCGATCCGCAGCTGGGCATGGGGCAGGGCCGCGCCGCAACCTGCCTGCCCCGCCAGAAACAGCTCCGGCGCCAGCGCCGTCACCATGGCGCCGGTCTCGCTGCTGCCATAGCAGGGGGAGATGGGCAGCCGCAGCCGCCGGCAGCGGTCGGCCAGGTCCTGGGGCAGGGCCGCGCCACCCACCCAGATCAGCCGGCAGCCCTGCAGCCACTCCGCTCCGGCGCCGTGCTCCAGCAGCCGCCGCAGCTGGGTGGGCACCAGCGACAGCAGCGCCGGCTGATCGGCCGGCAGGGGGCAGGCTGCCGCCAGGGCCGCTGGATCGCGCAGCAAGGCTGGGGCCAGCCAGCGCAGCCGCCCCCCCAGCCGACGCGCCCGCAGCCAGGGCATCAGGCCGCTGACGTGGTGGAGGGGCAAGGGATCGAGCCACTGGCAGGCCGCCGGATCCACTCCCTGCGCCAGCAGCCACTGCCCCAGCCCGTCGGCGGCGGCCTCCAGGCCGGCAACCCCCAGCTGCACCCAGCGGCGGCCTCCGGCACTGCCGCCGCTGCCGAGCACCACAGCCGGGCCCGGCGGAGCCTGGGGAGCCATCGCCGCCGCCATCGCCGCCGCCTCGGCTGGCGCCGGCAGGGCGATCACGGCGCCAGCGTCTAGGCCCTGCTCCAGCAGCGCCGCCGCCAGCGCCGGGTCGGCGGCGGCGGCGGCCGCCGGCAGCGCCAGGGGGCGCACCGGCCCCGGGGGCCAGGGAACCGCTTGATTCACGGCCCTTCCGGCTGCAGAGCAGCCCAGGCCACGGCGGGATCGGCGTTGAACAGCGGACCGCTGGGCCGCCATTGGGGCGCCAGGCCGGGCGCAGTGGGGGTTGGACCGCGCCACTGCAGGGCCGCAGCGTGCTCCACCAGCCGCCGCCCGACACCGGTTTCAAAGGCGGTGCTCACCATCCAGCCGGGCCTGCCGACGGCCAGGGCCGCCAGCAGGGGCCGGGGATCCCCCTCCTGCGCCGGCCGCCGCACCTGCCAGCCGCTCCAGCGCTCCCGTAGCCAGGGGTGGCGCCTCAGGGATTCATCCAGCGCCACCGGCAGCCGATGCGCCAGAGCCTCCAGCCCTTCGATGTCGTCGTCGGCCAGGGGCTGCTCCAACCATTCCAGCCGCGGCTCATCGACCAGCCGTTCGGCCCAGGCGGCGGCGGTGGCCCGATCCCAGCCAGCGTTGGCATCGAGCCGGAGCCGGGCAGCCTCAGGCAGGCGTTCCAGCAACACCTCAAGCAGCTGCCGTTCCAAAGCATCATCGCCGGCGGCGACCTTCCACTTCAGCGTCTGGGCGTTGCTGGACAAGGCCTGCTCCAGGGCTGGCAGCAGCGCCGCACCCGCCGGCAGCAGCCAGGCCGATGGCGGTGCCTGCAGCCATCCTGTCGCCAACCATCCTGCCGGCAAGCTTCCTACCGGCAAACTTCCAGCCGGCAAACTTCCAGCCGGCAAGCTTGCTGCCGCCTCAGCAGCCAAGCCATCGAGCTCCGCCAGGGCTGCACCCACGGCAAAGGCCAGGGGCCCGGGCAGCGCTGGGAGCGCCTCCTCCAGCTGCTGGCGGCCCTGGCAGGGACCAAGCTGGGCGATCGACAGCCTGCAGGCCTGGATCGGATCCGAGCCCGGGAACGGCGCCGCCTCCCCCCAGCCCAGCCGGCCATCGGCGGCCTCCAGCCGCAGCAACCAGCCCCGCCGTTCGGCCAGCCTGCCCTGGGCCGTGACCAGGGCCCGCGCCAGCGGGAACTGGAACGGCCGCCATGCCAACCGCAGCAGCGCCTTCACCGCAGGCCCAGGGGGACCAGCAGTGGCGTCAGCAGTGGCGCCAAGGCCAGCCCAACCGCCAACCCCAGGCCATTGAGGGCCTGGAAGCGCAGGGCCAGGAATTTGCTGCCGCCGATCCGCTCCGGCTGGTCGTGGTGGTCGCGCAGCAACTGGATCAGGGCCCGGGCCGGCGGCAGGCCGATCACCCCCAGCAGGGCCGTCGGCGGCCAGAGGCCCAGCAGCACCGGCGCCCACTGCAACGCCAGGCTGGCGGCGATCAACCAGGGCACCAAGGAAGCGGCGGCGGCGGTGCCGAGCTGCACCACCGGCGAACGCTTGCCATGGGCCGCATCCTCCTCCACCTGGTGGAAGTGGGAGCAAAAGAGCACCAAGCTGGTGGCCAGGGCCGGACCGCTGCCCAGCACCAGCGCCGTCCCCCAGGGCACCGCCGTGGGCCCGCTGGCGGCTGTGCCGCTCGCGGCCAAGCCGTTGGCGGCCAAGCCGCTGGCGGCGGGGGCGAGGGCCAGCAGGGCGGCGGCGGTGGCGCAGGGGCCGAAGGCCAGCCAGCAGAGGGGTTCCCCCAAACCCCGGTAGCCCAACCGGAACGGCGGCCCCTGGTAGAGGTAGCCCAGGCCGCAGCAGGCCAACACCAGGGCCAGCACCACCGCACTGCTGCGTAACGCCACCAGGGCCATCAGGGCCAGCCCCAGCAGCAGGGCGCCATTGGCCAGGGCCGCCACCCGGTCGCGCCGGCCGGTGAGGTTGACCAGCGAATGGGGCTTGCCGCTGGCATCCACGCCGGTATCGGCATCAAAGACATCGTTGGCCAGGTTCTCCCAGGCCAGCAGCAACACCGCCGCCAGCAGAAACAGCAGCAGCTGGTCGGCGCGCACCGGCAGCCCCCGGCCGTGCCGCCAGCCCGCCGCCAGCAGCACCGGCATCACCGCCACGGCATACATCGGCCACTTGATCGCGGCCTTCCAAAGGCGGCGCCGGGCCGGGCCAGACGCTGGCGCGCTCGGCAACGGGGCGTAACGGCTTGCGACGACCTGGGGCTCGGACATAGGGGCGAGGGCCGGCAGGCCGGCAAAGACCCATACATTTGAGCAGCCTTCCGTGCCGGTTCCGAGGCCCTCCTGGTGCAGGCCCCCCCGTCCTTCCCTGCGCTGCTTGCGGAGGCCACCGCCGCCATCAACGCCATGGGCGGCTGGCTGGGCGGTCGGGCCGCTGCCTGCCCGGATCCGGAGGGGGATGGCGATCGGGTGCTGAGCCTGGCCCTTCCCCTGCAGGCGGTGCCCGGCCTCGACCCGCTCGCCCTGCTGCCGCAACTGGCCACGCCCGATGGCTTCCGCTTCCTCTGGGATGGGGCACCGGGCCTGTGTGTGGCCGCTGCCGGACGCTGCAATGCCCTGGAGCTGAGTGGGGCGCGGCGCTTCGAACTGGCCCAGCGGTTCAGCAGCGCCAGCCTGCGGCGGCTGGCCATCCCCCCCGCCCCACCCTTGCCGCCGCTGGCCCGGCCGCGGGTGCTGCTCGCCTTTGCCTTCTTCGATAGCCCCCTGCAACAGGGGGATGGTCCGGCCGGCGTGCAGGCGGTGCTGCCCCGCTGGCAGTTGAGCCGCCAGGGCCGCCAGGTTTGGCTGCGGCTGCAGCGCACCCTCGGCGGCGGGGTCACGGCCCGGAGTGTGGCCGAGGAGCTCTGGGAAAAGGGTCGCCAGCTGCAGCACCAGGCCGCCAGAGAGCCCGTCGCCCAGGCTCCGCCCCCGGTGGGCATCCGCCATCGCTCCAGCTGGCACGCCGGCTACCGCGTCGCGCTGGAGCGGGCCATCGAGTTGGTCGAGGGCGGCGAGCTCAGCAAGCTGGTACTGGCGGTGC
This sequence comes from uncultured cyanobacterium, assembly GCA_903858015.1. GTDB lineage: Bacteria > Cyanobacteriota > Cyanobacteriia > PCC-6307 > Cyanobiaceae > Cyanobium. The sequence continues at coordinate 14,565 of CAIOGZ010000046.1, forward strand.
GCCAGCAGCTGGAACTCGATAGCAACCTCGACCCCCTGGCCCTGCTCGCCAACCTGCGCGGCAGCCAGCCGGGCAGTTGCCGCTTCCTCTGGCAGCAACAGAGCGGTGAGGCGCTGCTGGGGGCGTCCCCGGAGCGGCTGCTGACCCTGCGCCAGGGCCAGCTGCGCAGTGATGCCCTGGCCGGCACGGCTCCCTTGGGAACGATGGCCGCCGACCTGCTGCACTCCGACAAGGACCGCCACGAGCATGAACTCGTGGTGGAAACGATCAGCTCGGTGCTGCGCCGGGCGGGCCTCTCGCCCCGGCGGCCGCGCCACCCGCGCCTGGCCCGCCATGGCGCCCTGGTGCACCTGCACACCCCGATCACGGCGCGGCTGGAGGCCAGCACCAACTTCGCGCGCCAGCCCCTCGGCCTCGCCGAAGCGCTCCATCCCACCCCAGCCGTGGCGGGCCTACCCCGGCGGGAGGCGATGGCCTGGCTGCGCAGCCTTGAGCCCTTTGAGCGGGGCTATTACGCCGCCCCGATCGGCTGGATCGATAGCGAAGGCGACACCGACCTACGGGTGGCCATCCGCAGCGGCACCCTGCGGGGCCGCCAGCTCGAACTCACCGCCGGGGCCGGGCTGGTGCGGGGCTCCCGGGCCGAGAAGGAATTGCAGGAAGTGGCCCTCAAGCTCGACGTGCTGCAACACCAACTCAACCTGCCGATCAGATCTGGCAGCCCGAGGGCCCGGGGCCCGGCCTGAGCGGCCTGGGGCGCTGGCTCAATGCGCCAGCAACCGCTCGATGATGAGATCGGCCAGGGCAATGCCCCCAAGCCGCTCCACCTCCCGCACCCCGGTGGGGCTGGTCACGTTGATCTCGCTGAGGCGGCCGTCGATCACATCGATGCCCACGAAGAACAGCCCTTCGGCCCGCAGCACCGGCGCCAGCTCGGCGCAGATCTCCAGCTCAGCGGCGGTGAGTTGGGCCGCCTCAGGGGCTCCGCCGACGGCCAGGTTGCTGCGGAATTCGCCACCGGTGGGCACCCGGTTCACCGCCCCGAGCGGTTCGCCATCCACCAACAAGATGCGCTTGTCGCCGGCGCTCACCCCGGGCAGGAAGGCCTGGGCCATCACCGGCAGGGCCTCCATCTGGGTCACCAGTTCGAGCAGGGCCCGCAGGCCAGGCGTGCCCGCCGCCGCGAACACCACCCCCTGACCGGCCCGCCCGCCGAGGGGCTTGAGCACCACCTCACGCTGCTCGATCGTGAAGGCCTGCAGGGCCGCCACACGGCTGCTCACCAAGGTGGGAGCCATGCGGTGGCTGAAGCGCAGGGCGCCAAGTTTTTCATTCCAGGCACGCAAGGCGGCCGGCCGGTTCACCACCCGCACGCCGTGGCGTTCGGCTAGATCGAGCAGATGGGTGGCATAGAGATAGGCCTCATCGACGGGCGGATCCTTGCGCATCCAGACCACCTGAAAGTCCTCCAGGGGGACCAGGGCCGGTTCGCCAAGGCTGAACCAGGGCTGGGGCACCTCCCAACCCTGGGGCTGGCAGTGCATCGGGGCCAAGCTGATGGCCTGGGCCCGGGCCCAGGCCCGGTGGCCTGAACCGATCGGCTCGCCAGCGGCGACCGGCTGGTTGGGCCCGGCGGCGGCGGAAAGGTCGGCGGGGGTGCAGACCCAGGGCTGCAGCCCCGCCCGATGCGCCGCCTGCATCAAGGCCACGCTGGAGTCCTTGGCGGGGTTCAGCCGGGTGATCGGGTCGATCACGAACAGCTGGGCCCGCTGGGCCGGCCGCTGATCAGCCGGGCCTGGATTAAACGATGCGCTCATGCGCCGACGCCGAGGAGTTGATCCAGCAAACCAGCTTGATCGAGCTCCATCAGGTTGTCACAACCGCCGATCGGTTGGTTGTTGATAAAAATCTGGGGCAAGCTGCTGCGGCCTTCGGCCCGGCGGGCCATGGCTTGGCGGGCGGTATCATCGCCATCGATGAGATATTCGTTATAGATCACCCCTTTGCGATCGAGCAACCCCTTAGCCCGGATGCAGTAGGGACAAAATCGCCAAGTGTAAATTTCTACCTTGGTGAGCTGGTCGTCGCCCTGCCGCTCCTGGTTAGGAGCGGCCTGGTTGTCAGCATTGCCCTGGAGATTGCTTTGGGATGACATTCGCGGCTTGGAGATTGGCGTTGGGGTGATTGGGCGGAGATGCTCTTGCTTGTTTAACTTGCCTGCTTGTTTAGCTTGCTGGTTGTTTAGCTTGCTGGTTGTTTAGCTTGCTTGCTTGTTGAGCAAGGTTGTTTGTTAAGCAAGTTTTCTGGCTAAGCAAGCTTTTTGGCTAAGCAAGCTTTCTTGTTTAGCAAGCTTTCTTGTTTAGCAAAGGTTCCTGAGGCTTGTTTGCCCCAGGGCTAGTTGGGGGTTGTTTTTAGCTTGGCCTTGGCTTGGTTTTGGCTGGCTTGTCGGTTAGTTGTGGGCTGCTTGTAGCATGGTTGAAGATTGTTGGAGGCCTTGGGAGTTCGCCCAGGCAGTCTAAGGGCGAAGCCCCGCCAGCCCTAGCGAAGGGGCCGGCGCACCAGCCCTGGAAAGGGCCCGCCCAGCAGCACTAGCCGCCCCCCAAGCCGGGGCGGGCCGGGCTGGTACGTTCAAGCCACCCCGCCTTAGCCTTGGTGCTCGACCTCACCGATTTCAAACGCGACCTCTCCGAGCTCACCGACCGCCTGGGCCATGCCCAGGACTGTCTTTGACGTACCGGCCCTGAAGGCCCGCCAGCAAGACCTCGAACAGCTGGCCTCCCAGGGCGACTTCTGGAACGACCAGAAGCAAGCCCAGGCCAAGATGCGCCAACTCGATGAGGTCAAGGCCCAGCTGCAGCAACTGGAGCGCTGGCAGGCGCTCGTCGCTGACGGCCGCGCCACCCTGGAGCTCTACGAGCTTGAAGCCGATCACGAGCTGCTGGCCGAAGCCGCTGGCGGCCTCCAGACCCTGAAGGCGGATCTCGACCGCTGGGAGCTGGAGCGCCTGCTGAGCGGCACCTACGACAAGGACGGGGCAGTGATCTCGATCAACGCCGGCGCCGGCGGCACCGACGCCCAGGACTGGGCCTTGATGCTGATGCGGATGTATACCCGCTGGGCCGAAGACCACGGCATGAAGGTGAGCGTGGACGAACTCTCCGAGGGAGAGGAAGCGGGCATCAAAAGTTGCACGATTGAAATCGACGGCCGCTACGCCTACGGCTACCTGCGCAACGAGAAGGGCACCCATCGCCTGGTGCGCATTTCCCCCTTCAATGCCAACGACAAGCGCCAGACCAGCTTCGCCGGCGTAGAAGTGATGCCCAAACTCGAGCAGGAGGTGAAGCTCGACATCCCCGACAAAGACCTGGAGGTCACCACCTCCCGCTCCGGCGGTGCCGGCGGTCAGAACGTGAACAAGGTGGAAACGGCCGTGCGGATCCTCCACATCCCCACCGGCCTAGCCGTGCGCTGCACCCAGGAGCGCTCCCAGCTCCAAAACAAGGAGAAGGCGATGGCCCTGCTGATGGCCAAGCTGCTGGTGATCGCCCAGGAGCAGCGGGCCTCGGAGATTGCCGATATTCGCGGCGACATCGTGGAGGCGGCTTGGGGTAATCAAATCCGCAATTATGTATTCCATCCGTACCAGATGGTGAAGGATCTCCGTACCCAGCACGAAACCACCGAAGTGCAGCGGGTGATGGACGGCGACCTCGATCCCTTCATCCAGGCCCTGCTGCGGCAGGGGGTGGAGGTGGGCGGTAGCGACTAAGTCAAAGCTCAAGCAAGTGGCGGCGTTGCAGAGGTTCGAGGTTGGCGATGCGAAGGCCATCCGCTGCGTCCACCAGGGTGCCAACGCTGCGCAAGCGCGTCAGGATGGTGGAGGTGGTGCCCCGGGCCAGGTCTGCGATGGTGGCGATCTGCCGCTGGACCAGCGCCGGAATCGGTTCCTGGGGATCGCGGCTGGCGTTTCCTTTGCGGGCCAGCGCCAACAAGGTAGCCATCACCCTGGTGGTGGCATCCTCCCCGCGCAGGGCAAACCGCTCGCCCAACTCGCGCCGATGTCGGCGGATCGCAAACCGCCTTCGATCAGCAGGGCCTGCTCGCCAACAATTTCGCCAATCCCAACCAAACCCACCACAACCTCGTCCCCTTCCATGGTGAAGCGCCTCAGCTTGGCAAGGCCATGAACGATCAACAAGACACCATCGTTCCAATCAGCCTGCTGAACCGCCGGCTGGGACTCGCCGAGCCGAACCAGACGATGGCCCTGTAACAAAGGGAGCTTCTGCTCCTTGCTCAGACCAGCGAAAATAGGGAAGCCCGCTAAAGCATCAACCGTGAATTCGGCTTGGTCCATAAACGATTTAGGGCGTCGTAAAGCCATGCAGCCGGCCAGGATAGGCGCTGCAGTCGATCCGATCCCAATCAATGGCAGCTGAAACAGCCGGATCGCGGTGATGCCCCCACCGGCGTTACTGCCACTGGCGATCGGCCTGGGCCCAGCTCCCCGAAGACTCCCAGCGCCAGCCCAGCAGCGGCCCATACCCCACCACCACGGCCCGGGCGACGCGGTGCCAGGATGGTCTTCCATCTTGATGTAGGCCTTAGCGCGGATGCCCCAGCCTGCCGAATCTCCTGGAGCCGCCGCGCCCCCCGGGCCCGCCCCAGCAGCCGAGGCGGCTGGAGCACCCTTCATCAAGCTGGCGATGCGCAACATGGTGCGCAAAGGTCGCCAGAGCCTGGTCCACTTTGGCCTCACCGCCCTGGGGTTAACCGGTTTTCTGGTGCTGATCGCCTGGCTGGGCCGCCCCAACCTGCCCCAGTGATGGCGGCCCCCGGCACCCCGCCCAGCCTCGACCTGGCCTTTCGCCTGGAGGATCAGCACGGCCAAGGTCTGGCGCCTGGGCTGCAGCCGCTGCTGGCCGCGGCGGGGCCGCTAGCGGATCGGCTGGCGGACGACCATTGGCAACAGTTGCTGGGCCACTGGCTGGCGCAGCTGGCCGGGGAGCTCCCCGCCGAGCTGCGCAGCCCCGCCTACAGCCTCGGCCTGCAGCTCACCGACGACGCCAGCATCGCCCTGCTCAACGGCGCCTGGCGGCAGCAGAACGAACCCACCGATGTGCTTTCGTTCGCCGCCCAGGAAGCGGCTCTCGACGACCTGCCCGCCATCCCGCTACCAGCGCTGCCAGGGGGGGAAAGCCTCGAACTGGGCGACATCGTGATCTCGCTGGAAACCGCCGCCCGCCAAGCCGAGGCCCAGGGCCACGACCTGCCAACGGAACTGCTGTTCCTAGCCAGCCACGGGCTGCTGCACCTGCTCGGCTGGGACCACCCCGACGCCGCCAGCCTGGCCGCGATGCTGGCCCGGCAGGAGGCCCTGATCGCCAACGGTTGATCTGCGCAGTTGAACGGCGCAGTTGAACAGTGCCCTGGAACAGTGCCCTTGGGCGGCGCACTTCTAGGGCAAACTGCAACGGCTGACTACAAAGGCAGGCTTGAAGGGCCTGGTCCAAGCCGCACCCCGAGGCCGTCTGCAGCGGTGGCGACCGCAACCAAGTTGGGCCGTTGAACCGCTGTAGGGTGCCCGCTTGAGGGAGGCTTTGCCCGATCGATGCTGATTCCCGATCCCTCCCCAGCCAAGCTCCGGCCCCTGCCATCCCTGCGGGAAACGGACCAGAGCAACGTGCATCTTCGCGGCCGGAGGTTGCGGGTGCGGGCCTGGAAAGTAGCGGGCGATCTGCCCGCCAGCTTCCGTTATGCGGCCCAGGGCCTGGCCTACGCCTTCGCCAGCCAACGCAATTTCCGCATCCACGTGATCACCGGCGCGGTGGTCTTCAGCCTGGGCTTGTGGTTACAGCTCAGCCTCGACCGCCTAGCGGTGCTCGTGCTCACCGTGGCGGCCGTGCTGGTACTGGAGTTGCTGAACACCGCCACCGAGGCCGTTGTTGACTTGGCGATCGGCCGCCAATTTCACCCCCTGGCCCGCATCGCCAAGGACTGCGCCGCCGCTGCGGTGCTCGTGGCGGCCCTGGCTTCGCTCATGATTGCCCTGCTGCTGCTGGTGCCGCCCCTGCTGGTGCGGCTCGGCATCTGAAGCTGAACCCTCTGAAGCTCCCAAGCGATCGAGCGCTGATCTTGCCGCCCATGTTTCTGGTCCTCGACAACTACGACAGCTTCACCTTCAACCTGGTGCAATACCTCGGCGAACTGGCCGTGGACCACCCCCTAGCCGCCAACCTGCGGGTGGAACGCAACGACGCCTTGAGCATCGAGCAGATCCGGGCCCTGGATCCGGCGGCGATCCTGATCTCGCCGGGCCCCGGCGACCCCGACCAGGCAGGCATTTGCCTGGAGGTGCTGCGCCAGCTGGGTCCGAGCGTGCCGATCCTGGGGGTGTGCCTGGGACACCAGTGCCTGGCCCAGGTGTTCGGCGGGCGGGTGGTGCGGGCCCAGCAGCTGATGCATGGCAAAACCTCGCCGGTGCACCACTGCGGCGAGGGGGTATTCGCGGGATTGCCCGATCCCCTCACCGCCACCCGTTACCACAGCCTGATCGCCGAACGCGAGAGTCTGCCCGCCTGCCTGGAGGTCACGGCCTGGTTGGCGGACGGCACGATCATGGGCCTGGCCCACCGCGACTATCCCCACCTGCAGGGGGTGCAATTCCACCCCGAGAGCGTGCTCACCGAGCACGGCCACCAGCTGCTGGCCAATTTTCTCACCCTGGCGGCGGGCGACCCCACGGAACCGCTCCTGAACCGCTGCTAGTTTCGCGCCACTGCCGGGGCCCCAGCGGCCAAGACACGCCCATGGCTCCCGCCAATTCCCCCGTTTGCCTGCGGCTTGCCGCCACCGCAGCGGCCCCGCTACTGCTGTTCGGTGCCACGGTGGCGCCGCTCGCCCCGCCGGCGGCGCAGGCCGGCGGGGGCGGCGGCGTCACGATCACCAGCTATGGCCACAGCGCCCTGCTGATCAGCGGGGGCGGCGCCAGGGTGCTGCTCAATCCGTTTCAAGCGGTGGGCTGCGCCGCCGGCCTGGCCGAACCGCGGCTGAGCGCCGATGTGATTCTGGCCAGCAGCCAGCTGCGCGATGAAGGGGCGCCGGTGGCCTCCGGCCGCTTCCTGGTCAAGCCGGGCTCCTATCGGGTGGCGGGGCTGGCGATCGAGGGCATCGGCGCCCCCCACGACCGGGTGGGCGGCAAACGCTTCGGCCTCTCCACCCTCTGGCGCTGGCGCCAGGGCGGCCTCGAGATCGCCCACCTGGGCGGCACCGCCGGCAGCCTCGCCCCGGAAGATCGGGTGCTGCTCGGCCGGCCCGATCTGCTGATCATCGGCGTGGGGGGCGGCGCCAAGGTGTACGACGGCAAGGAGGCGGCGGCCGTGGTGCGCCAGCTGCAGGCGCGGCGGGTGATCCCGGTGCAGTACCGCCCCGGCGGCCCCAGCGCCAGCTGCGACCTCAGCAGCGCCCAGCCCTTCCTGGAGGCGATGGCCGGCACGCCGCAGCGGCGGGTGGGCAGCAGCTTCAGCCTGGTGCCGCCGCTAGGCGATGGCACCGTGATCGAGTTGATGCGCTGATCAGACCCGGGAGCAGGCGGCCGATGCCGAACCAGGATTAAGCGCCGCTACCTACATCAATCCGGCTGTAAACATCCCAAAAGTGTTGCATCTGCTCCAGAGTGCCCAAGCTGACCCGTAGGGAGCCATCGATGAGCGGTTTGCCGGCCATCGAACGCACCAAGATGCCCGCCGCCCTGAGCCCTGCTTCCACCTGCACCACCGGCGTCCCGGGCCAGAGCAGCAGGTAGTTGCCGCCCGCGACGTGGTGTCTCACCCCTGCGGCTTGTAGCTGCGCCACCAACCAATCGCGGGCGCGCCACACCTCGGCCACGTAGGCATCCACGTAGGCCTGATCCGCCAGGGCCGCAAAGGCGGCGGTGACGGCGAAGCTGTTGATGTCGTAGGGCCCCGTCACCCGGCTGACCCGATCCACCACCGCCGCCGGACCGATCGCAAAGCCGATCCGCAGCCCGGCGATGCCGGCGGTTTTGGAGAGCGAGCGCAACACCAGCAGGTTGGGATAGGCGGCGAAGGGATCCCCGGCGTCGGCCCGCTGAAGCAACAACGGCAGCACGCTGTCGCCGCTGAAGGCCTCGTAGAGCTCATCCACCACCACCAGGCTGTGGGGCGCAGCGGCCGCCAGCTCCAGGATCAGCTCCGGCGCCAGGCGGGTGCCGGTGGGGTTGTTGGGGTTGCAGAGCAGCAGCAGCCGGGGCGGCTGCGGGCGGCCTGGGGGCTGGGCCAGGCCGGCAGGGGCCGCTGGGCAGAGGGCAGCGCGGATCTCCTCCAGCGGAAAGGCGAAATCGGGCAGCCGGTAGGGAATCGCCTCAATCTCCATCCCCTGCATGCGGGCGCAGGGGCTGTAATACCCGAAGGTGGGGCTGGTGGTGAGCAGCAGATCAGCGCGGGCTCCGTAGGCCTGGAACACCGCGTGGATCGCCGCATCGACGCCATTGAACAGGCCGATCTGCTCCGGCCGCAGGCTGGGCCCGGCAGCAGCGGCGGCGCTCAGCGAGGCCGCTACCGCCTGCCGCAGGCCGTCGTATTCCGGATAGATGGCGTAGTGGTCGGCGGGAATGGCGCGGATCGCCGCCACCACCTGGGGGCTCGGCCCCACCGTGTTCTCATTGAAATCGAGCCGCAACAAGCCGCGCCGACCCTCCAGCGGGGCGCTATAGGCCTGGAGGGCCTCCACCTCGGGCCGGGCCAAGGGAGTAGCCGCCGCTCCAGCCGCCGCCGCAGGCGGGGCAACCGCAGGCAGCCCATCGGCTGGCAGGCCAGTGGCTGGCTGGGCCTCGGCAGGCAGGCCATTGGCTGGCAGGCCAGTGGCAGGCTGGGCCACGGCAGGCAGGGGTGACGGCTCAGCCGCCGGGGGAACACCGGATCTGTCCATCCGCCGACGCTAGGTTGCGGGCTGGACGGGTGCTGGGGAAGGCGCCGGCGTTGGCAACTGGAGGCCCGGTGGCATTGAGGGTGTTGCCGGCCAGCAACCGGGCCCACGGCTCGCTAGCAAATCAAGCTCCGGGCGGCGGGATTTCGCCTCGTTGACGAGCTGCGGGATCAGCAGTTGCGGGTGCTTGTCGTAACGGTAGGCAAACGGGACCGTAGTGCCGTCGATCGCCAGGCAGGCCAGCGCTGAGATCCCAACCCCATGGCTGACGGCTAAATGTTGGCTATTGTTTGTCCTCAATCTCGTCGCCTTGGCCCCAGCCTCGACAAATTGGTTTGATTTTACCGATGGCATCTGTCGCCATCAGCTAAAACGCTACGGCTTGAACTGAAGACGGAGATGGGTGCCGGTGAATCGTCTGCTTGATCGTCTCGCCGGACTTCTCGGTGGCGAGGTCAAGCTCGTAACTATTCTGGAGGTTCATCCAAAAGGCAGCCTCGACGCCGAGCAACTGTTCCAGGCGCAAGGCGGTATCGGCCGTCATCGCCCGCTTACCGCTGATGAGCTGATAAATCCGATTGGAAGGCACATGCAGCTGCCGGGCAAGTTCTGCTGCCGACATGTTCAACTCCTGCAACTCATCTGCCAGAATCGTGCCGGGATGAATGGGATAAACCGGGCGTTTTTCTGTCTTGGTCATGGTGGCTCTGCTTGAGTGATAATCAACAATCTCGATATTGAATGGTCTTGGTGAGCGCTCGGGCCATTCAAAGCAGATGCGCCACTGCTGATTGATGCGGATGCTGAACTGCCGCTTGCGGTCTGCGCCGAGGGCCTCAAAGCGGTTGCTCGGCAACAGCATCAAGCCCTGGCGTGAGACGGCGGCTCTGGGGATCTGAAGGCGCTTGTTGGCCTGCTCCTCGAAAGCCTGAAACTCCCTGACCCGCTCACCCATGGCAAATCGCGCCGTGCGCTTGTCCCGGTACAGGGGCGGCGCTCGCTCCTCGTTGGGCCCCTCGGGACTTTGATCATCTTCATCAGCCTTCATGGGAACAGACTGCCAGTAGCGACGTGCTACGTCAAGCGTTTATCCTTGGCTGCGGCGGCGATTGCCTGCTGGTTTGAGCCGCCTCAACGCCCACGCTCAACCTCTCCACAAACGCCCCTGGCAGCCGAGGCAGAGCAGGAATCCTCGGCGGGAAAAGGGTTTTACCCCCAGGATGCTGACGCAGACTTCCGCAAAGGAGTGGAATTCTGCAAAGGGGTAGAATTGGCAAAAGAGTAAACTTATGTGCAGGAGTTGGCAATCATGGAGCAGTCGCTCGGTCAAACGGTCGTCCAAAATCTACTGGAGTTTGTCTACGAAAAGCTCCTGTGCAGGGGCGAAATGCATCAGCGTTGAAGCTACGCGCAACGGGCTCCCAGAGCCCCAATGCCCCCTGCACTCCGGTGATAGCAAGCCCCCTCCGCAACGAACGCAAGCGATGGCCAATCGCGCCAGATTGCAGCAGCCGAGCCTTGCCGCCGTTGGTTGCCAGCAGCTGCCATCTCTAGGATTAAGGGAACCCACCCCAGGCGGCGGCAGCCGCCATCCCGATGGCTTCCAGGCAGGATCTCCCCCGCAGCGTGCTGCCGATTCCCGATCGGCAGCCGCCGGGCTTCACCAGCTTCGACGCCAAGGATCCAGGCACCCATTACCCGCCGATCCAGCCGCTGCGCCCCCCCGCCGGCGCCCCGAATGTGCTGGTGGTGTTGCTCGACGACGTGGGCTTCGGCGCCTCCTCCGCCTTCGGCGGGCCGGTGCACACCCCCACCGCCGAGCGCTTGGCGGCCAACGGCCTCAAGTACAACCGCTTCCACACCACCGCCCTCTGCTCCCCCACCCGGGCCGCCCTGCTCTCGGGCCGCAACCACCATTCGGTGGGCTTCGGGGCGATCACGGAGATGGCCACCTCGGCGCCGGGCAATAACTCACTGCGCCCCAACAGCTGCGCCCCCCTGGCCGAAGTGCTCAAGCTGAATGGCTACGCCACGGCCCAATTCGGCAAATGCCATGAGGTACCGGTGTGGGAGACAAGTCCGGTGGGGCCGTTTAATAGTTGGCCCACCGGCGGCGGCGGCTTTGAATATTTCTATGGCTTCATCGGTGGCGAAACAAACCAATACCAACCCGCCCTCTATGAAGGCACCACCCCGGTCGAACCAGACCGCAGCCCGGAGCAGGGCTACCACCTCAGCGAAGACCTCTCCCGCCGAGCGCTGCGCTGGGTGCGGCAGCAAAAATCGCTGATGCCCGATAAGCCCTTTTTTATGTACTGGGCCCCCGGCGCCACCCATGCCCCCCACCACGTGCCCGCCGTCTGGGCCGACAAGTACAAGGGCAAGTTTGACCAGGGCTGGGACCAACTGCGCCAGCAAACCCTGGAGCGCCAAAAGCGGCTCGGCGTGGTGCCGCCCGATACGCTGCTCACCGAGCGCCACGGCGAAATCCCGGCCTGGGATGAGGTAGCTGCCGAGATGAAGCCGGTGCTGGCCCGGCAGATGGAGGTGTATGCCGGTTTCCTCGAACATGTGGACCACCACCTCGGCAGCCTCGTGGATGGATTAGCCGATCTAGAGATCCTCGACAACACGCTGATTTATTACATCCTTGGTGATAATGGTGCCTCGGCCGAAGGGTCGCTGCAGGGCACGTTTAATGAGATGATCACGCTGCAGGGTTTCGGCCATCTGGAAACCGCTGAGTACATGCGAGAGCGGCTCGATCAGTTCGGCGGTGTTGAGGCCTACAACCATTACGCCGTGGGTTGGGCCCATGCGATGTGCACCCCCTACCAATGGACCAAACAAGTTGCCTCCCACTTCGGCGGCACCCGCAATGGCACGATCGTGCACTGGCCAGCCGGCATCAGCGCCAAGGGGGAACTTCGCAACCAGTTCCACCATGTGATCGACCTGGCCGCCACGGTGCTGGAGGCGGCCGGCCTGCCCGAACCCCAATTCGTGAATGGGGTGCAGCAGAAGCCGCTCGAAGGCGTGAGCATGCTCTATTCCTTCAACGATAAGGAGGCAGCCGAACAGCACGAAACCCAATACTTCGAGATGATTGGCAACCGCGGCATCTTCCACAAGGGCTGGACTGCCGTAACCCGCCACCGCACCCCCTGGAAAACAGGCGCACAACAACTGCCCCGCTTCGACGACGACGTTTGGGAGCTCTATGACACCAACAGCGATTGGAGCCAGGCGCGGGATCTAACCCAAGAACAACCAGACAAGCTGAAGGAATTGCAGCGTCTTTGGTTGATCGAGGCCACCAAATACAATGTGTTGCCCCTGGATGATCGCTTCGCCGAGCGGGCCAATGCCACCCTCGCCGGCCGCCCCCAGCTGGTGCAAGGCAACCGCCAACTCCTGTTTGGCGGCATGGGCCGCCTCAGCGAAGGATCGATCATCGATTACAAAAATGCCTCCCATGCGATCACGGCTGAACTGGAGGTGCCGCCGGAGGGCGCCGATGGCGTGATCATCGCCGTGGGCGGCAGCATCGGGGGCTGGGCGCTCTATGCCAAAGCGGGGCAACTGCGCTATGTCTACAACTTCTTTGGCCTGACCATCACCATTGTGGAGGGGCAGCCCATCCCCAGCGGCAACCATCAGGTGCGGATGGAATTTAGCTACGACGGCGGTGGAATCGCCAAGGGCGGCGGCGTGGCCCTCTACCTCGATGGCAGCAAGGTGGGCGAGGGCCGGATCGAGCAAACCGAACCGTTCCTTTTCTCCGCCGATGAAACCTGCGACATCGGCTACGAATCCGGCACCTGGGTAAGCAGCGATTACAGCAGCAATCGCTTCAGCGGCGAGGTAAACTGGGTGCAGATTGATGTCGGCGAAGACGCCAACGACCTCGACCACTTCATCAACCGCCAGGAGAGATTAAAGTTGGCGATGGCCCTGCACTGAGTACCTACGACCGCATGGATCAGCTGCCCCCGATTTCCCTGTTGGCCGCTGCGGGCGGCAGCTCCCTACTGTTCCGCCAGTTGTTCGATGCGGGCAGCGGCACGTTCACCTACCTGCTGGCCGATGGGCCCAGCCGCCAGGGGCTGATCATCGACCCGGTATTCGAGCAGCACAACCGCGATCTGGCCCTGATCCAGGAGCTGGGCATTGCGCTGCTGGCCTCGCTCGACACCCATGTCCATGCCGACCACGTGACCGGCAGCTGGCTGCTGCACGAGGCCAGCGGCTGTGGGATCGGCCTGGCCGCCGTCGCCGGCGCCGCCAACGTGACCCTGCCCCTGGCCGATGGCGATCAAATCAGCTTCGGCAGCCGCTGGCTGCAGGTGCGCGCCACCCCCGGCCACACCAACGGCTGCCTCAGCTTCGTGCTCGACGACCAAAGCCTGGCCTTCAGCGGCGATGCGCTGCTGGTGCGGGGCTGCGGCCGCTGCGATTTCCAACAGGGCAATGCCCACACCCTTTGGCGCTCGATCAACGAGCAGATCTTTACCCTCCCCGATCACTGCCTGCTCTATCCAGGCCACGACTACACCGGCCGCAACGTAACTTCCGTGGTGGAAGAGAAGGCCTACAACGCCAGGCTGGGCGGCAACGCCAGCGAGCGCGATTTCGTTGGCCACATGGCCAACCTCAAGCTGCCCCACCCCAACAAAATCGCCGAGGCCCTGCCCGGCAATCTGCGCTGCGGCAAACCCCACACCAGCGCCACGGAGCCCAGCTGGGCACCCCTGAGCCGCAGCTATGCCGGCCTGCCCGAACTCAACCCGGCCTGGGTAGCGGCCCATCAGGCCAGCGTCACCCTGCTCGATGTGCGCTCGGCCGAGGAATTCGATGGTCCCGACGGCCACGTGGCCGGCAGCCTGTTGATCCCCCTGCCGGAGCTGGAGGGCCGCTGGAACGAGATCCCTGACGATCGGCCGCTGGTGGTGGTTTGCCATTCCGGCAGCCGCTCGGCCCTGGCCACCCAGCAACTACTCAAGGCCGGCCGGCCCCAGGTGGCCAACCTGCGCGGCGGCCTGGGCCGCTGGGCCGCCGAGGGCTACCCGCTGCTGGGTGCGACACCGAGCTGAGGCGCCAGGTGCAGATCACGGCCGGCAGCGCCAACAACCGCAGCTGGATTGCCCTCCCTTTCGCCTTGATTTGATCGCCTTGCTGCTCTGCGAACACCGGCATGGCGTGGTGCACAGCCAGGAGCAGGAGCTCACGCTTGATAGGGAGAGCTGAGGAGCGCGTAGCCACGCCACTTAGAGCAGCTCGTAACCGGCGCCGGCAGGAGCCACGACCGAAATAAACAGCAACGGTTCGCTGCCATCGTTGACAACCCCATGCACCTCACCTGGGCTGGCGACAACAATGTCGCCGGCCACAATGGGGCGTTTCTCACCAGTTGCGGCCACTTGATACTGGCCCTGCCCCGCAAGGATCGTCCAAGTATCTTGGCCGCTTGGATGCACATGGGCGGCAATCCGTTGGCCAGGTTTGACATGCCAGGCGACGATCACAGCTTGCGGAGATTCTGATACAACCGATCGGATTGGATCGGCGTCAGTTGGCTGGAAGCAATTGGCGCTTTTGTAGATCCGCTCTTGACCCATGGAACCCTTGAAATTTGCTGAGCGTACACTAACTTCAGGCCGCAGTGGTTTTGGGATGCCGAACGCCCATCATCACCCGCCCGAGCCCACCCACGCGGGAAACCAAGCGCATGCATCGGGTCGGGTGCATGATGTTGTTAGGCCTCGCTCGCCACCAGAGCCTGAGTACTTAGCCTTTGAGCGATCGCTTCAGTGTTGGGGAAACGTTGTAGACCCGTTGGAGGCCTCCAATCATCTTCGACAGGGCGATATGGCCATTGCTTTCCAGCAAAACTAGTATGTTATCAACCAGCATTCTTGGCTGGCCGAGTTCTTGCTCTAATTCAACGTTGGCAAGAATCTGTTTGTTCACTATCGCGGAAACTAGATCTGCAACGGCCTGGTCATATTTGGGAATGCATGAGCGGGCAAAGGTTTCAAAGCCATAGTTTGTAACTTGAAAATGATGAATCCCGGGCCCTATGGTGCGTGAAAGTTTTATGTAGCCTTGTTGATCCAGCACTTCCAGAGAGTCTGATAGTTCCGACCCTGGAAACAAGTGATCGCCATTTTTCAAATAGACATTGCCAGGATTTATGAAGGCATGGCCTGTCTTCAGCGCGTCCTCGCAGGCCAGTTTGAGGACCAGACTGTCGATGTTGTTTAAGCCGCCAATTGAGGAGACAAAGGCCGTGCTGTACATCGGCGCTTGTCCAAGTGGCGGCTTGTCCGTGGTGCCGAAGATTGCCGCTACGATGCGGTCGAGGCTAGCTGGGTAGGAAACTAAGTCTTCTATGCGTTGCCACAGTGTACTGCTGAGCGCCTCCGGTACGTCGCACTCGTCGATTATGACAGGGATCAGTTTGCTTCCTGAATTGACTCGCCGGACAAATGCGACGTTCAGTTCTTCCCGGACCCATGGCTTCTGAACACTGAACTTGGACAGTACAACGATCACGGCGGAAGCGTCCTTGATTCCTTCTTCAAAGATCTTGTCAACAAGGCTGTCGCCTGGGAGCATTTCCCATTTGTCTAGCCAGACATCGACCCCTCGGGCACGGAGCTCAGTTGCGAAACCAAGAACGAACCTGTCCTTGTCTTCGCTCGCGTGACTAACAAAGACCTTCGGTGCCATGTGATCTGTCTCCCTGGAATGAGCGGTTGAATTGTTGACGCTGATGGAAGCTGCTAGTCCTAACTCTTTATTTGGAGGTTCCGAGAACCACGCCCCAAGTGCCCTCCCCTTTCCGAGAACCACCCTGGGGCATCGGGCTGGATACCCGCAAAACCATTGCGGTGCAAAGCTCCTTGGCAAAGGCCAGCCAAGCATAGGCGTGGTTTGCGGGTCCGATAACCACATGCTTGGCAAGATACAAAACTCAGATCGGATGGCCAGACTGGCCATGAGCCCAATTGAAAGCGAAGATAGGCGGCATAGCCAATCCGATCCCTCGAACTCTTTATAAACGCCTCAACAAACTACAGCCCTCCGGCCGTTGCTTTCCGTGAACCACGATACGATCACATGGCTATTGCCTTGCATCACTTGCCCCATAGTGCTTTAGAAAGCCTTGCCCAAGATAGCGGTAGTTCAGGGTCCGATAACCACTTGTTCAGGACACTAAACCATGCCGACTGCGCCACCCGCCTTTCAGCGCCCCATTCCGCCGGTGGGCCCAGCCCTCACCCGCCCCCGACAGGGCCGAGGCCTCACCCCTTCGCCGGCTCCGCAGCACCCGCCAGGGCAATCCCCGCCTGCTGCAGCGCCTCCACCAGCCGCAGCAGCAACTCCCGCTCCACCCGCCCCTGCCGGCCGGCCAGGGTGACCACCACCAGCGCCACCTCCAGGCCCTGGGGGTTCACCTGCCGCAGGCCCAGCAGCTGGGGGGGCTCGAGCAGATCGGCGCTCCAGGCCGGGTCGGCGGCGAAGGCGGCGGCGGCCTGGCCGAGCACGGCGAGGGCCCGGCGGGGATCGGCGCCGCCGTGGGCGAGGGTGAGGCGTAGCTCTTTTCCGGAGCGCAGCTTCGTGGTGTTCACCACCCGCTTGCACTGGTTGTTGGGGATCACCACCACCCGTTGGTCGGGGCTGCGCAGTTGGGTGCTGAGTAGATCTACATCGATCACTTCACCGCTGAGGCCGTCGATCGTGATCGCATCGCCGATGGCGTAGCGATCTTCCAGCAGCAGCACCAGGCCGGCGACGAAATCGCGCAGCAAGTCTTGAAATACCAGGGCGAGGGCACCGAGCAGGGCGCCGCTGGCGAGCAGGGCGTGGTTGGAGAGGTCGCGGACGCCGGGGATGGCGGCCACCACCCAGACGGCCACGAGCGTGATGCAGGCCAGGTGCACCAAGCGGTTCACCACCCGCTTCAGGCTGCGGTAGCGCTGGTTGCGGCGGGCTCGCTGCTCCGGCGGCAGCAATGGATTGCCATTCCACTGGCTGAGCAGGGCCGCCAGCACCGCCTGCAGCAGCAGGGCCAGCAGCCAGCCAAACAGCAGTTTGCCCACCACCGAGAAGGGCTGCAGCAGCAAATCGATCGCCAGGGGGATCTGACCCGGCACCGCCAGCACCGCCACCCCCACCATCAGCGGCAGCAGCAGCAGCACAGCCGCCAGCAAGCTGCGGCTCAGCAGATGCAGCGCCGGGATCAGCAGGGCTGAGGCTCGGCCTCGGCCTGAGGCTGGGCCTGGAGCTGGAGCTGGAGCTGGAGCTGGGCCTGGGGCTGGGGCTGGGGCCGGGCCTGGGGCCTGGGCTGGCGCTAAGGCTGGGGCCGGCTGGGAACAAGGCCGGGAGGCGGCCGACACCTTCACCTGCCGCAGCTCCAGCTGGCCAAGCCGCCGCTTGACCAGCCGCCAGAGCACCAGGCCCGTGAACAGCAGCGCCCCCAGCCCCAGCTCCAGCAGCGCCATCGCCCGAAAGCGGCGCCCCAACACCCCCGACTCCAACAAATGGCGCGCGAACCGCAGCCGCCGCTCCAGCAGCAACCGCCAGCGCTCGGCCAGGTGCTCGGGCGTGGTGCCGTTGAGCCGGGCGTCTTCAGCGGTGACGCTCAGCAGGGGCAGGGGCAGCTCCCTGCCCGGCACCCGCGCCTGCAGCACGGGCGGGCCGCCACTGCCGGCGGCCACCTCCACCCGCAGGGCGCCGGGATCGCCCAGCAAACCAAGCTGGTTGCTATCGCAGACGCGCTGGCCGCTGCGCAGGTAGAGCTGATCGAGGATGAATTCACCGAGTCCTTCCGCCTCCGTGCACACCTGCTGGGCGCGATAGAGCAGTTCGAGGTTGCCCTCGATCACCTGGGCCCGCTGCCGCGCATCCGGCCCGCCCGAAGCCGCCACCACCGGCGAGGCCACGGTGAGCACCGGAATACCGAGGATGCGCACCTTGGCGCGGTGGAAGCTGCCGCTATCGCGCACCTCCTCGGCCGCCTGGGGCCGGGGCGCCGAGGCCTGGGGGGCGGCGATGCTGGTGGGCTCGGCCGCCAGGGGAAGCTGGCCGAGCAGCAGCACCAGCAGCCCGGCTAGCAGCAGGGGCAGCAGCCGCCGGCGTCGTCGTCGAGGGGTGGCGAAGGGAGGCAGGGGGAGGTGGGAGGAAAGGCCCCTCCTTCCGGTGGTCGCAGCGCCGGCTGGGGTCCCCCGTAAGCGGCGCTGCGGCAAAGGCATGGGGAGCGGCATGGCGCCGGAACGGGGGGCGTCGGAAGGTGCGGGTCGGCAGGTGGCTGACCGCTCGGGCGCCCCCGGTGGCGGGGAGGGCCAACAAACCTGGTCATCATGGCGGCCTGCTTTTGCGGCCATGCCTGCCTTTGCGGCCATGGCAGCCTGCCTTTGCCGCCATGCCAGCTAGTGGTGGAGCTGGCCTGGAGCCAATCGCCTGCTGGCTGCACGGCTTTGAGGCCCAGCTTCTCAGGCGCTTCACGTTTCTTCACCTGGATTGTCAGACTGGCTTCACCAGCCACCAGTCGCCAGTCCCCGGCCATGTCCACTCCCCTGTTGCTTGAGCTGTTCGCCGGCTTCGTTGCTGCCTGCGTCGCCCTCTGGTTTGTGCTGCTGAGCCGCTCCGCCAAGCCCCGCGAGGTCGGTGCTGAGGCCGTCGCGGCCGCCCCCGCCCTCGGGCTCGGAGGCCCGGGCGGCCTGCCGGTTGCGCTGCGCCGCCTGGCTGCCACCTACTTCCTGCCCGAGGGCCCCCTGGCCAGCACGGCCCTGTTGCTGCTGCGGCTCACGATCGGCGTGATGATGATCCACCACGGCCAGGAAAAGCTGGCCGATCCCCAGCAGTTCGCCAACACCTATGTGGCGTCGCTGCATCTGCCCTTCCCGCTGTTCTTCGCCTACGCCGCCGGCTTCTCCGAACTGATCGGCAGCTGGCTGCTGATCCTCGGCCTGCTCACCCCATTCGGGGCCCTGGCGATCACCGGCACGATGGGGGTGGCGGCCTACCAGCACATCCTCACCGCCGGCCTCAACATCTACGTGCTGGAGCTGGTGGTGCTCTATCTGGGCGGCAGCCTCGCCCTGCTGCTGCTCGGTCCCGGCCGGATCTCCTTCGATGCCGCCATCGTGCACGACCTGCTCGAAGATCCCAGCAGCTCGCCCAGCAACGATCAGGCCAACCAACCCCTCACCCCTGCCTACGCGATGGTGCGCGGCGACAGCCGGGGCTGATCGCGGCCAACACCTCCAGCTGGGCAATCGATCGCGGTGGCTCTACCGCCGCGGTCAGCCCAGGTTCAAATCGAGGCCCAGCTGAATCACGCTGTTGTCGGCGGCGGCGGCGCTCTTGCGCCGACGGCCCCCAGCACCGTTGGCTTTACCAGCGCTGGCTTTTCCAGAGTTGGCTTTTCGAGCGGAGCGGCGGGATCCGTGCTTGCTGTGGATGGCGGCGGCCAGGGCGCCGAAGTTTTGCTGCTGGCGGCGGCCCCAGAGCCGCTCCCGCGCCGCGCGGGCAGCGGCCACCGGATCCACCACCGGCTCGGGGTAGTCCACCCCGAGCCTGAAACCCAGCCGCCGCGCCTTGCTGGGCGGCAGGCACCAGGGTTCATGCAGGTGCTCCAAAGGCACGGCGGCCAGTTCCGGCAGCCACTGGCGCAGAAACACCCCCTGGGGGTCGTGATCTTGACCCTGTTTGATCGGGTTGTAGATGCGGATCGTGTTGATGCCGGTGGTGCCCGCCTGCATCTGGCATTGGCTCCAGTGGATGCCGGGCTCGTAATCGAGGAAGAGGCGGGCCAGGTGCAGGCCGGTGGCGCGCCAGGGCAACTCCAGGTGGTGGCTCGCCACCGACAGCAACATCGCCCGCATGCGGAAGTTGATCCAGCCGGTGGCGATCAAGGCGCGCATGCAGGCATCCACAAACGGCAGGCCGGTGCGCCCCTCACACCAGGCCGCCAGCCGCTCCGGGTCGGCGTCGCTGGGGTCGACGACCGTGAGCGGATGCAGTTCGCGGAACTCCAGATCCGGCTGGCTTTCCAGCTTCTGGATGAAGTGGCAGTGCCAGTGCAGCCGCTCCTCGAACCCCCGCAGCGCCCGGGGCCATTCGCCGCGCTCCGCCGCAGGCAGGGCCCGCAGGGCGGCGCCGCGCTGGCGGCTGGCCTGCACCACCTCCCGCATCGACAGGGTGCCCCAGGCCAGGTGGGCCGAGAGCCGCGAGCAGCTGGCGAAGGCGGTGGTGGGGCTGGAGAGCTCGCGGTGGTAGCGGGCGCCGCGCTGCTGCAGAAAACTCTCCAGCACGGCCAGGCCCTCACGGCGGCCACCCCGCTGGCGGCCCGCGCAGGGATCCGGCGCCAGGGCCAGCTGGGCGGCCGGGGGAATCGGGCCGGGATCGAGGCCCGGCAGGGGCGTCAGCGCCGCCGGGGGCGGCGCGATCGGCTCGGCCATGCGCGCCTCCCAGCGGCGGGCCCAGCCATCGCGGCTGGCCAGCCGCCGGATCACGCCAAACTGCGGGATCTCGTGCCAAGGGATGCCGTGGGCGCGGGCCCAGGCGGCGACGCGCCGGTCGCGGGCGTAGGTCCAGCCATTGCCGGTTTCCTCATGGCTCCACAGCCCGGCCACCCCAAAGCGGCGCTGGGCCCGCTCCAGCACCTGCTCCACCACCCCGGCCCGCACCACCAGGGGCTGGCCAAGCCGCGCCAACTCCATTCGCAACTGCTCCAGGCCCTCGGCGCAGAAGGCCCAGTGGCGAGCTGAGGCATCAGCCTGCAGCCAAAACTCCGGTTCCACCACGAACAACGGCAGCACCGGGCCGAGCCGACTGGCCTGCAGCAGCGGCTGGTGATCGCAGCTGCGCAGGTCGCGCTTGAACCAAACGATCTGCAGCGGGCCCATGGCGGCGGAAGCTAACCAGGGGAAGGGGGTAGGTGCGGTGGGCTGAACGAATGCGGTGGCGCCTGCGGATGGGGTGGCGGGGGCGCCATCATTTGGAGCACAGGGGGGTCTCGCCAGTGGCCCTGGGCCCCTTGTGCTGCATCGGAGCTTCCTGCCGCCCAATCCGGCCAGGCTGGAATCAGCAGCTCAACGGAGGTGCCGATGGCCCGGTTTCTGAATCGTTTCAGCGCAGGCAGGGGCCGTTCGTTGAAAGGCATCGCTCCAGCGGCAGCGGCCTTGCTGGTTCTGGCCAGCTCCGTTCAGGCGGGCCCCAGCGCCGCCGGCCCTGGATCCGGCCCTGCGGCTCCGTCCACCGCGATGCCCCCTGGCAGTGGCCGCAGCGGCATGCCGATGGGTCAGCGTTCGGCCGATGCCCACTTCATCGTGATGATGATTCCTCACCACGAGGGGGCCATCGCCATGGCGGAGCTGGCCCTGCAGCGCTCCAGGCGTCCGGAGATCCGGGCCTTGGCGGAGAGGATTCGCACCAGTCAGAGCCAGGAGAATGCCCAGATGCGGCGCTGGTATCGCCAGTGGTACGGCAGCGACGTGCCCCCCTGGCCAGGCCAGGGGATGGGCATGGGGGGTGGCATGGGCATGGGCATGAGGGGTGGCATGGGAATGGGCATGCCTGGTTTCAGCACCAGCCTTGATGCCCTGCGCACAGCTCCCGACTTCGATCGGGCCTTTCTCGAGCAGATGATTGCCCACCACCGCATGGGCGTGATGATGGCCTCCCATGCCCAATGGGGCACCGTCCATCCCGAGCTGCGGAAGCTGGAGGCGGCAATGGTGCGGGTGCAGAGCGAGGAGATCGAGCAGATGGCCCGCTGGTATCAGCAGTGGTTCGGCACAGCGAACCGCTAAGCCGCCAGGGGTTTCCCCAGACCGCCCCAGTCAGGTGGCGAAGATCAAGCTCAGCGGTTGGCGGCGACCAGCACGGCAGTGGGAGCAGCCGGCGTACGGCCACCACAGGCTTCCCAGCTGTTGAGCAGGGCAAACAGCTCGGTCTGTAGGTTTTGCATCGCTGTGATCTTCTCGCCGATCTCACCGGCCTTGCTGCGGATCCGCGCCTTCAGGTCGCTGCAGGTGCAGACGCCCGAGCGCCGCGCCGCGAGGATCTGCCGCACATCCGGCAGCGGCATCTCCATGGCCCGCAGGGTGCGGATCAGGGCCAGTTCCGAGAACACCCCGTCATCGAAGAGCCGGTAGCCACCGGCGCTGCGGCTGATCGGCTGGATCAGCCCTTCATCGCAGTAGAAGCGGATCGTCTTGACGGTGAGGCCGGAGCGGTTGGCCACCTCGCCGATCTTGAGGGGCGGCTTCCCAGGCGGGGCAAGCACCACTTGACTCTCCAGCAAGGGGAGAGTGCATGGTAGGGCTGATCCGTTGGCTGCGTTGCCTCGATGCGCCCTGCTCCCGCCGTTCTGGCGCTGTTTGGCCTGCTGGCGGCCCCAGTCCCGGCCCTGGCCCAGCTGGATCCCCACCACGGCCACCATCAGCACCACCCAATGGGGGCTCCACCCCCCGCGTCATCGCCGGCTGCCGCAGCCGTCGATCACAGCGCCCACAACCACGAGGTCGGTCCAGCCGGGCGCAC
Organism: uncultured cyanobacterium; assembly: GCA_903858015.1. Classification (GTDB taxonomy): domain Bacteria; phylum Cyanobacteriota; class Cyanobacteriia; order PCC-6307; family Cyanobiaceae; genus Cyanobium. The sequence continues at coordinate 37,068 of CAIOGZ010000046.1, forward strand.
CTACGACCTGCGCTGGCTCGACGCGATGGTGCAGCACCACACCGGTGCGCTGCGGATGAGTGCGTTCGTGTTCGACATCGGCCAGCCAGGCGTGGGTGCGCTGGCCAAGCAGATCTGGCGCGACCAGGCCCAGGAGATCAAGGCGATGGGCCAATGGCGCAAAGCCTGGTATCCCGAGGCGCCCGTCTACCCCGTGGCCTTGAAGACCGATGGCGATCCCAACAGCATGGAAAGCCTGGAGCGCATGGGCGCCGCTCAGATCGAGGCGATGCAGATGATGGGCTCCACGCCAACGCGGGAGAACCGTGTCACCTGGTTTCTCGAAGGGATGCTCGCCCACCATGGCGCTGCGCTGGTGATGGCCCACGACGCGCTCAGGAAGAGCCGCAACCCCACGATCAGGAGGCTGGCGGGCGCGATCATCGTGGCCCAGCGGCGCGAAATCCTTGAGCTGCGCCGCATGCTCAGCCATGACGGACTCAACAAACCCGAGTACCACCAGTTCGATGCCCTGTTCTCGTTCTGATCAACGCCTGGCTGATCAACGCCTGGGGGTGGCTGCGCTGGCGCTGGCCTGTGCTCAGCAGCGGCCGGGCCCGGGCCTGAGGGCCGCTCAGCCGCCGGCGAGCATCGCCGCGCCCATCGCGGCCATGGTCAGGTTCTCGGCGAAGCTCACCACGCCGAGGGGCGTCTTGGCGTTGCCGCCCACGCAGGCGCAGTTGAGGGCGAGGTGATCGAGGAACACCGCCTTGCCCACCGACACCATCCCCATCGCCCCGAGCCCCACAGCCGTAGCTCCCACCAGCTGGGCAGCCGCGGTGGGCTCGGGTTGGAGCAACATTCCGAGGCCCACCAGCAGTTCAATGCCTGGATAGAGGCGTCCCCAGGCTCGCCAGCGCTGGCTGAGCAGGTCGTACTTGCCGAAGCTGGCGGCAAAGGCCCCCACATCGATCAGCTTGAGCATGGCCAGCAGGCAGATCGAAATCCCCATGAAGCCGCTGACCCCGGCGCTCAGCACCAGGGCCATCAGGCCGGCGGTGAGGAAGACGGCCAGCAGCGGCGTGTAGGAGATGGCTGCGGTTTCCGGCCGCACGCCCAGCCGGGCTGCCAGGTCGGTGTAGCCACCGATCCGCTCCTGCCCTGCGAACAGCTGCGGCGTGGTCGCCACCCCGTGGGCCGCCTTGAAGGCGGCCACCTCCTCGCTGCTGGTGAGGCGATGGTCTGCAAAGGGAATGTGCCGCTCCTGCAGCAGGCGCACGGCCCGCAGCCCCCAGGGGCAGGGGTGGTCCGGCAGATCGATCCGATAGAGGCGGACGGCATGAAGGGTGGCGGTGGCCATGGGCAGCCAGGGAGAACGGGATCCCTCCAGCCTGATGGCTCCAGTTGCTGGAGAGTCAAGAGGGCGGCTGTCCGGGTCGCGTGAAGGTCCGCGGCTGGAGCTCAGCACAGGCAGGCCGCCCGCGGATCAGCCGGAGGCACGGCTCCAGCCGCAAGCTTGGGCCCAGGGGTGGCGCCGGTTCGAGCTCAGCCGGGGCAAAGCGCTCAAGCTCCGGGCCGAAACCGCCAACAGGGCTGGAAGGTCTGCCCGCCGCAGTGAGCTTGTGCGATGCAAGCCGCCGCCGCGGCAAGGCTCTGACGCCAACTGCATGGGGAGATCTGTAAGCCCGCCATGCTTCTGATCCCGTTCTGGCCGCTCACCACGGCGAAGGTTCTGGCCCTCAAGGCCACCATCCTGGTGCTGTTGACGCTGCTGATCAAGGCCAAGGTGCGCATCACCGCCCTCTCGGGCCTGGGCTTCTTCTTGCTGATCGTCCTGACCCTGGTGTTCCTGGCGGTCAGCGGTGGATTGGTGCTGGCGGCAGCAGTGGGGCCACGGCGCCCGCGCACCCGAACCGTGCCATGGGCCGGCCCCAGATGGTCGATCAGGGCCTCTCGGGCCTCGTGCTGCAGCTCCTCAAGAGTTGGTGCGGTAAAGCGGATGGGCAGGGTTTCGGCCTGGGCTTCCAGGTGGCCGGGACGCTCAGCCTCCAGGCGGAACACGACCTCATGCAGGGGGGGGATCTCCCTTTCTTGCCGGCTCCATCGTTGGCCTGCTGAGGCAAGAGCGCAGGTGCGGCCGGATACCGGCAAGCGGCCCTGCGGGCACCCGTTGCAGTAGCGCGAGCCCGCCACCAAGTCGGCGCCAGCTTCATTAATGACGGCACACTGGTGATGGATCCATTCAGCCAGAGGCTGTGGATTCGGGCGGTGCCCCGAGCGGCTTGGCGGTGACGGGCGTCAAGCAGTGAGGCTCACACCCCAATCAGATCGGTGCCGACCAGGCTGCTCACCCCCTGCAGCACCGCGATCAATTCATCCCGGCTTGAGCCTTTACTGTTGAGCTGGCCATTGTTGTTGCGGTCCCAATATAAGGAAAGACCGCTGGCGGAAACATTGTACAAATAGGACGTGCCTGCCTTGACCTGGAGTTTGTCGATGCCGGAGACGAAGTCATTGATCTTGGCGTAATCGCTGCTGCCAAGATTGCCGGCGATACGGTCGTCATAGAACACGCCTCGGGAGTCGCCCAGCAGGAACACATCGGCACCAGCCAGGCCGATGAGGGTGTCGATCTGGCCAGCGCCCATCGCGGTGGCGGTGGTGCCCGTGGAGCTTACGCCGGCCAGACGGTCAGCGCCGTTGCTACCGGTGATCGTGTCAGCTCCCGTCGTTCCCCACAGCGTTAGGCCGATGGGTTTGGATGTGTCGTTGAGGAGGACTTGCGTGCCTGCTACCCGGTTGGTCAGAGCTGAATCCGTAAACAGATCATAGAAGAGGCTTTCGTTGCCCTCGCTGGTGAGATCGGCTGCAACGGTAGTTGTCAACAGGGCTGAGCCGTTGGCATTCACTGTGATCGTTCCCTGGAGAGAAGCGAGCCCGACAAAATCCGCAGCAGTGACTCCGTTGCCGCCCATCCGCCAGTACAACGGCGTGTTGGGTGCCACGTTGGTGGTACTGACGTTGAAGGTGAGGGGGGATCCCTCATTCACAGCAGACGGGGCGCTGATGGCATAGGTCGGAGCATTCGGATCCACCAGCTGGCTCAGGCGTATGAGTGCGCCGTTCGTGTCCAGACGCCCGCCGGTGACGCTCTTGCCGGCCAGGGAAGTTGTCTGCACAACGCTGTCCAGGAGCGCCTGCTTCAACTGGTTCATTGTGGCCGTGGGGTAAGCGGAGCGCATCAAGGCCAGGGCCCCTGTGACATGGGGCGCGGCCATGGAGGTGCCGCTGTAGGTGCCGTAAGTGTTGTCGGGCAAGGTGGAATAAATGCCTCCCCCTGGTGCCCCAAGGTCCACCCAGGTGGAGCTGAAGTTGGAAAAGCTAGAAAGGCCGCCGTTGCTGTCGATAGACGCCACCGAGATCACATTCGGCAGGTCGTAGCCGGCCGGATAGGAGAGAGTGCTGGTGCTGCTGTTGCCGGCGGCGGCCACGAAGAAGATGTTGGCGGCATTGGCCCGGGCGATGGCGTCATAGAGGCCCTGCGAATAGCCACCACCTCCCCATGAGTTGTTGGTGGCCACCAGATTGAGGCCATGGCGTGTCTTGAGGTCGGTGAAGTAATCCACCGCCTTGATCGCATTGGCGGTGGTGCCGCCGTTCGCACCGAGAAACTTGGCGGAGAGGAGGCTCACATCCCAGTTGACCCCGGCCACTCCGGTCCCGTTGCCTCCTTGCCCTCCAATGGTGCCGGCAACATGCGTGCCATGATCATCGCCGGTGCCATCGTAGATCGTGTTGTTATTTCCATCAAAATCCCAGCCATAGATGTCATCGACATAACCATTCGAGTCGTCATCGATGCCATTTCCCGCAACTTCTCCTGGATTTTTGCCGGCATTCCCAGCCAGATCAGAATGGGTGTATTGATAGCCCTCATCGATGATCCCAACCACCACGGCATCGGATCCCGTTAAGCCGCGGCTCCAGGCCTCGGCGGCCTGGGAGCCGAAGACATTGGCGGGGCTGGAGCTCTCGCCGTACATACCCCAGAGATTGCCACCGGTCAGGGCGGGATCGTTGCTGGTGGCCTGGGTCTGGAGCACCCAGTTCTTCTCCGCGAAGGTCAGACCAGGCCGCTGAGCCAACTGCTGGATCACCTCATCGGCGCTGCGGCCTGGAGGGAGGGTGAGCCATTCCAGGGGGCCGGCCCCCGCTGCCTGCATGGCCCGGGTGTGGATGGTCTCCCTCAGGCCGAGGCCGAAGGCGGCGCGGGCATTGGCCCTTTCCTGGGCGATGGTCTTGGGGTTCCAACTCACCAAGATGCCGTCGAATTCCGGTGCGGTCGCCGCCGCCCCCAGGAAGGTCTCGGGGGGCGTGGGGGCGCCCGCCGCGCTTGATGATTCGCTAGTGGCTGGATTTAATGAGGGGGTAACCGGTGAGGTGCTCGATCCCGAGCTGAGGGCTGCGTCAGGTGACGTGCCGGCGGGCTGGGCGCTGGCGGGGGAGGTGCTGATTGCCGGGCTGGTCACTGCGAAAGATGACCTGCTGGCGGGCTGGGTGCTGGTGAAAGATGTACTGGAGATGGGGCCGCTGGTGTTGGTGGTCGTGCCGTTGGCTGGGGCGGCTGTAGAAACGCTGGTGCCGCCCTGAAGCGGCGCAGCCTGGCTGGCGGTAGTCGCAGCGACAGCACTGGAAGCCAGCGGGATATCGTCGGTGTTGCTGGAGGACTGGCGACCCATGGCCAGATCAGGGAAGAGCTTCAGAAGGTCTTGCATGGCTGCAATCTGCTGCGTATCACTTCACTTTATACCATCGCGACCAACCCAATAATTAACAACAACCAGGGGTCAGCAATAAATCCGCAGAATTCATGGCTATGCGCAAAGACTATGCACAAAGACCAACCAAAAGAACCGCTACAATAAAGATAACTCTGAATCAAGGCGCAGCTCTCCTGGCAGCGATTGCTTGAGGGTAGTGAGCTGGCCCGGCCGTAGCCGGCGGCTGTTGGGCAAGCCCGCGGCCGAGCCGGCCGGGATCGCGGCTGGCCAGCCGGCGGATCACGCCAAACTGCAGGACTTCGTGCCAGGGGATGCCGTGGGCGCGGGGCCAGGCGGCGACGCGGCGGTCGCGGGCGTAGGTCCAGCCGTTGCCGGTTTCCTCATGGCTCCACAGCCCGGCCACCCCAAAGCGGCGCTGGGCCCGCTCCAGCACCTGGCGCAGAAGGCCCAGTGGCGAGCTGAAGCATCGGCCTGCAGCCAAAACTCCGGTTCCACCACGAACAACGGCAGCACCGGGCCGAGCCGACTGGCCTGCAGCAGCGGCTGGTGATCGCAGCTGCGCAGGTTGCGCTTGAACCAAACGATCTGCAGCGGGCCCATGGCGGCGGAAGCTAACCAGGGGAAGGGGGTAGGTGCGGTGGGCTGAACGAATGCGGTGGCGCCTGCGGATGGGGTGGCGGGGGCAGCACTTTGCTGGCAGTCATAATGTCGGATAGTAGTAAAGTAAGCACTGAATTTCTAGTTTTTGGTTTCAAGGTCCCCCAGGATGTACCAGCCATTGTTGAAGGCAGCCCAAAATAGAGGCGTCAATTCTTCAGGTGCAGCCTGGGTGACAACAATGAAATCCTTCTAGAGGACTTGGCTGGGATCAGCGGGAGAGCATTTTCTTCAGGGGCCGCACCAGCTTGGATGTCCAGATGCGTTTCAGCCAGTGCTTGGATGGCTTGGGCTTCAAAAAAAGTTTTCCCTGCGAAACGGCGTACAACTTTTTGGTATCATTCAGGTATGTTTCAACATCGGCGCAAAGTTTCTCAGTTGTCGTGTCGTCCCTGGCCGGGCACTGGCTGCAGCACTTCAGCAATTCGCCTGTCAAAAGAGAACTACGTAAGTGCTGGGCCTTCAAGCCACTGACGATTGCATCTAGGTCGGCCGAATTGACATTTCCAATCGGTTCAGACCAGCAACACAAGCAAACATTACCGTCTGCTTTGATCAGCAAAAACGACCAAGGATCCAGGCAGGCTTTGCTTATGGTAGACATGGTGAATTTGACAGTGAAAGGGCAGCTAAGTTTAATTCGATTTCACTGAAGATGCGTGGTTGCACACTCAGGAAAACGTTCCTGACTGGATCGTCATCGCCTCCATAGGTGATCAGCACACGTTTCAGTTTCAGCAATTGCTCTTGGCTTAAGGCGGAAAGGGGGCTTATCTGGAAAGAAGAGTCAGGAGGCATCGGGTATTCCGTCAAGCTACATAGCTGGATCGTGTGAATATTCATGCATTGAGCTGCAAGGATGAATTCCTCCAAGTGCTCACTGTTTTCAGCTCCGAGAACGCAGCTCAAAATGATCGCTGGTGGCTTCTGACGTCGTTTTATTGCAGCTAGGCGAATGCGGTGAATGGCGCGGAGAACAAAACGCAATTCAGACTTGCGTCGAAAGCGTGCGTAAAGCTCCGAATCGAAAGTATCACATGAAATCGTGATGCTCTTCAGGCGACACAGGGCGTCAATTTCAGCATCACTGAAGGACTTGGCCGCATTTGTGATGATGTGACAGCGGGCTTCACTCTCGAGCAAAGGCGCCACGATGGAGTCCCAGTCTCGCACAATAGTGGTTTCTCCGTGGCCATTAAGATTGACATTGGGCACGCCATTCTTGATAAGCCACTCCGTGATTGCGCTTGCCTTGTCCATCGAGATGGATACCCCCACATACCCAGGCTGGGATACGGCACAATAAACGCAGGCAAGATTGCAGCTGCTCGTGATCTCAAAGTGGGCCCATTCACACCTGAATCCTTGAGTAAGGCTTGGAGACATGCTTGGCTGTCCTTAGGATTAGCTAAATAGTGAAATGACTTGGCCCCGATGGGCTCGAAGCAAGCACTTCAGCAAGTACAAACCGATCCTACGACAAGAAGCTGGAAGCGATCATGCGCTCGTGGGGCTGAATGAACAGCGCAGGGGATCAAGCGATCCCGTCGAATGGGCGCCGTGGAGCCCAGCTCCTCTCCCTTGCGCAGGGTTGCCTGGCGGGTCGATTGGCCACCCTAGGTCTCCACTCCCTGGATCTTCGGGCGCCTAGTGATCATGCGGGACTGGGCCAGTGCGAGCGCAGCCTAGAGCGCGGCTAAGCAACAAGTGAAGCTCAAAGTGACATAGCCCCGCAGGCCTCCCCAAATGGATGGCGCTTGCGAGCAGGTGCGATTGAAGCAAGCCGGCAGGGCTGCGCACACCCAGGGGGCCGCGTTCGAGTAAGTGGGTGGCAAACGAATGGCGGAAGGTGTGGCTCGTGGCAGGCGTGATCATTCCAGAGGCAAGCAACGCCCACCGCACGGCCTTTTGAATCACGCTGGGATCAAGGGGAGGCGCACCGTGATCAGCAAGCGCTGAATCCAGGTCAAGCACCCGGAGCCGCAACGCCTCCAAACGAGCAAGGATGTAGACGACCAAATGGGAGGCTGGGGGGCTGCGAAGATTAGCCATCACCCTGGGTCCCACATCCTGAACTGAACGTGCTTGTTGGCTGCGTGAAAGTCTTGGTCCGTCGTCAACAGGGTCAGATCGTTACTGCGACACAACTGCTTAGGAGGTTCCGAGAACCACACCCCCGAGTGTATCCGCTTTCCAAGAACCTCTCTGGGGCATCGGGCTGGATACCCGCAAAATCATTGCGGCGCAGTGCTCCTTCGCGAAGGGGTCCCAGGCATCGCTGTGGTTTGCGGGGCCGATCACCACTAGTTGGTTTCCTACACAATATTTACTGAACTGTAAGCCTAATGGCTGCAGTCACGGCCATGGGTCTAGATCATTGTGCTGCTCAAGTCCCCCTGATCCAGTTGGAGCACAACCTCCACCTGTGGTGCCCTGCCCGTCTTGGTGCCACTATGGGTGGAGGCAGCAACTCTTGCGCTGATGGCACTCACCCACTACAACGTCCAGAACCTGCGGGGACAGTCCCTGCTGTTTCGCTGCATGGAGACTGGCTTTGTGACCACCGCCCCAGCCCTGACCCGCTACCAGCAGGGCAGGGGCATCGACCCGAGCCGGCGGGAGCTGGTGGGGGAGCGGCCGGCGCAATGGTGCCGGAGTCGCCCCGTGACGATCTGCGAGCACTGCGGCCAGGCGATCAAGGGCAACCAGTGGACGCTGCGTCAACACCAGCAGAGCAAACGCTGTAGAAAAACAAGGCCGCCGCTGCCGCTCTGATGGACCACCCGATCGGGTTGCTGGTGCCCTGGCTGGTGTTCGCCCTGGCCGCCGGGCTCAAGGCCTGGCAGATCGGCCGGCTGATCCACGATCAGCTGCGCAACCACCGGCGCGGCACGGCCCGGGGGATGGAGCGCTTCCGCGCCGAGCTGGAGCTGAGCTGGCAGCGGAGTCAGTCGCTGCGTTGAGGGCAGCAGCAGGCTCCTGGCCCCGGTGTCAGAGCACCGAGACCGTGATCCAGCGGCTGGTTGTGTTCCTATCGAGAACGTATGGAAGCTGAAGCACAGCGTTTCTTCAGGCGGCGGCTCCAGCGAAGGGCGGCCAGGGCGCCCAGGAAAGGAACCGGCCCAGGCGCACTCGCAGGCGTAGGTGTCGGTGGAAGTGGAGGGTTCGGGTCCCCTTGGCTGGAAAAGACACCGATTTCTGTTCCCCGGAAGCAGCCAGGCGCATAGGGAAATTCATTGTTAAGATGATAGTGATACATGTCTGCTTGAATACCGTCCCAATCGATGTTGCCGGAGTGTCCATGACACACGTCCAGGTCTTCGTTGGTCAGCAACACACCACCATCTCCGCGGGGGCCGAATACGCCAAAACCGTCTAGTGCAATTCCGAATAGTGGGGAATGCTCATTTTCATTGCCCTGGCTGGGAAAACACTTCCAGGAGTAGCCATGGTAGTGGTATTGCATGTGAACAGGATGGCCCCAGCATTGATTCATCGGCAAGCCTGCAATCGGATCAACCTATGGGATTTGGATCCTTCGCTAAGGCAAGGTTGACGAGGAAAGTGGCACCGGACTGGGTGGCTATAGCGAATGTCAACGTTTCTGACCCCATGGGGGCCGCCCCGATGGGAACCGCCCCCATGGAGACCGCCCCGATCGGGGCCACCCTCATCGAGCCTCAAAGCTACGCAGCACAGCATGGAAGCCAAGGCCAACCGCACGACGCAGGGCCTTCTGGCGATTGTTGACACCGAGCCGTCGCAATAGATTCACGCTGTAGGTCTGCACGGTGCGTACCGACAGGCCGAGGCGTTTTGCCGTCTCCTGGTTGCTCAGGCCAAGGGCATAGGCCTCCAGCAATTGGCGATCCCGCAGGCTGAGATGAATGGTGTTTGCATCCCCATTGGCGGGCTGCTGATTCAGCTCCTCAAAGTGCTGCATGATCGATGGACTGTAATAACTGGTATTGCTGACCACAGCCATGGACATCAATGTGAGGGTGTCTGGGTGGACGACAAGATCATGGTCAGCCACAAGGATGGGATGGACTGTGGCGGGATCGAGCGCAGCGAGACTGGTGATGAAAACCACCGTTCTGATCGCTGGATCGATGGTGCGAACTTGGCGAACCAGCTCGTCTGGGGAGATGTCTGGGAGGTCATCTACGATGATCAGAAGACCTGGTTTCTGCCAGGCGAGGAGTTCCAAGACAGAAGCGCCAGTGGTGCAGACCCCAAGGCAATCGCGATAGCTGCCACCCATCGCCCGATAAAAGTTGACCAGTTGGAGTTGCCTGCTTGAGGCATAGATCACTGTGGGCTCAAAGCCAGTGGAGAGACAGGCCAACAAAAATCGGGGTTGAAACCGGCCCGCGGCATTATCAAGTTGACTCGGCAGAAAGATCATACCCCCGCGCTAAAAGGCTAAGAACGTGTTATCGACGACTATCGTACCCATCAGCAGGAGCAAGCGCCCAAGAGGCTCCAGGGGCATCGGCGGGGCCCGATGAAGCACTTGCGCATGGGAGTCTGCAAAGAGAAAGGAACCGAGTTGCATCAACAGTTTCAAGCATGTTTAAGCTTCGGATTCTATCCGAAATTGATTAAACTTGGTGATGCCTGCGCTTGCGTAAATCGCCTCCAATCTTATCGTAACACCCTCTGTTTGCGACTGTGAGCCGCCATGCGGGCCTCCTGCCGGAAGCCCGGCACCAGCTGCAGCAGGATCCGCTCACCGCTCGCCACCGGCATTACTCCCAGCAGGCCGTCGATCCGCGTCGAGCGGCTAGGGTCACTGCGGCCGCGGATGGAAGCGGCTGCTGAAGCAGAGCAGGTCGAAGCCGCTGAACAGGAAACTGATGCCCACCAGCAGCCCGATCACCGAGAGCAGGCCGGCCGGGCCCATGCTGAGGATCATGCCCCCGAGCACGAGGGTAACGAGGCCATTGGCCAGCCCCCAGCCCCAGCCCCGGGTGGAGCGGTGGGCCAGGGAGACGAAGGCATTCACCACCTCTTCGGCTAAAAACACGATGCCAATCGCTGTAGCCAGGGCCTTCACCTGCAGGGCGGCCGGCACGATGCCGGATTTGAACTCGATCACCATCCAGAGGCCGGCGACCAGAAACAGGGTGGACACCACCAGCCGCCAGAAGCAATACCACCGGCCGAGGCGTTTAGCCCGCAACAGCGTGTCGATCCAGCCCACGATGCCGCCCACCAGGAAGGCGATCGCCACCATCAACGTGACCGAAGCGGAGGCCAGCACCGGGAACGCCAGGGCCAATAGCCCGAGCACGATCATGATGATGCCCTCGGCCTGGGTAAGGCCGCGCAACCGCCCCTCCTCCTCGGCGATGCGATCCTGGCGATCGGGAAGATAATCGTCGTCGGGGGTGTTGAAGGCAGCGCCGGAAGGCATGGTGATCAGTTGATAGCTTTCGATCCAACCTTAGCAGGGATGATGCAGCAAAATGCTGCTCGCCATGGGGTGGGATCAGCGGCATGTTCCGGGATGAAGATTCCTGGGCTGAGCACAGCCAGCGGTGCGCAACGATCGGCGCTGTCGTATTGACGCAATCGCGCTGATGTGGCCGTAGCGACTCGGCTGGGCTGAAGCAATCGTGCTAGTTCGGACGTACTGACAGGCTCACGCTGACGCGATCGAGTTCAGAAATGGCTCAAAACTTACGCAGTTCCCTGCGGATCTTGAACGAATCGCCGGAATGCCACTGGTTGAACAGCAAAATTGGCACGGTGGCTAGCAGCAGCAGGATTGCGGCGCCAACAGCCCAGGAGTTGGCCGGCCGGCTCGCAGGGGGAAAGGCGCCGGGCCTGGTTGGCTTGGCTCGGCGACGCGGCCGCGATGGCCTGGGGGACCTTGCCATGGCTGGAGGCTGGAGGGCCCAGTTTATTCTTTAGTCTGGAGCCAATTCGTTGATCTGCTGGCCAGGTCTGGTCCCGAGATCCGCTCCGCTGGCGATCGCGATGCGGCAACCAAACGAACGGGGCGACCGACGGGCGGTTGGCCCCCAGGTGTTCTGGCAGGTGTTCTGGGATGCCGCCGCCGCCAGGCGTTTCGCCAATGCTGCGCTGCTGTCCTGCCTCCAGCCCGCCAGCGCCGCCCTGCCCCGCGCCGCCTGCCCCCCTGGCCGATGAACCGCCGCACCCTGCTGATCCAACTGCTCGGCCTCGGAGGCGCCGCCCTGGGCGCTCCAGCCCTGGCCAACAGCCCACGCCCCAGCAGCGCAGCGTCGGCGCCTGGAGCGCTGCCGCCGGCCCTGCTTCCGCCTGCCTCGCTGCCGCCGCCAAAACTGCCGTTCCAACCGGTGCGGGGCCCCATCCCCCTAGCCAGCGATGGCCTCAGCGCCGCCGAGCAACGCCAGCGTTATGGCCGCCTCAGCCTTGAAGATCGGCTGGTGCTGCCCGAGGGCTACCGCAGCGAGCTGCTGTTGCGCTGGGGCGACCGGCTGGGGGAGGGCCGCTTTGGCTTCAACAACGACTACCTCGCCTTCCTGCCGATCGCCAAGGATCGGGCCCTGCTCACGGTGAACTTCGAATACATCAGCGCCCGGCCCTGGTGTGCCGGCTACGAAGAGATCAGCGGTGAGGTGTTGCCCTTCCAGTTCTTGGCCAAGGAGCTGGCCCGCCGCGGCGACAGCGTTGACCTCGCCTCCCTGGCCCCATCCGACCCCCTGCGCCAGCCGCTGCTGGCGGTGGCCAGCGCCGCCATGGCCGACCTCGGCATCGGCGTGGCCGAACTCCGCCGCGACGCCAGCGGCAGCTGGCGCCACCAACCGGGGCGCTTGGATCGCCGCCTCAGCGGCCTCACTGGCTGGCAACGGCCGGAGCAGCTGCTGCGCAGCAGCGGACCGGCGGCGGCCGTGTTCCGCCGCCAACAGCGGCTCGGCTACAACGACGGCCTCGGCGACCGGGTGATCGGCACCTTCGCCAACTGTGCCGGCGGCCAGACGCCCTGGGGCACGGTGCTATCGGCGGAGGAAAACATCCAAACCCATGTGGTGGAAGCGGTCTACGCCGATGGCTCCTCCCCCTCCCCGGCCGAACGGCCGTTCAGCTTCGATGGCGCCCGGCTGGAGGGCCTGGGCAACCCCTTCGGCCTCGCCGGCAACAAGTACGGCTGGATGGTGGAGATCGATCCGCGCCAACCGGAGCGGCCGGCCGTAAAGCACAGCTGGCTGGGCCGCTATCGCCACGAGGCGGTGGCCGTCAAGGCCCGGGCCGGTGAGCCCCTGGTGGTGTATTCCGGCTGCGACCGCCACGGCGGCCACCTCTACCGCTTTGTCAGCGCCGCGGTGATCCGCGACCCCCAGGATGGCGCCAACTCCCGCCTGCTGGAGCAGGGGCGCCTGGAGGTGGCCCAGTTCCAGCCCGATAGCAGCGGCCGCTGGATCCCACTCAGCGCCGCCACCCCCCTGGCGCCGGTTCCCCCCAGCCACTACGGGCGCCATGGCCTCAGCCAGGCCTGCCTGCTGCCCCACAGCGATCGCCGCCGCGCCGGCGCCGAGGCCCTTCAGAGCGATCAAGACCTGCAGGCCTACCTGGGCCGCTACCGCCGCCTCGCCGACCTCTACCCCGGCGGGGGCGAAACCCAGATGGGGGCGATTTTGATCGATGCCCACCTGGCCGCCAACGCCGTGGGCGCCACCGCCACCGCCCGGCCCGAAGACACCGAACTGGATCCGCTGCAAGGCGATCTGCTGATCACCTTCACCGCCGGCGGCTCCGATGGGGAGGGCCGCGCCGATCCGGCCATCTTCCGGGGGCCGGCCGGCGAAAGCAGCTGGCCCTACGGCTGGGTGATGCGGCTCGAGGATGGGCCGGCGGCGGCCTCTGCCGCCGGTGGCAACTTCCGCTGGCGGATGGTGGCCACCGGCGGCACCCCCTGGCAAGGCGGCCTCGGCTTCGCCAACCCCGACAACCTGGCCATCGACCGCCGCGGCAACGTCTGGCTGGTCACGGATCGCTCCACCAGCAGCAGCGAGCTTGATGTCTTCGGCAATAACAGCTGCTGGCTGTTACCCGCCAGCGGCACCACCGGCTCTGGCACCGCCGCCGCTGGCACCGCCGCCGCTGGCGCCGACCCATCTGGCACCGGTGCCACCGAGGCCCTGCTGTTCGCCACCGGACCGATGGAGTGCGAACTCACCGGCCCCTGCTTCGACGGCGACGAAACCACCCTGTTCCTCGCCGTCCAACACCCTGGCGAAGACAACGCCGCCCACCTGCCAGGCCGGGAGGAGTTCCAGGCCCACCAACTTCAAGACCGCGACGGCCGGCCGTTCGAGCAACTGCGGCGGGTGCCGCTGGGATCGAACTGGCCGTCGGGGGTTGCCGGGCGGACGCCCCGGCCGGCCGTTGTCGCAATCCGCCGCAACGATGGCGCGGCTCTGCTCGGTTAAGGCCCGGCAGCGGGTGCGCCATGGACCATGCCAGGGCCAGATCCAGGCCACGATCACCGCCAACTTGTGCGGTGCTGTTGTGATCAGCGAGCCCCGATTCCTGATGTGCGAGCCCGTCTATTACGACGTGGACTACGTGATCAATCCCTGGATGGAGGGCAACCTGCACCGCTCCTCCAAGCCCCGGGCCAGGGCCGAATGGGAAGGGCTGCGGCAGCTGTTGGCGCAGCGGTCCCAGGTGGAGCTGATCGCCGCCGAGCCGGGGCTGCCCGATCTGGTGTTCACCGCCAATGCCGGCGTGCTGGTGGACAACACGGTGGTGGTGTCGCGCTTTTTCCACCCCGAGCGGCAGGGGGAGGAGCCCTGCTTCCAGCGCTGGTTTGAGCAGCAGGGCTACCGGGTGGAGCTGTTGCCGCCCGATCTGCCCTTTGAGGGGGCCGGCGATGCCCTGCTCGATCGCGCTGGCGGTTGGCTGTGGGCGGGCTATGGCTTCCGCTCCGAACTCGATGCCCACGCCTATCTGGCCCGCTGGCTGCAGCTGGAGGTGTTGTCGTTACGGCTGATCGATCAGCGCTTTTACCACCTCGATACCTGCTTTTGCCCGCTCAGCGATGGCAGCCTGCTCTACTACCCACCTGCCTTCGACTCCTATTCCAATCGGCTGATCGAGCGGCGGGTGCCGGCCGAGCAGCGCCTGGTGGTGGGGGAGGCCGATGCCCTGGCCTTTGCCTGCAACGCCGTCAATGTGGGCCGCAGCGTGATCCTCAACCAGGCCAGCGCCGAGCTGAGGCGGCAGCTGGAGGGGCGGGGCTTTGAGCTGGTCGAAACGCCCCTGGCCGAGTTCCTCAAGGCCGGCGGCGCCGCCAAATGCCTCACCTTGAAACTCGATGAACCCCGCCCCGCCGCTGCCACCGGAGCAACCAGCGAGGCAGCCGGCGGTGTACCCGTTGGGGCCACCAGCGGTGTAGCCGTTGGGGCCACCAGCGGGGCCAGGGACAGCGAAGCCAGGGGAAGCGAAGCCAAGGGAAGCGAAGCCAAGGGAAGCGAAGCCAAGGGAAGCGGGGGCCTCCCCAGCCAAACCCGCACCATCCGGCTCGAGGGCCACCTGCTCGATTCCGGCCTGATCAACCAGGCCCTCGATCGGATCGTGGAGGGGGGCGGCAGCTTCCAGGTGCTCGACTTCGCCCTCGGACAACAGCGCCACAGCCCCTCGAGCGCCTCGATCCGGGTCAGCGCCCCCGATGCCGCCGTGCTGGCCGATCTGATGGCGCGGCTGATTGAACTCGGCGCCCAGGCCAGCCTGGAGCAGGAGTGCGACGCCGCCTTGGCCCCGGTCGAGCAGGCGGGGGTGGCGCCCGACGCCTTCTACGTGAGCACGATCTATGCCACCGAAGTGCGGCTGCGGGGCCAGTGGTGGCCGGTGGGGCGGCAACGCATGGATGGCGCCCTGGTGGTGCGGCAGGCGCCGGAGGGCGGCGGCGAGGCCCCCCAGGTCGAATGCCGCTTGCTGAGGCAGCTGCGGGTGGGGGATCAGGTGGTGGTGGGGGTGGAGGGCATCCGCAGCCAGCGCCGCGATCCAGCCCGGGGGCAGCGCGAAACGGGGTTCAACTTCATGGCGGCGGGGGTGTCGAGTGAGCGGCACGTGGAGCTGGTGGTGGAGCAGATCGCCTGGGAGCTGCGCCGCATCCGTGAACGCGGCGGCAAGGTGGTGGTGGTCGCCGGTCCGGTGGTGATCCACACCGGCGGCGGCGGCCACCTGGCCCAGCTGATTCGCCACAACTTCGTGCAGGCGCTGCTGGGCGGCAACGCCATCGCCGTGCACGATGTGGAGCAGGCCCTGATGGGCACATCCCTGGGGCTGGACCTGCGCCAGGGGGTGGCGGTGCAGGGCGGCCATCGCCACCACCTGCAGGCGATCAACACGATCCGCCGATGCGGCGGTTTGGCGGCTGCGGTGGAGCAGGGGGTGCTCAACGAGGGCATCTTCCACGCCTGCGTGCAGCAGGGTGTGCCGTTTGTGCTGGCGGGCTCGATCCGCGACGACGGCCCGCTGCCGGATACGGAAATGGACCTGATCCGCGCCCAGGAGGCCTACGCCGAAGCATTGGTGGGGGCCGATCTGGTGTTGATGCTGTCCTCGATGCTGCATTCGATCGGCGTCGGCAACATGACGCCAGCAGGGGTGACGTTGGTGTGTGTCGACATCAACCCGGCGGTGGTGACCAAATTGAGCGACCGCGGCTCGCTTGAATCAATCGGCGTGGTTACGGATGTGGGGCTGTTCCTCAGCTTGCTGGTGCAGCACCTCGGCCTGCTGAAACCAAGCCATCGAAAAGAAGATCCGAACGAAGATCCGAAGGAAGATGCGAAAGAAGATCCGAAAGAAGATGCGAAGGGAACCCAGACCTCGCACCCTGTGAATCCTGAGCCAACCATGGCCGCTGCGCCGGGCTAAGCGTTCAGCGCGATTCAGCCGAGCCAGCCAAAGCCCACCAGCACGAACAACAAATCAATAATCTTTGCGGCTCGTTGCTGCACTCCTGCTGTGCCAACCCGGCTGCACCCGCCAGCCCCATCCCACCCGGAGACCTGGTGACACCGTATAGGTTTATGACATTAGATATCCAGTGAAGACCCTAGCGCATACCCCGGCTAACATGGGGGCAAACACTACTAACTAGCGACCATGGCTCCAGCCTACCCCTATACCAATCCCAATCAAGACCCCAGCTGGAAGCACAATAAAGACCCCGACAACGAGCCCCAGGGCAAAGCCAGCCCCGAGCCCGACCAAGAAGATCCAAGCAAGTGCTCCGAAGCGGGCCATATCGGCCTTGCCTTCTCCGGGGGAGGCTATCGGGCTGCCGCCTATTCCCTGGGCACGATGGCCTTACTGCAGGACCTCAAGCTACTGGGCAAAACAAGGGTTTTGTCTGGCGTGTCCGGTGGCTCGCTGGCCGTGGGCGCCTATCTTTGCGGCAAGGCAGGCTCGGGGGCAAAATCAGAACAGGAGTTTGACTTCTATAGGAGTGTTTATACCCCATTAATGCAAGAAATGGATAGCGAAGATTTTGCCGCCGCCTTCGTCAGCCTACCGCGGCTGCTGCAGGGCCAGAAACTGATCCTCCGCGCCGCCGATGCCACCCAGGCCTTAATGAGCAGGCTCTTGGGCGAGCCGGCCAGTTTCGGCAGCGAGCGCCTCACAACGATGCTAAGCAACTCAAATCTTTCCCCCGACTACGCCTTCTTCAACACAACCAACATCAGCTCGCTGGATCTGTTTCGCTTTGGAATCCAGAAGGGCAGAGTTGCTACACCCGATGGCCAGGGTGATGGTGATAGCACGAGTGATGGTGACACCAAGGGCGGCAGGCCCGGCGTCGCAAAGCCCGCCGCGCCCGCTACTGCATCGACTGCATACATCTTAAATCGCTACCTTCTGCGGCCCGATGCGCGTGGAGTCGGCGCAGATCTTCGCGACCACGCCAAGCTATTGCGCATCGGAGATTGCATCGCTTCTTCCTATGCTTTTCCCGGCGGGTTTGATCCGCTGATTTTTCCCTATGACTTTTTCCGGCCAGAGGAGCGCTACCCCGGCCAGGATGGGGCTTCAGCGAAGGAAGCCTTCTCCGATTCACTGATCTGTGATCAAAAACCCTACATCGCCTTTCTCGATGGGGGCCTCTACGACAATCTCGGCCTGGCCAGTGTCGAAGATATCCGAGCCTTCCTGGCTCGCAAGGCCCAGGAAAACGACAGGATCAAGCCGATTCGTTATGTGATTGCCACCGATGTTGATAACATCAATCCCGCCAATAGTGCCTACAGGGAGCCCAGCCTGGAGCGCAGCCTCGCATCTCACGCCCAATCAAAGTCGCCAACCCAATGGGCGTCGCCAACCCAATCGCCGTGGGAGGCCGAAGCCGGCTCCCGGAGCAGCAGGTCGCTGATCCACAACCCAGCCGCCGCCGAGCAGCCGAGCCCCAGCCTGCGCCGCCCCGCCCGCCTGGCCCTGCGCAAGATCTCCCTGCCCCTGGCCCTGCTGCTGGGGGCGCTACTGGGGGTGGGCGCGGCTTTCTTGCTGACCTGGGTTCTTGGTCAGGGCGCGGCTTTCTTGCTCGCCGGGCTGCTGGGGCAGGCCGATGCGACGCTCCAGCTGGGCCTGGCGAGCCAGGTGTTGCAGCGAGCGGCGGTCGCCCTGGGGATCGGCTTTGTGGTCGCCCTGGGGATCGGCTTGGGGCTGGTGGGGCTCCTGCTCTGGCTGGGCTGGCGGCGGCTGGGCTGGCGGAGGCTGGGGCGCAGCGGCTGGCTCAGCGGCGGGATCAGCGGCAGGATCAACGCCATCAAGCGCTGGTGGGCTGCGGTCAAGCAGGGGGCTGGTCTGCAGCCAAGGCAGTCCTCCCAGCCTGGCCCCGCCTGGACCATGCAGCTGGGGCTGAGCAAAAGCTTCCAGAGCGGTTCGATCGACCTGGATCCCTTCGCTGTGCTGAGGCAATTCCTGGGGCAACTGGTGCGCAGTGCCGATCCCGCTCCCCAGGTGGGGGCCTTGAAGACAGCCTTGATTGAGCGCCGGCTGGGCCAACTGGGACCGGCATTCAGCGGCTACTTGAAGCGCACCCGTTCACTCACCTATGGGTTTTTGGAGCAGTCCTATGCCCAGAAGCGGCAGCAAGCGGCCAACCAAAACCCTGCCAAGCCAGGCGATCCGGAGCACTGCCTCAGCCCGGAGCACTGCCATTTGATTCGCAACATGATCTTTGAACTGATCCCTGGACCCGATCTGGATCCAGACCGTGCAGCCAACCTGATCACATTGCCGGTCAAGGAATTCGAACTGCATCGCCAGGCTGAGCCGCTGCCGCCGATCATGCGGAAATTGCGGCATGCCGAGCTTGTGGTTGAGCTGATCGAGGCGATCGAGGCGAACAAGACAATCAAGGCGATCAGCACGAACAAGGCGATCGACCGGCCGCCGGGGAATCTCGGCGGCCAGCATCCAGCCCCGATCGCTGGGCAGCGGCTGGAGCTGGCGCGGGAGTTGATCTGGGATGATCCTGATTTCGACCGGATTAGCAGCGATTTAAATAGTAAGCAAGTGGCATCAATCTGGAGATGGTTAAACGCCAAGCTTGTCTTTGAACCGGGCCATGTCAACCCTCAGCCAGCTTGCGCGGCTCCTTCAGCAGAGCCCATCAGCAAACTTGTTGATACGGTGCTCCAGGGCCTGGAGGGGGCAAAAAGGGAGGGCCTCAGCAATGGCTATGGGAGTGGCGATGGGAGTGGCGATGGCGATGGGAATGGCAATGGCGATGGCGATGACACCGACACTGGGCTAGAGCGAGAGCTGCGTGAGCGTTGCACCGTCAAGCTTGGCGATACCGCCGATAGCTATTCCTGGATACCACTAATCTGCGAAATGGCCACCAACCTCAGCACCACCCTCTGGGCGCGCGGATTCCGCTGGTATGCCATGAATAAGCTGGAAGATCAGCAGATCATCGAACCGGGAGGCTGGTATTCCTATCGGCCGACCCCGGCCGAACTTCGCGGCAGAGTTTTACTGGATTTGGGGAAAAATAGCCATGCCGCCTTGAGGATCACAGCCCTGGCTGGATACTTGAGCATGGCCTTCAACCTGCTGGAATTTCTCTATGCCACCATCGGCACATCCGAACAGGCCGCCGATAGGCTTGCCAACAAGCTTGCAGCCATCTTGAGCGAAACCACGCAAGCCAAGCCAAGCGGCAACAACCAGCCGAATCAGCAGGATGATCTATTCAGGCAACTCATCCAATTGCCCTTCCATTTAAGACAACAAACCTTCCAGCGCCTCCGGGCCCCCGAGTTCAGCCTCAAGCCGCTTCAGCTCGCCCTGCTGGAGCCCTGGCTGAACAGCCGCGAAGGTTCGCCCGAAACCTGGCGAGAGCGCCGCGATCAGGCCTGATCCAGGTCCCCCACGGCGCCGATCCAGCCCTGCAGCTTCCAGTCCACGCAGCCGCTGCGCAGCATCGGATCGTCGCGGATCAACGCCTCGGCGCTGGCGTAATCGGCCGCCTCCAGCAGCAGCAGGCCGCCGCCGCCGGGGCGCCCCTCCCCATCCACCAGGTAGCCGCTGCTGATCCGCACCCCCCGGGCCCGCAGCCCGCTGACCCAGGCCCGGTGGGCCGCCAGATGGGGTTGCGCCGCAGCGGGCGAGCCCCGGAAGGTTTCGGTTTTGATGAACCAGGCCATGGGGGCAAGTCTGGCCTGCTGATCCCTGGCCGTGGCCAGGATGATGCTGTCCGCCATCGGTAGCTGCAAGGCAGGGCTGAGCTGGGCGGCCGCCGACCCAGCCTGGGCGTTACGGGCGATCTCCCTGGCGCTGGAAGCTGTTCTTACCCGGCAGAAAACCACGCAGTGCCGCTAGAGATTGGGTGGGCAGCAACGCGATGCGCCCCGGCAAGGCGATCACCCCAAGGATCGGCCCGGGGCTGAGGCCGAACTGCGCGCGGACCCGCTTGGCAATCACGACCTGGAGCTTGGGGGAGACGGTCGTGACATCCAGGGCAACATCGTCAGACGCAATACCGTCTCCGCCAGCACACCATCAGGGAGGTAGGCGCCACCGGAGGCGATCGCCGCCAGAAAGGCCCGCTCGGCGATCGGTGTCTGCTGGGGGTCATCGCCGATCAGCAGCTGGGCGACGACGTTGGTGTTAAGCGTGCTCACGCTCGTCTGGATTGGCGACGGCCGCGGCGATGGTCTGCTCCATCTGCTCGAGGCTCAGGCAGCGGTTGAGCTTGGGGCGG
Organism: uncultured cyanobacterium; assembly: GCA_903858015.1. Classification (GTDB taxonomy): domain Bacteria; phylum Cyanobacteriota; class Cyanobacteriia; order PCC-6307; family Cyanobiaceae; genus Cyanobium. The sequence continues at coordinate 57,693 of CAIOGZ010000046.1, forward strand.
TTGAGAAAAAATCTTCCGGCTCATCCTGCGAGGGCACCAGCAGCAGAGGTCCCTGCCGGTCGGTGCTGGCCTGAAGCCGGGCCCCGGGCGCCGGGCGCCAAGCCGAGGGCATCCCGCAGGGGCCTGGGCAGGGTGAGCTGACCCTTGGAGGTGAGGGTGACGGCGCTCATGACGTGATCGCAAGGCGATCTGCCTTAGGCGCTGTTCCCATGGCCGATTCGTCCTCGAGGTCTATGGCCGCCTTCGTGATGGCTTCTTTTATCCCCTGCTGCGAAATCCGCCAGCTGCTGGTGCCTGTCGATCCGAGGGGCGCAGCTTCATCGCGGCTGAGCTCGCCCATCAGTGGGGCACGCAAGCTGCAGGCCCGGCGCCTCGGCACCGTCTCGGGCTCTGAGCCGGCGGGCTGCTGCCGAGGCTGCTCACGGGGCTCCGGCTTCCTTCAGGGTCAGAACAGATCAGATTGTTCGCCGACAAGGGGTGAAAAGAGCACCAGCGGATCGCGATCACGGGCCGACCAGGTTGCTCCGGCATGGGCTACAGATGCAAGATCATTTTGATTGTCCCGGTCAGGGCTGGGACAGGGTATGGATCGGCTTCCCCCATGGCTGCCTTGGCATCCTGCGTTCAGGGATGGCAGGTAATCAGCCAGCCGCTGCAGGGGCTAAGGGCCTCCGAGCGCGGAAGCCACCTCAACTAGCTAATCGCTAGGTCAGGGTAGTTGAACACCGCGATCGAGAGCTGCCGGCACCGGGCCCTCGCCCGTTCGGCCGCCTGGCGTTAGAGGCCGGTGTTGAACGCATTGAAACCGGCCAGCCAGCTACCGGACAGGGCCGGATTGGGCTCAGGACGAACCTGCACCCCACCGGACTTTCCTCGGTGGCTCCAGGGTAGTGACCCTCTGGAACCGATTGCCCATTAACCCTTCGCCATGGGGTTTAGAAAGGGCGACAGGGAATCGGACGACACACGGCATCGATGAGCCTCGGAACGCTCGCGACCACCTGGGCCGTCTTCCAGGGACTGCTGATCGAGGCCATGCCTTTTCTGCTGATCGGGGTCGCGATCGCATCCTTCGCCCGCTGGATCAGCCCCGGCGGGCGCTGGCTGCAGCGGTTGCCTTCCCATCCGGTGCTCGGCCCCCTGACGGGGGCTGCCCTCGGCTTCGCATTGCCCGCCTGCGAATGCGGCAACGTGCCGGTGGCCAGGCGTTTGCTGGCCGGTGGGGCCCCGATGGCTACGGCGTTCGGATTTCTTTTCGCGGCGCCGGTTCTCAATCCGATCGTGCTGGCCAGCACCTGGACCGCCTTCCCCGATCGCCCCTGGCTGCTGCTGGCCAGGCCCCTCGGCGCCCTGACCATCGCCATGGTGCTGGCGTCGGTGCTGCGCCTCCTGCCGGAGGACGAGCTTCTCACCCCCGCACTCCTGGAGGAGCGCCGGCTTAGTCAGCCCCTGTCACAGGTCAGCCTGCTGGAACGCCGCAGTGGCGTGCTGGGTCAGCCCCCCCCGATGCCGGCGCCGCCTTCGCGCATCCCGGCAGCGGAAGCCCTTGGCCATGGGGTGAGGGAGTTTCTGAACCTGGCCGTTCTGCTGGTGATGGGTTGCGCCATCGCCGCCCTGGTGCAGACCCTGCTGCCTCGGAGCTGGCTGCTGGCCGTGGGGAGCGCCCCCACGCTCTCGATCATCAGCCTCATGCTGCTAGCGGTGGTGGTTTCGGTGTGCTCCAGCGTGGACGCCTTCCTTGCCTTGGGCTTCGCTGCCCAGATCACGCCGGGTGCCCTGCTCGCCTTCCTGATCCTCGGCCCGGTGGTGGATCTGAAATCCCTCAGCCTGTTCAGCGTGCTGCTGCGTCCGCGCGCCATCGCTCTCACCGTGGGCGGGACGGCGCTGGTGGTGCTGCTGATCGGCCAGTGGGTCAATCTCCAGCAGCTCTGACCATGGCCATTCCCGTGCGCTCGCTCTGCCTTGGCCTCTGGGGGGCTCTCCTGCTGCTCAGCTACCAAACGGGCCGCCTCGACCTGCTGGTGCGAGCCATCTTCCAACCCTGGATCGCAGCCACAGGAGTTGCCCTGATGCTTTTGGCGGGGCTTGATCTGCGCTGGGGTCGTCACGGGGTTCGCGTTCCACCAACCGAGCTCTGGAGCTGGCTGATCGGCGGCCTCGTCGCCCTGGCGATGATGCTGGTGCCGCCCCAGCCCTCGTTTTCGGATCTGGCCGCCAACCGCAGCATGGACCAGCTGCCGCAGGAGGAACTGAGCTTTGTGCTGCCACCCGCCCAGCGCTCACTCACAGACTGGGTGCGGCTGCTGCTGGCCCAGCCCGATCCCGCCCTTTACAACGGTGAGCCGGTGCGGATCAGTGGATTCGTGCTGCCGGTGCCCGGCGAACCGCCGCGACTCGCCCGTCTGTTGGTTCGCTGCTGCCTCGCCGATGCCACGCCCATCGGACTGCCCGTGCGCTGGCCCTCCTCTACTCCCCTCCCCCAGGCCGACCAGTGGCTGGCGATCGAGGGGGTCATGGGGATCGAAACCACCGGCGGTCAACCCCACAGCGTGGTGCTGCCCAGCAGGATCACGCCGATCCCACGGCCGGCTCGGCCCTTTGAGGCATGAAGGCGCTGTATCTACTCGCCAGCGGCGCAGTGGCGCTTGTCCTACTGCAGCAGCAACTGCTGCTCCGCCGCTCTCCCCGCTTGGCGATGGTCCGACCGGCCCTGGCGAGCTCCGGCCCTGGTGCGTTGGATCTGCGCTTCAGCCGGCCGATGCAGATTGCCAGCTTGACCAATGAAAGCCAGTTGCAACCTGCTCTCTCCCATCACTGGCTGGGGGCTGGTTCCTCATCCCGGCTGCTGCTGAATCCCGGCAATACGGTTCAGTCGCCCCTCCGTCTGCTGCTGCGCGGCAAGGACCTGCGGGGACTGTCAATGGCTCCCCAGCACTGGTGGTGGGATCCTCGCCCCCGAATTGTGGCCGTAGTCTCCCGGGACGGCGGTGAACAGGTCCAGCTGCAGGATCACGACGGCAGCTGGCAAGTGCTCAGTCCGGTATGGAAAACGGTTCCAACCCTTCAGCCGCTGGGGGATGGCTCGGGTGTCGTGATGGCCGGTGCCGATGCCCAGGGACGTCTGGAAGTGTGGCGACTGCCGATCAAACAACGCAATCTGTCCCCTTCAAGACAGGGCCTGGCGCCACCGCAACCGGGCTCCCCCCGGCGGCTCTCCCGCTCTCCCCTTCTGTTCGCCTATGTGAGCAGCAACCGGCGCGGAGATCTTCTCCTCCAAAGTTCGAGCCAAACCTCCGGGCAACCCGAGACCGAAATCTGGGATGCCAAGGGTCAGCATTCACAACTGAAGGTGGAAAGCAGCGGACCAATTCGATTGGTGCCCCAGGGCGGGGCGATGGTGGTGCCCCATCCCCAAGGCCTGATCCTGATGCGGCTGCCCGGCCAGCCCCAGCAACGCCAGATTCTTCCCGGTAGCCGCGACCTCAGCAGTTACTGCCCCACCGGCGGCAGGGCCCTGCTCATCCACCACCGCCCCGATTACACCCGCTCGCTGGAACTGGTGGAGCCCGGTCAGCCACCACGATCGCTTTGGCAAGGCAGCGAGGGGGTCACCGGCAGCGCCTGTGACCGCAGCGGTGATCGGGTGTGGCTGCTACTGATCGATGGTGTCGGACAGCCCCGCTTGCAGATCCTGGCCCTTAACCGCGCCGGGCGAATCCTGAACCAAAAGGTTCTCACGGGTTGGGAGCAGGAGCCCGGAACCGGTCTGGACTTCGACCCCAGCCGCAACCAGCTGCTGATGGCGCTCCGTCCCCTGCCAAGCAATCCAGACTCCATCAAGACGGCAGGCATCGCGGCAAGGCCCGCCCTGATCGACGCGACCACCCTGGAGCTGAGCATCCAGAACAAGTCGATCCGAGAAGTCCGCTGGCTGCCCGCCGGCTAATCACGGGGGAACCCCGCAGAACCTGCAGGGGGGGCAGGGCGATCTAGAACACACCCTCAGGCGCCCGGGGGAATGTTGATTGCCGGAGGCAACGCCGGGCTTTAGCCCAGGGCATCCAGATCCCGGGGACAGTTCCGGGCAGGACCTGGCGGCCTCGCGTCCGCCGAAGAGATTGCGGGCCGCCGGGCCGATCTGGAGGGCAGTGAGCCCGACCATCAGATGCACCAAGGTTCCTGGCCAGCTCAGGCCTGGCCCGATAACCGGCCAGACATCCACCAGCTCTCATAGGAACTGGACCAGTAAAGGGGGTCACGTCACTGCAACAGCGGGTGCTGGCTGACGCCCTGCCGATGCCCTGTGGCGAGCCCGATCCGATCCGCTGAAAGCTGCTGGCCGCCGCCGCAGACAATGTCCCACTGACCGGAACTCCAGCGTGCGGCCTGCACCTCGCAGGGTTCATGAAGCTGCAGTTCGCCGCGTCGTTGGGCCTGCCTGAGGTCTGCCCCAGCCTCTGGCGTGATCGAACCGCCGTCCCGTGCCTCCAAACGAGACGGCGGCGGCGGCACATGCAGGGTTCGGCATGAAAGGCCTTGCAGGCAACTGAGGGCGAGGGCCTGGGGTCCGGCCCCGACCATCACAAGATCAGCCATGGGCCAAGGGTTCACTCTGCTGACAGGAACGGCAGAGGCCGTGGATCTCGAAGGTGTGAAACAGAGGCTTGAATCCCTGCAACAACACCTTCGTCAGGCCGAGGCCTCCGATCCCTATCGGGCAGGTCGGCAACGGTTCGCTGTGACCGCAGCCCACACAGGTCAGGTGATGGTCATCGCGCTCCAGGGGGGCATAGACGCTCTCCCCATTGGGCAACTTGCGGCAGCGCACCAGGCCTGAACGCTGTAGCAGCCGCAGGTTCCGTCCGATACACGGTGGCCAGCCCATGCCGCTGGGAGGCTTGCTTGAGCCGTTCATGCAGCTCCTGGCCGCTGAGCTCGGCATTCGCCTCACGCAGCACTTCCAGCAAGGCCCTCGGCCGGGGCCCCAGGGTCATGGCTCCTGGAACGGGGGGATGGGCGTGCTGAGCCAGAGGCGGACCGCCAGGCGCGCAACCTGCTAGAACGAGAACCATTCTCAGCACGCGGGGCTCCGGCTCCTCCCTGGCCATGGCCTTCTCCAGCCCTGTTCCCGCCGCCGAGCGCCTGCCGGTGACCGTGCTCACCGGTTACCTGGGTGCCGGCAAAACCACCCTGCTCAACCGGATCCTCACCCACGAGCACGGCCTCAAGGTGGCGGTGATCGTGAACGAATTCGGCGAGGTGGGCATCGATAACCAGCTCGTGGTGGATGCCGATGAGGAGATTTTTGAGATGAACAACGGCTGCATCTGCTGCACCGTGCGCGGCGATCTCATCCGCATCATCGGCAACCTGATGAAGCGCCGTGGTCGCTTCGATCACCTGGTGATCGAAACCACCGGCCTGGCGGATCCGGCACCGGTGATCCAGACCTTCTTTGTGGATGAAGACCTGCGCGATGAGCTGCGGCTGGACGCGGTGGTCACGTTGGTGGATCTCAAGCATGTGGAGCAGCACTGGGACACAGAAGAGGTGCAGGAGCAGCTGGCCTTCGCTGATGTGCTGGTGCTCAACAAGGCCGATCTGGTGAGCGACGCTGAGCGTGACGCCATTGAGCGGCGGGTGCGCGCCATCAACCCCGTGGCCCGCCTGATCACCAGCGAGAACGCCGATGTGCCGATGCAGGAGCTGCTGGGGGTGGAAGCCTTTGAGCTGGAGCGGGCCCTGAGCCTCGATCCGGGCTTTTTGGTGGACGAGCACGCCCATGAGCACGACGATGCCGTGGGCTCGGTGGCCCTGGTGGAGGAACGGCCGATGGACCTCGAGAAGCTGGGGCGCTGGCTGTCCGATCTGGTGGCCGTGCGCGGCCCGGATCTGTTCCGGATGAAGGGCATCATCCAGCTCCAGGGAGAAGCGCGTCGCTACGTGTTCCAGTCAGTGCACATGCTGCTGGATGGCGATTTCGATCGCCCCTGGAAAGCCGCAGAGTCGCGCCGCACCGAGTTGGTGATCATCGGCCGTGATCTCGATGCCAAGGCCCTGCGAGCCGGCTTCCTGGCCTGTGTCGCCTGAGCTGTCGATGGCAACCTCGGCCCCGCTGGTCAGCAAACGGCTCTGCGGCGATCTGCAGCAGCCGATCTCGGCCCTGGCCTGGTCGGCCGACGGAGAGTTTCTGGCGATCGCCAGCGCCGGTGGTGAATTGCTGCTGCTCGATTTCCTCGCCGGCTGTGAGGAGCTGCTGCGGGGCGACCGCGACAGCAGCCTCGATGTGGTGGGCTTCAGCAGCGATGGCCAGTTCCTGATGGCCGCCGGCCAGGACGGCGAGCTGCTGCTCTGGGAGCTGGGCGGCACCGGGGTGCGCCCGCTGGCCATGGATCCCATCCCGTTGGGCGGCGGCTGGATTGATGCGGCGGCCTGGCAGCCGGGTGGCCTGCTCCTGGCGGTGGCCGTTGGGCGCGAACTGCGGCTCTGGGACGGGGCCAGCCGCCAGTGGCGCCAGCCACCGCTGGAGTTGCCCGGCACCATTCAGGCCCTCGCCTGGAGCGCCGATGGGGTGCAGCTGGCTGCCAGCTGCCACG
>CAIOGZ010000047.1 GCA_903858015.1 uncultured cyanobacterium
CGTTTCCCCGCCGGCATCGACCGCGACCAGCTGCAGGCCAGCTACCGCGACGGCCTGCTGAGCGTGCGGGCCCCCAAGGCCCAGCGCGTTTCCACGGTGACGGTGAAGGTGGAGGGCTGAGCGGAGGGGAAGGGAGGGAGGCCGAGGGGGAGCTGAGGGAGGGCTGAGGGAAGACGGAAGGTCGATCTGCGGCAGGGCTGGGTGGCCGCCGGCGCTGCGGCGCCGGCCCCATCAGCCTGAGCCGATGGGTTGCTGATCCGGTTGCAGCCTGATCAACTCGTGGCCCCCGATGGCCCCCGGCTTTGGCTGGGGGTTTTTTGCTGGCTGCGCTAGTGCAGGGGTTGTGGTCATCAGGTAACCCCTGGGGCCAGGTAACCCCTGAGGCCAGGTAACCACGAAGATCTGGTAATCACGAAGATCTGATCATCACGAGATTCGCTCCGAAAAAGGCGGTCTTCCCCACTGCTGCAAACTTGCTACGGTCACAACTGTTACTGTCACAACTGTAGGGTTGATGTCTGGCCTTGCTTCGATGACCGGTCCTTTTTTATTGGGTCAAGGATCCGGCGTTGACCCGCCTGAATCCATCGCTCCTGCAGGGTCCCATCCCACAGGGTTCCAACCTGGTTGGTTCCAGCCTGGTTATTGCGAGCCTGACGCCTCCCAGCGCCGGCAGGATTTGGCGGCAAAGTGGAGGGCGGCTGCCGTCGTGGGTGAGGACGAAGCGGCTCGCCAGCAAGCGCTGGATCAACTCAACGTGCTCGATACGCTGCCTGAGCCCTGTTTCGATGCCCTTGTGCAGGCGGCGGCAGCCCTGTGCTCCATGCCGATCGGGCTGATCAGCCTGATCGATCGCGACCGTCAGTGGTTGAAGGCCAAGGTGGGGCTGGAGGGGGTGGATGAAACCCCAAGGGCCGTCTCCTTTTGTACCCACGCGATCGAATCGCCCGATCTGTTTGTGGTGGAAGATGCCCTGCTTGATCCTTGTTTTGCCCACAATCCCTTGGTTACTGGCGAGCCCAAGATTCGCTTTTACGCAGGCGCGCCGCTGAGGCTCAGCTCGGGCGCCGCCGTGGGCACCCTCTGCGTGATCGACCGCCAACCCAATCAGCTCGATGCCAACCAGCGGGAGCACTTGCGGCTCCTGGCCTCCACGGCAGTCCAGCTGCTGGAAGGTCGCCGTGCCCTGGAGGCCGAGCTGGCGTTACGGCAGCAGGCGGAGCGGATCAGCTCCGACATGCCGATCGGTTTGTTCGCCACCGATGCGGCTGGGGCCTGCACTTACACCAATCCCCGCTGGCGTGCACTGTTTGATATCAGCCTCCAGGAGAGTATGGGCAGGGGCTGGGCGGCCCGCCTTCATCCCGAAGACCAGGCGGAGGTGATGGCGCAATGGGCCGAATCGGCGGCTGAAGGGCTTGACTTCAAAAGGGACTTCCGCCTGCTTCATCGCGACGGCAAGGTGATTCATGTGCGCTCCCAGGCCCAACCGCTGCGGCAGGAATCCGGTTCGATTCGTGGCTACCTCGGTTTTGTTCAGGATGTAAGCGCCGAGGTGCGACTGCATGCGGAGCTGCAACACCAGGCAACCCATGATGCGTTGACCCAACTGCTGAACCGCCGCGGTTTTGATGGGTTGCTCAGCCGCTGGCTGCAGCAGCCGGCGGTAAAGGGAGCGCCGGGCCATTGCCTGCTGTATATCGACCTCGACCAATTCAAGATCATCAACGATGCCACGGGCCATGCCAACGGCGACCGCATGCTGGTGCAGGTGGCGCGGCTGTTGCAATCATTCCAGGGGCCTGACGCCAGCCTGGCCCGCCTCGGCGGCGATGAGTTTGGCCTGTTGCTGCCCAACTGCAGCGTGGCGGCGGCCGAGACGATGGCGGCCCGCCTGATCGAGAGGTTTGAGGTTTGCCGATTCGAGGTGGGAGAGCAACGCTTTCGGATTGGTCTCAGCATCGGTGTGGTGCCCCTTGATGGTGGGGGCTTGGATCCTGACGCCGTGATGCAGGCGGCTGATACCTGTTGCTTTATCGCCAAGGAAGCCGGCCGCAACCGCTGGCACACCTGGGGAAAAGCCGATGAGCAGCTGATCAGTCGCAATCAGGCGATGCGCTGGGTTACCCGCCTGCAGCGGGCCCTTGACGAGGGGAGATTAGAGCTCCATGCCCAGCGGATCGTGTCGCTTCAGCCTGGGGCCAGCGAGGCGCTGCGGGCGGAGCTGCTGCTGCGGATCCGCGAAGATGATGGCTCGCTGGTGATGCCGGCAGCGTTTCTGCCCCCGGCCGAACGGTTTCAGATCGCCACCCGCCTCGATCATTGGGTGTTGCAGAAAGCGATCACCCATTTGGCCGAGTTGAGCAGCCTGGCGGGCATCGATCGCATCTGTCTGAACGTGTCAGGCCAGTCGGTGGGGGATCCCAGCTTTGTCCAAACGGTGGACCAGCTCCTAGCCAAGGCGGGTTCCGAGATCAGCCGGCGGCTCTGCTTCGAGATCACCGAAACGGCGGCGATTATCAATGTGGCCGCCGCCATGGAATTCATCGTGATGGTGCGCGGTCGCGGTTGCACCGTGGCGCTCGACGACTTTGGCTCCGGCATGGCCTCCTTCGCTGCCCTAAAGAGCCTGCCGGTGACGCACTTGAAGATCGATGGTCAGTTCGTGACGGGGGTGATCGATGATCCGCTGGATGAGGTGGCGGTGCGTTCCTTCGTGGCGGTGGCCGGCGTGATTGGCCTGCGAACCGTTGCAGAGTTCGTCGAATCGGCGGCCGTGTTGGAGCGGCTGCGGCAGATCGGCGTCCATGACGCCCAAGGCTTCCATCTGCATCGGCCCGAGCCCTTTGAGCTGGTGATCGCAGAATCCCTAGCCAAGTCCGATTCCTAGCGAACTCAGCCCCCAGCCCCAGCATGCACGAATTGGCTCTGATCGAGAGTGTGGCCAGGTTGGCGATCGCCGAGGCCCAGCAGCGGGGCGCCGAGGCGATTACCGCCATCCACCTGCGGGTTGGCAGCCTGGCGGGGGTCGACCCCGATGCGCTGCGCTTCGCTGCCCAGGTGGTGCTGGCCGACGGTCTGGCGGCCAAGGCTCGGCTGGAGATCGAGCTGGTGCTCGCCCAGGCCTGGTGCAGCCCCTGCGCCGCCCTGTTCGATCTAGAGGCGGGACTCAGCCTCTGCCCCCGCTGCGGCGCCAGTAGCGGCGAGTTGCGCTGCGGCCGGGAGCTGGAGCTGGCGGCCCTGGAGCTTCTGCTTCCCGACCAGCCCGAGCCGGCAGGCTGCGCCGCAGGCGGAGCTACCTAGCCTGGATCAGGCGCTTGGGAAGCGATGTGCGTCGATTGTGCCTGTGGCCTCGCTGGGCCGGGCCCTAGCCCGAAAGCGGGCCTGAACGTCAGTCAGAAAGCCAGCTCCAGCCCTGGCTTCCAGCCCCCAGCGGCCCGGTCCCAGGCCCTCTCCCTGGGGCTTCGGTTGCTCGCCCACAACGACCGCCAGGCAGAGGCCAATCGGGTTCGCTTCGCGGCCGCCGGGCTGGTGGCGGTGAACCTGCTCTCCTCGCCGGGCTCGGGCAAAACCGCCCTGCTGGAGGCCCTGGCACGCCACAACGCCGCGGCCGCCAAGCCCGTGGCGTTGGCGGCCCTGGTCGGGGACCTGGCCACCGACCTCGACGCCGCCCGTCTGCGGGCAGCGGGCCTGGCGGCCGCGCCGATCACCACGGGGCAGGCCTGCCACCTGGATGCGGCGATGGTGGACCGCGGCCTCGATGCCCTCGAAGCAGGTGGGTTGGACCTGGCCCATCTCGATCTGCTGTTGATCGAGAACGTGGGCAATTTGGTATGTCCGGCCGCCTACGACCTCGGCGAACAGCAGCGGCTGGTGCTGCTGGCGGTGGGTGAAGGGGAAGACAAACCGCTCAAATACCCCGCCACCTTCGCGAGCGCCGATCTGGTGGTGATCAGCAAGGTTGATCTGGCTGAGGCGGTGGGGTTTGAGCGCGAACGGGCACTCGCCAACATCGGCGCGGTGGCGCCGCGGGCCAGGACCGTGGAGCTCTCGGCCCGCAGCGGAGCCGGCCTGGTCGAATTGATGGCGCTGCTGGGCTGATGCGCTCAGCCAGTGGGCATGGCCGCCGGCCTGGCACGGCCGCTGGCAGCGACAACCGGGCCGCTGGCAGCCGACCAGCTCGCCTGCAGCTGGAGTGCCGCGGCGTGGTGCAGGGGGTGGGGTTTCGCCCCGCCGTGCACCGCCTGGCCAGCCAATTGCACCTGGCCGGGTCATTGACGAATCAGGCGAGCGGGGTGCTGCTGGATCTGCATGGCAACCGCGACCAGCTGGAGCGGTTTTTGGAACAGCTGGGCGGAGCGCTGCCGGCGGCCGCCCGGCTGGAGCCCGTCGAGCCGCTGTGGCTCGATCCCGTGCCCGCAGCGGCTGGCAGCGCTGGGCAGTCCCTGCGGTTGACGATCAGGGCCGCCAGCGCAGCGCCGGACGCCCTTTCCTTGACGATCGGCCTGGTGGCCCGCTCCCTAGCGGCCGACCGCGCCCCCTGCCGCTCCTGCCTGGATGAGCTCGACGATCCGCGCGGGCGCCGCTACCGCGACCCTTTCCTTTCCTGCTGCGACTGCGGTCCGCGCTATGCGATCGCGACCGCCGAACCCTGGCAGCGCTCCCACACCACCCAGGCGGGCTTCCCGCCCTGCCCGGCCTGTGCCAAGGAGTTCGCCGACCCGGCCGACCGGCGCTTCCATGCCGAAACGATCAGCTGCCCGGCCTGCGGCCCGCAGCTGCGCTTGCTGGATGCCGCTGGCCAACCCTGGCCGGTCGCCGCCACGGCCGTGCCAGGCGAGGGCGACCAGCCCTCGGCCGCCAGCGACGCCCTGATCGCGGCGGCGGCGGCCCTGCTCGCCCAAGGGCAAATCCTCGCCCTGCAGGGGGTGGGCGGCTTCCAGCTGCTGGTCGATGCCAGCGATGCCAGGGCGGTGGCGCGCCTGCGGCGGCGCAAGCAACGGCCGGCCAAGCCCTTCGCCCTGCTGGTGGCGGATCTGGCCTGGATCGAAGCCCACGTCTGGCTGCAGCCGCCCGCCCGCGCCGCGCTGGCCTCGGCGGCGGCTCCGATCGTGCTGCTGCCCCGTCGTCGCCAGCCCCCCGGGGCTGCGCTCCAGCCCGGGGTGGCAGGCGGCGTCGCCCCCGGCAGCGCCCAGTTGGGCGTGATGCTGCCGGCTTCTGGGCTGCATCTGCTGCTGGCGCGCCATTTCGGTCGTCCGTTGGTCTGCACCAGCGGCAACCGCAGCGGCGAACCGCTTTGCACCGATCCGCTCGAGGCCTGCCAACGGTTGGCGGGCATCGCCGATGCTTTTTTGGTGCACGATCGCCCCATCGCCCGGCCCCTCGATGATTCGCTGCTGCAGCTGATCGACGGCCAAGCGGCCCTGCTGCGTCGCGCCCGCGGCTATGCGCCCGAACCCCTGCAGCTGCTGCGGCCGCTCGAGGCTGCCGCGGGCTCGGCGGCGCCGGCAGGGGTGTTGGCCTTGGGCGGCGACCTCAAATGCGCCCCGGCCCTGGCCCTGGGGCGGCGGGTGTGGCTGGCGCCCCAGCTGGGTGATCTGGCCGAGCCCCGCAACCACCGGCGCCTGCGGGCCGGCATCGCTGAGCTGCAGGCCCAGTACGGGCAGCAGCTGGCTTGGATCGCCTACGACCAACACCCCGGCTACCTCTCCGGCCAACTGGCCTTTTCCTTGGCGCCGGCCCCGGCTTTAGCGCCAGCTTTGGCGGCGGCCCAGGCGGTGCAGCGGTTGCCAGTGCAGCACCATGCCGCCCATGCCCTGGCGGTGCTGGCGGAGCATGGCCTCCAACCGCCGCTGCTGGCCTTCTGCGCCGATGGTCTGGGCTATGGCGAATCCGGCGGCGGCGTGGGCCCGCCCAGCCCGCCGCTCTGGGGCGGCGAGTTGCTGCGGATTCGAGCCGACGGCTGCGACCGTTGGGCCTGCCTGCGCCCCCTGCCCCTGCCGGGGGGCGAGCGGGCCAGCGCCGAACCGCGTCGCGTTGCCTTGGGGCTGCTGCTGGCCGCCGGCCCCCAGGCGCTAGGGCACCCCGGCGCGGCCCACACCCGGGCGGCGTTCACGTCCGCGGAAACGGAGCTGCTGCTGGCGATGATCCAAGCCGGGGTGAATTGCCCCTGGAGCTCCAGCTTGGGCCGGCTGTTCGATGCGGTGGCCTCCCTTTTGGGGGTGTGCCAGCGGTTGAGCTACGAGGGCGAAGCGGGGTTGCGGCTGCAGGGGCTGGCCGCCCTTGAGCACTCCTCGGCAGCGGTGGCGCCGCCGGGGCCAGGGGCCTATCCCTTACCGCTGCGCCGGGCGACCGGGCGATCTGGCGGCGGTTTGCCGCTGGGCTGGCTCGACTGGCAACCGCTGCTGGAGGCCCTGCTGCTGGATCTGGCCGCCGGCCGCAGTCGGGGCTGCTGTGCGGTCCGGTTCCACATGGCCCTGGTGGCGGGCTTGGGCCGCCTGCTGGAGCGGGCGGCTGCGGCCAGCTGCTGCCGCCAGGTGGTGCTGGCGGGCGGCTGCTTCCAGAACGCCCTGCTGCTGGAGGGGCTGATCGCCGACCTGCGCCAGCGGCACCTGGTGCCCTATTGGGCCCAGGCGATCCCCGGCAACGACGGCGGCCTGGCGCTTGGCCAGGTGTGGGCCAGCCAGTTCCAGGGCCCTGGGCGTCTGCGAAGGTAAGACCCACATTCCCAGCCCTTGATGGCCAGCCTGCCCCCGTCCACCTTGCTGGAATCCTTGCAGTGGCGTTATGCCGTCAAGGCCTTTGATCCGGCGCGCACGATTGCGGCGGCGACTTGGTCTGCCCTGGAGGCCAGCCTGGTGCTGACCCCGTCCTCCTAAGGGCTGCAGCCCTGGAAGTTCCTGGTGCTCACCGATCCAGAGCTGCGGGCTGCGTTGCGGCCCTTCGCCTGGAACCAGTCCCAGATCACCGATTGCTCCCATTTGGTGGTGATGTTGAGGCGCCGCAGCATCACCGCCGCCGATGCCGACCAACTGATTGCCGTCACCGCCAGCCGCCGCGGCATCGACCCGACCCAGCTGGCGACCTACCGGGAGATGATCCAGCGGGATCTGATCGATGGCCCCCGCAGCCAAACGATTGGGACCTGGTCGTCCAACCAGGTTTATATCGCCCTGGGCAACCTGCTCACCTGCGCCGCCCTGCTCGAGCTGGACACCTGTCCGATTGAGGGGTTCAGCCCGCCGGATTTCGACCGCATCCTGGGCCTGGAGAACACCCCTTTCCAGAGCAGCGTGGTGTGTGCCTGCGGCTATCGCAGCGCCGACGACAAGTACGCCACCTTGGCCAAGGTGCGTTACGAAGCCGCCGACCTGATCGAGCACCGCTAAGGCGACATCGAGCACCGCTGAGGCGAATCCGGCCCTGCACCGTTCGGCGGCCGGAAGCTCCCCTAAAACCAAATCAGAGGCCAAGCCCAGCGGAGACCATGTGCCTGGCAGTTGCTGGTCTGATTGTGGCGATCACGAGCGAGCGGCCGGAGCCCATCGGCGCGGCGGCCAGCTGCCCAGCCCCTGAACCTGGTGGCGGCGACGACCTCTGGCGCATGGCCCAGGTGGATTTCGGCGGTGTCCAGCAGCGGGTGAGCCTGGCCTGCCTGCCCCAGGCCCGGCTTGGCGACCAGGTGCTGGTTCATGTGGGGCTGGCGATCAGCCTGGTGGAGGCCGACGCGCCCCATGGATGACCCCAGCTGCACGGGTGACCCCATCTGCATCGATGGCAATGAAGCCGTAGCGCGGGTGGCCTATCGCCTCCATGAGGTGATCGCCATCTACCCGATCACGCCGGCCACGCCGATGGGCGAATGGGCCGATGGCTGGAGCGCCGAGGGGCGGCCCAATCTCTGGGGGGCGGCGCCGAGCGTGGTGGAGCTGCAGAGCGAGGGCGGGGCGGCCGGGGCCGTGCACGGAGCCCTGCAAGCCGGAGCCCTGACAACCACATTTACGGCGTCGCAGGGTCTGCTGCTGATGCTCCCCAACCTCTACCGCTGGGCGGGGGAGCGCCTGCCGGTGGTGGTGCAGGTGGCGGGTCGGGCCCTGGCGGCCCAGGGCCTCTCGATCTTTGGCGACCACGGCGATGTGATGGCTTGCCGCTCGGCCGGTTGCGCCATCCTCTGCTCGGCTTCGGTGCAGGAGGCGGGGGATTTTGCTGCCATCGCCATGCGGGCCTCGCTGCTGGGGCGGCTGCCGTTTTTGCACCTGTTCGATGGATTTCGCACCTCCCATGAAATCCAGAAGGTGCAGCCGCTGCCCGATCGCCTGCTGGCGGCCCTGATGCCGGAGCAGGCGATCGCGGCCCACCGCCAGCGGGCCCTCAACCCGGCCCGGCCGGTGCTGCGGGGCACCGCCCAGAACCCAGACGTTTATTTCCAGGGTCGCGAAACGGTGAATGCTGCCTACGCGGCCATGCCGGGCCTGGTGGTGGAGGCGATGGAGCAGTTTGCGGCCCTGAGTGGTCGGCGCTACCGCCCCTATGAGTACGTGGGCCCCGCCGATGCGGAGCGGCTGGTGCTGCTGATGGGTTCGGCCTGCGAGACCGCCGAGGCCACCGCCGAGCGGTTGAGGGCTGCCGGGGAACGGGTGGGGGTGGTGAAGGTGCGGCTGTTCCGGCCCTTCGCGGCGGCGCTGCTGGTCGAGGCCCTGCCAGCCAGCGTGCGGGCGATCGCGGTGTTGGAGCGCTGCAAGGAGCCCGGTGCCAGTGGGGAGCCGCTCTATCTCGATGTGGTGGCGGCGCTGGTGGAGGAGTGGGGGCTGCGGCATCGGGGGCTGCCGGCGCCGCTGGTGCTGGGCGGCCGTTATGGGCTGGGCTCGAAGGAGTTCACCCCGGCGATGGTGAAGGCGGTGTTCGACCATCTGGGGGCGGCGTTAGGGCGGGCCGTTGGGGCTACAGCCGTGGCGCCGGCTCCAGCCTCGGCGCCGGCTACAGCCTCGGCGCCGGCTAAAGCCATGCCGCCGGCTCCATCGGTGCCGCTGAACCATTTCAGCGTCGGCATTGTTGACGACCTAACCCACTGCTCCCTGCCGCTGGATCCGGAGTTCACGCTGGAGGGTTCGCCCGGAGCCACCGCATCTCCCTCCACCGCAAGCATCCCCGCAGCAAGCCTTCCCGCCGCAACCCTTCCCGCCGCAACCCTCCCCACCGCAACCCTTCCCGCCGCAACTCTTCCCTCCGCAACCCTTCCCTCCGCAACCCTTCCCGCCGCAACCCTCCCCACCCCAACGTCCCCGATCCGCCAGGCCCTCTGGCAACCCAGCGGGGCTGAGGTGCGGGCGGTGGTCCACGGCCTTGGCAGTGACGGCACGGTGGGGGCCAACAAGAGCACGATCCAGATCATCGGTGAGGCCACGCCCCTGTTTGTGCAGGGTTATTTCGTCTACGACTCCAAGAAGGCGGGCTCGCTCACGGTGTCGCACCTGCGCTTTGGGCCGCGGCCGATCCGTGCCCCTTATCTGATCCAGCGGCCCACCCTGGTGGCGGTGCACCACTGGGATTTCCTGGAGCGTTTCGATCCGCTGGCGGGGCTGGAAGCCGGTGGCCTGCTGCTGATCAACAGCCCCTGGGAGCCGGCCGAAACCTGGCGGCGGCTGCCGCAACGCCAGCGCCAGCGGCTGCGGCAGTTGGGCTTGGTGGTGTGGTTGATCGATGCAGGCCGGGTCGCCCGCGGCGCCGGCATGGGCGGGCGGATCAACACGGTGATGCAGGTCTGCTTTTTCGCCGTGGCCGGGGTGCTGCCCCAGGAGCAGGCGCTGCAGGGGATGCGCGCCGCCATCCGCCACCGCTATGGGCGCCAGGGCGAGGCGGTGGTGGCGATGAACCTGCGGGCCCTGGAGGCCAGTCTTGATGCCTTGCGGCCACTCGATTGGCGCCGGCTTGAGGCTGAAGGCGAGCCGAGCGCCATTCCCGAGCTCGCCAGCGAGCCCAGCGCCATCGCTGAGATTGGCAGCGAGCTCGGCAGCAGCGCCGCAGGCCCGGGCGCCGGGGGCGCGGGCGCCGACCGCCTGGCCGCGACTCCGCCCTTCGTGCGCGAGGTGATCGCGCCGATGTTGGCGGGCCGGGGCGACGCCCTGCCGGTGAGTGCCATCCCCGCCGACGGCAGCTGGCCCACGGGCACCAGCCGCTGGGAGAAGCGCAACATCGCCGAGATGGTGCCGCTGTGGGATAGCGAGTTGTGCGTGCAGTGCGGCAAGTGCGTGCTGGTTTGCCCCCATGCGGTGATTCGGGCCAAGGTGGCCTCGCCCGCTGCCCTGGCGGCGGCACCGCCGGAATTCCGCCAGGCGCCGGCCCGCGATCCGGCCTTCGCCGGCCAACAGTTCACAATCCAGGTTTCCAACGAAGACTGCACCGGCTGTGAGCTCTGCGTGGTGGTCTGCCCGGCCCGCGATCGGGCCGAGCCGAAGCGCAAGGCGCTCGCCATGGCCCCGCAGCGGCCGCTGCGGCAGCAGGGGCGGCGGCACTGGCAGTTTTTCCTGGGGCTGCCCGAGGTGCCGCGGGCGGCGCTCAATCTGCACAAGGTGGCCCAGCAACAGCTGCAGCAGCCGTTGTTTGAGTTTTCCGGCGCCTGCGCCGGCTGCGGCGAAACCCCCTACCTCAAGCTGGCCAGCCAGTTGTTTGGCGATCGCCTGCTGATCGCCAATGCCACCGGGTGCAGTTCGATCTACGGCGGCAGCCTGCCCACCACCCCCTGGAGCACCAACGCCGGGGGGCGGGGTCCGGCCTGGAGCAATTCGCTGTTTGAAGACAACGCCGAATTTGGCTATGGCATGCGGGTGGCGTTGGACCAGCAGCGGGCGATGGCGGTGGCGTTGCTGCAGCAGCTGCCGCAGCTGCCCGCTGAGCTGGTTGCTGCCCTGGTTGGGGCCGCAGATCAGCAGGGCGATGAGCCGGCGATCTACGCCCAGCGCGGCCGGCTGGAGGAGCTCAAGCGCCAGCTCCGCGCCCAGCTCGAAGCCCTGCCGGCTGAAGCGCGCGCCGCCACGGCCGCTAGCCGGCTGCTGGCGATCGCCGATGCCCTGGTCAAAACCAGTGTGTGGCTGGTGGGCGGCGACGGCTGGGCCTACGACATCGGCTTCGGCGGCCTCGACCACGTGCTGGCCGCCGGCCGGGACGTGAACGCCCTGGTGCTGGATACGGAGCTCTACTCCAACACCGGCGGCCAGGCCTCGAAGGCCACGCCGATGGGGGCGGTGGCCAAATTTGCGGCCGGCGGTAAGGCGGCGCCGAAGAAGGATCTGGGCTTGATGGCGATCAGCTACGGCACGGTGTACGTGGCCAGCGTGGCGATGGGCGCCCGCGATGAGCACACGATCCGCGCCTTTCTGGAGGCCGAAAGCTATCCGGGGCCATCGCTCATCCTGGCCTATTCCCACTGCATCGCCCACGGCATCGCCATGGAGCAGGGCATGGCACAGCAGCACCTGGCGGTGGCCTCGGGCCGCTGGCCCCTCTACCGCTACGACCCCCGCCGCGCCGAGCGGGGCGCCAACCCGCTGCAACTCGACAGCCCGCCGATCAGCGTTCCCCTGGCCGAAGCGATGGCCACGGAACACCGCTTCCGGCTGCTGCGCTATAGCCAACCGCAGCGGGCTGAGCAGCTTGCCCAGCGGGCCCAGGCGGCCTGCGATCGCCGCTGGGCTTTGTTGCGGGCCTGGGCGGGCATCACCCAGGCGCCGGTTTGAGCTGCCCCGCCTGAGCCACCTGAGGATGGGTTATTGAATCATGCCTGGGCTATGAAGGCGGCAAATATATCTCGATTCACGGGCGTGTTGTGGGAGGAGAAGTAGGAGCCGTGGGCACAGCCTGGATTCACCAGGCCCATGACTTGCGGGCAGTCAACTGCTTTGAGTTCAAGGAAATCCTTGTCGACTTGGTAGGGGCGCCCCTTCAGGGCGCCGCCAACTAGATCACCGTGGGCATCGAGGTTAAGCCAACGGCCCACCATGGCGGGCCGTTGGCCATCACGATTGCTGGCTCTTAGTTTGGCCTTCACGGGCCCGATCGAGAGGGCAGACCCCACGGTAAAGAGATTGCGAACCCGTCCTGGCGTGGGCCCCTGGGCCGCCAATTCGCGCAGCGCTTCGTAGGCGACGACCGTGCCCCAGCTATGGCTGATGATGTCGAGCTGCGCACCGCTGGCCAGTAGGGGCTGCACGACACTGGTGAAGCGAGCGATGACCTGGGCTCGTATGGAATCGTTCAGCATGTAAACGGTGAAATCGTCGAGGCAATCCAGCCCGGGAATCCTGAGGGCAGTCCGTTCCTCCAGGGCCCGGGGTGCGTCCCCTTCGCCAGGTTGGGCTTGCGTGGCGATCAGTTGTTGGTCGGAGCGGTCTTGAAGGGCTTCGATAATGGCTGCTTTGAGTTCGTCTTGCTGCTCGGCCTGGCGGGCGGCCTGCCCATCCACGGCCCGATTGAGCTGCGCCTCTAGGGCACGGTCGTTGACGAGATCGCTCCAGAGCACTTCCCGGCGCTGCTCGCCAAGCCTGCCTGGGCCATAGGCAAGGGTGAAGGGATGCAGCGCCTGCCACCATGGATCGGAATAGCCGGCTTCGTGTTGGCAGATGCCGTGCACATACACGAGGTACCGCTCTCCAACGGCACGTAGAGGCGCTTGTGGGCCGACGCCGGCCGCTGAGCCGAATAGGCGTAACGCCTCGACCTGGGCCTCGGGGGCGAGTAAGGCGATCAGCGGAATCAACTGTTTGAGGTCATTCAGGTCCCCGGATGGCTGCGCCGTGGGAGGTTCCTCCGTGGCTGGTGGCTCGCTGTTCGTTCCGGCGGGCGTGAGTCGATTGCTGCGGAAGATGGGGCCCTGGTCGGTGGGGCCTTCGAGCTGGGGAACCTGCGAGAAGTTGGAATCCCGCAAAGCATGCTCCACTCGCTCGATCAATTGGCGGCGCGCCAGTAGCGCTCCACCCGATCGGAGCGTTTTACAGAGATAGAAGGTAAAGGCTCCGTTCGGTTGATTCTCAATCATGGCGTCCGCTGCGGTCTGGTTGTCCTTGCAGCCAGCCAGCAGCAGGTGATTCATCTGGGCTGCTGTCAAGCCCCGCTCTTGCTTGGGGCGACGCGTTGCGATCGCCGCCTTGATCGCCTCGGGCGGTTCCACATAGCGGATCCGCACCAGGTCTTCGTTTTCCGCGTCTGTGGCCAGCAAGGCTGCTTCGGTGGCGCCCAGCCCGCGGGTTTGGGTTTGGCCGGCAAGGGCGCGTTTGACGGTCGAGGCCGAATCAACCAGCATCGGAAGTTTGCCGCTGGATTGATCTGCCGCTTGGGCCATCAGCATGCGGGTGCCGGAGCCGGAATGGCAACTGTCCAAGACGACGGTGAGCTGCACACCAGCGGGCAATGTCTTGGTCCATGCTTGAAGTTCGTCGTCGAGCAAATAGGTATCGGCATTGTTGAAATCCATGTCGTAGAGGCAGATGAGTTCGTCTGCGGCATCGTTTTCATCGCCTTGAAGGTCTACGGTTTGGGAGCCGTGCCCTGAGTAGTGGAAGACGATCCTGTCGTTGGGCTTTGCGTCTTTAAATAGCCAGGCCATGGCAGATTTGACATTCTTTTTGACCACCTTGTCGTTGAGCAGAACCTTGACATTGGCTGCTGGAAAATCGAATATCTCTGTCAGCACACCATGCATGTTGTTGACATCGTTGATGCAGCCCCGCAGGCTGCTCACTTTTTGATAGGTATTGATGCCCAGCAGCAGTGCTTTGTCAGCCATGGACGTTGCCTCGTCGGGTTAGGGCCGGCCTAATCCAAGGGCTTTTGGCCACAGCTGAGATCAATTTAAGGCCCATTAATGGCTTAACTGAGGCACCATGCTGTATCTAGGCTTCAGGGTTAGCGGCTCCGCGGCGCCGCCACGTCGCTGGGTAAGTTGCTGGCTAAGTTGCTCGAGCTACTCTCCCGGCTGCTTGCTACCCTCCCGATTGAGACTTGTCCTCCCGGCTGCCAGTTATCCCCCCCTATTCTCTTGCCCGCTCAAGCGACAGCACCGCCAGCACTGAAACCCCAAAAGCTAAATCACGATTGCAGCTAAGCCATCAGCGCGTAGCCACTCAAGGCCAAGTCGCCACCAGTTCCTGGTGGCTAACCACAAGCGAGGCCTGGCCGCGCTCGATTTGGCTGGCCCGCCGCGCCGACCATGCCGTAATCGCGGCGGCCTCCTGGCCGCGGGCTCCCCGTAGGGCGGCTTCGCTGAGGCTGGCGACCATGGCGGGCAGCATGGCGCTGTCGCTGGCGGCGATGCGCCAGTAGCTGTCGCGCAGCTCGGTTTGAGCGCCGCGCGCACGCAGGGCCGCAGCGAGCCGGAAGGCGGCAGCGGGGCCGAGGGCCCTTCCGAAGCCCTTATCGGTGAGCATGTCGCGGTGGAAGGCCCGCGCCAGCAGCGAATCCGCGGCATCAGCGGGCTGCCATTGCATCCGTCCGTCGTAGCTGAGCACCGCGAGCAGGGGCAGGCGCCGGTTGGCCAGCAGGTCGGCCAGTTGGCTGATCCAGGCTGCTGAAACCAGATCGAGCAGGGCGGCGCAGCTCACCGCCGCCGCTCCGGCCAGGGCGGCCTCGAGCTCCATGCGGAGGTCGAGCTGGCTGATGGTTACCGATGCATCGTCGGCGAAGCGACGCTGCGCTAGCGCCAGCAGGGCGGCATCGTTGTCCACATGGCGCCAGGCCAGTTGCAGATCCAGCTCCGCCGCCAGGCTGCGCAGCCGGCTGATGTTGGAGCCCGTTCCGGCAGCCAGGTCCACCAGCAGGGATCCCGGCGCCAGGGGGGCCAGGAAGGCGCTCGCCAGGGCGTCGTCGCGGGCGGCGTAATCGAAGGGTTCGCGCCGGGCCAGCCAGGCGGCGGCAAAGCTGCTCATGGCGCCAGCCGCAGGGCAGCGGCCTGGATCCGCTTCAAGTCAGCGCTGCCTCGTAGGCGGCCCAGGCGGTGGGGGATTCACGCAGGGTGAGCTTCATCGTTTGGGGCGGTGGCGAGGGCGCCAGGGCGCCGGCGGCGATGGCGGCTTGGGCCCGCCGCCAAAGATCGCCGGCTAGAAATTCGGTCGTGGTGTTGAGGCCCTTAAACGCCGGCTCGTCGTCGAGGTTGCGATAGTTGAGCTCAGCGAGAATCGCAGCCAGCATCTCGGCCAGCCGGCCGATATCGGCAACGAGGCCATGGCCATCGAGGCTGGCGGCCTTGATCTCCAGTTCCACCGCATAGGTGGCGCCATGCAAGCGCTGGGCCGGCCCGAAGACTTCACCTTGGAAGCTATGGGCAATCATAAAGTGGTTGCAAACGGTGAGGCTGTACATCGGCGTCTGCGACCTTCATTAACGGCTTATTCATAGTCAACCACGCTATGGGGCCGCTCCGGGTTGGTTTCCAGCAGCGCCGGTAGGCTGGTCGGCAGGGTGGCGAAGTCGAGGCGGGGTCCGAGTAAGAGGTCGTAGCGGGGGTCAGTGAGTAGCTCCAGGGCCTGGGCGAGCCGCTGGCGGTGGGTTGTGGTGGCCCGCCGGGCCGCTGCCACCTGGCCCACCTGGGAGGCGATCAAGCGCAGCCGCCGCGCATGGAAGGCGCCACCCAAGGGGAGGGTCACCGGCCGGTCGCCGAACCAGCTCAGCTCCAGGATGCGGGCCTCAAACGCCGCCACGTCCAGGGCGGCGACCAGCCCAGCGGGATTGCCGCTGGCGTGGAAGATCAGATCAAATTCGCCGGCTGCGGCCGGCGCGGCCTCCAGGCCCAAGGCGCGGGCCAGCTCCAGGCGCGCCGGCTCGGGGTCCACCAGCAGGGGCGCAACCCCCAGCACCGCCTTGGCTAGGCAGGCCACCAGCAGGCCCACCACGCCGCCACCGATCACCGCCACGCGCTCCGAGCCCACCAGCTCCGCATCCCAGCTGGCGTTGAGCGCGGTTTCCATGTTGGCCGCCAGGGTGGCGCGGGCATCGGGTACGGCGGCGGGGATCGGGCAGGCCCAGGCGGCGGGCAGCAGGCAGCGCTCTTGGTGCGGATGCAGCACGAACACCCGTTCGCCGGCGCGGGGCCCCGCCTCCACCCGCCCCACGGCGCTGTAGCCGTATTTCACCGGAAAGGGGAAATCGCCCTGCTGGAAGGGGCAGCGCATCCGTTCGAACTCGCTGGGCGGCACCTGCCCGCGCAGCACCAGCCGCTCCGTACCGCGGCTGATGCCGCTGGCGACGATGCGAATCGGGAGCGCGTCGTCGCCGGCTGGGGGCAGCTCGACAGAGCGCAACTCAACCCGGCCCGGGGCGACGTACCAGAGACTGCGGGCCGTGGTCATCGAAGCTGCAGCTCGTAGAGCAGATCCTCGCCGAGCGGCAGCCGGCGGTGCGCCGGCCGCAGGGCCTGGTCGAGGGTGTCGATCGCGGGCAGGCTCAGCCCCTGGCGCCCGGAACCGATCAGCAGCGGCGCCACCACCAAATGGAGCTGATCCAAGGCACCGGCCGCCAGGAAGCGCGACACCGTGATGCCGCCGCCCTCCACCAGCACGCGATGGGCACCGCGGGCCGCCAGCAGGGCGAGCACAGCGGCGGGTGCGAACCCAGAGCCATCGGCTGCGGCGGGTAGGAAGGCGGTCTCGATCTGCGGCGGATCAGGCGGCTGCTGCCCAGCCGGCGTCGCAGCGGCGGCGGCGATCACCAGGGTTGGCGCCTGGCCGTCGTTGAACAGGCGCCGTTGGCGGGCAAGCCTGCGGCCCGGATCCAACACGACCCGCCAGGGATTGGGGCCGCTGCAATGGCGCACAGTTAGCTGGGGATCGTCGGCGAGCACGGTGCCGGCGCCGACAACCACCGCATCGACCAGCGCCCGCAGCCGGTGCAGATGCAGCAGGCTCTCGGGGCCGTTCACATAGTGGGAATGGCCGCTCTCGGTGGCGATGCGGCCGTCGAGGCTCTGCCCCAGCTGCCCGATCACCAGCTGGGGCCTGAGCAGCGGCAGGTACTGATCCAGCAGGGCGGCGGCGGCGGCATCGATCGAGGCAGCGGCGGCGACCTCGCCCGAGCGCCAGGGTTGGCCTGTCCTCAGTTCCAACCCAGGCGAGCTGCCATCGCTGAGCCAGATCGGCTCCGGCGCGATCCCCGGCCGCCAGCAGGATCGGGCCCTGAGCAGGGCCGCCCAGGCCGATTCAGCGTCGATCGTCATGGCTGGGCTCCAGGGGTGGGGTTCGGCACTTGCGGTGGTGGTGCTTGCCAGTCGTGGCGATCGTGATCGGTTCAGGCGATTGCAACAAGCTCGGGATTGGCCCCGCCCACGCAAGGGTCAGCGCCTTGGTCCTGCGCTTTAGCGCCAGCCCTGCAGCTCTCCACCCCCCAAGAAGCCAGTCAGAATTTCTTTATTCCCCCTCCACTCTCCTCAGCTCCACTAGCCTTCTTCGTTCCCATTAGACCCCCTTCAACCCCCCTCCGCCCTGATCAGGCCCCACCGATGTCCCCCGCGGCGGCGATGCTCCCCCCCGACCTCTCCACCAGCTGGTTGGGATTGCCGCTGCGCAGCCCGCTGGTGGTGGGGGCCGCGGCGCCGCTGAGTGGTGATGTTGGCCAACTTTTGGAGTTGGAGCGCTACGGCGCGGCGGCGATTGTGCTGCATTCGTTGTTTGAGGAGCAGCTGGAGCACGAGCAGCTGGCGATGCATCGCCAAGGGCTAGTCGGCAGCGACAGCCATGCCGAAGCCCTCAGTTATGTGGCCGAGGCGGCGTTGTTCCATGGCGGCCCCGACCACTACCTGCGCCTGATCGAGCAGGGCCGCGCCCGCTTGCCGATCCCCCTGGTCGCCAGCCTCAATGGCTGCCACCGGGGCAGCTGGGTGCGTTTTGCCCGCCAGCTGGAGTCGGCCGGTGCCCAGGCCCTGGAGCTCAACATCTACGCCATCCCCACCGACCCGGAGCGCAGCAGCGCTTCGATTGAAGCGGAGCTGGTGGCGATCGTGGCCGAGGTGGCGGCGGCGGTGACCCTACCGCTGGCGGTCAAGCTCGGCCCCTTCTACACCAACCTCGCCGCCCTGGCCCAGCAGCTGGAGCAGGCGGGTGCGGCTGGCCTTACCCTATTCAACCGCTTTTACCAGCCCGATCTAGATATTGAAGCCCTCGAGATCCGCTCCAACCTGCTGCTTTCCACCCCCCATGATTTGCGCCTACCGCTGCGCTGGATCGCCCTGCTGCACGGCCGCCGCGCCCTCGACCTGGCTGCCAGCGGTGGTGTCCACCGCGGCACGGATTTGGTGCGGCTGTTGATGGCCGGTGCCTGCTGCACCCAGGTGGTGGGGGCCTTGCTGCGCCATGGTCCGGGCCGGCTGGCGGGCCTGCTGGAGGAGCTGGGCTTTTGGCTGGCCGAGCACGGCTACGGATCGCTGCGGCAGTTGATCGGTTGCCTCGACCAGCGGCACTGTGCCGATCCGGCCGCCTACGAGCGGGCCCAGTACATCCAGGCCCTGCAGTCCTATCCGCTGGCTGATGCGATCAGCGGGCCGGGGCCCTGGTGAAGGCGGCAGCTTCAGGGCTGAATCTTCACCGGTGTACCCAGCGGTGTGCGCTCAAATAACCAGCGGGCGGTGGCGCTGCCGGTGCGCACACAGCCGTGGCTGCGGCGCACGCCAAACGGCTCGCCGGCCGCCTCCTGCCAGGGGGCCCCATGGATGCAGATCGCATTCGGCTCCAGGCCACCGCCCGCCAGGCAGAGGGCATGGGGCAC
The DNA here is from genome assembly GCA_903858015.1 of uncultured cyanobacterium. GTDB lineage: Bacteria > Cyanobacteriota > Cyanobacteriia > PCC-6307 > Cyanobiaceae > Cyanobium. The sequence continues at coordinate 18,742 of CAIOGZ010000047.1, forward strand.
GGCCGGCACGTAATAGTCGCGGCCCCGCATCGGGGTGCTGAGAAAGCGGCCGGCCACGTGGAAATCGCCCGTGGGGGTGGGGCTGGCGGCCCTGCCGCTCGACACCGGGCGCCGGTAGAGCAGCCGATGCTCAAGGTCAAAGGCGCTGAGGCGCTGGCTGGAGAGGTCGATCAGCAGCGCCGCCACGGCAGGGGGGGCGGGCTTTGTTGCTGCCTTGAGGTTTGGGGCGGGGGCGGGCTTCGCTTTGGGTGCGGACGGCTGCGGGGCGGCGGCAGATGGTTTTGGAGCGAAGGGGGGGTTCGCGGGGGAAAGCGTTCCCCCTGGGGCGGTGGGGTTGGACTGGGCAAGCCCTCGCCCAGCTCCTAGTCCTAGTCCTAGTTCCATCCCCATCCCCATGCCTAGCCCCAGCCCGAGCGGCGGCAGGGTGGACATGGCCGCAACGATTGCTTGGCTCGGCTGCCGGCGGGCTGGTTGGCTGCTCAGGCTGCGGGGCATCGAGGGCGGAGCGCCTGGACTTCCATCCTGGCCATCGATTGAGGCAGCGATTGAGGCAGCGATTGAGGGGGCGCTGCCTCAAGGAGGACCGGACCCTGCAGCTGCCGGCCGGAACCCCCATGGGTCGTGTGACCGTCGCGATCACGCCGGCCGATGAGGCCGCACCGACAGCCCGCCGGCTCCTGGCCAAGCTGCTGGACCTCCAGGCCGCCATCCCCGTGGCCGAGGGCCTCTGCCAAGAGCAGATTGACACCGCACTGGAGCGTGAGCGGGCCTCCTGGCGCTGAGCAGTTGCGGCGTCGCAGCTCGGCATCGGGCGCCTTGATCCCGCCCGGATCTACGAACCCCGCCAGCTGGCGGATCTCGCAGCGGGGAGAGAAGGAGGCCATCACGAGGAGGCGAGGGAGATCAAGGAGCAGCCAAGAGATCAGCGTGTAAGGCAGATCGCCTTACAATCGCGTCATGACCACCGTCACGCTCACCTCCAAAGGCCAGCTCACCCTCCCCAGGCCACTGCGGGATGCCCTCGGACTGGCGCCCGGGGCCCGGCTGCAGGCCAGCATCGACCGGCAGGGGCGGCTGGTGCTGGTGCCCTCGAAATATGAGCCGGAGGAGCTGTTCCTCCACCGCCCCAAGGTCAACCGCTGCCTGAGCCTTGAGCAGATGGAGCAGGCCATCGCCGCTGCCGCAGGCAGGTCAGATGATCGTGAGGACGCTTGACACCAACGTCGTCGTCCGGCTGCTGATCGGCGACGACCTTGAACGCCAGAGCCGCTACGCGCTGTTGGAGCGCCTGGTCCGAACCCGCGGTGTCGTGGTCGATGACATTGACGCGGTGATCGATGCCCTTGAGCACTTCCACCAGGGGGGCGACCTGGCCGATCAGCTGCTTGCGGCTGAGGCATCTCCGTAGATCGTTGTCTGCGTTCAAGGGGTTGGGGTATCGCGACCAGCAACAAGGCAGGGTCCCTGGGGAGCCCCGCCGGCTGAGGTCGCCAGCTCAGACAGGCGGAGCTAGCGCTCCCTGCAGAACGCCAGATCCTCAACCAGCTCCCAGGCAGCCTCCACACGGTCCGACAGGTCAAGCGAAAGACAGCGCTTCAGAACGGGGCGCTTCAGGCAATAGCTGGCTCAGAACCGGTGCCCCTGTTCGGGGGGAGGGGCGTGGATGGGGACAACTGGCTCGATGCGCTGATGCCGTAGAGCCTGGGCCATGTGGGCAGGTGCTGACGGAGCAGCGCGATGACCTGTTGCCGAGCCGGTCTTGATGGCAGCGATGTCTTCCCAGCCGATCTCTTTGATGGCGCTTCGCCCTTTGCCCTGAGGCGGCAACCGCACTTCCAGCCAGCAGCACCGCCTCATTCGAGGCAAGGCTTGCATGGCTGCCACTGTTGAGGCATGCTGTGGAGAGGTTGGGCGAGGGTCATGGCTGTTCAGGAGCGCACCAGTGTGGTCACCAGCGGCTTGAACGAGGGCCTGGTGCTGCGCAAAGCCCTGCAGCGCGCTGGGGAGGAACTGGGATTGTCGGCCCAGGAAACGGCCCAGGCGATCGGAAAGAGCCGCACCTTCTTTGAGCAGGCACGGGCGCAGAGCCGCATTGATCGGCATACCCAGCAGATGATGGCCCTGGTGCTACGCCTGCATCGCAGCCTTTCGGCCCTCGTGGGCGACGACATCGAACTGATGCGGCACTGGATCGCTACAGCCAACCGGCATACGGGGGGCATCCCGCGGCAGCAACTGCAGGATCCGGAGCAACTGGTGGAGCTGGTGCAATACCTCGACGCCATGCGCGGGCGGCCGTGAGCCAGGCGGCCAGCGTCGATCTCAACGCCCTCACCAGCCTGGATGGGGTGGTGCTGCGACTGGTGGAACAACAAGGGGCCCAGGCCACACGCCGGATCACCGACAGCCTTGATGAGCAGGCCTGGCTGGAGGACTTTCTGGAGGCCAGCAAGCCGGAGCTCCCCAGCGCCGAGGAATGTCCGCTGCGGCATCGCCTGCTGCTCACCCCTTTCCGCTATCGAAAGCGCCACGGCTCCCGCTTCGCGACGCGCTGGGAGCGGGGCTTGTTCTATGGCTCCCGCAGCCGATTTGGCTGTCTGCTGGAGGGGGCGTATTACGAGCTGGTGTTTCAGAACGGACCCGTTCAACCCTTTCCCCGCAACGCTGCGATGCGAAAGACCCTCTTTCATGTGCAACTACGCAGCTCCAGAGGCCTGAGGCTGCACGACCAGGGCAGCAGCGACCTGCAGGCACGCTTGCGGGATCCGGTGGATAGCCGCTTCTGCCAGGGCATCGGCCAGCAGATGCGTGAAGCCGGCATTGAAGCCTTTGAATACCACTCCGCTCGCAGCGTTGAGGATGTTGTTCAGCTTGGAGCTAGCAGCTGTTGCGTCTTCGCCAGCACGCCCTTTGATCAGGTGGAGGTGCAGGTGGAGGCAAGCGGGCATGACGTATCCTTCCGCTGCTTGGATGACAACACGGTGCGCCACTTCCAGCGACAGCAATTCGAAGTGGCAGGAACATTACCCCAGCCGATGCATTGATTCAATCGGGCCATCGCTAGACAACCACCATACCAGGCCCAGAAGGATGCCCGCAGACTCCCGTCCGCTTCGGGCTTTGCAGCTGACGTGACCCCCTTTGCTGGTCCAGTTCCTAGGAGGGCGGGAATGGGGCGTGGATCAGTTTTTGGGGTCCACGTCACCAGGAAGCCAGCGAAGGCCTTGGCGCCGAGATGGTCCAGCTCGCTGGTGATCGTGGCCATGGCTGTCACGGAAGCACCTCCAGTTGCAGAAGCTTGGCGGCCTGATTGAGGCGTCGGTCGAAACAGGCGAAGGTGAGCGGAAGTGCAAACTGCTCATGCAATTGGTGGGCGGCTGCAAGCTGCACGCTGTCGTAGCCACGCAGGGCGAATGCCTCGGCAAAAACACCAGCTTTTTCGACCAGCGGCTGAGTGATCTCGGCGATCGCAAAGCTAGGCCAGGCCAGCTCAAACATGGATCGGGCCTGCGCCAATCCAGACTGATTTGTACCCTTGAAGCGAGTGCGCTGGGCCAATGCGGCCATCGACTCAGCCCAGGTGATTCTGCAAACCGCGATTGCTTTTGAACAAGAGCGCGCGTTGATCATGCTTTCGCTGCCCTGTTCATCGATGAACAGCTTGAGAAGCGCAGATGTATCACAGAAAAGGATCACAGTGTCTAACCACGATCCTCGATCACAATGTCACTCATCAGTGGGCCACCATCATTCAGTTTGACCGGTGGTGGAATCACAGGGTTCTGGCCATTCCAGCTGATCAGGCCGGCATCGATCGCCTGCTGCAGCGGATCAGTTGAGACTGAAGCAGCTGGCTTCACAGCCGTGATACGGGCAATCGGTTTGCGGTGTGAGGTGACCTCCACCTCCTCCCCGGCCTGAACCCGGCCGAGCCAAGCGGAGAGGTGGGTCTTGAGATCCCGCACCGATACCTTGCTTGCGACTACTTCAGACACGTCTGCCGCTGCATTTGCGACCACTTTAGCCTCCACCAACAGGCGGGCACCGCCGCCGTCGATCGGTTTGGCGCTGGTCATCACTGAGGGGCCGCCGGCGGCCTCGCGGCGCAGGTCGGCCTTCATGCCAGCGGTAGCGCCGCTGACCTCAACGTTGCAGCGCAGGCCTTTCCAGCTGATCTCGGCGATGGCCGCTGCCGGTGCGCTGCTCGCTCCGCCGGAGACCACCAAGACGGGGGTGAGGCACTCCTGCAGGCTGATACCGCCGTGGGTGTAGGGGTAGCTGCCGCCGGTGTTGAAGCAGGCGGCACCTGCCGGGGTAGCGAACGCTGCGCTGGGGTTCCAGCTCTAGGCGGCGGTGGGCACCGGCACCTGCGAGTCGCCCTTGATGGCGGCGCAGCGGGCCCACCTGCTGGCGGTGAGGTGCTTGGGCAGTTCAGCGGTGGGTAGGCCATCGGGGCATAACAGCCAACCGTGGTCGGTGACGACCCTCACGGAGCGCCAACCCGCATCCAGCAGCTTCTGGATGCGGAGGGCAAGACGTTCAATCTCTGGCTGGATCACCCGCGGGAAGTCGTTCCGCAGGTCATGTCCACGCTGATCGAGGTCGCCGATCTCCAGCCAGCCGCGTGCCTCTGGGCCCGAGGGGAGATTCAGTTCGTCGTCGCTCAGCACCGTGTAGCCCTGGGCGGAGAGGGCCTTGCGCAGCTCAGCGGCACTGGTGGGCTTGCCGGTGCGGAAGGCTGGAGCAAATTCTTCCGGCAGGGCCTGCCCCTGGATCTCGCCGATCAAGGGCGTGATCGCGGGCTTGGCTGTGGCGGTGACGGTGGGTAGCCCCGCCCAGCGGTTCGAGCAGCTTTGCCATCGGTGAGAGCCCGAGCTGGGCCCAGATCCAGCTGCGCCGCTCGCTGTGCTGGGCTTCAAGCTCCCGCACGCACCGGCAAGCCCCAGCGTGGGATTTGCCGGCCAGGCCCTGGAGACCGGCGAGCACCTGGGCTTCGCAAGCTGCACTTTGGGAGGGCCAGCGGGAGAGATCTTTCCCACCCACGGCTAGGCCCATCTGCTTGGGTTCGACCCGGCGCAGCAGCTCAGGGATGCCCGGGAATGACGTGGACCCGAAAAACTGAACAAGCCCCATTCCCGCCCTCCTAGGAACTGGACCAGTAATGGGGGTCACGTCACATGAGTCCCCATCGAGCTGCCGCTCCAGCGACTGGCGGATCAGGCCCAGGTGATAGGGGACCTCATCCAGTGCGTTGAGCCGCAAGGCTTGGGTCATGGGGCTTGGGCTTCACTGCGGCGTTGAGCAGATGGGGGAGCCTGGGTCCGTGAAGCTGAATGAACCGGCCGGTCTCGTTAGATTGGCCCGATGCCTGGCTCATACCTCATCTCTGTTGCGGGGGTCGCCCCTGTCGCCCATCGCTCGGATGTTCTGGCTCGGCTCTCTGTGGATGCCAGCACCCTGAGGGCGATGGGACTCGCACGCTGCGCCGTCTTCGGCTCGTTTGCGCGTGATCAGGCTATTCATCCTAAGAGTGATGTTGATCTTCTGGTGAGCTTCCAGCCTGGCCGCAAAGATTATCCTGTCTTCCTTGAACTCGTGGACCACCTGGAAACGATCCTGGCCAGGCGCGTTGATCTGGTGACCACGGAAGGCTTGAGCAGACATCTGGCAGCTTCGGTTCTGGCGGAGGCCCTGGATGTCGCCCTCAGCGTGTGAGCTGCTGCTCCATATCCTGGATGAGACCGCTTATCTTCTGTCAGCCTCTGATCCGCTGAATCAGGCTGAATTCCTCGCTGATCCAACCCTGAAAAGGGCCTTCACGCGGAGCCTCGAAATTATCGGGGAAGCCGTAAAGTCGCTGCCCGTCGAGCTCACGGATGCACAACCACAAGTGAACTGGCGATCGATTGCCCGAATGCATGACCAACTGATCCATTATTATGTTGGGATCGACTACGAAATGGTCTGGGGTGTGGTGACATCCAAGGTGGAAGAACTTGACCGAGCCGTGCGCGCTTGTCTTGAGACCCTCGACCAGCCTTAAGCGGCTTCCATCCAAGCACCCTGAAGTGAGGGCTGGGACTCGCCAGGTTCCAGGCAAGGACGCTGATAGGCACTGCGCTCTGCACCAAGGTCCGTAGCTCGGCTTCCGTCAACTTCCAGGCAATCGCGTTCAAGGGCAGCCTGCAGCGGGGTTCCCAGCTGCCCGGGGCCCCTGCGCCCCCAACCTGCTCCTTGATCCCCTGATCCCCCTTAGCTCCCCCTGATCAAGGCAGCGGCGTCATCCGCAACTCCCGAAAGCGCTGCTTGCCCTTGGGCAGCTCTTCACAGCGCAGCCCATCGCGGTCCAGCTTGCCGTCATCGCTGAGCAGTACCAGGCTGTCGCCATCGCGCAGCAGCGCTTCGGGGTTGAGCAGGGGTTCAGCGCCTAGGGGCGTAAACGTGCGTAGCCGTTCGGCGGGCTGCTCGAACTTACCGCTCCAACGGTAGAGCGCTGAAGGGCTTATTTTAGCGCTTCGCTTGTTGTTACCTTCGGCGGGTCCGGCCACGATCAACAGCGAACCGTTCACCATCTCGAGGCTACGGATGCCGAGGCCGCCGAGATCGAGTAGCACCGGATCGGCGAATACGGCCTTGTCGCCGCCCATCACGCCGTTGGGGTTGCTGAGTGGCGCCACCAGGGACTTACCACCTGGCAGCGGATTGCGGAAGCCGATCAGTAGGGTACCGGAGGGGGTAGCCGCCAGCCCCTCGATATTGAGGCCATCGCTGGCCTTGGCTGGCCGCAAGGCCGCCGCCGCCAGCTTGAAGTCGGCATAGCGGCGATCAGCCGCCAAATCTTCAATCAAGCTGCTGTAGGGCCGGCCCACCGGTTGCACCGTAATCGCCATGCCTTTGCCGTTTGGGGCGGCGGTAAGGCCCAGGTTGGTGGCGAAGAGGCGGCGGCGATTCGGCCGGGGTTCGCCCACGATGTTGGCGTCTTTAGCTTTGTTCGCTCCCTTGTTTTCTTTGTCACTCTTTTCTCCTTTATCACCCTTCCGTCCCTTATCTCCTTGATCCCCTTTCCCATCGGCTTCGGCCGCCCCGTGGGAGCCGATCCAGTACACCAAGGGGCCGATCCTGGCGGAGCCCTCGAGGTCAAGTTCCAGATGGCCATCGGCCTGCGGGGCCACGGCCCGCTCCGGAATCTCGCCACTACCGAGGGAATCGCCGGCCTGGCCGCTGCGATACAGCCGCAGCTTCACCGGTGCACTGGCCTCGTCGTCGGCCACCACGAACAGGCCTTCGCCCATGGACAGCGCTGTGGAGGCGTTGCAGGGCCCGTTGTGGATCACGACAACGCCGGCGGCGCTGCTGGCGCCGGGCCCGCTCGCGCTGCCACGCGCCGCCGAGCCGTTCGCCGCAGCGGGTGCCGCTGGGGAGGGCTCCGCCGCAGCGACCTGGCCGGGGCAGGCAAGGGTTGCTGGAAACAGCACCATCAGCAGGGCGATCAAGGCCAGGCGGCGCAGGGGCTGGCCGCCACCGGGCCGCGGAACGATCCCACCGAGCCTGGACGGCTGGGCTGCAAGCGCTGAGCTGGGCCCGGCGGTGAGGGCTGCGGACGGCTGGGCTGCAAGCGCTGCGCTGGGTCGGGCTGCAAGCTTTGCGTTAAGCCGGCCGGCAGCCGGTTGTGACGCTGGCGTGCGGGTGATTGGGGCGGCGGTGCTACTGGGCGCTCCCATGGCTGGGCTGGCTGAAACTCCCTGCAGGATGGCGCCCCTAGCAAGCGCCGACAGCCAACCGCCAAGAGCTGATACCAACAGCTGCCAAGCGCCTGTGCTATTGCCGGCACCCCCAGCTCACGCCGCAGAACACCTGCCACCGCTCCCCCCAAATCGCACCAAGCTGGCCCCAGGCGCCCACCGCCCTTGGCCTTGATCCCTGCCCGCCCTGATCGGCATCCAGCGCCAGCCACCATCTCCGCTGCAGTCCAGGATCTGAGCGCCAAACTCGCCGCCCTCACCACCCGCCCCTGGACCCTGATGGAGGTCTGCGGCGGCCAGACCCACGCGATCGTGCGCTGGGGCCTCGACCAGCTGCTGCCGCCGGGGCTGCGGCTGATCCATGGCCCCGGCTGTCCGATTTGCGTCACCCCGATCGCCAAGCTGGATGCAGCCCATGAGCTGGCCCGCCGGCCGGGGCTGATCCTCTGCAGCTATGGCGACATGCTGCGGGTACCGGGCAGCGGCGGCGCCAGCCTGCTGACGTTGCGCTCCGCCGGCGCTGATGTGCGGCTGGTGACGGCGCCGCTGCAGGCCCTGGAGATCGCCCGCGCCCATCCCGAGCGGCAGGTGGTGTTTTTGGCGGTCGGCTTTGAAACCACCGCCCCCGCCACCGCCCTGCTGGCCCGGCGCGCCCTGGCCCTGGGGCTGCCCAACCTGTCGCTGCTCACCGCCCACGTGCGGGTGGCACCCGCCATGGACAGCCTGCTGGAGCCCGATTCGCCCGCCGCCACGCCCGAAGCCACGCCCGCCCTTGCCCCTGCTGTGCAGGGCTTTTTGGCCGCTGGCCATGTCTGCACGGTGATCGGCACCGAGGAATTGCACCAGTTGGTGGCGCGGCGACGGTTGCCGGTGGTGGTCACCGGCTTTGAGCCGCTGGATCTGCTGCGGGGCCTGCTGACCTGCGTGCGGCTGCTGGAGGCCGGCACCCCCCGCCTGGTCAACGCCTATCGCCGCGTTGTGCGTGAAGCGGGCAATCCCCAGGCCCGGGCGCTGCTGGCCGAGGTGTTTGAGCCGGTGGACCAATCCTGGCGGGGCCTCGGCCTGATCCGCGCCGGTGGCCTGGCCCTGCGTCCCCCCTACAACGCGCTAGAGGCCGAACGGCGTTTTCCGCTCCTGCCCGAATTGCTGCTGTCCCAAGCCCAGCTGCCTCTACACCAGCTGGCCGAAGCCCAGCTGTCTCAACACCAGTTGGCCCAAGCCCAGCGGCCCGAACCCCAACGGGCCGAAATGGAGCCCTCCCCCTGCACCAGCTGCGTGGGAGCTCCCGCCGCGTTTGCCAATTCCCTCATTTCTCCTGCAGTCGCCACTCCCCCTGCAGTCGTCGCTCCGGTGGACGAGCCCTGCATCGCCGCTGCCATCCTGCGCGGGCGGGCCCTGCCCACCGATTGCCCCCACTTTGGCGGTCGCTGCACGCCGGAGCAGCCGCTCGGGGCGCCGATGGTGTCGAGCGAAGGGGCCTGTGCCGCCTACCAGCGCTACCGGCCCCGGCCTGCGCCCGCTGCGCTAACCGTGTCCGCCGAGCTAGAGGCGCCCGCTGCGCTAGCGGTGCCCCCTTCTCTAGCGGCATCGCGCCGGGCCGAGCCATGACGGCCCTGGGCGCCCCGGCTGAGCGCATCCTGCTGGGCCACGGCGGTGGCGGCAGCTTGATGCAGCAGTTGATTGATGCCGAACTGCGTTCGCTTTACCCCGATCCCGCCGCGCCGTTGCATGACGCCGCCCGTCTGGAGCTTCCCCATGGCCGCCTGGCCTTCAGCACCGATGGCTACGTGGTCCATCCGCTTGAATTCCCCGGCGGCGATATCGGCCGCCTGGCGGTGGTGGGCACCTGCAACGACCTGGCCATGGCGGGGGCCCGGCCCCTGCAGCTCAGCCTCGCCCTGATCCTGGAGGAGGGCCTGGAGCTGGCCCTGCTGCGCCGCATCCTGGCCTCGGTGCGCGCCGCCGCCCACGAGTGCGGCGTCCAGGTGGTCACCGGCGACACCAAGGTGGTGGAACGGGGCAAGGGGGACGGCGCTTTTCTCACCACCACGGGCATCGGCCTGCTGACGCAGCAGCAGCCGATCGGCCCCGAAGCCATCCAAGCCGGCGACCAACTGGTGCTCAGTGGCGACCTCGGCCGCCATGGGATCGCCATCCTGGCCGCCCGCCATGGCCTCGAGCTCAGCCCCCCCCTGCTCAGCGACTGCGCCCCGCTCTGGCCCCTGGTCGAAGCCCTGCTGGCCCGCGGCGTGCGGCCCCACTGCCTGCGGGACCTCACCCGCGGCGGCCTCGCCAGCGCCCTGCACGAATTGGCCACGGCGGCGGGGCTGGAGTTCCATCTCCAGGAAGGGCAGATCCCGGTGGCCGTCGCCGTGGCCCGCTGCGCCGAATTGCTCGGCCTCGATCCCCTGCACCTGGCCAATGAAGGGCGGCTGGTGGCCGTGGTGGCCCGCTCCGATCTGGCCGCCACCCTGGAGCTGCTCGAACCGCTTGGTGGCGCTTGGATCGGCTCCGTGGTCGCTACCGCCAGCGACCCTTTAGCGCCGGGGCCAGCCGCGATCGGTCCGCCCACTTCCGGGCCAGCCGCCCCGAGCCCCTACCAGCTGCCCCGGGTGATTCTGGCCACGGCCTTCGGCAGCCAACGGTTGCTGGTCCCCCTCAGCGGCGAGCTGCTGCCCCGCATTTGCTGAGCTTTAAGTTGAGGATTAAGGCCCTCAGCCCCGCTGACTCCAGAGCTGCAATGCTCAAAACCTCGAAATCGCCAGGCAAAGATTTCCCCAGGCTAAAATCACTCCAGGTCAAGATCTCTCCCGGCCAAGTTTTCTCCAGACCTAGATCTCTCCAAACCTAGATATCTTCCGAGGCCACACCCCGCACGATGCGGGCCAATTCGCTGCGCTCATCGATGCTGACACGATGGGGCACACCGCTGATCACCCGTTCGAAGTTGGAGAAGGAATCTTTGATCTCCGGACCGTTGCCGGTGATCACAAACTCGCGGATGCCTTTGTCGTGCCAGGAACCGCGCATTTTGAACACATTCAGCGCCCGGGCCATCTCGCCGCGAATCTCCACATATTGGAGCATCAAAATGGTGTCGGTGATTGTGGAGATATGGGAATCGGTGATCGAATGGCTGCCCATGAACTCCTCGGATGTGTTGGTGAAGAAACCGGCGATCTCCTCCTGCTTGGCATAGCCCGTTACGCCAATCACAAACTGGCGGAAGGCGTTGTGGCTCACCCCCCGGGCCAGGGCGCTGAGGGAATCGATCGCCATCCGCGATGGCTTCGACTCGCTGATCTCGGTTTTGATGATCTGCAAATGATCTTCCAGGCCCGTTGATTCCGGATAGGCACAAATGATCTTGAGCAATCCATCCTGTTCCATCTGCTCAAAATCGATCCCCCAGCTGGTGGCATTGCGCAGCAACTGGGCTCGGGATTCTTCATAGGCGAACAGAATCGCCCGTTCCTTGCTGCGGCAGGCATCCTCAATAAACTTGCTGACCAACAGCGTTTTGCCGGTGCCGGTGGCGCCGGTGGCCAGGATGATCGAATCTTTGAAAAAGCCGCCGCCGCACATTTCATCCAGCCGCGGCACACCCGAGCTGATCCGCACATTCGATGAGCGCTGGGTAAGCCGCATCGCTCCGAGCGGGAAGATATTGACGCCATGGGCCCCCATCGTGAACGGAAATTCGCCCTTCATGTGGGTGGTACCCCGCAACTTGAGAATTTCCACGGTGCGCCGCCGCCGCTCTCCCTCCAGCACATTGCGGAGAATCACCACGTTGTCGCTGACAAATTCCTCGATGCCATAGCGGGCAATCGGGCCGTATTCGTCGATCCGCTCGGTGGTCATCACGGTGGTGACACCAATATCTTTGAGCCTGGCGATCAGCCGGAAGATCTCACGGCGCACCACCGAAACCGCGTCGTATTGCTGGAACACCGCCGTGATCGAATCAATCGCTACGCGGTGGGCCTTGTACTTGCGGATCGCGTAGTTGATGCGCTCAATCAGGCCGGATAGATCAAAGCTGCCGGCCACTTCTTGGCCCTCCGGATCCGGTGAAGCGTCGAGAATGAAGAGTTTATCTTGATCTACCATTTCCTGGAGGTTCCAGCCAAAGCTGGCGGCGTTGCGCAGGATGTCTAGCGGTGATTCTTCGAAGGTTACAAAGATGCCAGGCTCGTTGAAATCGCGAATGCCATTATAGAGAAAATTGAGTGAAAATATGGTCTTCCCCGTGCCCGATGTGCCGCTGATCAAGGTGGAGCGGCCGATCGGCAGACCGCCGTTGCAAATGTCATCAAAGCCCTCGATGCCGGTGGGCAATTTCTGCACCTGCAACAGCGGTGGAGCGGAGCTGGTCAGGCTGGTGTCTTGCATCGAATCGGGATCTCAGGAGAAAGCTAGGTAGCAAGGGGGGTGTAAAGCAAGCGCCGGCCAGGGATTCAGAACCCAGCTCCGCCGGGCAGGCCAGCGGCGCCGGGGAACTTGGTTGTGCCCGATTCGGCCGATTCAATCGCGTCGTCCAGGCCGAAGCTTTCGTCGTTGAGTTCCTCATAGAGCAGGTCGAGGCCGATCAAGACCCGTTCCCGGTCGGAGAGGTCGCCGATGATGCGCCGCACCGGCGGCGGCAGGATCTTGGCCAAGGTGGGGGTGGCCAGAATCTTCTCCTCCTCCGCCAATTGGGGATTCTTGAGCACATCGATCACCTTCAGGGCATAGACGCCGCGGAACTCGGTCTCGAGGATGTTGCGCAGCGTTTTGAGGGCGCGCATCGAGTTCGGGGTGTTGCCCGCCACGTAGAGCTTGAGGATGTACGTCTTGCGGGGGGTCATCGCGGGGATTACGAGGGCTGGGGGCTGCGGGGCAGGTCGTGGGGCGGAGGGCTGGGGTGCGGCTGCGGGCTCAGGCGGAGCGCTCGATCAGGGCAGCGGGTTCGATCGCCAGGGGGGGATCGGGCGGTACGGCGCGGCGGTACATCTCGCAGAGGTGGGCCATCACATCGAGCAGGGCGAGGCGGTAGTCCTGCAGGAAGTCGTTGTTGTGGCCCTCCAACTGCAGCTGCTTGCCGAAGCTATCGATCAGATTCATGTGGATCTCCACCGTGTTGGTGATCGGCAGATCGCTGAAGAAAGCGGTATTCACGAAACTCTCCAGGGCCTGGTTGGCGCTGGCCGGATCGCGGAAATAGCTCATCAGCAGATCGCGGTAGCTGCGGGTGAGCGAACGCAGTAACTCCTCCCGGTCGGCGCTGGGCAGGTTGCGCAGGAAGCGCTCCGGATCCCGCTTGTAGTACACCCCCAGATAGCTGAGCCGGCCCCGCAGGCGGTTGGTGAGCTTCCAGCGCTCGCCGCCCTCCTGGCCGCTCCCCTGCCCGTTCCCCTTGGCCGCCTGGCCTGGATCCAGGTTCGGGTAGCTGGCGCTTGGGCTGGAGCCGGCGCCGATCTCGGCGGCCGGCCCTGGGCTCGGCGTTGCACAGCTGGATGCGGGGTTCGGCTCTGCGTGGGGGCCGGGGGGCCAGCGGCGCAGGAAGCGGGATACCGCCGCATCCAGCCGGTAACTGAGCTGTTCGAGCTGGTCGGGGGCCAAGTGCACCTCGGCCTCGTGCAGCTCCACCCGGCCTGTCACCTCGCCAATCACCACCGCTGGCAGCAGCAGGCCCCGCTCCACCAGGGCCTGGCGCGTTTCGGTGCTTAGCCCCCCTTGCTCCAGCAGCACCGCATCAAAGGATTCGGGGCGCCGCTCGAGGATCGCCAAGGGGTCGGCCACCGGCTCGATCGGCTCGAGTCGGTAGTCCTCCTCCCGCAGCCACTGGCCGCAGGCGGCCTCCAGCCCGGGATCGCGCAACAGAGACAGGATGTTGAAAGCTGGTTCGGGCATCGACCAGAACGATGGAACCATCGCGGCAACCTGAATGTTGACGGATGGCTGGCTTAAGTGTGAAAGTCTTTGTTTGTCTTTCGATTGACGCGCGCCAGGCCGAATGGGGGCAGAGCTTCTGCCGCCAGCCTGGCCGTGCCCCGATGCCCATGGCTGACCCCACCCCTGAAACCAAGCCCCAGACCCAGCCCGCCGCCGAGGTCACCAGTCCCGCCGCCACCGCGGCAGCAGGCCCCGCCCCCTACGCGATCGTGGAGGCCTCCGGCCAGCAATTCTGGCTGCAGCCCAACCGCTACATCGACCTCGATCGGATCAGCGCCGAGGTGGACAGCACGATCACCCTCGAGACCGTGCTGCTGGTCAACGATGGCAGCGGCACCACCCTGGGGGCTCCCTATGTGAAGGGCGCCACGGTGGAGTTGCAGGTGCTGGCCCACCGGCGCGGCCCTAAGATCATTGTTTACAAGATGCGGCCCAAGAAGAAAACCCGCCGTAAGAATGGCCACCGCCAGGAACTGACCCGGGTGCTGGTCAAGTCGATCCAGGTGGCCGGCAAGGCGATTGCCTGAGCCCCGGCTCGCGATTTTCCTGTTCAAACCGGTTTTACAAATCGCTTTTTCCTTCTTACTTCGTTCCCCTTTTCCACCCGTTCCGTCGTTCCCATGGCCCACAAGAAAGGCACCGGCTCCACCCGCAACGGCCGCGATTCCAATTCCAAGCGTCTGGGCGTCAAGCGCTACGGCGGTGAAGCCGTGAGCGCCGGCTCGATCCTGATCCGCCAGCGCGGCACCTCCGTGCTCCCCGGCGTGAACGTGGGCCGCGGCTCCGATGACACCCTCTTCGCCCTGGTCGATGGGGTGGTGAGCTTCGAATCGATCAAGCGCGGCCTGCGCAACCGCAAGCGGGTGAACGTCGCCGTGGCTTGAGCCCACCGGCGGCTGTTGCCGGTGATCGCTCCCATTCCCCCCCAAGCCGCAAAGGATCCAGCCCCCCTTTGCGGTTTTTTGGTGGTCGATAAACCAGCCGGACCCAGCTCCCATGGCTGTGTGGCGGCCGTGCGCCGGGCCTACGGTCTGCGTCGCGTCGGCCATGGCGGCACCCTCGATCCGGCCGTCACCGGCGTGTTGCCGATCGCCGTTGGCCCCGCCACCCGCCTGCTGCCCTACCTGCAGGGCGAGAAGGCCTACCGGGCGGTGGTGCAACTGGGCGTGCGCACCAGCAGCGATGACCTGGAGGGGGAGGTGCTGGAGCGTCGTGCTGCGCCCCCGTTAGCCCATGCCGACCTGGAGCAGGCCCTCGCTGGCTTTCGCGGGCTGATCCTGCAGCGTCCCCCGGCGGTGTCGGCGGTGCATGTGCAGGGCGAACGGGCCTACGCCCGTGCCCGGCGCGGCGAGCTGGTGGAGCTGCCCCCCCGGCCCGTGACGATCCACAGCCTGCGGCTGCTGGCCTGGCACCCGGCCGAGGCCCGCCTGGAGCTGGAGCTGCGCTGTTCGGCCGGCACCTACATCCGCTCCCTGGCCCGGGACCTCGGCGACCAGCTCGGCTGTGGTGCCGCCCTGGCCCGCCTCCGCCGCACCGAAACGCTCGGCTTTGACCTCTCCACCGCCGTCAGCCTCGAGCTGTTGGCCACGGCCCCGCCGCCGCCCCTGCTCGATCCGCTGGCGGCCCTGGGCCACCTGGAGCGGCGGCAGCTGCTGGCGGAGGAACTGACCAGCTGGCGTTGCGGCCGGGCCCTGCCGTTGCGGGCCAGCGCCGAGGGCACGCTGTCGCCGGTCCCGCCAGCGGCCCTGCCGCCAGCGGCCCTGTCGCCAGCCGATGCCGCCGGGGCGGAGGCCCGAGCAGCGCCCGCCTTCGCCATGCTCAACCCGGATGGCAGCCTGGCGGGGATCGCCCGGCTGGATCCTGCCGGGCTGTTGCGGCCCCGCCTGGTGTTCGATGCCGCCGGCTGACGACGCCACCGCTCCGGGCCTGCCCATGGCGCCCAATCTCGGGCCTTGCCGCTCCCGCAACCCATTCCGATTCCCCTTCTCTTCTGATGGCCGGCCACAGCAAATGGGCCCAGATCAAGCGCACCAAGGCGGTGGTGGACGCCAAACGCGGCGCCGTGTTCACCCGCCTCGGCCGCGAGATCACGGTGGCGGCCCGCGCCGGCGCCGATCCCGCCGGTAATTTCCAGCTCCGCACCGCGATTGAGAAGGCCAAGGCGGCGGGTGTTCCGAACGCCAATATTGAGCGGGCGATCGCCAAGGGGTCGGGCCAGGGGGCGGGGGATGGGGTGCAATTCGAGGCGGTTCGCTACGAGGGCTACGGCCCGGGCGGCGTGGCGGTCTTAATCGAGGCCTTCACCGACAACCGCCACCGCACCGCCGCCGAGCTGCGTCTTGCCTTCAACAAGCAGGGCGGCAACCTCGGCGAGAACGGTTGTGTGAGCTATTTGTTTGAGCAGCGTTCGGTGGTGCGGCTCGAGGCGGCCGGCCTCCAGGAGGAGGCGCTGCTGGAGCGGTTGCTGGAGCTGGAGGAGGGGGCTGGTGTGGCGGTGGTGAGCTATCACCTCGATCCCGAAGGTGCCGATGTGCTGGGCAATTTCGCCGACCTCGAGGCCCTGCAGGATGGCCTGCGCCGGCTGCATCTACCGGTGGCCAGCTGGGAGCACCGCTGGATCGCGCCGCTGCCCTGTCGGCTCGACCAGGAGGACAGCCTGCGGGCCTGTCTGCGCATGCTGGATGCCCTCGAGGATCTCGACGATGTGCGCAGCGTGACCTCCAACCTCGAGGCTGACGATGCCCTGCTGGAGGCCCTGATGGGTTAGGAACCGCGTCGCAGCCAAGGCCCGTTCCGCCGATCCCCGCGCCTAGTAGCCCTGCAGAGCGCTCCTAGGGCCCCCCAAGGCGGCTTCGTCGGCGACCACCACGGCGGCTGGATGCAGTTTGATCCAGCTGGCCGGCAACGCCGGCGTTGGTGGCTGCAGCAGCAGCCGCGCCAGGACCTCCGCCTTGGCCGCTCCGGTCACCACCAGCAGGATCCGCTCGGCCGCAAGGATCTCGGCCAGCCCGAGGGTGATCGCCCGCCGCGGAACCAGCTCGGGATCGCCGCCGAAGCCGGCCGCGTTCTGTTGCCGCGTGGTGGCACTCAGGTTGAGGACGCGGCAGCGGGACTCCGGGCCGCAGGGGGGCTCGTTGAAGCCCACATGGCCGTTGAGGCCAAGCCCCAGCAACTGCAGGCCGATGCCGCCGGCGGCGGCCAGCGCCTTGGCATAGTCACAAGCCGCGGCCTCGGGATCGGCGGCGCCGCCATCCGGTAGATGCACCCGCTCTGGATCGAGACCCAGCGGCAGGCCCAGCCGGCTCCCCATCTCCGCCTTGAAGGAGCGCGGGTCGGTCGGGGCCAGCCCGACGTAGTCGTCGAGGTTGAAGCTGCTCCAGCGGTTGCGTAGATCCTGCTGCTGGGCCGGCGTCAGCCCCCAGACCAGCTGTGCCAGGCGCGCGTAGATCGGCTCCATCGTGCGTCCGGTGGCTAGGCCCAGCGGCCGCTGCGGCCGTTGGCGGCGTTCGGCCAGCAGCTCGGCGGCCACCCAGTCGGCCACCGCAGCTGGATCGGCAAGCCGAATCAGCTGCGGATTCAACCAGGCTGTTGGGCTGGGCGGGGCCTGGGGGGGGCGCCGGTTAGGGGTTAGGGCCTCGGGTCGGGGCCCTTGGTTTTCGGGGTTGCACAGCTCTGGGGAATCGCCGCCCTTAGCGGAAGGCGAAGGGCACCAATTGGGCGCCTCGGTAGTAGTGAGAAAGGATTTGCTCATAACCCACCCCCCGTAGCGCCAGGCCGTAGGCCCCCCATTGGCTCATTCCTACTCCATGGCCAAAGCCGCGGCCCACCACCTCCAGCGAAGGGGCCGCAGGGGCGTCGCTCGCCTGCTGGGGCAGGGCCCCGTCGCCAGGATTGGCTCCGGCGAATCGAGTGCCAGCCGCTGGGCCCGCTGGCGGCGGCGGTGGTGGCGGTCCGGCCGGGCGGCTGACGATCCGGTTGTCGGCGCGGCTGGCGTTGATGCCTGCGGGTTGGCCATCGGGCTGGCCGTCATAACGGCTGGCGTCGGAGCCAGCGGTGTCCGCTGGGCCCGGCTGCGGGGCTGCGGCGGCACTGATCGCCCCGATCGCTGCCGGCGCTAGGGGTGGATCGAAGCGGAATCGCACCAGGGTGCTGCGCAGGCCGAGCCGCTGCCGCAGTTCAGCGCCGCTGAGGTCGAGGCTGCCGGCGGGGCCGATCACCCGGGCCCGCCGCACCCGGCCGCTGCTGGAGCTATTCAGCACCTCAATCCGGTTGGCCCCGGCCGTTTCCCGGAAGGCGCGGCGCAGTTGCTCCGGCTCAAAGCGGAGGTTCCACTGGCGCCAGGGGGAGAGGTCGTCCTGATCGGGCACGCTCACGAGGTAGGGCAGCTGCTGCTTCCAGATGGCGCCGCTGCTTTCGGTGTTGCCGCCACTGCTGCTGTGGAACACCGCCTCGATCAGCGCCCCGCCATGGCGCAACACCTGGCTGCGGGTGGCCAGCACGGCGGCCCGGGTGGAGTCGGTTTCGGCTTCCACCCCGAGGTAGGCCTGGCTGGCCACCGTGGCCCGCAGGTCAAACGGGGCGCTGGGCCGGATCTGGGCCAGGGCATAGGTGCGGGCCGCCACGGCCTGGGCCCGCAGGGCCGCCGCCGGCCAGCGGGCTGGCATCTCGCTGCCCACCACACTGCCCAGGTAGGCCTCTAAGGGGACATGGTTGACAGCCTGCAGCCGCTCCCCATCGGCCAGGATCTGCAGCCGGCCTCGGTAGCGGTGGCGGCCCAGGCCCAGCAGGGGCAGGTAGCCGCTGGGGCGGAGCTCCCCCAGCCGCCAGGGGAAGGCCGGGGGGGGGGATGGGGCCGGCCCGATCGCCGCTGGTTCGAGCCAGAGCTCCTGCAGCGGCAGCTGCAGCGGCGGCGCCAGGCTGGCCTCCGCATCTGGCCGTTCCAGCCGCAGCACCGGGCCCAGCCGGCTGATTCGCAGCCGTTCGCCGGCCGGTAGCAGGGTGAGCAGACGGCCCTGGCCGTCGAGCAGGCGCAGCGGACCGCCGGCGGCCGTGGGTTCCAGTTGCTGGGCCTGGAGCAGCAACACCCGCAGCACCGGTTCGCTGCGGTTGGAGCCTGCCCCGGCCCTCGGCGTGGGGATCAGGCCGGCCGGCGCCGGCGCCTCCGCCAGCAGCAGCAAGCCGCCGGCCGTGGCGCCGGCGCCCACGGCGGCCACCAGGCCCGCTCCCATCGCCAGGGCGCGGGCAGCCCGGCCCGCCCGGCAGCCAGCGGCGAAGATCACGGCGCCACTCCAAACGAAAACAGTCCCCATTGTGGTGGCGCGCCGCAGTTTGGGCTAGGCCCCTGCCGCGGTTGGGGCTAGGCCTTGCAGCAGCAGGCTGGGCCCGCGTGTCAGCATGCGAGCTCGAGCCCGGTCCCCTGTGCAGGTCACTTTCCTGGGCACCAGCTCAGGTGTTCCCACCCGCTCCCGCAACGTTTCGGCGGTGGCCCTGCGGCTGCCCCAGAGGGCCGAACTCTGGTTGTTCGACTGTGGCGAGGCCACCCAGCACCAGTTCCTGCGCAGCGACCTGCGGGTGTCGCAGCTGCGGCGGATCTTTGTCACCCACATGCATGGTGACCACGTGCTGGGCCTGCCCGGGCTGCTGGCCAGCCTCGGGATGGCGGGCAGTTGTACCGGCCTGGACCTCTACGGTCCCGATGCCCTGCGCGACTACCTCGAGGGCGTCCTGCGCACCACCTCCACCCGCATCGGCTACCCGCTGCGCACCCACCGGGTGCGGGAAGCTGCCCAGCGGGGTGCCCTGCTGCTCGACGACGACGACATCACCGTGCGCTGCGCCCCGCTCACCCATCGGGTGCCGGCCTTCGCCTATCGGGTCGATCGCAAGCCCCGGCCAGGTCGTTTCGCCGTGGAGAAGGCCCGCGAGCTGGGGATTCCCCCTGGCCCCATCTACGCCGAGCTCAAAGCCGGCCGCAGCGTCACCCTTGCCGATGGTCGGGTGATCCGCGGCGAAGCCCTCTGCGGCCCGCCCCGCCCGGGTTGCAGCGTGGTGTACTGCACCGACACCGTGTTCAGCGAAGCGGCGGTGGAGCTGGCCCGGGGCGCCGACCTCCTGATCCATGAATCCACCTTCGCCCACGGCGAGGCGGAGATGGCGATCGCCCGCCAGCATTCCACCAGCACCATGGCGGCCCAGACGGCCCTGGCGGCGGGTGTGAAGCAGCTGGTGCTCACCCACCTCAGCCCCCGTTACATGCCCGGCAACCCGATGACGCCCGACGACCTGCTGGCCGAGGCCCGCGCCATCTTCCCGGCCACCCAGATCGCCAGGGATTTCCTCTGCCTGGAGGTGCAACCCCTCGACGGGGACGAGCCCGCAGATGACCCCGCGGTGGACGCCGCCGCGGCCTGAGCCATGGCCTGGCCCTGCAACAGTTCGCGAGATTCCCCAGCGGCGGACCCGTCGCCCGTGATACAAGGTCTCCGTTGCGGTCTCACCGCCATTTCACCGGCTTCCTCCATGGCCCCCTTCCCCTCCTCAGCCATTCGCGCCGTCGTCCGGAGCCTGCTGGTGCTCCCGCTGGCGTTGCTGGTCTGCTTTGCCGGCCCCGCCGCCGCCGCCCGCTGGGATTCCGCCACCCTCACGGTGCCGGCCCAAGCCGATGGCACCACGGTCACGTTCAGCGAGCAGGAGTACAAGGCGGGCCGCAAACTCTTCAACGACAGCTGCGGCACCTGCCATGCCGGTGGCATCACCAAGACCAACCAGAATGTGGGCCTCGACCCTGAGACCCTCGCCCTGGCCACGCCGCCGCGAACCAGCGTCGAGTCCCTGGTGGACTTCATCAAAAATCCCACCTCCTTCGACGGCGAATACAGCATCTCCGATGTGCACCCCAGCCTGCGCAGCAGCGACGTGTTCGTGAAGATGCGCGATCTCGATGACAACGATCTCCGCCTGATCGCCGGCTACATTTTGGTGGCCCCCAAGGTTCAGGGCATCCAGTGGGGCGGCGGCAAGATCTATTTCTGATCGCGCCCCTGCTGAGCGGTCCTGGCCGTAGCACCGTCTCCGCCAGCCGCCGCTCCAGGCTGCACCACCCCAGGGCTCCCGCGCTTCGCCGGGAGCCCTTTTTTGTGGCTGGAGCTATGGCTATGGCTGGGGCGCTGGAGGCAGGGCATTGCTGCAAGCGAGCGAAGCGGGCTGCTTGCTATACCACCATTCCTGCAGGGGGGGCGCCAGGCGCTGCGGGAACAGCGTGATCACGGTCTGGGTGGGCCGGGCCCCCGGCTGCAGCAGTTCCACCACGTAGGAAGGGCAACGGCGGGCCGCCAGATCGGCCACGAAGCGCCGACCAATCCGTCGCCAGCTCGGTTCCTTGCTGTGCCATGCCAGGCGACAACAGGGCCAGGGCAGTTCCTCCCGATCAAACAGCCGGCAGCAGGGTGCCAGCACCCGGTAGCTGTATTGCCCGCCGGGGCTGGGATGGATGCTGCCGGGCTCCAGCAGCCGCTGCACCGGGCCGCCGGGGGCTCGAGCGGGCCCCACCACGCCCCCTGGCCTGGACCAAGGGCCCGGGGAGCCGGGCGTCGCGCCCGGGGAGCCGTAGGAGGCTGCGGTCAAGGCGGTGATAACGGGGCAAACGGGACCAAACGGTACAGAAAAAGCCTTGGGGCCAGCCTGGCAGAGCAGCGGTGCGCTGCCTGCCGTTAGCCCGGACAGCCAGGAACCTGGACAGCCAGGAACCTCATGCTCCACAAAAAAAACCACCCCGAGGGGTGGCAAGCACAACGGCGCGGCTGCCGCTGGGCTCAATAGAGCTCCTCTTCGGAGTGGGTCTTGATGGTCACGTCGGAGGTGGGGTAAGCCACGCAGGTGAGCACGAAGCCGGCTTCGATCTGGTCGTCGTCCAGGAAGCTTTGGTCGGATTGGTCAACGGTTCCTGCGGTCAGCTTGCCGGCACAGGTGGAGCAGGCGCCGGCACGGCAGGAGTAGGGCAGGTCGATGCCTTGCTCTTCAGCCGCGTCGAGGATGTACTGGTCGTCGGGAACCTCGATGGTCTTGTTGAGGCCCTCGCTCTCATTGACGAGGGTGACCTTGTAGGAAGCCATGGAAGGGGTTGAAGCTCACAGGCGGCCGGAAGCCAAGACCTGCAGGACCCGCCCTTCCTACATCCTCCAGGGGCCGAACCCACCCATCTGGAGCGCCCAGGCTTGGAAGGCCAATCAAAGCCTGGACAAGTATCAGCGTGCCTTATGCGACTTCGCTGCGGCCCCGGATCAGCAGCAGGCCCCAACGCTCCTGTTGGGCAGCCAGTTCCGCCCGCCAACCCCAGGCCTCCAGGGCTGCCACCAGGGCCGGCGCCTGGTCCACCAGCAGCCCACTGAGCAACCCCACCCCAGCGGGGGCCAGCACGGTGTGGAAAGCGGGGCAGAGGGCCGTGATCACCGGGGCGAGGATGTTGCAGAGCAGCAGGTCGGCTGGGCGGCCCTGCAGCAGCTCCGCCAGCGCCTCGACGCTGCCTTGGGCCACCGTCACGGCTGGGGAGAGCTGGTTCAGGGCCGCGTTGTCGGCGGTCGCCCGCACCGCCAGGCCATCGCTGTCGACGGCCGCCACTGTGCTGGCGCCCAGCCGCAGGGCCCCCAGGCCCAGGATGCCGCTGCCGCTACCCAGATCCGCCACCCTTCTGCCCCGCAGGCGCTGCGCTCCCGCCGCCGCCGCCATCGCTTCGAGGGCTTCGAGGCAGAGTCGGGTTGTGGGGTGGCTGCCGGTGCCAAAGGCGCTGCCGGGATCGATGCGGATCAGCTGGCGATCGGCGTACTCCGGGGGGCATTCCAACCAGGCCGGCAGGATCAGCAGCTGCTCCCCCACCGGATCGGCCTGCCAGTGGCGCTTCCAGCTCAGGCTCCAGTCCTCGTCGGGCTGGCGCTCCCAACGCACCGGCCCCAGGGCCAGGCCGAAGGGTTCGCCCAGGGGTTCGAGCGCCCTCAGCAGTTCGGACCGCTGCTCCTGGGGCCAGTCGATTTCCGGTAGCCAGGCGAGCAGCTGGCGGGCCTCCGGGGCCTCGGGCCGGTGCCGCACCGCCACCCTCGGAATGCCGAGCAGGGGGAGTTTCCAGAGCAGCGATTCCTCCAGCTCCGCCGGTAGCGCCATCTCCAGGCGCCACCAGGCCGGGCCGGCCCTGCTTGGGCTTGGATCGCCGCCGGCGGGCGAGGCAGCGGCCGGGTCCATCAGAGGGTCACCGGCTGGGCTTCCTGGATGCCCTCGATCGCATGGATGTGGGCCAGGAGGCTGGCGGGAATCGGGTCGTCGAGGCTGACCACCATCACGGCATCGCCCCGCACGATGCGGCGCCCCACCTGCATCGAGGCGATGTTGACGTTGTGCTCGCCCAGCAGCGAACCGAGCTGGCCGATGATGCCGGGCATGTCCCGGTGGCGGGTGAACAGCATCTGGTGGCTGGGGGTCACATTGACCGGGAATTCATCGATGGTGGTGATGCGCAGGCCGCCGTCGCTGAACACCGCCCCGGTGACGCTGTGGTTGCCCTTGGCGCCGCGGCTGCTGAGCTGGAGGCAGCCGCCGGCAAAGTCGCGGCTGGTGTCATCCTTCACCTCCAGCACCTTGATGCCCCGTTCCTTCGCTTCCAGGCTGGCGTTCACGTAGTTGATGCTGTCGCCCAGGGCGGCGGAGAGCACCCCCTTCAGGGCTGCCACCACCAGGGGTTGGGCTGGGTGGGCGGCGAATTCGCCCTGCAGGCGCACCTCCAGTTCGCTGATCGGGCCGCCGGCCAGCTGGCTGAGCAGCAGGCCGAGCGTTTCGGCCAACTGCAGGTGGGGCTTGAGCTGTTCCATCACCTCGGCGTTCAGGCCGGGGATGTTCACGGCGCTGCGGGCCGGCAGGCCGAGCAACACGTCGCGGATTTGCTCGGCCACATCAATGGCCACATTTTCCTGGGCCTCTTCGGTGGAGGCACCGAGGTGGGGGGTGAGGATCAGTCGCTCCTTCACGGAGCGCAGGGGGGAATCGGCCGCCAGGGGCTCTTTGGCAAACACATCCAGGGCGGCGCCGCCGATCACCCCGTTCTCCACCGCCTCGGCCAGGGCCGCCTCATCGACGATGCCGCCGCGGGCGCAGTTCACCAACCGCGCCGTGGGCTTCATCGTGCGCAGCAAGGCGGCGTTGACCAGGTTTTCGGTCTCCGCTGTGCGGGGCAGGTGCAGGGTGATGAAGTCGGCTTCGGCGAACAGTTCGGCCAGGGGCAGCAGCCGCACCTGCAGCTGCTGGGCCCGTTCCGCCGACACGAAAGGGTCGTAGGCGGCCACGTCCATGCCCATGGCGCGGGCGACGCGGGCCACGTGGGAGCCGATCTTGCCGAGGCCGACCACCCCCAGCACTTTTTTGTAGAGCTCGTTGCCTACGTAGGTCTTGCGGTCCCAGCCGCCGGCCATGGTGCTGGCGTGGGCGTGGGGCACGTGGCGCGCCAGGGCCAGCATCAGGGCCAGGGCCTGCTCTGCGGCGGCGATCGTGTTGCCTTCGGGGGAATTCACCACCAGCACGCCCCGGCGGGTGGCGGCCTTCACATCGACGTTGTCGACCCCCACGCCAGCCCGGCCGATGATCCGCAACTTGGCGGCCGCCTCAATCACGTCGGCGGTCACCTGGGTGCCGGAGCGGATCATCAGGCCTTCGTAGTCGCCGATGATCGCCTTGAGTTCCTCGGCGGACAGGCCGGTGCGCACGTCGACCTGGGCCACCTGGGAGAGGATGTCAATCCCCGTCTGATCGATGGGATCGGAAACCAGAACCTTCGTCATGACCGGCGGATAAGGGGAGGCCCCGGGGGGCGCGGTGAACAACAGCGCTCCGGCGGGGGAGGCCGGAGGTGCAGTGTAGTGAGCCGCGTCGAGAGCGGCCTGGGAACAGCCTGCGGGGACCAGGATGCGAGCCTGTGGGGATCCCGGAGGCAAGGCGTGGCCCTGAGCGTGGTGGTGGTGCTCGATGACCGCAAGCGGCTGCAGACGCTGCGGCAACGCCTAGAGGCCAGTGACCCTGCCCCGGCGGCGATCGTGGCGATTGGCAGCGGTGAAACCGACCTGGCCCAGGTGGAACGGCTCGATCCCAGCACCGGCCGCCGCAAACGCCAGCGCTTAATGGTGCGCTGGCTGCTGCCCTTCGGTTTTCTGGCGGGCCTCACCTTCACCCAGATCACCGATCTCCACACCTTCTCGGCCCTGGGCCCCTGGGGCGAGCCCCTGATCGGTGGATTGCTCGGGTTGGGGTCGGGCTGGATGGGCAGCTTTGCCGCCGCCGCCAGCGTGGCATCGGAGGAGGACGATCGGATCCGCATCCTGCGCAACCGGCTCCAGGAGGGCAACTGGTTGCTTTTGGTCGATCCAGCCCCCGGCAGCGAACCGCCCTGGAGTTTGATCCAGCAGGCCCGGCCGAAGGCGGTGGTGCGCCTTGGTGAGAGCTGAGGCGGCCGGCGATGCAGGCCCTTCACGCCGTGCTGGAAGGCAGCCTGCGGGCTGAAGAGCTGGAGCCCGTGCTGGCTGCGGCCGAGCGCTGCCTGCGCCAGTGGCAGCCCGTTTGGACCGACTTTCTCGATGGCCCCCTGGTGGAGGAAGCCGAAGCGCGCCTGGGCAGCCTCAGCGAGCTCTGCTTCGAGCGGGCCGGCGGCTATGGGGGGGCGGAACGCTGCCGGCTGTTGTTGCAGCGTGCCGAGGCGGCCCTGCCGCTGGAGCAGCAGCCGGGCGATTTCGCCGGCCTCGAGATCGCCGGCAACTTCCTGTTTGATCCGGCTGAACCGGCCGACTTCCAGGCCGCCCTGGTGGCCGCCGGAGCCAGCCTCCAGGAGCTGGGGGATCTCTGGCTGCGCGGCGACCGCGGGGCCCAGGCGATCGGGGCTGGGGCCCTGGCCGATCGCCTCCACGGCCAGGCGGGTTTGGTGCGCAGTGTGCCGGTGCTGTTCGAGGCCCGCCCCCTGCAGGAGCTGCAACGGCCCGCGCCGCGCCAACCCCGCAGCCTCACCAGTGTGGAGGCCTCCACCCGGCTGGATGCGGTGGCATCGGCGGGCTTTGGCCTCTCCCGCAGCCGCATGGCGGAGCTGATTCGCCAGGGGGCCGTGCGGATCGATTGGAAACCGGCGCTCAGCCCTAGTCGGGAGCTGGTGGCGGGGGAGCGGGTGCA
Organism: uncultured cyanobacterium; assembly: GCA_903858015.1. Classification (GTDB taxonomy): domain Bacteria; phylum Cyanobacteriota; class Cyanobacteriia; order PCC-6307; family Cyanobiaceae; genus Cyanobium. The sequence goes on from CAIOGZ010000047.1 coordinate 44,610, forward strand.
GCTGGCGGGGCGAGGCACGTTGCGGATCGAGGCGGTGGAGCTCACCAAACGTGATCGCTACAGGATTCGTCTGCTGCGAAGCTGACGCTTGCAGCCATGCTCAGGCTTGCAGCCATGCTCAGGCTTGCAGCCAAGCTCAGGCCCAGGGCAAACCCAGGCCTAGGCGAAAAAAAAGGCGTTCGGTCCGCGAGCAGAGCGGGGCCCCCTGCGGTGATCGGCGCGAAGCGCTGGCTGATTCGGGCCCCAGCACGGTTGGCGACGGCCCGACTGCTAAGTTCAGTTGGCTGATTCAAGGCCAGCCTCCAGCAGGTGCTTGAATCGATCCGATCTGATGGTTATGTAACCTCAGATTTAGGGGCGATTAGCTCAGAGGTAGAGCACTACCTTGACACGGTAGGAGTCACTGGTTCGATTCCAGTATCGCCCACTCCATTGTTCAAGTTCCAAACCCATTCCACCCACCACCTGTTGTCGATGAATACCACCGAACGGCAGGGCACCGTGGTGGTTGGCCTCGGTCGTTCCGGCCTCGGGGCTGCCCGCCTGTTGCGGGCTTTGGGGGAACCGGTACGGCTGGTGGAGAGCCGCAGCGATGCCGAGCTGGGCATCCAGGCTGCCGCCCTGCGGGCTGAAGGCATCGGGGTGGAATTGGGTCTTGGCTTGGATGCCGACCGCTTCGATGCCCTCGTTCCGCCGCCCGCCACCGTGGTGGTGAGCCCCGGCATCCGCTTCGACCACCCCGCCCTGGCCGAGCTGCGTCAACGCGGTGTAGCCGTGCAGGGGGAACTGGTGGCTGCCTGGCGGGTCGGCTGTTGCGTGCCCTGGATTGGCATCACTGGCACGAACGGCAAGACCACCGTCACCCAGCTGGTTCACCACCTGCTGCTGGCGGGCGGCCTCGATGCTCCCCTCTGCGGCAACGTCGGCACATCCGCCGCCGATGTGGTCCGCGAGCGGATTGTGGCCGCCGCCGGCCCGCGGCCGGATTGGCTGGTGGTGGAGCTGAGCAGTTATCAGATCGAGGCGGCCCCCGAGCTGGCCCCGCTGATCGGCATCTGGACCACCCTCACCCCCGACCACCTCGAACGCCACGGCAGCCTGGAGGCCTACCGGGCCATCAAGCGCCAGCTGCTGGAGCGCTCCAGCCTGCGCATCCTCAACGCCGACGATCCCGACCTCCGCAGCCGTGCCGCCAGCTGGGACGAGGCCCGCTGGACCACCGCCGGCCCCCGCCAGGCCGCCCTGGCGGCTGGCATTGATCCCCACCTGTGGATCGAGGCCGGTGAGCTCTGGAATGGCGATGGCCCCCTCTTCCCGGCGGCGGCCCTGGCGATGCCCGGCGACCACAATCGCCAAAATCTGCTGCTGGCCACCGCCGCCGCCCTGGCTGCTGGCCTCAGCCCCGCCGCGATTGAGGCCGGCTGCCGCACCTTCCCCGGCGTGCCCCACCGCCTCGAACGCATCCGCGAGCACCAGGGCGTCACCTGGTACAACGACAGCAAGGCGACGAACTATGACGCCGCCGAAGTGGCCCTGCGCGCCCTGGACGGGCCCCTGGTGGTGCTCGCTGGCGGCCAGGCCAAGCAGGGGGAGGCGGCCGGCTGGAGCACCAAGCTGCAGCAAAAGGCCGCCGCAGTGATCCTGTTCGGTGCGGCTCGGCAGCAGTTTGCCGAACTGCTAGCCAGCGGCGGCTACGGCGGTCGGCTGGAGAGCGTGGAGGGGTTGGATCAGGCGGTGCCCCTGGCGGCCGAGCTGGCCGAGGCCACCGGTAGCACCGCCGTGCTGCTCTCGCCAGCCTGCGCCAGCTTCGATCAATACACCGATTTCGAGGCCCGCGGCGACCATTTCCGCCGCCTGGTTCTGGCACGCTGAGGGCCGCGAACCCTGGGCGCGCCGCGCCAACCCCGATGGCCCATTGGTTGATGAAGAGCGAGCCGGATGTTTATGGCATCGCCCACCTGGAAGCGGACGGCACCACGCTCTGGGATGGGATCCGCAACTACCAGGCCCGCAACTTCATGCGGGCGATGACGTTAGGCGATCGGGCCTTTTTTTACCATTCCAATGCCACGCCGCCCGGCATCGTCGGGTTGATGGAGGTGGTTGAAACAGGCCTCATCGACCCCAGTCAGTTTGATCCGGCTTCCCCCTATTTCGATCCCAAAGCAAGCCGCGAAGCGCCCCGCTGGGATTGCGTCCGTCTGCGCTATCAGCGCAGCTTCCGCCAAATGCTGAGCCTCGCCAGCTTGCGGGAGCAGTTCGATGCTGAGGCCTTGCCGCTGGTGCGGCGGGGCAGCCGCCTCTCGATCCTTCCGGTGACTGAGGCCAGTGCCCTGCGGATCTACGGGCTGCTCGGTGAAGCGCCCTGAGCGCTCAGGCGGCATGGCGCCGGGGCTGGCGCAGGCCTGGCCCGGGGATCGGTGGCTGGCCCCGTTGGGGCCCGGGGCGGTTGGCTGGGGAATCGCGCTGATTGGGTAGGGGGCCAAAGCCCCTGGCGCTGGGGAAGAGGTTGGCGAGGTAGCAGCGCGTTACGCCCCGGTTCTGCACACCGTGCTGCACCAGAAATCCCGCCAAGGCCGCCTGAACCAGCCGGTATTGATCCCAGTGGGGATGGCGTTCGATGAACTGGCCCATGGCCCTCAGCAGCTGGAGTGGCACTTCAGCCCGCAGGCTCACCATGGCTTCGTCGTCCTGCCCGGTGCTGGGGGGTGCCTGGCTGGGGCGCCCATCGCTGCCGCTGGCCTCGCTCTGCCCACCCGGTCGTTGCCTCGCTACGCCCATCGGCTGCAGTCCCCCGCTGATAGCCCCTAGTTGTCCATACCGAAGCGGTGCCGTCAAATCGGCCCTGCCCCCCCAGCGGGCCGTCCGTCCCAGGATGAGATCGCGGCTTGAGCCAGGGTTGGGCGCCGCCGCCCTGCTGGCCAGCAGGGCTACGGCACCGTTTGGGGCTCGGCGTCAAGGCTGGCCGGCTGGATCGACCGGTTCTCCCCCGAAGCCTGTTGGAAGGGGCCTTGACCTGGGGAAAAGCAGGGGAAAAGCAGCCTTGGTTGGGGAATGGACCAGGAAAACAGACACGATCAGGATTGCTGATCGAAGCCAAGCTGGCGCAGGGTTCTCAAGCTTGATCGGATCGCGGTTGCGCTCGCTGACCAGCCCGTTCGGCCCATCGCTGGCCTGGATCGCTGCCGCTGCACGACGCCGCCGTGCCCCTCAAGGCTGCAGGGGTGGCAGCGCCGCCAAGGCCGCCGCCATCGCTTCGCTCGCCGCCGCTGGCCAGCTTCCCTCCAGGGCCCTGCAGCCGGCGGCGGGCGTGAGCACAAAGCGCAGACTCCAGCTGGCACGATCGCCGGCCAGCGCCAGCCAAAGTTCGCCACCGCCACAGGCCATCGCCAGCTCCAGATCGAGGGCCTCCTCGGCCATCAGGGTCGGCTGCAGCGATCGGTGCTGGTCCACCAGGGTCGTCACCCCCCGCCGCAGTGCCTCGGCCTCAGCGGCGGTGAGTTCGGCGGCCCAGCCGCCGCTGCTCGGATCGCCGCCGCCGATTAACACGGCAAAGGGCAGGCGGTCTGGGTCGAATACCAGCCGCCAGCCCTCGCCTTCACGCACGTCCATCTGCTGCCAACTCAGCCGCTGCCAACTCAGCCGGGCAGCAGATCGGGTTGGTCCTGTTCGTCGGAAAGTTCGATGATGGCCCGCTGCACAGGCTTGATCATCGAATCATCCAGCAGGCCGTCGAAGTCGTCGAAGCGGCGCTGCTTGGCCCGAAAGGCGATCCGAACGGTGGTGAGATAGCGATTGTTGGCATGGCGGATCAGACTTTCCGCCCGCTGGGCTAATTCCTTGGGGCTCACCGGGGGGCTGTTGGGGATCGTCGTCAAGGGTTCCGAAAGTCGGGGCCACCCGCCAGCCTAGGTGACAACTGCTGGCACCACCTTTCATGCCAGGAACCCCATGCCCGGAACCCTCGCCATCGATCTCGGTAGCAGCTCCACCGTGGTGGCGTGGCAGGACGGCACGGCCGCCCCGGCGCGGCTACTGCGCCTTGCCCCCTACGCCCTCGATGATCCGGCCGTGGTGCCGAGCCTGATCTGGCTGGCCGCCCCCGACGGCGAAGCAGGCGCCCTGGTGGGGCGCCAGGTGCTGGAGGCGGGCCTGGCCGATGGCGATGGCCCGGGCCTCTGCCGCGATTTCAAGCGCCGCATCGGCGCGGCAGCGATGACCGGCTCTGCCGGTTTCGGGGCCAGCCCAGCAGCGGAAGGCACCTGGCTATCCCCAGAGGCGGCCGGAGCGCTGCTGCTGCGGCGGATCTGGCGGGCCCTGCCGCCCGAGCTGGTGCCCGAGCGCTTGGTGCTCACGGCCCCGATTGACAGCTATCGCGGTTATCGCCAGTGGCTGCGCCAGGTCTGCGGGGAGCTGGCGGTGCCGGAGCTGGCCCTGGTGGATGAACCCACCGCGGCAGCGATCGGGGCCGGCCTTGCCCCGGGCAGTCGGGTGCTGGTGGTGGACCTCGGCGGCGGCACCATCGACCTCTCGCTGGTGGTGCTGGAGGGGGGCCAGGGGCGGGCGGCTCCGATGGCCCAGCTGCTGCGCTTCGCCGGTCGCGACCTCGACAGCCATGCCCAGGCCCTGCGCACGGCCCGGGTGGTCGGCAAGGCGGGCCTGGCCCTCGGCGGCCGCGACATCGACCGTTGGATCGCCGCCGAACTCTGCCCTGGGGTGGTGCCCGATGGGGAGTTGTTGCGGCTGGCCGAGGCGCTCAAGTGCCAGTTGAGCGGTTCGGAGCAGGCGGTCCGACTCTGGAGTCCTCCGGGCCAGGCCCCGCGGGAACTGCGGCTCGAGCGCCGCCGTTTCGAGGCCCTGCTGCAGCAGCGTGGGCTGCTGGAGCAGCTGGATGCCCTGCTCGAGACTGTCTGGGCTGGAGCCCGGCGGGAGGGCTTGGCCCAGACCGCCATCGATGCGGTGCTGCCGGTGGGGGGGAGCAGTCGCATCCCCTTGATTCGCCGCTGGCTGCAGGAGCGCTGCGCCGGCGTGCCGCTGCGGGGAGAGCGGCCGATCGAGGCGGTCGCCCTCGGTGCCCTGGCCTTGACCCCGGGCGTGAGAGTCCAAGACGTGTTGCGCCGGGGGGTGTCGCTGCGCTGTTGGGACCGGCGCAGCGCGGCCCACCGTTGGCATCCCCTCTTCGTGGCGGGCCAGAGTTGGCCCACGACCAGTCCGCTGGAGTTGGTCTTGGCCTGCAGCCTTGATGGCCAGCAGGCGCTGGAGCTGGTGCTGGGCGAACCGCAGCCCGAGCAACGCGCCGAGGTGGTGTTCCGCGATGGCGTGCCGCTGCTGCGGCGGCGGCCGGCCGGCGAAGCGGCGGTGGAGCCCTGGGCGGAAACCCTGGCCCCGCTGGCTTTGCAACCGCCCGGTCAGGCCGGCGAAGATCGGCTGCGGCTGCGCTTCCAGGTCGACGCCGAAGCCCAGATTGTGCTGGAAGGAGACGACCTGGCCACCGGAGAGCGCCTCGAACCGCGGCGGCTGGGGCCGGTGCGCTGAGCGACCACCGCAGCCAGACTGGCCGATCGAGCCTGCATACAACAGGCAGATTGACCCCAACTCCCCCTTGGCCCGCCGCCGGCGCCTACCCCCTCTCCTAGGTCTGGCCTTGATCTTCGCCATGGTGGCGATAGCGATCGGCTTGGCCGCTTGGTGGCAACGCCAGCTTTCCGTCCAGTTGGCTGCAGCTGCGGAGCGCGGCCAACTGGACGCCTGCCTGCGCTACAGCAGCCAACTGCATGCCCTGCGCTGGTTACCCGGCCATCCCCCCCACGACCAGGACCGTTGCCGGCGTGCCAAGGCCAGCCTGCTCTGGCAACGCCAGCAATGGGCTGAGGCCCTGCAGCTGCAACGCCAGCTGCTGGCTTCCCCTGCCGTCACGAGCGCCGACCGGCAGCGCTTCAACGATTGGCAAGCGGAGTTGCACCACACGGCCCTAAGCCGTTTTCGCGCCGGAGACCTCAAGGGGGCCCTGGCCGCCTTGGCGCCGATCGGCGAAGACCACCGCGCCGATGGCAACGCCCTCGGCGACCAGCTGCGCCAGAACTGGAATCGCAATCGGCTCGAATCCGAGCGGGCCTCGAAGCTGGTGGGCCAGGCCCGTTGGTGGGAGGCCCTCGACAGCCTGCACCGGCTCGACCACCCCTGGTGGCAGCGCCAGGCTCAACAGCTCAACCGGCGCGTGCAGCAGGGCCTCGCCTTGCTGAAGCAAACCGACTCTGAGCACGATGGCCACGGCGACCTGCCCCACACGGTGCCGGTGGCGCAGTTGGATGCTGAGGTTGGTAAGCGCATCGCCGCCGGTTTGGACGAATGGAAGGCCTTCGAAGCCGCCTGCCGTGCCCTGGGCGGCAGGGTGGTGGAGGCGGGTCCGGAAACGGCCTGCCAGCGCTGATCGGGCCATGACAAGATGAAGTCCAGAGTCGGTGAGCAGAAACGATGCAGCCAAACGACCGCGTCAAGGTGTCGTCCAGCGTGGTGGTCTTCACCCACCCAGCCCATCGCGGCTCCGCTTTCGACCTGGAGGGCCAGGAGGGCGAGGTGCTCCAGGTGCTCAACGACTGGAAAGGTCGCCCGATCAGCCCAACCCTGCCGGTGGTGGTGGCCTTCGGCAAATTTCGGGCCCACTTCCGCGAAGACGAACTCACCCTGGTCTGAGCGTCACACCAGCAGCGCCGCCGCCGGTTCAGGGGCGTAGCAGGTAGACACCCTCGGCGCCATCAATGGTCTGCAGGCAGAGCTGGATCGATTCCTGGCGGGTGGTGGGCACGGAGCGGCCGCAGAAGTCGGGTTGGATCGGCAGTTCCCTGTGCCCCCGGTCCACCATGGCCAGCAGCTGGACCCGCAGCGGCCGGCCCCAGGTGTGGAGGGCCTCCAGGGCGGCTCGCACGGTCCGACCGGTGAAGATCACATCATCCACCAGCACCACATGGCGGCCGTCCACGGAGGCTGGCAGCTGGGTGGCCTCCCCCAGCCGGGTTCCAACCCGCTCCAGGTCGTCGCGGTGGAAGGTGGGATCGATGCTGCCGTGCTCGATCGGGTGGCCGCACAGCACGCCAAGCCGGGCCGCAAGCACGCGGGCTAGGGCCACGCCACGGGTGGGGATGCCGAGCAGCAGCAGCGACGAGCTGTCGGCGGCACTCTCCAAGACTTGGGAAGCGAGCCGATCAAGGGTGCGCCCCAGTTCGGCTTCCGAGAGGAGTTCAAGCCGCTGATCCCAACGCGGACGGGCAGCCTGGTCTGGGGCTTCGCCTGGTTGGGCGCGGTGGATGGGGGCTGCCAAGGGAGGGTGCCGCCGCGAAGTTGCTCAGGGTTGGGATCGTAGGCGGGGATTCCAACCAGCTTCAGCTTGCTGCCATGGGCAGGTTGGAATCGCACCGCTGGAGGGCCATCAGGGCCTACGGCCGAAATACAACGGGCGCGTGTGCACAAAGCCTGACTTGCGGCCTCACTTGGAGGGGGTTCACTCACACCGTTGTAGGTTGGCCGAGGCACACGCAAGAATTCGCTGGCCAATCGGGTGAACGCAGCTTCTTCGCCACAGCACCCATCCCTTGGCAAGGGTCCGGTCCACGGTTTGGCCGCCACCGACGAGCGACCTGCCTTAGCCAAATCCCCATCGATTGCTCCTGTAGTGCTGGCCATCCTGGATGGCTGGGGCTATGGCGCCGATGTTGATCACAATGCGGTCCGCGCCGCCGCCACGCCGGTGATGGATGCCCTCTGGCATGCCTATCCCCACACCCTGATTGAGGCCAGTGGCGGCGCCGTAGGCCTGCCCGACGAGCAGATGGGGAATTCGGAGGTGGGCCATCTCACCATCGGATCCGGTCGGATCATTCGTCAGGAGTTGGTGAGGATTAGCCATGCGGTGCGCCATGGCAGCCTGGCCAGCAATGCCGCCCTCAATACGCTCGCCGACACCCTGGTGGCCGATGGCGGCACCCTGCACCTGATCGGTCTCTGCTCCGATGGCGGTGTTCACAGCCATCTCGATCACTTGGGAGGGCTGCTTCACTGGGCTGCCGCCCGCGGCCTCAGCGACGTTTGCATCCATGTCGTGACCGACGGCCGCGACACCGCACCGAATAGCGCTCCCGCTTTCCTGGCCACGATTGAGCAGCAGATCGCCGCTGCTGGCATCGGGCGGATCGCCACCCTCTGCGGCCGTTACTGGGCGATGGATCGGGACAACCGTTGGGAACGCACCGAAAAGGCCTACCGCCTCCTCACCGAAGAGAGCCCGCTGCACAACGCAAGCCCCAGAGAAATTCTTGAGGCCTCCTATGCGGCGGGCATCACCGATGAATTCCTTGAGCCGGTGCGGCTCAGCCCCAGCCTGATCCAGCCGGGTGATGGGCTGATTTGCTTCAACTTCCGTCCCGATCGGGTACGCCAGCTGGTGCGGGCCCTGGTGTTAGAGGAGTTCAGCGATTTCGAGCGGCGGCGGATCACGCCTCTCCACATCGTCACCTTCACCCAGTACGAGAAGGGCTTGCCCGTTGCCGTGGCATTTCCGCCGGAATCGCTCGATGGTTTGCTGGGTCAGGTGGTTTCCGACCACGGCCTGCGCCAGTTACGCACCGCCGAAACCGAAAAGTATCCCCATGTCACCTACTTCATGAACGGGGGCATCGAGCAGGCCTTTCCGGGTGAAGACCGCCACCTGGTTCCTTCACCCCGGGTGGCTACCTACGACCAGGCGCCGGCGATGTCTGCCGACAAGCTCACCGAGAGCTGCATCGCTGCGATACAGAAAGGCATCTATTCCCTGGTGGTGATCAACTACGCCAACCCGGACATGGTCGGCCACACCGGCCAGATGCACGCCACTACCGAGGCCGTCACCACCGTCGACCGTTGTGTCGGTCGGCTGATGGAAGCCACCAACCGCATGGGTGGCACGCTGTTGATCACCGCCGACCATGGCAATGCCGAGATGATGCAGGGAGCCGATGGCCGCCCATGGACGGCCCACACCACGAACCCCGTGCCCGTGATCCTCATCGAAGGCGAACAACGCAAACTGCCGGGCCACGGCACCAACGTCCAACTGCGCGACCATGGCGGCCTCGCCGACATCGCCCCCACCCTGCTGGCCATCCTCGGACTGCCCAAGCCGGAACGGATGACGGGCGTTTCCCTGATCGTGCCCGTTGAAAGCACCAGCCCCACCAGTCGGATCCCCCAGAGCTTGGGGGTCTGAGGCTGGCTAGGACCTGGTTGTAGCTTGGCCAGATCTGCCAAGCGCTGCTGGAGCAGCTCCTGCCCATTCTTTTCCCACTCCCCAGCCGATGCTCAAAACCGTGATCTCTTCGCTCTGGATGCTCAGCGGCGTGCTGCTGATCGTCAGTGTGCTGCTCCACAGCCCCAAGGGTGACGGGATGGGGGGGCTGGCCTCTAGCGGCGGCTCCATGTTCTCCAGTGCCCGCAGCGCCGAGCAAACCCTCAACCGCATCAGTTGGACGCTGCTGGCCCTGTTTCTTGGGCTGGCCGTGGTGCTCAGTGCTGGCTGGCTTGGTTAGGCAACGGCGATGCAACGACGTGTCGCCCTGCGCGCCCTAATGCTGCAACTTTCACCCCTAACGCTGGTTACGGGCCTGCTACAACCCGTTGCGCGGGCCGAAGCCGCCAGTCCGGCCACCGATCCCCGCTGGCAGCTCGATGCGGCCGAATGGCAACGCCGGCTGAGCCCCTCAGCCTATGCCGTGCTGCGGCGGGAGTCTACCGAGCGCCCCTTCAGCAGTGCGCTGGAGCATGAAAGCCGCAAGGGCACCTTTGTCTGTGCCGGCTGCCGCCTGCCCCTGTTCAGCTCCGCCGCCAAGTTTGATAGCGGCACCGGCTGGCCAAGTTTCTGGCAGCCCCTGCCCAATGCCGTGGCCACGAAGCTGGATTTCAAGCTGATTGTGCCTCGCACCGAATACCACTGCCGCCGTTGTGGCGGCCACCAGGGCCATCGCTTTGCCGATGGCCCCCCACCCACCGGTCAGCGGTATTGCAACAACGGTGTGGCGCTGTTGTTTATCAGCAACTGAGCTTCGGCTCCGCTAGCCGGCTGTTGCGAAGGCCGTCCTGCGGGACTCCAGGCGCTAGCCGAGCGGTAATGGCGTAAACAATCAATGCCCCCGTTGGCTTAAGCCTCCACGGCTGTGCTAGGCCTATAGGCTAGATATTGACTGCCGTGGTCGAGCTCCAGCCACGGCCAAGCTGATCGGCATGGCCATTCCCAAGTCCATCCACCACTCCAACCACGGCAGTCTGATCGGGCTCTGTTGCTGAATTATGGGCAGTCCGATCAGCTGTGAAACCTTTCTGGAGCGTGCCCGGGCTCGCTTTGGTGATCGTTACGACTATGGGGGCATTGTTTATAAGAGCTACAAGACCCCGATCGCTATCCACTGCCGCCTCCATCCGGTGAAGTTGATCGCGATCACCCCCGAGAAGCATCTGCAGACCACCGGTGGCTGCAAATTTTGCTTACGCCAAAGCCGGATCCGCATGCTTGAGCGGGAGCTGCAGCGCGATGCCGTCGATCGTCCCGATCGCCTTGCTTCCTCCTCCCCTGCACCAACCTTGCCAGGGCCAGCGATTCTTGAGGCCAGCTCCGCTGCGCAGCTGACGGAGCGGGTGCGACAAAGCGCTAGTCGCACCGATTGATTTTTGGTCTGGGCAGGGCGGCGGAGTGCAGCGAGCACCGTGTAGGTTGCGGCGCATAAGATGTTGCTGGGCCGTAGATGCAAGCTGAAGTAGGAGTGGAGCGTTTATCGGTGAACTGCGGCTACTTACGACGAGAAATCAATGCTTGCAGCACTCATACAGCAGGTTAGATGCTGATCAGGATCAGCCATTTCCAGGGATGCAGCATCGGTTTCAAGGTGATCTTGTTTTCTGTCCATGGCGATCTTTTTCCACTTCTGCTGATTGGCACTCCCCTTGACCTGGTAGCGAAATAGGTGGGAAAGTGCAGTGTCTTTCCTTCGCAGCATGTACTCCGCAGCACACACCACAATGGCTAACAAAAACAATGCTTCCGTGATGGCGGCACCGTTGTCCGTGGGGTCCTCCCCGAGCTTGAAACCAGCCTTCCGGTCGCCGCGCAGGGTCACGATCACCCTCCCCTATGCCACCTTCCAAGCGCTTCAGGAGCGAGCCGATGGCGAGGGGCGCTCCTTGAGCAACCTGGCGGCCTTTCTGCTTGAATCCTCACTCCATAGCGCCGGCTTGAACCAGGGCGTAGCGGAGGTCCATAGCCGCCAAGCAAAGTTCCATTGAAGTTGTTCCAGGCAGTAAAGATCCTGCCATTCTTAATTGCATTCGGTCAACTTGGTGCGATGGATCGCTTCGATTTAAAACCTATGAGCAAATAAAAAAAGGGGCCGTAGGCCCCCTTTTAGTATTGAACGCTTGGCGATCAGACGATGATCAGTAGTCGAAGTCACCACCGCCCATGCCACCACCGGCGGGAGCGGCTTCCTTCTTCTCAGGCAAGTCGGCCACGATGCACTCGGTGGTGAGCACCATGCCAGCGATCGAGGCTGCGTTCTGGAGGCCCGAGCGGGTCACCTTGGCGGGATCGACGATGCCGGCGGCCAGCATGTCCACGTACTCACCGGTGGCGGCGTTGTAGCCCTCGTTGAAGGGCTTATTGCGCACGTGCTCAGCGACGACGGCCCCATTGGCACCGGCATTCTCAGCGATGCGCTTGAGGGGAGCGGTGAGGGAGGAGGCCACGATCTGGGCCCCGATCAGCTCTTCGCCAGCCAGGTTGGCGGCGGCCCACTCCTCAAGGGCGGGGGCGAGGTGGGCCAAGGTGGTGCCGCCACCGGGCACGATACCTTCCTCAACGGCCGCCTTGGTGGCGTTGATGGCATCTTCCAGGCGCAGCTTCTTGTCCTTCATCTCGGTCTCGGTGGCAGCACCTACCTTGACCACGGCCACACCGCCGCTCAGCTTGGCGAGGCGCTCCTGCAGCTTCTCCTTGTCATAGGAGGAATCGGTGTCGTCGATCTGCTTGCGGATCTGCTCAACGCGGGCCTTCACCGCCGCTTCATTGCCTTCGGCAACGATCGTGGTCGTGTCCTTGTTGATCGTGATCCGGCGGGCGGTGCCGAGCGAATCGATCTTGGCGTTCTCGAGTTTGAGGCCGGCATCTTCGGTGATCAGCTGCCCATTGGTCAGCACCGCGATGTCCTCGAGCATGGCCTTGCGGCGATCACCAAAGCCGGGGGCTTTGACGGCAGCCACGTTGAGCACGCCGCGCAGACGGTTGACCACCAAGGTGGCGAGGGCTTCCTTCTCGATGTCCTCGGCGATGATCAGCAGCGGACGGCCGGTGCGGGCGATCTGCTCGAGCACGGGCACCAGGTCTTGGACCAGGGCGATCTTCTTGTCGGTGATCAGGATGTAGGGCTCTTCGAGCACCGCTTCCATCCGCTCGGTGTCGGTGGCGAAGTAGGGCGAGATGTAGCCCTTGTC
>CAIOGZ010000048.1 GCA_903858015.1 uncultured cyanobacterium
AAGCGGCCTACTGCTACGCAGAAGCCTGCGGCTACGGCGTGCTCGCCGATGACGCCCCCTGGATCCACCGTGAAGGCGTGCTCTGGCTCCAAGCCAGCGCCACCGACTTGCTGTTCATCTCCCTGCGCAAAAGCGAAGCCCCCTTCTCCCCCTCCACCCGCTACCGCGACCTGGCCCTCGGCCCCGTCCTGTTCCACTGGGAAAGCCAGAGCACCACCACCACCGCCGCCTCCCGCACCGAACTGTTCGTGTGTCTGGGGTTTGCGTCCTACGCAAGCCACGAAGGCGAGCGGCCGATGGCGATCCGCTGGCGGCTGGAGCGCGAGATCCCGGCGGCGTGGCTGCCGGTGATGGCGTTGGCAGTTTGAGCGGGAGGGCAGAGCAGCAGGCCAAGTGGGACGGCGCCTCATCAACCCTGGCTGCTGAACAACGTCTTGCCACCTAAAATGACGAGATCGCGGTATGGGCTGGTTTCATGAAGGGGGAGCTGACTGCCGTGATTGAGCCGGCTCCTGGGGGAGGCTTCTGGGCGATCTGCCTGGAGATCCCTGGCGCTAACGGCCAGGGTGAATCCATCGAGGAAGCTAGACAAGATCTGCAGGCAGCGATTGAGCTTCTGCTTGAGGATCGTGAGGCTGAGATCAGTCGCGGACTGCCGCCTGATGCCATGCGCATGCCACTCCAGATCGGATGAAACGCCGCGATCTGGAGCGGAGGCTTCGCATGGCTGGCTGCCTCCTCAAAAGGGAAGGTGCTTCACATTCCATCTGGATCAATCCAGCCACCGGTGTGAAGGAAGCTGTGCCCAGGCACAACGAAATCAAGGAACCCCGGCCCGAAAGATCCTCGCCAGCCTCGGCGCGCGTTGAGCCCTCGGCCGACCAGGGTTCAACCAGGCAGCGCCTCACCACGGGCCAAGCAACCGCAGCCGAAGGCTTCTGAGTATCGGTGCGTTCGCCCACGGCCGCAGCCAAAACCAGCCGCTGACAGGTAGCTGGGCTGGCGGGCTGCTTCGATGTTGAGGCAGCCCGCCTGTGCCTGAATCTGCGCAGCCAGGCTGCCGCCGTTCACCATGCCGGCCCGCTTTGCCTAGGGCCCTGGCAAGCGCGGCCTAGGGCTGCGGCTTCAGGGCGTGGCCCAAGCAAGAGCCAGCAGGCTTTTCATTCCTCCTCTTCACCGGCCCCAGCGGGAATCAGGCGGATCTGCTTGCGACCCAGCTTGATCTCGAATTCATCGCCGGGCGCCAGACCTAGCTGGGCCGTGTAGGCCTTGCCCACCAGCAGGTTGCCGTTGAATTGCACCGTGGCCACGTAGCTGAGTTTGCGGCCTGCTTTGTCGCCACCGCCATCGCCGAGGTTGACGCCCTTGGCCTCCAGCAGCGCTTCATAGAAGGCCGTGAAATTCAGGCGTTCGCCCCCATCCTTCTTGGTGCTCACATAGCCGCAGCTGCGCACCAGCTCGGATTTCGAAACATCGCCAAGCTCCTTGACCTTGGCCAGGAGATCACTTCCGCTCAGCATGGTTGGATTGCATCACTACAACCCACCATAGCAACCCATCGGCCAAGAACAAGCCCAGTTCGCTCGCGATACCGCCTGCCGTGGGCATAGCCGATGCGCTCGATCCTGGCCGCCGGAGCAGATCGGCGCTGGCCGGGGCCCGCCTGGTCTGGTCCTAGGGATTGCAATCGGTTCTTGCTGTGTTGCCTGCGGCGAGTTGCAAGCCGCGATTTGCGGCGCTGCGGCCAGGGAGGTGGCGGAGCATTACGGCAGGCTGGTGAACCAGCAGCTGCGTTCGATGCCGCTGGCCTCGTTCCTGGGCTGGTCGGAAAGCTGGGGGGGCTGCCTGGGGCGGCAACGGTGGCGCTGGTGTCCAGCCGGCGATTGTTGGTTGTCGGCCTGCGATCGCTGCGGACCAACTTCCAGCCAGCCGCTGCTGGCCAGCCATTGCCTATCCCTAGTGGCCTGTCCGTTCAGGCCTGGCTGCTCTCAGCCAGCTAGACGCAATTGAATGCACAAGTAGTTGCAAGCCTGCTGACGGCTTTAGGAAGGGTCGGGACAACCCAGGCATTCGCTCCGGCGAGGGCCTAAGACCGATGGCCAGGCCTTGGTAGCCATCCTCTGCAAGCCATGCCTTGGCAGCCATGCTTTCGTCGCCATGTCTCGCTTGGCAGGGATCTGGAGCTTGCTGCGGGTTCGACAACCCCCTGAGGGCTTCAGCAGCCGACATTAGGCAGATGCCCTATCAGTTCAGAGCATCACCCCAGGGCGCCTCGAATTGCCCCGGCTCCCATGGGGCGCCCAAGCTGGCAAGAGATCTGAACACTGGCTTGCCCCTGACCGGCAAGGGCTACTTGGCCCCTGGGTCGAGCTGGTCGAGGCGCCCTCGTTCTTGATCAGCCAGCCTGAAGCTTGATGCGCCAGCCCGATGCCCCGGCGTGCTCAACGGCAGCAACCCGGGCTGCGATCCCGCTGCCGCATCAGTGCTGGAACGCCTGCGCTAACGAACCACTTGCTTGCTTGGCCTTTGGACTCACCAGCCTTTGGGTTCAACAGCCTTCCGGCTGAACAGCCTTCTGGCTGAACAGCCTTCTGGCTGAACAGCCTTTTGGCTGAACAGCCTTTTGGGCAATCGTTGATTCACTAGCTCCGCCAGGCTTGGATCCAGGCTTGGATCCACTTTTGCCCAGCCACCGGCGCCTGCTTCAACTGCTCGCCGCTGCCCGCGCTGAGCTCGCCGTGATCAGTAGCGCCTGCTGCCGGGCGCGGGTGAGGGCGGTGTAAAGCAGGCGGGGATCCTGGTGCTCGCCGCCCAGCAGCACGATCAGCTCCGCCGCTTCGCTGCCCTGGGCCTTGTGCACGGTGAGGGCTAGGGCCGGTTCCACGGCGCCGGCTAGCTGGGCTGGATGCACCCACAGCGGTGTGTCGCCATCACCGAACAGCAGCTGCTGCTCCCCTTCCTCGGGCATCTCCCCGTTGCTCCCTCCTTGCATCCCACCCGGCATCCCCCCCACCAACACCCCCACATCGCCATTGGCCAGGCCCAGCTCCGGCAGGTTGCGGCAGCAGAGCACGGGCGTGCCCAGCGGCCAGTTCGCTAGGCCAGCGCTGGCGGCCGGCCCCAGCAGGGCGCGGTGGATCGCCTCCACCCCCCAGCGGCCCCGGCGCAACGGCGAGAGCACCAGCAGCCGGTCGCGCTCGGCGAGCAGGGCCTGCCACCCCGCTGGCGCTCCCGGCCTGCAGCCCTGCGCCAGGCGGGCCAGGGTCTGGCGGTGCCGCTCCAGGCGTTGCAGCAGCAGTTCCGGCAGCTGCAGCGGCGAGGCCTGGCGCCAACTCAGGTTGGCGTTGGGGCTGAGGGCTTGCAGGTGCGGCAGCAGGCTGGTGAGCGGATCCTGGCCAGGCGGGCAGTTGCGCAGCTTGGCGGCCACGGCGGCGATGGCGCCGTCGTTGCGGTAGGTGGTGCTGATCGTCACCAGCGACGGCCCCAGGGCTGCCTGGAGCCTGGGCCGTTGCAGCTCTAGCAGCAGGGCACCGGGGGCGATCGGCGCCAACTGGGCCGGATCCCCCACCAGCACCAGCCGGGCCGCGGCGGGCAGGGCGTCCAGCACGGCCGCCATCAGCTCCAGATCCACCATCGACACCTCATCGATGACCAGCAGATCGAGGCCGAGGGGGTGGCGGCGGTTGCGGGCGAAATGCTGGCCCCGGCTGGCCAGCAGACGGTGCAGGGTGCTGCAGGGATAGCGGCCTGCGGTGGCCAGCCGCAGCCGGCCGGCTGCCTTGCCGGTGGGCGCCGCCAGCTGGATGCGACTGCTTGGATCCTGGGCCAGTACGGCCTCCAACATGCGGGCCACCGTTGTGGTTTTGCCGGTGCCGGGTCCCCCCTGCAGCAGCACCAGCCGCTGCCGCAGCACCGCCGCCACGGCCTGGCGTTGTTGGGGATCCAGCCGCTCGCCGGCTGGGGCCTTTGCCGCAGCCCCCTCCCCCATCGCAATCCCGTCCCCAGCGCCTTGCGGCTGAGGGTCTAAGTGCTGCAGGGCATCCAGCGGCTGCAGGGGATCCAACGGCTGCGCCCGCTCCAGCAACGCCGCCAGCACCGCGTTGCGGCGCTCATGCCAGCGCCTCCAGCTCAGCATCGTTTCTTCCAGCACCAGGGGGCCGGCAGGGGCTTCGCCGAGGCGGGAGGTTTCCAGGGCTTGGCGATGGCCATCGGGCCAGGCCTGGGCTGTCACCCCCTCGGGGGGCGGCCCAGCCAGGGGAAGCTCCAGCTCACCCCGTTCCAGGGCGGCCGTCAGCAGCACGATCAGCTCCGTGAGCAGCGGGTTGGGCGTTTCCCCCACCAGGCGCGGCAGGGCCTCGCCTAGGGCAACGGCCAGGGCGGGCAGCCAGGCCGGTTGGTCGCGGCCGCTGCGACCCAGGGGCGACGTGGCCTCAGCGGGGGCGATCAAGCGGGCCCCCTGCCACCGAGGGCCGCGTCGAGGGCCAACAGCCTCGCCAGCGGTGGCTGCTCCACCACCATCCCAGGCACCGCCCCTGGCAGCACCGCCTGGGCGCTGGCCCCCGGCGTGCCGCGCAGGAACACATAGGCGTAGCCGCCCAGGTGGCGCGCCGGGTCGTAGTGCGGCAGCCGCCAGCCCAGGTAGCGGTGCAGGGCCACCAGATAGAGATGGGCCTGGAGCGGGTAGTGGCTCGCGGCCATCAGGGTGGCCATGGCGGCCTGGCCGTAGTGGAGCGGGCCGCAGGCCACGGCGTTGCCCTGGCTGTCGCGCTGGCCCAGCCAATTGCTTTTCCAGTCCGCCACCCACCAGCGGCCCTCGCCTTCTCTCTCGCCATCGCCCTCGCCAGCTGCCTCTGCGGCTGCCTCGCTTTGCACGCAAAACACCAGATCGATCGAGCCGGTGAGGAAGCCGCAACTGTCGATCGGCAGCTGGGCTAAGCGCCGGCCGTAGTCGGCGCCGAACAGGCCGCCCGGGTGCGCCTGGAAGGGCGCGGCCAGGTCGCTGGCGCGCACGCTGCCGAGGCTGAGATCGAAGTTGAGCTCGTGCAAGCGGCGCTCGGGCGCTAGGTCGGCCACCCGCAGGCCCGCCAGGGGGCCGCCGAAGGGGGTGGTGCGCATCTGCTCGAGGCCCGCCAGCAGCGGCTCCAACGGTTGGTCCTGGAGGCCGGCGCGGCGCAACTCCCGCGCCACTACAGCCCTGGCCCCGTCGCCAGCGAAGCCGCTGCTCAGTTCAAGGCGCTCGAGCATGCGGTGCAGGCAGTCGCCAGCGGCGGCACCGCGGGGGAACGGCGCCAGGGGCCCCTGCTCGGGCCAGGCGGGCGCCTGGGGGGCCACCGAAGCGCTGGCTCCAGTTGTGCTGGCCCCAGCTGTGCTGACCCCGGCTTCGCTGCCGGGCCCGAGCTCCAGGTCGGCGGTATCGGCGGTATCGCGGCCAGCTTCGACGGCCTCCGGCGCCAGTTGGCCATGGCTGGCCTGGGTCCAGCTGGTGTAGCTGCTGCGGCCCCAGCGGCCCGCCAGGCTGCGCTCGGGCACGGGCCCGGTGGCCAGCGGCCGGGGGTCTTGGTTGTGCTGGGGAGCTCCAACTGGGCTGGGGGCGATGGGATCCAGCAGGCGGATCGGCAGCTGCCGCGCCTCGATCTGCTCCTCCAGCCGCTGGCGCCAGCTGGCGGCCGGCGTGGTGCTCACCCAGTCCTCGTCCAGGTCGGGCAGGGGTTCGCCGGGGAAGAGCCAGCCAAATAGGGGATTGGCCTGCTGCCCCTTGGCCGGTCCCCAGGCCAGCAGCAGCAGCTGACAGGCCCGGGTGACGGCCACGTAGGCCAGCCGCTCCCGCTCCCGCTCCTCGGCCAGCCGGTGCTGACGGGCGGCGGCATGGCCCGGCCCCCAGTGGGGATGGAGATGGAGATCGAGGTGGGGAGCGCTGGCCCCAGGCGGTTGCCAGCGCCTGCCGATCCGGGCCGGGCCCCGCTGGCCCCCCCCCGCCGATTGCCACAGGTAGGGACAGATCACCACGGGATATTCCAGACCCTTGCTGCGGTGAATCGTGACGACCGCCACCGCCCCATCGACCCGATCACTATGGGCTTGGTGCTCCTGGGGCACCTCCCGATCCTCCGCCAGCCGCAACCGCCGCAACCAGGCGGCGGCGGCGGCCACCCCCAGCTGGTCGGCATGGATCCGTTCCTGCACCAGCTCCGCCGCCTGCTGCAAATCGGCCAGTTGTCGCCCCCCCACAGCCAGGCGGGCCAGGCTGGGGGCGCCCAGCAGGTCGGCTAGCACCCCCAGCAGGCCCCGGCGGGGCAGTTGCCGGGCCAGGCCATCGAGCTGGCCCGCCAGCTCCCGCCACCGGCCGCTGGCACTGGCGGCCAGGTCGGCGGCGCTCCAGCCCAGCAGCGGTGAGGCGGCCAGCAGCCGCAGCCGGTTGGCATCGGCCGGATCGGCCAGGGCATCGAGGAAGCGCTGCAGGGCCGTGGCGGCCGCACTGGCGAAGACATCGGCCTTGCTCACCAGCCGGGTGGCGATCCGCCGCTGCTCCAGCGCTTGCCTCAGTTGCTCCGCCTGGTGGTGGCTATTGACCAGCAGGCAGCAGTCTTCGGGCCCAAGCCGGCGGGCCTGGCCTTCGCTGACCAGGGTGTGGCCAGCCTGCAGTAGTTGCTCTAGGGCCGCGGCAATCCAAGCCGGCAGGCAGGCTTCGAGCTCAGAACGGCTGGCGGCCGCCGGGCTGCCGCTGGCTGCGCCAGCCGGGGCGAGCCAAAGCAATTCGATCGGGGGCCCCTGGGGCCCGGAACGCCTGGCGCGGGCCTGCACCGGCGGCACATCCAGGCCGGAGCGTCGCAGGCCAGGCGCCATCAGCCGATTGAGCCCCTCGATCAGCGCCGCGCTGGAGCGCCGGTTTTCCACCAGGTCGTAGCGGGCGATGGCCTGGTCGCGCGCCGCCAGGTAGGTGTCGAGGTCGCCACCGCGGAAGCGGTAGATCGCCTGCTTCGGATCCCCCACCACCACCAGCGGATGCTGACCAGTGCCGAAGGCCCGCCGCAGGATGCGCCACTGGATCGGATCGGTGTCCTGGAATTCATCCACCAGCACGGCGCGGTAACGCTGGGCCACCGCCTCCAGGAGCGGACTGGGCTGCTGCTCATCCGCGCCCGGGTCTAAATCCTGCAGCAGCTGCGAGAAGCTGGTCACCCCTCGCCGCTGCCGCCGCCGCGCCAGTTCGGCCCGGCCCCAGTGGCAGGCATGCAGCAGCACCAGCTCGGCCGGCCCCTCCACCAGGTTGGCGATCGCCGCCAGCAACGGCTCCTGGGGCAGCCGCAGCGGCCGCTGCTCGCCTTCGGCGCGGCGGGCTACCCGGCTGATCTCACCGGGATGGAAATAGCCCCGCAGCCACTTCTGCAAACGCACCGCCTCGTAGTCACCCTCCTCGGGCTGGAGGCTGAGCCAGCGATCGAGCTCCGCGGCCCGGTTGGTGCGGAAGCTGGGTTTGTAATCGCCGCTGTCCTGCAGGCCGGCGGCCCGCCAGGCGGCCGCCTCGGCCAGCAGGTCGTTCTGCAGATCCCCTCCCCGCGCCTGCCATTGCTCCCGAAACTGTTGCCAGCGCCCTTGCCAGAGCTGCGGCAGCCGTTCCGGCAGGCTCGCCGCCGCTGCTAACTCTGCCGGTAGGGGATCGAGTTCCAGGGCCGGATCGCCATCCAGTTGGGCCAGCAACTGCTCCAGCAGCTGGGGGGAGAGCTGGGCGGCCTGCAGGCCCGCCAGCAGATGCAGGGGCAGGGGTAGGAGCTGCTGCTGCCAGTAGTCGTGGACCACCTCGGCCAGCACCGTTTCACCCTGCTCCTCAAGCCGCAGCTCCGGCGGTCGGCCGGCTTCGAGGGCCTGGCGCTGGAGGCTGCGGCGGCAGAAGCCGTGGATCGTGGTGATGTCGGCGCTGTCGAGTTCTTCCAGGGCCAGCAGCAACTGGCCCCGCAGCGCATCGATCGGGGCTGTTGGCTGGCCCTCGGCTGGCGCCGCGCCGTCCGCTTGGGCGTTGCTGCCCAAGCAGCTGGCTAGCCACTGCTGCAGCACCGGATCCGGGGCCGCCAGGCCAGGGGTTTCCAAGCAGGTGAGGGCCTGTTGCAGCCGCCGGCCGATCCGGTCGGCCAGCTCGGCGGCGGCAGCTTCGGTGTAGGTCACCACCAATAGCTGCCGCAGCGGCCAACCCTGCTCCGCCACCAGCCGCAGCACCAGGTGGGCTAGGGCGAAGGTCTTGCCGGTGCCGGCGCTGGCTTCCAGCAGCCGCAGGCCGGGGCTGAGCGGAAAGCTGTTGGCCTCGAAGCGGTTCATCGGCCCTGCTCCGCTGCTGCTCCGGGGTCTTCGCCGGGGCCGGGGCCGCCAGGGGCGGGGCCGCTGGAGCCCGCCTGACCGGGGCTGGTGGCGGAGCTCCTGCCCCGGCGCTGGGGTTTCGGCAGCGCCTGCAAAAGCGGTTCGAACAGCTCGGCGGCCAGGCTGCGGCAGCGCGCATCGAGCAGCGCAGCGGTGGGCAGATCGGCGCCGAAGCACACCGCCATCTCCGGGCGCTGGCGTTCGCCGCCCCGATCGCCCCGCCCTTCCCAGCAGTCGCGGGCCTTGGCGAAGCCGCTGCCCTCCAGCTTGCGCTCCTCTTCCCACCAGGCCCAGCCGGTTTGGGGGGGCACCGGCCAGCAGGCGCTGCGCCACTGTTGCCGCAGCAGCTGCAGCCGCTCCAACTCCTGGCGGGCGGCGGCCGGCGGCGGCGCCAGCAACGTGGTGGTGACCCCAAATAGGTCGTCCTTGTCGCGGCAGAGCACCACGCCGCGGCTCGGGCGGCGGCCAGCCGCGGCAGCTTGACCGGCAGTAGGGCCCGCAGTGGGGCCCCCATTGGGGCCGGCGGTTTGGGCGCTGGCCAGCAGCATAAGTAACCAGAGCTCCAACTTTTGGGCCGGACCTGCTTTGGCCAGATGCACCAGCACCACCGCATCCCCCTGGCCGCGGCATTCCGCCTGCCAAGGGCCCCAGGCCAGCGGCGCGCTCCAGGCGGGGCCGAGGTCGGCGGCCGCAGCGGCCAGGCTGCTGCGGCGGGCCTGAAGGCGGCGGGCCTCAAGCAGGCCGGCAGTGCGCGGCGGCAGCACCCCCTGACCGCGGCTGTGCTC
Organism: uncultured cyanobacterium; assembly: GCA_903858015.1. Taxonomy (GTDB): domain Bacteria; phylum Cyanobacteriota; class Cyanobacteriia; order PCC-6307; family Cyanobiaceae; genus Cyanobium. The sequence continues at coordinate 9,135 of CAIOGZ010000048.1, forward strand.
CAGCCAGGCGGCGGCGCTGCCGGGGGCGTCGGCCTGGCCCTCCACCGCCCGCAGCAACCCCACCCGTTCCCGTTCGGCGAGGGCCAACGCCTCCAGATCCTCCACACTGCGCTCCCTTTCGGCCGGCCTCAGGCCGAGCTGCCGCAGCCAGTGCCGTTGCGGCTCCATCAACCAGGCGCGCAGGTCGGTGAAGGGATCCTCCTCGCTGCTCGGCTGCTGGCTGGGCACCGCTGCAGCTGGTTGGGGCATCGGCCGCCGGATCAGCGGCGGCAGGGGTGAAGCGCCAGCGGAGTCGAGCTGGCGCCGCACCTCCAGCCAGCGCCGATCACAGCTGGCCGGTGGCCGGCCTGCTGCGCTCAGGAAGTTGGCGCGCTCAAGCGGGCTGGCGGCGTGCTGCACCAGCAGGGGGCCGAGCCCGCCGTCGAGGTTGGCCTCCAGCCAGTCCAGCCATTGCCGCACCGGAGCGGCCGGCGGCAGCGCCTCCCCCTTGCGATCATCGCGGCAGCTCCAGCTCACCAGCAGGTTGCGGCGGGCCGAGAGCAGGGCCTCCAGCAGTGCATAGCGATCCTGGTCGGCGGGCTGGGGATCGCCAAGCCGCCGCTGCTGCTCCATCAGGTGGAAGCCGGCCCGGTCGCCGTTGCGGGGGAAGCAGCCGGCATCCAGGCCCATCAGCACGATCACCCGGTGGGGAATCGCCCGCATCGGTTCGAGGGCGCTGATCGTGAGGGCGCCACTGCGGTGGCCAAAGCGGCCACTTTCGGCCCCCAGGCTTTCCTGCAGCACGGCGGCCACCACCGGCGCCTCCAGCGTCAGGGGGGAGGCGCCGGCATCCTCCTGCCAGCTGTCGAGGGCGGCCAGCAGGCCCGGCAGCTCGGCGGCGCCATCGCCGCCATCGGCGAACAGATCCAGCAGCAAGCTGCGCAACCGCTCCACCCAGGCCTCCACGGTTGCTGGTCGGCCCAGCTCCGCCAACCAGGGCCGCAGGCGGGTGAGCAGATGCAGCCAGCGACCGGTGAGCTCGAGCGGCGCCTCGTCGCTGGCCGGGGCCGTGGCTGGATCGCCCAGCGCCAGGCCGGGGCTGGCTGGCAGCACCAGGCCCAGCAGCAGGCGGTCGATCGCCCAGGCCAGCGAGTGGGTCGACTCGCCAGCGCGGGCTCGGCCATCGAGGCCCCAGCGGAAGCCGCAGCGCTGCAGGGCCGTGCTGAGCCGGTTGCCTTCCTCGGCGCTGAGCCCAAAGCGTTGCCGTAGCGGTGCGCATTCGAGGATCGCTTCGAGGCCCGTGGCGGTGAGCCGCTCGCCTGCCTGCTCCAGCAGGGTCAGCAGGCAGCGGCCGATCCCCCCCTCCCCCTGCTGACTGCGGTCCGTGAGCCGCCACGGCAGGCTGACGCCGGTGGCGCCGCTGTCGCCCAAAACCGCCGCCACCAGGGGCGCCAACCGATCCACCTGGGGGGTCATCACGAGGATGTCGCGGGGTTCGAGGCTGGGGTCTGCCGCCAGCAGCTGCAGCAGCCGGTCGCGCAGGATCTGCACCTGGCGCAGGGGGCCCGGGCAGGCATGAAATTCCAGCGAGTGGTCGCCCTCCCAGCGCCGCAGCCGGCCGCCGCGCTGCGGATCGGCCAGTTGCTCCTGCAGCTGCAACAGCAGCGGGGCCCCGCTGATTTCCCCGCCGGCATCGTCCTCCCCAGTGGTGGCCGCAGGGGCCGCGGCAGAGGCCCCAGAGGCGGTGGCGGGCAGAAGGAAGAGGTTGGCCTCCCGGGTTTCGCCGAGCTGGGCCTCGCCGCTGCCCTCCAGCAGCTGCTGAAACTCGGCCCCCAGCCGCCCGAAGCGCGCTTCCAGGCCGGGGGCCTCCAGCAGCCAGTCGCTACTGAGCGGATCGTTGAGGGCCAGGCCATCGCGGAGGCGTTGGCGCCGGTCGGTGCAGCGCTGCCAGAGGTCGGGGCAGGGGGTGAGCAGGAAGAGCTCCACCGCCGTAAAACCACTGACGGCCTGGAGCAGCCGCACCTGCACCGGCGCCAGGCTGCTGAGGCCAAATAACCGCAAGGGTGGGATGATCCCGGCGCCAAGGCCGCCCTGCTCAGCCGCCCGAGCGCTGGGGCCATCGCCGGCCCGGCTGGCCAGGCAGGCGATGGCCCGCTCCACCTTCAACCCGAACGGTTCGCGGCCCAGCTGTTGCCGCAGGGCGCGGTAGAGCAGGGGCTGCCACAGCTGGCTGGCGGCTAGGGCGGGGCTGCCGTTGGCTTGATCTTGACCCAGCTCCCAGGCCTGCAGTAGGTCGGAGCGGTACAGGGTGTAGTCGTCAAACGCATCGGCGATGGCGCGGGCCAGCCGCCAGCTATCCAGGCTGAGTTGGCGCTCGGGATCGCGATCCCGCAGCCAGCGGCGCAGGGGTTCCCCTTGGGGCGTCGCCGCCACCGCCGGCAGGCAGGCGAGCACGGCCCAGACCAAGCGATCGGCGCGCCAGGGATCGGCGGCCTGCTCGGGGCCCTCCGCCAGGATGGTGGCCACGATCCGGCGCAGGTGGCTGCCGGGGAAGGGGAACCGCAGGTTGGCGGCCACCCCACCGAGCTGGATCGCCAGCTGCTCGCCGAGCCAGCGGCTGGTCGGCCAGGTGTTCACCACCACCTCGACGGTGCTGAACGGATCGGGGGGATCGAGGCGCAGCTGGGTGCCTAGCAATTCGGCCAGCAGTTCGGCCCGGTTGCCGCGATAGATGGTCAGCATGCAGGCGACTCGCCGCAGCAGCGGGCTGGGGCCCCCATGCTGCCGGCCCCAAGCGGGAGGCTCAACGTCGCAGCGAGCTCAGCTGGGGCCGCCGGGCTGCCGTCGCCACCCGGGGCAGGCCGTTCACCAACAGGGACTGGCTGGTTTCGGGGCAGTAGGCGGCCAGCTGACCGCCGTAACAGGCCCCAGCGTCTACCACCACGATCGCTCCATCGGCACCGACGCGGCGGATGCCAGGGCCGGGGGTGTGGCCCACCACCACCTCGCCGAAGCGGCCGTCGTAGGCCTGCCAGAAGGCAAGGCGAATCGAGAGATGGGGCTGCCAGCTGAGCGGATCAAAGCCGGCGTGGGTGGCCACCCAACCTTCGCCCCAGTAGGCCAGGGGCAGCCCATCCAGCCGCTGCAGCCAGGCCCGGCAGCGGCGCTCGCCCAGCTGGCGGTAGGTGTCGCAGCCGGCCAGGCTGCGCTGGGCCAACCAGTCACCCCGGCGCAGATCGTTCAGCAGGGCTTGTTCATGGTTGCCCCGCAGCCAGGTGGCCCGGCCGCTCTCCACCAGCTCCCAGGCCAGATCCATCGCCGCCACGATGTCGGGACCACGGTTGATCACATCCCCGCAAAGAATCAGTCGGTCGTCGGCGGGTAGCCGGCCCTCCAGGGTCTGGAGGGCTTCGGCACAGCCATGGACATCCCCAATCACCCAGTGGTGTTTCGGGCTGGTGGGGGAGATCATCAGAATGATGCTTCGTTGCCAGTCTTGCTGGTCACCCCCCTTTTTGTCAGCCCGCTCACCTCGGCGCGTCGTGATCGCTACCGCTGATTCCAGGCTTGGGGCTGAAATTTCAGGCCTGTGGCTGGCCAATCCAGGCCTGCGGCTGGCCAATCCAGGGCTGCGGCTGGCCAATCCAGGGCTGATGCTGGCCATCGCAGCCCAAAATCAGGCACTTTTTGTTGGTTCCTTGCCTCGTCCGGGCTTGCCGTTGAGGCGCTGAACGCTGCGCAGGCACCCGGCTGGGGGAGCTTTGCCGCTGCAAGGATCGACCAGCCGGCCCCGATTCAACGCGCGTTACGGTGCCGCCAGTACGGTGCCGCCAGTAAGGGGGGCGAGCATGGATCCGGCAAAGCTGCCGCTGGGGCAGCGGGTCAACCTGTTGGTGGACGCCCTTAATGGGGCCAAGCGCACCAATGAGGCCCTCGCCCGTTGCAGCGATGGTGAGGCAATGGTGGAGGTGCTGCTGGATGCCTCCCGCAAACTGGGCCTTGGGCTGAGCCGCCGCGATCTGCTCGAAACCCCACCGATCCGGGACTGGATCTGGTGGAAAAACAAGCAGGCTCTCCTCACCATTGGTGACAACAAACCCCGCTATCACCAGGACGGCGGCCAGGGGCGGCAGCCCAAAGCTGGAGCTGCCCCGGCGCCCGGAGTGGGCGAGCCGCCGGCGCCGGAGGGCGAGGGCCGCAAACGCCTTTTCGGACTTTTCTGATCAGATCACTTCAGATCACTTCAGTTCAGATCTGGTTTAGGCGGCGCCGGCCAGGGCATCGGCAATGGTGGCGCTGGGGGCCTCGAACTGACCCTGGGCCACAAACTCCAGCCGCAGCTTCAAGAAGGTGATGAACTTCGGATCCGTGGACACCACCGCCGCCGCCGGCCGCGGCACCGTGGCGGCGACGGCAGCCAGATCTGCCGCTTCTAGGAACTGGGGCCGCCGCACCAACCAGAAATCGATCGCCTTGCCCTGCTCGCCGTAGTTGCGCAGCCGCTCCCGCAGCACCTCCTCCAGGGGCTCCTCAACGGTGAGGAAAGCCTCGCTAGCGGCGATGAAGTGGTAGGTGCTCATGGAACTTGACTGCCAAACAGAGGGTCGCGGCGGGGATTCTGAATCAGGGCCCGCATCTCCCGCACCGCTGCCTGCAAGCCCACCGCCAGGGCCCGGGCCACGATCGTGTGGCCGATGTTGAGTTCCTCCATCCCTTCGATGGCGGCTACCGGCTCCACGTTGCTGTAGGTGAGGCCATGGCCGGCATTCACCCGGAGGCCGAGCTGGCGGGCAATCGCACAGCCTTCGCTGAGGCGGGCCAGTTGGGCCGGCTGCTGCTGCCAGCTGGCTTCGGCGTAGCTGCCGGTGTGGAGTTCGACCCAGCGGGCACCGCTGGCACAGCAGGCGTCGAGCTGGGCATCGACCGGATCCACGAACAGGCTGACGCCGATCCCCTCCCCCTGCAGCCGGGCCACGATGGCGCCGAGCTCAGCCACCTGGGCCGCCACATCGAGACCGCCCTCGGTGGTGACTTCCTCACGCCGCTCCGGCACCAGGGTGACCATGTCGGGGCGGATCCGCAGGGCAATCGCCACCATTTCGGCGGTGGCGGCCATCTCCAGGTTGAGGCGGGTGCGCACGGTTTGGCGCAGCAGTTCGAGATCCCGGTCCTGGATGTGGCGGCGGTCTTCGCGCAGATGCACTGTGATCCCATCTGCCCCGCCCAGCTCCGCGAGCAAGGCGTGGGTAACGGGGTCAGGTTCGACGCTGCGGCGGGCCTGACGCACGTTGGCGATGTGATCGATATTCACACCAAGACTCGCCATGCAACGGCACCTGCTCGGGCAGGGAAGGTAAGGGTGGGACAACCGTATCGGCCGAAGTCCCAACTGCCCGCCGTTGGCCTGCAAATCAATGGATCCAACCCTAGCTTCACTAACGAGCACAACCCGGGCGCCACGATGGTCGAGGGCCATGCCATCGCCACTGCTATCGATTCCGTCGTCGGCAGCGACCCTGTTGTTGGCCGGGGTTTAGCCGTGGGCCGGGACCCGGCCGGTAGCCGGGATGCTGCCGGCGGCGGCGACCATCCGGTTTTGGCCTCGCAAGCCCCATCATTAATGGGGAAAGAAAGATTGGTGAACGAAAGCGGGCCCAAGGGTCCGCTGATCAGCGCCAGAGAGAAAAGTGTCTGCAACGGCGTCAGCCCCTGGCTGTCACCCCTGGCGATGCTGATCACCCAGGATCTGGCCCTGCCGGGTTTCTTCGGGCGGGTAGAGGTGCGGGGTCGGGAGCACCTTCCCCAGCAGGGGGCGGTGCTGCTGGCCCCCACCCACCGGGCCCGCTGGGACGCGCTGCTGCTGCCCTATGCGGCAGGACGCCGCGTCACCGGCCGCGATTGCCGCTTCATGGTCACCCGCGATGAGATGCAGGGGCTGCAGGGTTGGTTGCTGCAGCGGCTGGGCTGCTTTGCTGTCGACCAGGGCCGCCCCACCCTGGCGAGCCTGCGGCTGGCGGTGAATCTGCTGCAACGGGGCGAGCAGCTGGTGGTCTTTCCGGAAGGGCGCATCCACCGCAACGACGAACCGCTGCGGCTGCACCAGGGGCTGGGGCGGCTGGCCCAGCTGGCCGCTAGCCAGGGGGTGGATGTGCGGGTGTTGCCCGTGGGCATCGCCTATGGCCAGGCTTTGCCCAGCCTGGGGGACTGCGCCGCCGTCCAGATCGGCGCCCCGCTGCAGCTGCAGGGGGAGGGTCGGCACGCCGCCCAGTCCTTCACCACCACCCTGGCGGCGGCGATGGTGGCAGCCGAAGCCGCCGCCAGGGATCTGGTCGGGCGTCCGCTGCCCCAACGGGCCCCCTTGCTGCAGCCGGGCTCCCCGTAAAGTTCAGGCCCCCCTTGGCGTCCCCGTGACCAGGCCTTCCGCCGCCCCCTGCATCCGCCGCAAGGCCCCCCAACCGCACGCCGATCCAGGGCGCCAAATCAAGCCGCCGGCCCTGCAGGTTCGCTTCGCCCCCGCAGGGCTCTGCTGGGCGGCAGCCCTTGCCCTGCTGCTGCCCCTGCTGCCGCCGCTCAGCAGCGGCGCCCTGGCCCAGGCCCAGGAGGAGATCAAGAGCCTGGCCGCCACCGGCAGCGCCTTTGACATCAATGCCGCCAAGACCCTGGTGGCCCGCGGTGACGCGGCCGTGGCCGCCGGCAACCTGGCGGAGGCCCGCCGCCACTACGACCAGGCCCGGGATGCCAGCCGCCGCCTACTGGGTTTCTACCGCGACCTGAGTGGTGCCTTCCGCGGTCTGGATGCCCGCATCCCCCGCGAGATGGATGAGAAGAGCCGTCAGGCGCTTGAATTGTTGGTGCAAACCAACATGCGGCTGGCGGCCCTGTTCCGACGCCAGGGCCAACCCGAGGTGGCCGTGCCCCTGTTGGTGGAAGTGGTGAAGGTGATGTCACCCTCCAGCGAGGCCGGCCGCAAGGCCTACCAGCAGCTTCTGGAGATCGGTTTCGTGAGCACCCCCTACGCCGGAGGCGGGGCCGGCAGCTGAGCGGGCCGTTGCATCGAGGCGATGCATCTGCTCCTGCGAGCCCGCCGCCGCCCGATCCCAGCCCGCCGCCGCCCAATCCCTTCAGCCCTTAGATTCCGATCACCCTCACGGTTATCCCCTTGCCATGGTCCAGCCGGAGCAGGTTCGCGACGCCATCTGCCGCGCCCTTCCCGATGCCCAGGTGGAGGTGGAAGACCTCACCGGTGGGGGTGATCACCTCCAGGTGAGGGTGCTTTCCGCCGCCTTTAAGGGGCTGGCCAGGGTCCAACAACACCAGCTGGTCTACGGCGCCCTGCGCAATGAGCTGGCCACGGAGGCGATCCATGCCCTGGCGGTGCAGACCTCGATTCCGGCCTGAACCCCAGCCCCGGCCTGAACCCCAGCCCTGCGGCAGCCCCCTTCACCCCCGCCCGATTCCGCCCCTTTGCCAACCAGCCATGGAAGCCAGCACGGAACAACGCATCAAGGATCTGATCAGCAGCAGCCCGGTGGTTGTGTTCATGAAGGGCAACAAGCTCATGCCCCAGTGCGGCTTCAGCAACAACGTGGTGCAGATTCTCACGGCCTTGGCCGTTCCCTTCGAGGGCTTTGATGTGCTCTCCGATCCGGAGATTCGCCAAGGGATCAAGGAATTCTCCGACTGGCCCACGATCCCCCAGGTCTATGTGAACGGCGAATTCATGGGCGGATCCGACATCCTGATCGAGATGTACAACTCCGGCGAACTGCGCGAAAAGTTGGCGGTGGCCCTGGCTTCTTGATCCCTGGCCAAACCTGGATCAGGGGCTGGCGATTAACGGATCAATACCGTCCTGTTTCTCGCTCCAGCCGACCGGTTTCTCGCTCCAACAGGGTTCTAGGCGAGCCGTCGGGGCCGATGAAGCTGGAAGGATCGAGGATCCAGCGATCGATCAGCTCCTCCAGTCGCCGCTGGGAAAGGGGATCCAACACGGCGGTGCGCCGCAGGGCGTGGAGGTAGCCATCGGCATAGAGCCGCAGCTCCGATGGGCCATGGAACCGGTGGGCCAGTTCCTGGCAGGCATCGCAGAGCGACTGGAAGTGGCGGATGGCGTCTGGATGTTGCAGCACGTTCTGAGGGGGCTCGGGCCCATCCCACCATTCTGCCGCTTGACGCCACGGCTGTGGAAGCGGGTCGTTCGGGATGCCGCCCAGGCTTGGACGGTTTGAAAGGCATCGGCGTATCGCGGCAAATGCTCACGAATCCAGTTAGGGTGTGCTCACCTTCGTGTCCATCTGGGCTGCCAAGCACGCTGAATGGTACGGGCTACCTCCCCAGACAATGGCAGCCTGGCCCGCCGGGTTCTTGTGGTAGATCCCCATGCCACCCTACGCACCGTGCTGGCGCAGCGCCTTCGCCAGGATGGCCACCTCACCGCGGCCGTGGCCAGCGCCGCCGAAGCGATCGAGATTTGCCAAGGGCAAGCCCCAGACCTTCTAGTCAGCGCCGAGTTGCTGGAAGAAACCTCAGCCCTGCGCTTGGCGTCCCAGCTCCATTGTGCGGTGATGGTGCTCACGGCCCGCTCCGGCTCTGAACCGGTGGTCTCGCTGCTCGATGCCGGGGCCGACGACGTGCTGCGTAAACCTTTCGGCTTGGAAGAACTGGCCGCCCGCTGTCGCACCTTGTTACGCCGCAATGGCAGTGGGCTGCAAGAACGGGTCTGTGTCGGTCCGTTGGAGGTCCACCTGCTGCTGCGCCAGGTGACGCTGCGCGAGCAACCGGTCGAACTCAGCCCGCGGGAGTTTGCCCTGCTCTGTGCCCTATTGATGCCGCCCGGCGTTGTGCGCACGCGCCAGGAGCTGTTGCGGATGGCCTGGCCCCCCTTCAGTGGCGGTCCCCGTTCGGTGGATACCCAGGTGCTCACCCTGCGGCGCAAGCTTGAACAGGCGGGTCTTGGCGAAGGGGGCGGCATCGAAACGATGCGGCAACAGGGTTATCGCTTCAGCCTCGACACCCTCCCTGATCATGAGGAGGGCCCCAGCAGCAGCTCCTCCGTGCTGGTTAGCCCCGCCAACGGCAGCCGCCTGTTCTGATCTCCCCATCCAAGCCGCGCCCCAAGCCCCAGCCTTGTCTTGGAATGCCATCAGCTTTGGAGCCGCAGGGCTAGACCCAGGCCTTCACCGGCCAGCATCAAGGCACTTAGCAGGGCGAGCAGCTGGTAGGTCCAGGGGGGGCTGATCCGGCCGATGCTGCTGGTGTCGAGGCCACTTGCCTGGCTAAAACGGGCCAGGAAGTCGTCGAAATCGGCCACCCGCTGGGGCAACAGGTAGGCGGGGCCCGCCATCGTCTCGCTGGCCGCTTCGCCTGGCGACGCCGATGCTGCCTTGCCTGCCGCTTCATTTGGCGCCCCAGGGTCAGGGCTTGCCGCTGGGCGGCTGCGCACGTAATAGACGCGGCCCGCTTGGCTGGTGGCCACCGGAGTGAGCCCAACCACCTCGCTCCAAGCCAGGCTCCAGCCCCGGCGCAGCAGCCAGGCGCACCAGGCGGGATGGCCTACCGCAATCCCATGCTGGTCGAGCTGCACCCCTTCGCTGGTCATCGCCAGCACCGCCAGCAGCCCCACCACCAGGGCCAGTAGCAGCAGGGGCCGCAGCTCCGGCGGGGCCAGCAGGGGCAGGGGCAGCACCAGGGCGAGGTAGAGCGCCACCAGGGTGAAGCGGATCAGCGGCGCCATCGGATAGCGGTGGCTGCGGCTTGGGGGTTGCACGGCGCTCAGCGGTCTTCGGGCGAGCCCGGTAACGGTTCGATCGCGGTTGGGGGGCTGTAGCGGCCCGTGAACACCTCCTGCTCGCGGCCCTTCCAGAACTCACCGAGCCGCATCAGGTCGGCGTGGGCCTCCTGCAGGCTGGTCAGATACTCCTGGGGTTCCATCGTGGCTTTGGCCTCCTTCAGTTTGGCGATCCGCAGCAAGTGCCAGATCCAGGGTTTGCCCATCTCGTTGCGGGCCTCGAAGTAACGGGCCAGATCCTCGGAGCGGGGCTGGGGAGAGGTTGGCATCGATCTACCAGGGCGGTCTGCGTTACCCCACCCTATGGAACGCCATCGGCAAGCTGTGGCCGGCTCACCGAGAGGATTGCCCGCCCCGCAGCCCAGGGGGCCGATCGCGAAGCGCTGCAGGCCGCAAGGCTTCAATCGGGCAGCTTCCAGGCATTGAGGCCCAGATCGGCGCCGATGCGGTGGGCGCAGGCAAAACCACTGAAGGCCACGGCGTTGAGGCCCTGGCCGGGGAAGCAGGAATCGCCCACGCAGTAGAGGCCGCTGATGCCGGTGCGGTTGAAGGGCATCGGCAGCAGGCCCGGCAGGCGCAGCGCGGGGATCGGTCCATAGCTGCCGCCGCTGCGGCCCAGGAAGCGGCGGTGGCTGCGGGGGGTGCCCACCTCCCGGTGGGTGATGGCGCCGGCCAGGCCCGGCAGGATCGCCTCAAGGCGGCTGATCAGCCGGTTGGCATCGGCTTCCTTCTTGGCGGCATAGGCCGATGGCGAAAGCCCTTGCCAGGCCTCCATCGAGGAGGGCGTGAAGCTGTGCACGATCTGGTGGCCGGCCGGGGCCAGGCAGGGATCGAGCAGCGACGGCATCGACACGAACACCGTGCCCTGTTCGGCCTCGAGATCCTCCCAGCGCTCCAGCAGCAGGTGGTGCACGTGGGTGCCCGGCGGGATCGCGTCGGCGCGCACGCCCAGGTGCAGGGAGAGGAAGGAGGGGGAGGGTTTATAGCGGCGACGCCAGGTGCGCTCGGCGGCGGGGGTGTCGGGGCCATCGACCAGGGTCTGGCCGGCCATCCCCTCGCCTGGGGGCTGTTGCCCGCCGCCTTCAGCGCTCAAGCTGGCGCCGCTGGGTGGTTGGGCGCTGCCATCCGGATCGCCAAAGGTGTCCCAGCGGGTGGCGTTGCTCACCACCCGCCGGGCCCGGATCTGCTCGCCGCTGGCCAGCCGCACCCCCACGGCCTTGCCGTTCTCCAGCAGCACCTTCACCACCCGGGCCCGGTAGCGGATCGTGCCGCCATGGCGCTCCAGGCCGGCCACCAACTTTTCGGCGATCACCCCGACGCCACCTTGGGGGTAGTTGATGCCGCCGGCATGGCGATCGGAGAACACCATGCCCGCATTGATCATCGGCGTGCGATCGGCGGGCATCACGCTCCAGCAGAAGCACTCCATATCGATGAAACGGAGCAGGGCCGGATCCTGGATGTGGGCCCGGGCCACAGCGCCCACATTGACCGGCAGCCAGCGGGCCAAGCCCAGGCAGGCCAGGGGTGCCCGCAGGAACACCTTGGCCAGGTAGGCCGGATCCTCCAGCGATAGGAGCGGCATGGCATCGAGGCAGCGGAACACCTGCCAGCAGCTGTCGTAGAAGGCCCGGATGCCCCTGGCCTCATGGGGAAAGCGGGCGCTGAGGTCGGCGATGAAGCGTTCGTAGTCGCGGTCGACGGCCAGGCTGAGGCCATCGGGCAGGTGGTACTGGAGCTGGACCGGATCGGCGATGGTGGGGCAGTGCTCGCCCACATCGGCCAGGGCGCGGGTGAGCAGGTTGGTGTGGCCCTTCTGGCCGAAGCCAAAAATCATCGAAGCGCCCACATCAAAGGTGTAGCCCTGGCGTTTGAAGCTGCCGCCGCTGCCGCCCGGAATTAGATAGCGCTCCAGCACCAGCACCTTCGCCCCCTTGGCGGCTAACTGGGAGGCGGTAACCAGGCCGCCGATGCCGGAGCCGATCACGACCACATCCCAGGCGGCTTGATCCGACGCGACGAGGGGGGCGGAGCTGGTGCTGAGGGTCACCAAAAAGCTTGCTGCGGCAGCGGTGAGCCTAGGAAGCAGGGTTGACCTTAGGAACCCAGGCGGATCCGGGCAATCGGAACGGAGCTCTAGGAACCGGGGCTGAGCTCAGGAACCCTCCGAATTGATGGGATCCAGCCATTGGCCAAGGGGTCTTCGGATCGGCTGCTTGGCCTCAGCATGGGAATGGCCAGGCGCAGGCAGTGGCTCAGGACCCGATCGGCAGCGGGCAAAGCAGCTGGACGGGTTGGAGGATGGTGCGCCAATCGCCGTTGGCGGTGCTCACCTCCAGGCCGATCGAGGCCTGGCCAGCATCGGGGCCGAGACCTTCCAGCCAGCCTGTGGCATCTCGGATGGCCTCTTCGATCGAGTCGTAGAAGCCGTCGAGGTGGGGGTGGGGCTGGGAGAGGGGGTCAATCAGCCGGTAGGCCTTGGGCGACTGCTGGCGGGATAGGCGGGGGTGGCTGCTCAGGGATGCCATCACGGTGAACCTGGGGAACGGCAACTTAGGCAATGTGCCGGATGCATGGCTGTCACCGTAGACACCGGAGTGACCTTTGGCTAGTCGGAGGCGGAGCAGCTGCAGCGGTGTCGCAACGGCGGGCGCCCTTGGTCCCTCAGTCATCCAGCCGCAGCCAGCTGGCTGCGTCGCGGGCCGCCTTCGCCTGCCCCTGCTGATGGCCCAGGGCAAAGCAGCCGGAGGCCGCCAGCACTAATGCCACCGCTAGGGCGCCATCGCTGCGGCGGCGTTCTTCGCCAGCGGGCCCAGGTTCCGCGCCCTGGGGGGCCCAGAGCGAACTGGCCACGGTGGCCAGCAGGAAGGCGCCGATCGCCTGGCTGGTAAGGCCATAGAGGAAAGGAAGCGCCGTGCGGCGCCCCAGGCCGTGCCACAGCAGGGCCGGCAGCCCCACCAGCGGCAGGGCGCAGGCTGCCGCCCAGGCCCAGCGCTGGGCCGGGTGATCGGCTAAGCGGCGCGCCATCGCCTTGGCCCGCTTCGCCTGGCGTACTTGGCTTGCTGCCTTGGCCGGGGGGGGCTTCGTTGCCACAGTTAGTTTCATTCCCGCCGCTGGTTTCATTGCCGCCGCGGCGCACCGCGCCGCGCCGCCAGCACCTCCAGCACCTGGCGCCAACCGACGCCGTGGTGGGCCAGGGCCACCTGCAGGTGAAACACCAGATCGGCGGCCTCGCCAGCGATCGCTGCCGGATCGTTGTCCTTGCAGGCCATCACAAACTCGGCGCTTTCCTCGCCGATCTTTTTGAGGATGCGGTTATCGCCCCCCTCCAGCAGCCGATTGGTGTAGCTGCCGGCTTCGGGCTGATCCCGGCGCCCTTCGATCACCCGCATTAATTCGGTGCAGGCATCGGCCGGCGGCGGCGCGGCGCTGGCGCCGCCGCCGCTAGGGCTGCTGCCCTGGTCGTAGAAGCAGCTGCGGGCGCCGGTATGGCAGGCCACCGCACCCACCTGTTCCACCGTCAATAGCAGCACGTCGGCGTCGCAGTCGTAGCGCAGGCCCCGCAGTTTCTGGAAATGGCCGCTGCTGGCGCCCTTATGCCACAGCTCCTGGCGCGATCGGCTCCAGTAATGCACCTCACCGCTGGCCAGGGAGTGCTCCAGGGCTTCGCGGTTCATCCAGGCCACCATCAGCACGGCGCCATCGAGCCAGTCCTGCGCCACCGCTGGGATCAGGCCGGCTTCGTTGAAGCGCAGGCTGGCGGCCAGCGCCGGATCCGGCAGGGCCGGGACCGCCAGGGCCGGGACCGGCAGGCCCAATTCCGGTAGGGCCGGGCCTGCGGCAGAACGCTCGCCACTGCAGCCGGCGACACTGCTGCTGGTTTCGCTGGTGGCGGCTTCAGCACAGGTGGCTTCGCTGCCCGCCATGGCTGGCTGGGCGCTGGATTCGGTGCGCTGAAAGGAGCTGGACATCGGCAGGGATGAATCGCGCACAACCACAGGAGGGGAACCAGGCCATGCGGGCGTTCAACCAGGCCAAGCCGGGGCTTTACCTAGCCGCTCGCACCGTAACGGCACCATTCTGGACCTCGCCCTGCAGGAGGCCTCCACCGCGAGCCACCCACCGCGAGCCACCCACCGCAAGCCACCCAGCGCAAGCCCATCACCGCAAGCCCGCCACGGCAAGCCCCCTGCCCACGAGGCAAGGCGATCCGGCGCTGGGCAGGGGCCTGCTGCAGGGCTCCACTCCTCGGTACGGTTTGGTGATGCATCAGCCGGCCGCCCACACCTGCAGCAAGCGCTTCAGCGGCTACCCCTGCTGCCATCGCCAGTGGCGCCACAGCGGCCACTGCCGCTTTGTGCATGGCTACAGCCGCAGCTTCACCTTCTGGTTCGCCGCCCAGCAGCTCGATCCCCATGGCTTCGTGGTGGATTTCTCCGACCTGGGCGAGCTGGAACAACGCCTGGCCCATCAGTTTGACCACACCTTCTTGGTGAATGCCGACGACCCGCTGCTGCCCCAGTGGCAGGCCCTGCACGGCCAGGGCGCCCTCGACCTGCGGGTGATGGCCAACGTCGGCATGGAGGCCAGCGCCGAGCTGGTTTGGGGCTGGGCCAACGACCTGCTGCGGCGTCGCGATGGCGGCCGCAGCTGCTGCTGGCGCACCGAGGCCCGCGAAAACGAAAAAAACGCCGCCTGCTACAGCGCCACGCCCGACTGGTTCAGGTCAAGCTAAGGCGGCCATCCCGCCGCTGGATCGGCGCTCGACGCTGTCCGGGTGTCCGCAGGCGGCGGAATCGCGGCTGGCTGCCTTGGCTGCAGCGGCTCAGGAGTTGTTGATGGCTCCTGGGGCTAGCCGGCTCGCTTGCATCCCTTGTCTATGGTCAAGGGGATCCGCCGGCTCGCTCGGCCCCTAGGGCAGTCCAGCCTTCTCTCCCGATGACCAGCACCCGCCCCCTAGCGTCCGCTACCCCGGCAGCCGCCGCTGCAGCCGGCGCGTCCGCGGCCGCCGCTGCCGCCAGCAGCGCCGCGCTGATCGAGCCGCTGCCCGCCGCCCTGCCGGTCACGATCCTCACCGGCTTCTTGGGGGCGGGCAAAACCACCCTGCTCAACCACATCCTCACCAACCAAGAAGGCCTCAAAACGGCGGTGCTGGTGAATGAATTCGGTGAGATCGGCATCGACAACGACCTGATCGTGGCCACCGGCGACGACATGGTGGAGCTCAGCAATGGCTGCATCTGCTGCACGATCAATGGGGAGCTGCTGGAGGCCGTGTACCGCATCCTGGAGCGCCCCGAGAAGGTGGATTACCTGGTGGTCGAAACCACCGGCCTGGCTGATCCGTTGCCGGTGGCGATGACCTTTTTGGGCAGCGACCTGCGCGACCTCACCCGTCTTGATTCGATCATCACCCTCGTGGATGCCGAAAACTTCGGAGCCGAGATTCTCGAGGGTGACGTGGCCCGCTCCCAGATCGTCTATGGCGACATGATCCTGCTGAATAAATGCGATTTAGTTGAGGAGCAGCGGCTGCAGGAGTTGGAGGCGGAGCTGCTGGAGATCAAGCCCGAGGCCCGCATCCTGCGCTCGGTCAAGGGCGCCGTGCCGCTGCCGCTGCTGCTGAGCGTCGGCCTGTTCGAGAGCGACAAGGTGGTGGCCGGGCAGAACCACGAAGCCTGCGACCACGACCACGGTGTCTGCCTGCATGAGCATGAAGCAGGGCACGACCATGATCAGGCCAAGCATGACCCTGCCAAGCCTGGGCACGAAGAGCATGATCACGCCGGCCATGACCACAGCGCTTGCGACCATGATCATCACCACGAGCACGCCCATCACCACGAGCATGGCGCCCATCCCGATCACCAGGCGATCGAAGGGTTTACCTCCCTTTCTTTTGCCAGCGATGGCCCCTTCTCGCTGCGCAAGTTTCAGAACTTTCTCGATAACCAGATGCCCCAGGGAGTGTTCCGCGCCAAGGGGATCCTCTGGTTCAACGAAAGCGAGCGGCGCCACATCTTCCACCTGGCCGGCAAGCGCTTCTCGATCGACGACACCGATTGGAGCGGTCCCCGCAAAAACCAACTGGTGCTGATCGGCAAGGGCCTCGACCATCCCAACCTGCGCCGCCAGCTGCAGGCCTGCGTGGCCAAGGATGCCGGCAAGGGGTTCGGCTGATAGACACCTAAGTTAGGGCCTCATCGTTCGACAGGCTAAATCAAGGGTTGATTGGTTAATATTGTTGCCACATCAGGGTTGAGCCGAAGTAGCAACGCGAAATCGGCCAACAGGTTAGACGACAGGTGCCGATCACAGCAATCCATTGTTGCCATAGGTTTTTGGGCCCCATAGGACCAGTTTTCGTATCGCCAGCCCCGGGCTGTTGCCTGCGTCAACCTCAAAGCCAGCAGGGATTCTCAGCGGCCAACTTGTTTGTCGCGAAACGGTCAAGGGACTTGACGCGAAACCCACGATGACGACCCAGCCAGCACAGCTATCAACATGATCTAGACCATGAGGCAGAAGATTTGAAGGCTCATGGATTGGCTTGTCGCCGGTATTATGGCTGTTGCCCTGCCGTTGTTTGAGCCAATCAATTTGAACGGACAAACAGTAATCGTGCCTTCTGCCTGCGTCATGGGATCCGGCTTGGTTGTCCGCGACTTGGCAGATCAAGAAGCGATCCTGATCTGTTGGCCGAAGGGGAAATTGGCCAGTGTAAACAATGCTACGGTTTGGGCCTGATCCGCGAGAAGTTTGCGCTCACTCAGGGTTCAGCCATTGCGATGGAGAGATTGGTTGTGAACCTCAAGAAGTTGCTGGGGCTTCTTTTCATTCTTTTTACCGGCTGGCTTTATCTTCTCTGGGCTAGAGTTGTGACGAATGATGCCCATTCGCAGCCTATCTCTGAGCCAGTGTTATTGCCCCGCTGGCGTCGCATCTTTTCAGGGCTCCTGGATAGGGTGTGCAAGCCCCTGAGGCGCTACATCTAGTGCCTGTGGCGGCTCTGAAGCCTTGAAATGGGGCAGGGTGGGGCCAAGGCACCGGGTCTCCGGCCATCTCCGATCGTCACAGGCGGAGCAGAGCCGCTGCGCTGCAGTCGGTCTCAGGTTCATGCCGGCCTCCTGTTGAACGCTGCCCAAAACTATCGCCCTAGGACGATAGACAGAAAATCAAGCAGTCCATACCATGTATGTACATGCGTTCTAGTCCTTGGAAACCTCCCTGCCTAGCTACTCAGGGCTTGGTCAGCACGACCAGGGCGCTAGCTCGCTTGGCTTGCCGGGGCAGCTGCAGGCTTGCAGCTGGTGGGATCGGCTCCAGGATCCTGTGCCGGCCCTGGGGTCGCTGCCGGTTCCCGGCGATTTGCTCAGTACCGACCTCGACAAGGCCAGCCCGCTGCGGCTCAGCGTGGTCAGCCTTGAGGACGACCAGTTGCGGGCCCTGGCCGTAGAGCTCCGGCGCCAAGGCGAAACGGTGCTGGTGCTCGATCCCAGTCGCCAAGGCTTGAATGATCTAGCGCGCACCCTTCAGCAACAGGGGCGCCACTACGACGAGATTCAGATCTTTGGCCATGGTGCTGACGACAGCTTCCGGGTCGGTCGCAATGTGGTCTCCAGTCGCACCCTTTGGCGTTATGGCGGTGCCTTCGAAACGATCGGTAGTGCCATCCGCCCAGGCGGCGATCTGTTGCTCTACGGCTGCAACTTGGCCGAAGGCCCTAAAGGGAAGCAACTGATCGAGCGGCTGGCAACGATCACCGGCGCTGATGTGGCGGCCTCCACAGACCTCACCTACGCCGATGGGCAAAGCAGCGATTGGGATCTGGAATGGTCGGCCGGGGCAATCGATGACCGCGCCTTCCATGATCTACTCACCGGCTTGAACTGGCAGGGACAGCTCGGGGGCACGGCCAGTATTTCGGGTACCGAACTCAAGGTCACAGATGCCTCCGGCACAATCGGCATCAGCCGTGATGCCAGCAGCGGAAACTTCATCCTCTCCGGCACATCGACCGGATCGCTGAGCCCAGGCACAACCACGATCAATAAGGTATCGATCACCGGCAAAAGCTTCGAGGTGAGCGGTATCAACCTTGATCAGAATACTACCGATACCATTTACCCTGGCGCCTATGACGTGGTGCTGAATGCCTCTGGCTCCTATGCCGCGGGCAGCACCGCCAACAGTGGCGATATCAACATTTCCGGAGCGATTAACAGCTTTGGTGGCAAGGTCACGATCACGGGGCCAGGGAAAGTTGCCATTAGTAGTCTTCCTACGCCTAGTAGTGCCACTACGCCCTCAAGCGCAACCCTGATCGATACGCGCCAATGGCAAGCTGGTAAAGCTACTTCCACCGCGGGTGATCTTTCAATCACATTCAAGAGCGCAGGGGCTGATCTACCTGTCATCCTCTGGCTGCCCCAGGTCAATGTCAACCTAGAGGTAGGCAATACTTCAGGTACAGGTAAAACCCTGATCTTTGCAAATAATGTCTCAATCACTGGCTCATCTGTAATTGATGACAGTTTGATCAGCACCATACAGGAAACCCTCTCTTCTGTTCCCTTTGGTGATCTGTTCGACGTCGCCTCCTTCCTCGATAGCACCCAGCAAGCCCTCTCGCCTCTGCCGGCAACAGTCAAGAGCGGTATCACCAAAACCTCCGCTTCTTTTTCTAACTCAGAGATTCAGGCCACAGGCAACATCACTCTTGATCTTAGCTCGAACCTAGCCCTTGCCAGCGGCAATGAAGGCAGCCTTTGGTGGCAAAACTCTCGTCTCCAGCTCTCGGCAGCGATCACGATTGGTTCCGCCAGCACCGAGCTTGTGCTGAAGAACAGCAAATTGGCAGCCTTGGGTGGTGACATTGCGATCACGACTAGTACAACTAACGAACTTGAAAGTGAATCGGCTCTCGAAATCGAGCCAGAGAAGTCTGGTGATGGTAGTACTAACAATAAATTAGCCCTAAGCACCGGCGTAACTGTCGGAAATACTGTGGCCCGCATTTCCGTAGATGCAAATTCGGAAATCAAGGCTTCAGGCAGTGTCACAATTGCCAATGAGGCCTCCCCCTCTACCGCTGCTACGGGCTCCTCCACTCTGTTTGAAGGTGGTAAGGGTGCTGGGGCTATCAGTATAGGTTCTGATAATACCGAAGCTAGCATTAAGATCGATGGCCTAATTCAATCCGATGGAAAGACCTACGCCGATCCCCAGACCCTGTCATCCTATGTAGTGCCTTGGCTCTATGTCCAGGCCGCGAACGGTACCTCAACATACACTGTTAAGGACAGGGCCGGAGCTAGTATTACCACTGCGATCTCCCTAGCTACTGGCAGCATTGTTCGTGATAGTGCAGGCAATCTCTATAAATTTACTGCAGCTACTGCATCGGTTGATCTGCGCAGCCTGGCACCTGCAAGCGATTCACGCTTCGTCCAGGTGGGATCTACTTCTTTTGCAGCAAAAGACACCCTAGTCACTGGCGATGAAGTAACTGTTCAAGACATTAATGCAGGTTACAACTATAAAATTATATCCCTTGCCGATGGGGGTGCTGTTCTTCAAAATCCTGAAGGCACCGAACTTTCCCGCACAGGCTCGGCGAATACTGTCACGATCAACAAAAACGATCGTGTTCTCTGGAGCGATGGTCGGCATTACGTCTACCTCGGCTCCACGGCCCTGATAACCAGCCTCGACAACCTAAATCTGGCCAGTTCCAATTGGGCGATCATTCCCGTAATTGAGGCTGGTACTCCCTACAAGATAACGGCAATCCTGGACAATGCAAACACATCTGCTTATGGCAGTAAAGATTATGTACTTGCTATCGATGCTCCCATGGAGTTGGCCAAGGCGGCGGCCACTGGATCCGTGCATCGTGTCTATCGTGTTAACGATACCCTATTCGACGGTAGCTCAACTTCGCTGGTTGATATCAATGCCAATGAACTGATTCTTACTCCAGCCACTGGCAGTGCCATTGATGCCTTTGCCCCTGGTCAATCCGTTCGCTACTACGTTCTTCCAGATACAGCTGCTGGCCAGGATAGCTACCCTATCGGTGGCCTCCTTGCCGACACCCTTTATTATCTCATCCCACGGGGTGGTAACCGTTACGCTGTCGCGGCCACCATTAAGGATGCTCTCGCCAATCGAGCTATTGATTTAACGGCTCTTGGTGTTGGCAGCCAGCATGTCTTGCATTACGAGCTTGGCAGTAATGTACAGGTAAGTGGCGCACTGGTAGATCTCGCATCCTCTGATTATAAAGAGACTTCGGAAAGTAAGGCACAGGTTGAGAATGTAGTTATAAGTGGTAGCTATGAAATCGGAGATGTCGTTGCAATCACTGTCCAGGATCTTGGCTCTCCCAGTACTAGGCCTGCCAATCTATCCTATGCTGTAACCTCTACTAACCCCAGCTCAATTCGTGATGGTCTGATCAATCTCATTAATACAACCGTTGGAGTTGGTACCGGGACTGGTTCCTACTTAACCGCAGCTACGGTGGCTTCGAATGGGCAGGCCCTCAGTCTTACCGCTAAAAAAGCGGGATCAGCCATTTTGGTGACTGCCACCGCAACCAATGGTATCGGCAATGCCACAACCGCCGAAATTGCCTCGGTTGTCTCGGTTAGCGAAAATTATATTCCTCCAAATCAAATCGCCAAGAAGCTTGTTCTTACTTACCCACCAGCCACGATGGGGCGGATGAGCACTGTTCAACTCAGTAGCGGTTTAATTCAAAGAGCAGATAAATCTCTGTACGGAGCCGCGGCTTTTCTGAACAGTTCTAATGGGATCACCACTAATACAGGTACGGTTCTGGCTGGCACCGCTACTATTACCCTGAAGTCTGGTGATATTGTTTATGTAGAAACTCTCGCTGGTGGTGTCACTAGCGGCTCTTATCTCCGCTATGCCGCAACCTCGCCACTCACCAAGAATGGCGCTGATCTGCGCACCTCTCTGACCCAGCAGGCCAGCCTTTGGCTTGTTGGTGCAGGCCCCTTGTTGGAGATCGTTCAACCGACCGATCAGCCTGGTGTCTATCGGCTCCAAGGCCCGAGCTCGTCCACCAACGACCTGATCACCGCAGGATTGCTGTCAACCTCCACTGCGGGTCTCAGGTTCAACATTCAGACAGCTGCGGCCACCTTTAACCCCAGCACCGCCGTTGATGATGCCAATTCATTAATTACCCTTAGCGGCTTCTCGGCTACCACAGGTGAAATCCTTACGATTCGGCCCGATGCCACTTTTAGCCGCTCCATCACCAAGCCCTCTCTCATCACGCTTAATCCAAGTTCGATTACCAACGGCTCTAATATCTGGACAGAGGTTTCTATTCCCAGTACCGTCACTCAAGTCAATGGTGTCATTAAAGCAACTTATCACTCTGTAAATCCAACACTGGCGCCTACCGGGCGCGCGGCCAGCAGCGCACCGCGGGGTGGACTAACCGAAGGTCAAGTTGTCTATCTGCGTCAGAATAAGACAACAGGTAGTGTCTCACTCTTTTCGGATGCTGCCGGCAGTACCGCGATCAATCTCAACACAGCCACTACTAGCCTTAATACCACCCACTTCTTCATGGTGGATGTGTCTCTGAAAGAAAGCTCTCAATCCGTCGGTGGCATTACACCGGGACAGGAGCTTAACGTCATCTCTCTTGGTAGCAACCGTTATCAGTTCGTTGAGTCTCAAGCTGACCTTGAGGCGTCGCTCCCCCTATCCCTTCTTGGCCGTCAGATCAAAACGAGCACCTCTCTGGCCAAAGTAGAACAGGAACGGCCTGCCGGAGTTTCGATCACCTCCACGATTGCCACTGGCAACGAGGTCGAGAGCTCGACGAGCATTGGCACAGATATGGAGGAAGAATCCTGGACTGATTATGCAGCAAGTGGTTCTGCTAGTGATGCGGCCAGCGATGCCATGAAGGACAAGATTTCCGAAGGTATAGAAAATATCATGGCCTCATTGTTCAAGATTCCTGATAATCCTGCCAGTAGCAAGGTTGAGCCAGGATCCTCTCTCTCCGGCGCTATTGGCATCAACCTTGCCAAGCACAATGCATCTGTTACACTTTCCAGTACGGGTAGGGTTGTTGCCCAGGCTGGTGGACCAGTCGCAATCTCCAGTGCTATTGAAGCGGATTTTGCCAATTCAACCTCGGCTGAAACAGAGCAGGCTGCCGCTTCCGCTATTAGCGTTGCCTTTGGTCTTAACAAGCTTACCAATATAGCTGAAAACCAAATTAGTGGATCAATTCAATCTGATAATTCTTCTGTAACCATTCAAAGTGGTGTTACTTACTTAAGTCATTTTGCCGAAAACGAGTCTTTTGGTGATACGGCAAAGCTTAAGACATGGTTGTTACCCACGTCTATCGATGATGCCCTGGCCCTTCAGAGTGATCTATCCGATGTTACCGGTCTTTTGGTCGGAGCCGGCTTCAATACTTATTCCACGGTCCAGATCCACGGCAAGACTGAAGAAGGATCCGATAAGTCTATCAACTCTGAGGTTGGCGTCGGTATTGGCATTAATATCAGTCTTCTCACGAACAAGGCAATCAATACCATTGATGGCATGATTAGCGCGTCGAATCTTGCTGCCAAGGCTGCTACAACTATCGACTACGTACGAGGTAGTGGTCAAATCCATTTTGACCCAAGCCCTGAAACCTTGTATGGAGTGTATCAAGATGGTAAGGAAAGCCCGGAATCAGCGGCTCCAAGTTCTTCTTCTAACAGCTCGACCACTCCGGCTGCTAAGAGCAGTAAATCCTCCATATCCAAGGCAATTCTTGATTTCGGTAATGTAGCCAAAAATGGACTTGGAGCTTCGGTTTCAGTAATTACTCCTGTTAACATATCCCGCAACACGTTCACTAATCGCTCGGACGTCACCCTGAGTGGTGCTTTAGGTTCAACTGCAAAGCAAGCAGGTAAAAGTGTTGGCGTTGTTGTTGGGTCTGGATCCTCCCAGAACATGGGTTTCAACGGCGGTATTCTCATCGATACGGGAGCCATTAATACCACCGAGAACATAATGGAGGCGGGTGCAAAAATTTCAGCAGTTTCTGCCTCGTTCATCGCTAGTGATAAAATTAAGCAGTTTGATGTTGCTGGTTCGGTTCAATATAGTAAAGCAATTGCGATGGGTCTATCGTTGATTATCAACGATCTGCAGCGTAAAACTCGCAATGTTCTGGATCCCTCGGGGCGCCTTAATCTTACGGGGGCCGATGGTTTGCTCGCCGAGGCTACCAATAGTGGTCAACTGGTTACAGTTGCTGTTGCTGGTGCAATCAGCAAAAGTAGTTCTACTCCGCCTTCTAATGAGGAGTCAACATCCAAACCTGGATGGATTCCTGAAATACAAGGCTTCGGTATTTCTGCTACCGGCAGCATTGTTGTCAATAAACTTGCCAACAATGAAGCCAGCACCACCTTAGCCAAGGCTGCGGAAGGCCAGGCGCCTATCACCGCTAAGACGATTGATCTGAGGGCAGGCGATGCAACCAAAATTTCCAACTGGGGTGGTGCCGTCGCCTTTGGTAGGCGCGGTGTCACCACGCCTACCAAAGGAAGCGCCCAGGAAAATCGTGGCCTGGCGAGTATTGCTGGTACTGCGAATATAAATTATGTTGGGCCCAATGTTTATACTGTACTTAGCAACGTTGACCTCGGTTCAACTCAGTCCTCGGTTGCGCTTAGTAGCTCTACTCAAGGTGCTTCCGCAACCGCTGGAGCGATCAGTCTTTCCGTCGCCGTTTCTTCTGGAACGTCGCTCTCCATCCCCGGCTCGCTAGCCCTCAACCTCACTCCTGGCAGCACCACGACACCCGTCACCAAGGCTTCCGTTGCCAATGTGAAGGGAACGGCCATTACCGGCCTCTCAATCCTCTCAACCGAGGCCGCCGACGCCGGTGCCTACGCAGGCAGTCTCGGCCTCGCCGCCAATCCCCTACAGACCTCCTCTTCATCAACATCAAGTCCCCAAGTTGCAGCCACCTTTGGCTTCTCGGTGGCGATCAATAACCTCCAGGCAGGATCTCTAGCTGAACTCAGCGGTAGCACCCTGACGACCGCTGCCGATGCTCCCATCACGATTCGAGCCAAAACGAGTGACGTCGACCTGCAGACCGTGAGTATTTCCGCAGCAGGCTCCTCCAGCCAATCCACCGCTGGCTCCGCTACGGGCTCCTATGCCGTAGCTGGAGCTGCAGCAGGAGCTGAAAACAAGTACTCCAGCCCGATCACCGCCAGGATCACCGGTAGCAGCATCAATGCTCCCAGCAGCGGCAGCGGCTCCCGGCTCACGATCGAGGCCTCCAGTGACGAGCAGGTGCTTGCCGTTAGCGGCGGTGTCGACATCGCCATTGCCGAAGGAAAGGGCAGCGGCCCTTCTGGTGCCTTCTCGGTTGGTGCCTCTGCCTCCCATAACACCCTTTTTGGAGGTATCGCAGCCCTGATCAGTGGAGATAGCATGATCACGGTTGACTCGCTCAACCTCACCAGCACCGATGGCAGTGGCATTGGTGCCTATGCCATCGCCGGCTCAGCTAGTGCAGCATCCGGTACTCTTGGCACGGCCTTTGCCAGCTCGCTAGTCGGCGCTGGCACGGGCAATGTGATCAGCCGCAGCCTCGATGCCCGCATCGGTGATCCCAATGCCGCCGGCATCGGCACTGGCGTGATCAATGTGACCGACGCCACGATCCGTGCCAGCCGTAGCAATCAATCCCGCATCGTGGCCGACGCCGCAGGGGTTGCCATTACTGCAGCCGCGACCACCAGCGGCAATTCCGCCCTGAGTGCTGGCATTGCCGGAGCCTTCAGCTTCAACACGATCAGCGGCGGCGTCACGGCTGGCATCTACAACATTACTGATTTCACCGCTAAGGGCAACACCACCATTGAAGCCCTCGCGGAGCGGGGCAGCGGCGGCAGCACCATCGACACCTTTTCCGGTGGCTTTGCCGTTTCCCTCAACCAGTCGTCCGGCGGCGCTGGTGGCCTCAGCCTGGGGCTGGTGGTCGCGAAGAATACGATTAACGATGCACTCACGGCCAAGATTAAAAATGTTCAAGGCGGTGCTGACTCCACGATTACGACTGGAACTCTGGCGATCCGCGCTAGCAATGATCGTAAAATCAATGCCGATGCCGCAGGTGGAGCCCTCACGATATCCAATAGTGCTAACACCAGCGTTTCCCTCGCCATTGGAGCTGTTGATGGCAAGAATGAAATCAGTGGAGATATCTTCGCTGGGTTGGAACTCGGCAACGCTATTCTCAGCACCACAGGCAATGGCATCAGCCTCGATGGCATCGCTACCAGCCTCGATATCTTCGCATCCGACACCGCCAAGATTCAGGTGTTCAGCCTCGCGGCTGCTATTTCCATGGCGCAAGGCACCAATAGCCTCAGCCTCAGCGGTGGTGGAGCCGGCGCTACCAACACGATCAGCTCCAATCTCCAGGCCGTGGCCAGCGCGTCAACCCTGCGCGGCACTGGAACCGGTCGTCATCGCATCCGAGCCACCACCACCAAAGGCAGTACAACCAGCAGCGGTGATAGCCGCCAGATCAAGGCTTCGATCGCTGCTGGTGCTGCAGGTGGAGTCGCCATCGGTGTAAGCACCGCCGATAACAAAATTAATTGGAATAGCATCAGCAATAGCTCCTCTGGCAATGGTGTAACCGCCAAGATTGATGTTGCTTCCACTGCAATCTCCGGTGGGCTTGAGCTTGCCTCGATCAATGCCGATAGCATTGAGGCAACGGTGGCTTCGAAGGCGGTTGGCCTCGCTTACTCAGGCTCTGGCATCGCGATGTCGATCGCAGCAGCCGGAGCCGGTGCTACCAACAGCATCGGCACCGGCTCCGCAGCCCAGATTCTGGGCCGCAGCAGCGGCGCCGGCCAACTTCAAGCAGCCTCGATCAACCTAACCAGCCTGGACATTGGCCAAATCCAATCCGCGGTTGGAGCTGGCAGTGTGGCGATCTCCTTTGCCGGCAGTGGTTTTTCCGCAGCGCCAGCCATCGGTGCCGCCACCGCCACCAATACCCTCGCAGGCAACAGTGATGCCTCCATCTCCGGCTTTACGGGTGTCCGCAGCAGCAGCGGTGATCTAAGCCTCCGTAGCAGCCGGGAACTGCTCGATGCCAACGGCGCCAGCCTCACCACCCGCCGCATCGACAGCACCGCTGCCGCCGCCGCCGTTTCCGCGGCAATCGGCCAAAGCTCCGTTGGTGTAGCCGGGGGCGGGGCCTCCGCTACCAACATCATCCTGGGTGATACCACCGCTGCGATTGCCAGCCCCTCGATCAGCAGCGCAGGCAAGATCAGCGCTGAGGCAAGCTCGCTTGGCACGATCAACGCCAAGATCATTGCTGTTTCTGCTGCCGTTGCCGCTGGCACCGGTGGCATCGCTGGTGCAGCCAGCATTGGCGTCAGCATCGCCCGCAACTTCATCGGCGCCACCCAGGGCAACGCTGCTGTTTTTGGCGGCAGTCCAACCCGTGCCAATCGTGGCGATGGCGACCGGATCTCAGCCACCATCTCCGGCGCCAGTGGCAATCCCCTCAGCACCATGACGGCCGGCGGCGCCATCCGAGTGGAGGCCAGCCATAACGCCACCATCAAGGCTGAAGTTGTGGCCGTTTCAGCCGCCATTGCTGCCGCCAGCGGTGGTGGGGCCGTGGCCCTCAGTGGCGCCGGCAGTGAAGCCACCAACGTCATCGCCACCAGCACCAACGCCACCATCAGCGGCAATTCGGCCGTCGGCAGTAGCTCCAGCCTGGTCAGCACCGATCTCACGATCCGCGCCAACGATGCCGCCAGCATCGATGCCACCGCTGTGGGGGCCTCCCTCGCCGCCAGCTTCAGTGCTGGTGCCGCCTTGGCTCCATCGATCGGCATCTCGTTAGCCACCAACAGCATTCGCCGCAATAGCAAGGCCGAACTGGCGAACTTTGCCTCGGTTCTGCCCAGCGGCAACGTGCTGGTGAGCTCCACCAACAACGGCACAATCAACTCCAAGTCGATTGCTGCGGCGATTGCCGCCGGCTTTGGCAGTGGTTTTGCGGCCGGCTTAGCCGGCGGGGGAGCGAACAGTTTCAACACGATCACCGGCAATAATCAGGCCCTCGTCACCAACGCCCAGCTCGGTTCCGCGGGAACCAGCTGGAACGGCACGGTCACGGTTAGCGCAACGGATACCTCCTCGATCAACGCCAAGGTGGACACGATCACCGCCGCCGGTGCTGGCGGGGCCAATGGCGTCGCTGCCGCGATCGGTGTGGCCTTGGCCCGCAACTTCATCGGCGAAACCCAGGCCAACAGCGCTCTCAGTGGTGGCTCTCCCCAGAACTTCACCAACCTGCTCGGCGGCAGCGGCAATCTGGTCAGAGCGGCGATCACCGACTCCAACCTCTACGCCAAGGGCGAGCTTTCCGTCACGGCCAGCAATGCCGGCACGATCAGCAGCAATGTCGATAGCTTCGCGGCTGCTCTCTCGGTCACGGGTGGGGTCAGCGCTTCCCTTGTGGGAGCTGGTTCCGAGGCCACCAACCGTTCCCTGGTGGCGATCCAGGCCTTCCTCGGCGCGACAAGCGGCAAAACGATCAGCCTCGATAGCGGCGCCATCAAGGTCAGCAGCAGCGACACCACCTCTGCCGATACCACCGCCTGGGGGGCAGCCGTAGGGGCCAGCTTCGGTGGTGGTGTCTCCGGCGCTGCCGCCATCGGCGTCTCTTTGGCGCGCACCACCCTCAACAACAGCACAGCCACCGGTTTCCAGAACATCGCCGCCGGCTCCAAGGCTGCTGCCCTCACGGTCACGGCCAGCAAGGCCAAGGCGGCCAACCGAAGTGCCTCCATTTCCGCCAAGTCTGCGGCGGTGGCTGTGGCCCTCAGTAAAGGCAGTAGTGGTGGTTCCCTCGCCGGGGGGGGCGCCGATGCGATCAACACCCTGCTTGGTGATGCCACTACCACCATCACGGCCGCCAATCTCACGGTGGCAGGTGTCCTTACTCTCGGCACGACCAATAGCCAAACCGCCGATGCTGGGGTTGGGGCAGGGGTCGGGGCTGGTTCGGCTACGGGGGTGGGCGGTGCGATTGCCGTTGGCGCTGTCAAGGTGCAGAACCTGCTTGGCATCGCCACCGCAGATGCCAGCGACAACGCCCGCGCCAAGGTTCAAACCACGATTGTTGATTCCAACCTGATCACCACCGGCATCAACGCCAGCAACCCCAATCTCAGCGCCAGCAGCAGCTCAACGGCGAGCTATAGCGCCCTGGCGGTACCGGTGAGCGTGGCCCTCACCAGCGGCCAGTTTGCTGGTGCCTTCTCCGGTGCCTTCAACGACTCCCGCATTGCCTACGACGTTCAAACAACCGTAAGCCGCTCCAATCTCGTAGCTGCCGGCAATCTGGCGATCACCGCCACCACCGACAATGAAATCAGCCGCGTCAACACCGATGCGGGCAGTGTAGCCGCCAGCTTCAATCCTCAGGCAGGGGTTGGTATCGCCATCGGGGCGGCTGAAAACAAAAATCGGATCGATAATATTAATAAGGTTAATATCGGTGATGGTGCCAGTAATGCCAACGGCACGCGTTACACTATTCAGTCCAAGGGCGATCTCACGATTAATGCCAACGACATCCGCAGTAGCGTTACCCAGTCGAATGCCACCACCACGGCGGTGGCTGCGGGCATCGTTGCGGCCTCTGGTGGCGGTGCAGGCGTTTATAACACAGTAGCCAATACGATTGCTACCACGATTGCCGGCGCTGTCGATATTAATGCTGGCATTATTGGGGATGGCTTCATTGCGTCGGCAACGATTCAACCCGTCGACGCTTCAATCGCTCAGGCCGATCAAGTGACCCTTGGTGGTCATTACAACTACGGCGATGTCATCACCATCAAGCTCGGCTCACTCTATTTCAATGATACTGTTTCCTATACCGTTACCAATCTCGCTCCCGCATCCATTCTTAGCGGCCTGATTGCCGCCGTCAATTCCCAGGCCGGCAGCCGCTACACCGCTGCTGCCGTTGCCGCAGATGCCAATAGCCTCACGGTGACAGCCAAAACCGTGAATCAGCCTTTCCTCAGCCAAGCGAGCTCCAGCTCGGCTGCGTTCAGGACCGGATCGCTAACGATCGGTGCAGCCTCCACGGCCACCACGCTTAATTCCGAAATTATCGCCACCTCCGTGGCTGCCGGCTTGGGCGCTGCGGTTGGTGTGGGCGTTGTTGAAAATCGCGTCGGCAATTCCGTTCTTACGCTGACCCAGAGTTCGGCCAAGACCGGAGGCACCAATGCTCCTACATTCGCCGCCTCCGCCAACGTTACGATCGCCAGTTCAACTGCCGACAGCATCGCCCAAGCCAAGGTGATCACCGTGTCGGCCTCCGGCCTGATCGGGGCTGCCGTCAACAGCGCCAAGGCGATCGATACCACCAGCAGCCGCTCCCAGGTTCAGGCCGGTTCAATTTATACCCCATTGGGTACCACGTTCGTCCAGTCCAGCTCTATCAACAACCTCAGCAGTTCCAGCGATGGCACAGCTTTAGGTGGCATTGCTGGTCTTGGTGTGATGTTCGCCGAATCCAGCCTCGGCGGCAACGCCAGTGAACCTGAAGTGCAGGCCCTAGTCGGCTCTGGAGTAAGTATCAGTGCCCAGAATGTGGAAATTACATCCTTTTCCCGCGATAGCGTCTATGCCGATAGCATCAGTGCAGCTGGCGGGCTTTTAGGTGGCGGCGCCGGTGCCCAATCCAAGGCTGCAACGAACCAAACCGTCCAGACCCAGATTGGCGACGGTGCCTCGATCAAGGCCAGCGGCAGCCTTAAACTTTCCAGCCTCCTGGATCAAACTGGTGAGGATGGTAATTCCGGTGGCATTGATAGCCGCGGCGAAGGCATCGCCGTGTCCGTTTTTGGTATGGCAGGAGGCGGTGCGGAACTCACCAATGAGATTTATAGCAAAGCCCTGCTCGATGTTGGCTCCAATAGCCAACTGATCGCCAACGCGATTGATCTGGCAGCCGGCAATAGCCTGGAGAAAACCAAGTACAGCCAGCCCACCGGCAACGGCACCTCGCCGAATGCCAACGTCAAAGTGGTGGTAGCTGGAATCGTCGGTGGTGCTGGCAGTAAATCCACCACCAGTATCGGTAACGACGCTGGCGCCTTTGGTTCGGCGATCAGCATTGGCTCCGGCGCCTCCGTTCGTGCCACCGGCAGCAAAGCCTCCCCCGGCTCCCTGCAGATCCACGCCGATAGCGATGTCTTCGCCACCGACGACGGCGTGTTGGATGCCGTATCGGCCGTAGCGGCGGTATCGGCTACATCGAGCGTAACCAACAAGGCCAAGGCCAGCGTCAGTGCGGCCAGCGGCTCCCAGATCATCAACGAAAGCGGTGATGTGATTATCACCGCCAAAGGTGATGGCACGATCAGCAGCTCTAATTCTGTGCTCTCTGGAGTCTTTGGCTTTGGCAAATCCAGCGCCAGCGCCATCAATACGCCCACGAATTCGATCAGCATCGATGGGGCCATCATCAAGGGGCAAACCATCAAACTCTGGTCTGGCTTGGATGGCAGCGGTGTCCCTAATATCCTTAGCAGCTATGCTGACAGCCAGATGAATGCTGGCGTGGTTGGCATCCCCGTTCCCGAGGCCACGGCCAAAAGCCTTGATACCAACACGATCTCGGTAACCAACAACGCCCAGATCCTGGCCCGCGGCAATGTGGAGTTGAAGGCCCAATCTAAGGATTGGAGTGTAACTCCAACCAAGCGCAGTTTCGCTGATGCCACTGCCTACATTCTGCTTGCGGTTCCAATCCCTGGGACAACGAACACCACCGATTCCACTAGCAACACGATCACGATCGACGGCGGCTCCAAGCTTGTAGCTGGTTCACAGCACCAGCTCAAATTGTTCAGCCTGCCATATACCACTGATCTCACTAAGCAAAACAACTATCTCAACCTTAGCGGCTCAGCCGCGCTCACTTCAGCCCTGGTCAAGGACAACAAGCTCACTTCGGCCCAGCTCACCTCCCTCGGTCTTGATGGCTCGATGGACTACAGCTTCCGCCTGCTTGCTTCGCCGCTGAACTCCGTCGTTGATGTCAGCAATTTCATTGGCGTTGTGCTGCCCGATCAGCTCTGGTTAGATCCCGCCCAAAGGCCCTTCCTCGATATTGTGGATCTCGGCAGTGATCTTGCCGAAGACGACGCTCGACTTTCCGAGCTGATTGCCACCAACGACAGCTCTCCGAGTGATCGGGCTCTCTACATCTCTCAGCGGGAAGATATCCGCCGCCAAGCTGATCAGTTGGGCCTGATTGATCCTGAGACCGGCAGCATCCAGGGCAGCCTCGAGGGCCTCGCCCTGCGGCTGCCAGATCTTTACGCGGCACCCGGATCAATTTTCCTGGATGCCAGCGGCAGTGGCGGCAGCATCAGGGTTAATAACCAAACCATTACCACCACACCAGCGACAATCCCATCCCAGCTCAAAGCCTATAGCGATGCTTCGATTACCGTTTCAAACACAGTACCGGTGATGTTGTTCGGCGCCGACATGGTGGTCGACGACTCAAAAGTTGTTGATGTGGTTAATGGTATCTACACAGTTTTCAATCCTGGCGCACTCTATGTCAATCGCCAAGGGGGATCTTCGGGCGCCGCCACGGAGATCAAAGGCACGATCAGTGTCACCCAAAACGTCAGCAAGGGTGTGCCTTTGCCAGTTGGCTACCCAACCACTACCCCTCCGCCAGACCTCTATCTCACCGGATCGGTCATTAACGAAACCGGCGCCATCAAGATCAGTAATACGACCGATAGTGTGATCGTCTCCGGGGAGCTGCGGGGCAAGGAGCTGAACATCGATGCTGTTGGCAACTTCTCCCTAAGCAGCGATACCTGGTTCCACACTGGTGGCGACCCTCGCCAGTATCTTAATTACGATACTTATCGCTCCCAGGCCTTTAATGCAGGAACCAATACCAATGGTACTTACCGTGCGCCAACCAGCGTCACTGCTGATGCGGCCACTGTGAGTACGGCCGCCAACAAAAACCCCGGAACGATTTTCTCCCGCGGAGATATTTCAATCTCCGCGCTTTATCTCAATATCGATGGCTTGATCCAGAGCGGCACGCCAGCGCTCAGCATGACGGTGGATGCAGGCTTCAATCCAACCACTTCCACCTCCCTGATTGATAGCAACGGCAACGCGATCAGTGGCATCAGCTATGCCACAGTCAATGGCAAAGCCGTACCGTTGGCCGGCTATGTGGATGCGGCCACCCGCACCATCAATCTCAACGACATCAAGAGCAGCGGCGGCAACATCACCCTTACCGGCCAGATCCTGAGCACCGGCGCTGGCAAGGTGCTGGCCTTCAATGGCCAACCATCGCTAAGTCTCACCAATAACAGCACTTGGAAGCTTGCTACAGGTGCCATTGATCTCGCCCCGATCAACGGCAAGATAACGATCGTGGACACTCCCAAAATCGCCCTGGTGCCCGCGGCTATAGACATTGTTGCCAACAGCATCACATTTACGAACCCCCATAATTTGGTCACTGGTTCTCAAGTTTTCTATCAGTTCAACACTAGTATTAATGCATCGGGTGCGAGTGATGCCACGTCCCCCGTTGGCGGCCTTGTCAACGCTACTGTCTATTTTGTTGACGTCATCAATGCCACGTCGATCAAGCTTAAGGCCGCGTCCACCTCTACCACTAATATTGATATTACCGCCTGGGATTCAACGCGAGAGGCGTCTTTTGGTTTGGCAACTGTCAAGAAAACTCAGTATCAGTACCTGGCTGGCCTATTTACAAAGTCTGAATCTACCTTGATTGGCGCCGCTACCGCCTACACCACGCCAACGTCTACCTCCATTGCTTCACCCGCTTCTGTCTCTGGCGGTGGTGGCTCGATACTGAGTACTCTCTACAATCCTGTTACCGGCCTAACCTACAACTGGACTGAAGGCCAATCCAAAACAGCAACTACAGTTAAGCGCTGGTCCAGAAAGACTTTTAATATCTTTGTTGATGTTGCTACTGGCGAGCGTGAAAAATGGGATTCAGTTAACATGCAATCAAAAGATCCTAGGCCCCTGTTGCAAGGCCAGGCTCTCCAGGCTGCTGCGCCCAGCAGGTTTAACGCCCCTGCGGCGGCTGCCTATCAGGTTGATTATAAGCAGGTTGATCAAACAACAGCTCAGATTACCACCCGTAAATGGACTACTGGTGGTGGCTTCTTGCGCAAGAAGACCTATCACGTCCAGCAAACTGAAATCCAAGGTGTCAAGGACTTCTATACCCATTTTCTAAAGGCCGATAACCCGATCACGGTTGGTTTTATTGTCCCCGCCCCAGCGGCGACTGGTTCGCCCGCTGCCGGTGCTCTCAGCATCAGCAGCCGCGGCGATGTCTCGATCCTTAAGGGTGTCACTAATTCGACAGCGGTGGATATCAGCACCACCAATGGCAAGAACATCGCCGTCAAGGGGCTACTCGTTAAGGATGGGAGTGTGCCGCTCAGCTTTCGTGCCGCCGGCGATTTGGATCTTCAGGTGGGGGGGAGCACCTCCACGACCAATGGGATCAATGTGAAGGCCAGTGCTGGGGGCAATCTCAGCATCCAAGCGATCAGCAATGGTGGAGCCATTGCGGCCCTGAAACCACGGGCCGATGCCGCAACGGGTCTAGCCCTCAGCGCCGGCAAGACCCTCACCCTGCTGCTTGGCGGTGGTCTTGATACCAGCGGTCAGGCGAGCAGCGGCAGCACGGCAACGGCGGAATTCTTCAAGGCCGACCGCATGGAGATTCAGGTGGGCAGTGGCAATGTGGCCAGCGCCGCCAACCCCCTGCGCCTCAACACCGGCATCAATGCTCTCTCCACCACAAGCGGCCTGGCAATGCAGCTCTCGGCCGCCGGCAGCAGTGCATCGCTGCAGGAAACGAGCGGCGATCTTCGCTTGATCTTGCCCACGGCCTTCACGGCCAGTTCAGCCCTCACGATTCCGGGCGACCTCAACCTCACGGTGACGAGCGGCGACCTGCTCAACGCCACCGGCGCCGCCATCAACCCGGTGAATACCACCGTGCTCGCCGAGCAGGACGCGATCTTCAAGATCACCGGTGCCGCTGCCACCGCCGCCGCCACAGCAGAATTGGCCCGGCAGGACAGCATCAATTACAACGATTACTGGACCACATACCGCGGTTGGACCAAGCAGGCCTCTCCCGCTACGACGTGGACAGCGCCTACACTAGCCAATCACACCGAAGTTACATTTGCCTTTACTGCTGCCGAAATTAATATCCTCAAGACAGATAAAGGCTTCAGTGATACGGCCATCGCTGCCTATCAGTCCCAGCTCGGTGCCATTCACCAGCAATATCGCAATGCTTCCTACGATCCCTCTTTTGTCTATAGTCGTCCTGATGCAGACCGGAAAGCTGCCCTTGATCAGCGTGTTGTAGGCACCAACGCCTATTACTCCCCTCTGGCTTCTGATCTTTATCGTTTGCTCTTCCCCAAGCAGGCCGAGCAGCGCGGCCTGCCCACCAGCTCCAGTGGCGGCAGCGGTAGTGGCAGTGCCGCGATCAGCACTAATGGGAATCTCAATCTCAGCGTCGCCAGCGGCGCGATCGGTCGCAGCTCCGACCAGATTCAGATCGACATCCCCAACGGCGATTATGAGCAACTTTCCGCCGCCAGTGCAAAGTTACTCAGCTCCGCCTCCAGCTCTGATGTGGTTGGCCGCAGCTACAAGGTTTATGAGTATATTGGCAGCTCTCCTCTTGCTACCACCAGTACAACCGCCAGTCTCGATCTAAGCAATGCCAGCCTGTTCAGAGGCTACACGCCAAATTATACTGCAGGTAGTGGCACCCTCTACAAGTATGTCGGCAGCACTGCCCTCGCCAACTTCAACCTCTCCACGGCTGATTTTGGCGCCAAGGATTCAGCCAATCGCAATCTCTGGGCAGTCGTCACCTCTGGCGCCGCCAAATACAACACCACTGCTAGCTCCGTTTCGTTCGCCGTAAGTGATACGGCTTTGGTGATGGACACCCGGGCCTCGTTGGTCAACGGCAATGTGGTGCTGGTGCGTACGCCGGCTTTCTACGGCTACTACCAGTACAGCGGAACCAATGCCCGCCGTGAGCTGCTCCAGGAGGACTACGGCAATACCAGCCGCTGGAGCGCCCTCACCATCGGCTCCCAGGACGCCAGCTCCACCACAACAAACCATCCCACCACCCTCACCCAGGGAACCCTGCTCACCGATCCTGCCTCGCTTACGGGCGTCACCCTGCGGCTGTCTACAGCCCTGAGCGTTGAGGCCAAGGGTTCGGTTTCGGCCACGGCGGCTAGCGGCGTTCGCCTCTCCTCCGCCGGCACGCTCAAGGTCAAGTCGGTAACTGCCTCCGGCGTGCTCAACCTCACCGCCAGCTCCTTGCTCCAGGACCCCGACGGCAGTGGCGTGAGCAACAACCGGGGCCCGATTGAGCTGCGCAGCACCAACGGCAGCATCGGCGGCAGCACCAGCGACCGCTTCAAGGTCACCACCAACGACGTAGCCAGCCTCTACGCCAGCGCCGAGGGCGGCGGTTCGGCCTACTTCTCCAGCGCCGCAGACCTGGCCCTTGGCTCGGTGGTCACCGCTGGCACCTTGGACATCAGCACCACCGGTGCCTTGCGCGATGCCGGCCGTACTGCCAGCGCGATCGCCCAGGCCAGTGTCAACCTCCAGGCCCCCAAGCTCACCCTTGCGGCCGCCAGCTTCGGTACGGCGGTTTCGCCCCTGCTGATCGGCGGTGGCAGCAGCAGCCAACAGACCACCCTCACCGCCAGCAGCAGCGCCGGTGGCCTGATGGCCTTCGCGGCCAAGGGCAGCACCCCTGTGCTGCTCAGTTCGCTCAGCATCACCAGCATGGCCAGCCCCAGCACCCCTGCGGGCAGCATCTGGCTCAGTGGCGATGCTTTCGCCTCCGTCAGCGGCACCACCCCGGTGATTCGCACGGGCACCCTCGTGCTGGATGGCCTCGGGGGCATCGGCACCAGTTCCGCCCCGCTGCGCACGGCGATCAGCTATCTAGCGGGTTCGGTGGGAGCCAACGGGGTTTTCCTTACCAACAACGATCAGCTCACGATCGATTCGGTGAGCGATCGCACCGGCAGCCGCACCTATCCGGGCCTGGTCACCGGCGGCAGCTCCAGGATCACCACCAGCAGCGGCGACTTGAGGCTCAACCGTGCCGTCTCCGCCACCGCTGGCGACCTCAGCCTCACCGCCGCCAACGATCTATTGATCAACGGCAACGGCTCTCTCAGCACCGCCGGCAGCGGCAGTTTGGCCCTCAATGCCAACACGGCCAGCGGCAAGGTGAACGCCGCCACTGGCTCCCAGCTCAATCTCAACAGCAGCGGTACCGCCACCCTCACCGCCAGCAGCTTGGTGCTCCAGGGGGCGATCACTACAGCCGGCAGCCTTTCCTTCGCGCCCAATGCCAGCGCCAATCTCAACCTTGCCACCTACCTCACCGACGCCCAGAAACAGGCCCTGATCGACACCGGTGTGGCTGCCGCCAGCCTCGATGGCAGCAGCACCAACGGCGAAATCACCACCAACGTCATCCTCGCTGGCACGATCTCCAGCACCAACACCAACGGCCTCTCCCTCTCCACCAGCCGCACCCTCGCCCTGCTGGGCGATATCAACACCAGTGCCGGCGCCCTCAGCCTCTCCACCAGCGGCACCGATGGCCTGCTGGTGCTGGGCAACCTCACAGCCCCTTCCAACCTCTCGCTCTCCGCCACGGCTGGCACGGTGCGCACCACGGTGCCCTCCAAGCTCAAGACCACGGCCACAACAGGCGGCTCCACCACGCTGAGCGGCAGCACAGGCGCTGCCCTCTACGGCTCGATCCTGGCCGGGGAAGAGTCCACAAGCACCGGTCTTGACCGCAAGGCTGCCGCCGCCACCCCTGCCAACCTCAGCATCACCAGCTCCGGCGCCCTCACCCTCGCTGGCGCCACCGCCGTCGCCGGCACCACCACCATCACTGCCGCCACGGTCACGATCACCGCATCTGGAGGTGTGATCAGCCGCGGCAACCTATCGATCAGTGCCACCGGCACCGCCCCTGGCCAGGGACTCTTCTCCTCGGGCCTGCTGGTGGCTGGCGGCAGCATCAATACGGCGTTGACGGCCCTCACCCCCAGCACCACGGCTGCCGCCTCAGGCTCGGTCGAACGCGCCGGCACCAGCAGCACCAGTGTGCGGGGCTCCACGTTGCAGGCGGCCAATATCGTTTTGGACGCAGCGTCGTCGGCCAGCCTCAGCCTCACGGTGAGCCGCGACGCCGCCGATGCTTTGGTGCTGGGCGGCAGCACCAGCGGCAGTGACAGCAGCCAAGCCGATCTGGTGGTGGCGGGTGCCTGGATGGCGGCCCCCACCGTTGTGATCACCGCTCCCCAGTCGCCGCGGATCCTGCACGACCTGATCGCCCGCGACAGCCTCACGATCACGGCGACTAGCAGCACGAATAACAGCATTCGGCTCTCGCCCCTGGCCCAGATCCTGCTGGGCAGCAGCGATGGCAGCAGCGCCAGCAGCTCCGTTGCCCTCAACGCCACCAGCATCAACCTCCCCGGCGATACGGCCGGCCTGGTGATGGAAGCGCTCAATTCCGCTCCTCAGGATTTGCTCAGCGGCAAACTCAGCTCGGGCCTCAGCCTCAACCTGGCGGTGACTCGCCAGGCCAGCGGCGGCGGCACGGGAGTGGAAACCAAAACCTTCACCGCCAGCGTTGGCGCCCAGCAGTTCAGCAGCCCCACGGCCCTGATCACGGCCATCAACAAGGCCATCAGCGACGCAGCGATAGCCGTCGGGTTGGTGGCCGCCAATGGTGAAATCCCAGTGCTCGAACTGCGCGGCGCCAATGTGCGGCTCAGCTTGAAGACCCCCACCGGCTCCACCCGCCTGAACGCTGCCCTCGGCCTGGCGCTCAACAGCAGCACCTCCAGCGGCCTGGCCCAGCTCGGCGGCTTCACCTCCTCCACGGCCCTGCAGGCGGTCACCCCCGCCACCTTCTTGAGCCGCGCCAAGGACACCACCTTGAACCTCGGCTCCACAAGCCAGAAGTTCACGACCCTGCAATGGGATGGCGGTGTGCGCAGTACCCATAGCGATGCCAACAGCAGTGTCAGCTGGAATCTGCGGCCGGCCAGCGCCAGCAGCACCTTGAACCTCAACGCCCCGCTTGATGTGCCGGTCGTTAACTTCACCCCCGATGGCGGTAACGGCGCGGTCAGCAACCTGCTGGCCAATTTCAACCTGTTGGGCCGCACCAAGAGCTTCCAAATCAGCCAAGCCGGGGATCTCACCCTCACTTCTCTGGCCGATGTTTCTGCGGCCCCCAACCTCACCTCCCTCAGCTACCGCTCCACCGCCGGTGCCCTCACCCTCAGCGGCAGCAGCGCCAGCAGCGCCATCCCCACCTACGCCAGCAACGCCGCCCTCACCCTGGCGGCCACGGGCGCGATCACGATTGGCCAGAACACCAACCAGTTGGTGCTCAAAGTTCCCTCACTCAGCCTCAGCACCGACGGTGCGATCAGCATCGGCTCCGGCGCCGATCTCATCACCACTGGAGCCAGCGGTAGCGGTGGTTTCAGCATCAGCGGTGGCAGTGTGTCGATTGCCGGTGGGCTGAGCACTACCAACGTCAACAGCACCACGATTGCGGCCAAGGCCGGTTCGCTCAGCCTGGCCAGCAGCGCCCGGCTCACGGGCCTCAAGGGGGCCCAGACCTTCTCGGCCGCTGGCGACACGTCGGATCTCAGCCAGGCCACGACCCTCGGCAACGCCAGCTTGGCGGCTGGGATCAGCCTCTCGGCCGGCCGCAGCATCAGCTCCAGCGCTCCGATTACCACCACTGGGGCTGTCAGCCTCACCGCCAGCGCCGGCAACATCAGCACCGCTGAAGAGATTTTCACCAGCGGCGCTGCTGGCGTGCTCGTCGACAAGCTCGGCTACCGCGTCAACAGCGCGGGGGCCTTCGTGAACGCGACCGGCAGCCTGCTCTCGGGCAGCGAAAAGCCCATGTATCAAGGCCTGCCGGCCACGGCCAGCAGTGGCGGTGCCATCCGGGCCGCCAGCCTGACGGCTACCGCCAGCAAGGGGACCATCACCTTGGCCGGATCGGTCTTCCCCGCCGGCACCCCGGCGGTGACGAGCCTTACCGCCACGGTTTCCGCCTTCTCCGACCCCAACGACGAGTTCACGATCAGCGGCCATGGCCTCAGCAGCGGCACCGCCGTGCGCTTTTACGGCGTCCAGGAGGGGGCCCTGCTGCCCCTGGTGGATGGCGGCCTCTACTACGTGATCAATACCGGAGCCAATACGTTCAAGCTGGCGGGCACCGCCGCCGAAGCCACGGCCGGCACCGCCCTTGCCCTCAGCTTGGCGACCTCAGTCACGACTGGAACGTTGGCCACCTTCTCACCGCAGGTGGATCTGGGCAGCTCGGCCGTAACCCTCAGCGCCGGCACGATCACTATCAGCGGCAACATCCAAACCCAGACCCTGGCAGCCACGGCCACCAGCGGCGACCTCAGCCTGCTGGAGGAAGCCTGGCTTTCCACCGGCTCGGCCAGCCTCTCGACTGCAGCCAGCAAGACGCTGCTGATCGATCGCACCCTCACCGATCTGCGCCGCGCCATCCTCACCACCTCCAGCCTCAGCCTGCCAAGTAGCGGCAACTTCACGCTCAAGGGTTTCCTCGATCTCAAGCCCGCCTCCGCCAGCGCCACTCCCACGCTCTCCTTCCCCGGCACGGTGACAATCACCGGCGAGCTCACCAGCTCCGCCAACCTCAGCCTCAGTACCAGCGGTGCCCTGAATGTGAGTAAGGCGGGCAGCATCGAAGCTACGGGTGACCTCAGCCTCAATGCCGCCAGCTTCAATCTCGATGCCGATGCCACCAGGCCGGGCTGGGAGCTCACCTCTGTTCCCTCTGCTGTCACCCCCGTAACGGTGAACAAGAGTGTGGCCACGGGCTCCAGTGTTGCCCAGCTCAGCTTTGGCTTCAATGGCGATGTGAAGCTCGTGATTGATGCCAACACCGACATCCTGAGCTATGTGGGTGCCGATGGCAGCCCGATTCCCCATGGTCTGGTCGATGGCGCTATTCTTTACCTTCAGAACGGTGCTGCCAATAACAGCAGTGGCCGTGCAGGCTTAATCAATACCAACAGCACCGATCCTGCCCTTGCCACAGGCTACACAGTTCAGGTTTGGGATGCCAGCCGCTTCAAGCTGCAGCGCAATAACAGCGCCGCTGTGCTCACGGCTGTTGATCTCACGAGCGCGGCAGGTACTACTACCGATATCTTGGTCGGACTCGATAGTGTAACTACCCAGCTGGAAACGAGCAGCACCACCGTTACCCAGATCGGCACCCAGCAAATCCAGGTGGGCAACCAATGGATAACCTACGACCTGGCCCTGAATCAAGATGCCTTCTACCGGCCGGCAACCGGCGAGATTAGGGAGTATTTCGTGCCGGGAGTTGATTTCTCCGTTGCCGCGATCCCCTGGAGCGCCTATGCAGGAGCAAGCCAACCAGCCAGCAGCGGCAGCTGGGATCAGTACACCGAGGCCCAGCGCCAAGCGGTGCTCGATTACTTGGGTTACAAGCCCCTCTATGCCACCAATATCACCAACACAGTCCGCAATGAAAGTCGCAATGGTGTTCTAACCACCACTGCTATTTCCAATCCCTGGAGCTCAAGTCCCAACAATATCTTGCTGCCCACTAGCGGCAACCTCGCCGGTATGGCGATCGAAGGCAGCACCGATGCGCTCGCCAAAGTGGTGAGCAACGAAACCTTTGAAGGCCCAGCGGCTACCGCTGCCCAAGGTTGGACGTTTGCCACTGGGGCTGCGTCGTTGGCTAGTGGCGGTACGCCAAGCTCACCGGTAACGACAGCCGCCAGCATTAATT
This sequence comes from uncultured cyanobacterium, assembly GCA_903858015.1. Classification (GTDB taxonomy): domain Bacteria; phylum Cyanobacteriota; class Cyanobacteriia; order PCC-6307; family Cyanobiaceae; genus Cyanobium. The sequence goes on from CAIOGZ010000048.1 coordinate 49,997, forward strand.
ACTTCTCCCAATTCCTCGGCAGCTTCGCCAATGGCGCCAAGGTCAATGGTCAAGATGCATGGAAAACCTTCACGCTCGAAGGCAGCGGCGGTACGATCAGTTTTGACTTCTACCGTATTGATAGCTGGGATAAAGAGTTGTTCAAGGTCTTTGCTAATGACACCGAGATACTCTCTAGTGTGTTTGACCAAGCGTCCGTCTCCTCTAGCACATCTGGCACCACCAACGGCTATGGCTGGACCATTACTCCCAAAGGCGATTATGCCAATCACTATGGTTCAAGCTCTTGGAGCGATCAGACCTTCCGCGTCACGATCACGGTTCCGACCGGCATCAAAACCCTGAAGCTTGGCTTCGGCAGCACCCTCGACAGCGCCAGCAACGACGAGGCTTACGGCATCGATGCCCTTTCGGTGGTGAATGCTTCGGCGATTTACAGCACCACATCAGCCCCCAGTAGTGCCACCAAGGCCCTCTGGTTGGATGGGGTGAACGATTATGCCGATCTCCCCGATATGAATCTGGGTGGTTCTCTAAGTATTGAAGCTTGGGTCTACATGAATGAGGTCAAGGAATACTCCCGAATTGTAGATATCGGTAATGGCCCCAGCAGTGGCAATATCATTTTAGGCAGCGTTGGAACTACGGGGCGTCTCTTTTTTGAGAGCTGGGGCAACGGCACCAGAAACGGAACGGTCATGACCGATGAAGCCTTGCCGATGAATCGGTGGGTGCATGTAGCGGCCGTTCTTAATCCAGATAAGTCTGTGAATCTCTACCTGGATGGTCTCCTGAAAAAAACCGGCACTATTACGGCCCTGCCCACCGAAATGGTGCGCACTAATACCTGGGTTGGCCGTAGTAACTGGGCGGATAACCCTTATTTCAATGGCGGCATCCGTGAGCTCAAGATTTGGAACGATGCCCGCAGCGCAGCGGAGGTCCGTAGCGACATGTCGCTCAATCCCAGTGGCAGCGACAACGGGCTGATGGCTTGGTATCCATTTAAAGATGGGACCATCGTTGCCGGTAGCAGTCAATCGTTCAGCGGCATTAACAACAATTATACGTGGACAGTAACGCCGACATCTCCCAATGACTTTGCCAACTCCTTCGGCTCCAGTTGGGCTGACCAGAGCTTCGATGTCAGCCTTAAGGTTCCTGTTGGCATTACAAGTTTGAAACTAGGTCTCGGCAGCGGTCTTGACGAAGGCAAGAGCAATGAATCCTATGGCGTAGATGCGCTAACGATCACCTCCAGTAGTGGCGTCATCAGCAACAGCGAAACCTTTGAAGCGAGCACGGCTGCAGCTGCCACCCAAGGCTGGAGCTTTGCCACTGGATCCGCAGCGGTGGCAACTAGCACAGCATTTACTCAATTCCTTGGAAGCTTTGCGAATGGTACCAAGCAAGATGGCCAAGACGCCTGGAAGACGTTTAGCCTGGATGGCACTGGTGCTACGATTAACTTTAAGCTCTATCGTAATGATAGCTGGGATGGTGAGTCTTTCAGGGTTTACGCCAATGATCAGGTTGCTCTAGAAACCCGTTTTAATCTTGCTAAAACCACGCAGTCTGTCAGTGGTGGTGGCGGTGCCATCCCAGCTGCCTCGCTGCTTGGTGGAGCTACTCTCGGTCAGGGTAGCGTTGCTGGACTTGGAGCCGCCGCAGCTGATGGCAGCAGCAGGGAGTGGGTAGGCACCTATACGGATACTGCCAAGGTGCTCTATACCCAGAATCGTTCTGCCCTCACCGCCGCGACCCTGACCGAAACAGTCTCCAATCCTAATGATTCGGTGGCAGGTTCAAACACGATCAGTGTATCGATTCTCGATCAAGAGCCCCTGCCAGCTAGTGGTGCCGGTGGCAGTGAATGGAAGGTCTCCTACGACAGCAATGGTAATCGTAGTTATCAGGTTAATGGCCTGCGCACGGGTCTCTCAGGTATTTCCCAAGCCAGTTCGGCTTCGATTACCCGTTCGCCCGATTGGGTGGACAACACCAGCTTTGCCTCAGTTGCCTATCCAGGCTCAGGCTCTACCGTGGCCTTTGGCAGCCAAAAAGGCAACGTACCGTTCATTCAGGGCTATACGCCAAGCCCTTCTATTGATAGATTTGCCAGCAACGCTACGGGCTGGAGTGTGCCCTCAGGATCGGTACCGATTAAGTCCAATTCCTATTATGGCTCCTTCATGGGCCCGTTTGCCAACGGCACCAAGAGCAACGGTCAGGATGTCTGGAAAACCTACAGCCTCGATGGCAATGGCGGTCAGATTAGCTTCACCATGCTTAGGTTTGATACCTGGGATGCAGAAAAATTCCAAGTTTATATCAATGACCAGAAGCTGTTTGATCAGCCGTTGAGCCCCTCGAATTACCAAGGCTTGGTGTTGACACCTGCCAGCTTGATAGCCGGCTATTCAGTGGCCATGGTTGCCCGCAATGATTACGCTGATTACAATGCTGGCGGGGTTGACTCAAGTTTCGATGTCATTATTGCCGTGCCTGTAGGTGTGAGCTCCCTCAAGCTTGGCTTTGGCAGCAACCTTGATCAGCCTGCTAACGATGAGTCTTACGGTATCGATAATGTGGCCGTGCTTAATGCAAGCCAAAACCCAGGTCTTTATGCGCCAGCCAGTAGCAGCCTGAATCTCGATTACATCAAGAGTACGGCAACCTTGACCAATCGTTCAGTTAGCGCTGGTAGGCTGCTAACAGTCGGGTCAATCCCAACGACAGCGAACGTATACCTCGCCTCTACTGGTTCTAAAAGCAATACCGATGCGAGTGCTAAATCCCAGGAGCTCACCGTTACCACCATTGACAGCGCCGGTCAAAGCCAGAGCTTCCAAGGCTATACACGCCTAGCCAGGCTCACCACTGCGGCTGAAATTGCAGCAGCCTCCGCCAGAGCTAACTCCAGAGGCGGCCAAATCATTTACGCGGTGGATGGATTCCAGCCTACAGACAGCCCTACCTGGCGTTACTACGACGGCCAATCGCTTTCTGATTACTGGGGCAACACTAATGTTTATTTGGCTACCCCTACCACAAGCTGGACTGAGGCCCGTGACATTGCGATCGGTTACAACGGCCAGCTTGTCAAAATCGATGACAGCGCAGAGAATGCAACTCTCGACAATCGTTTCCCCGCTTCTTGGATCGGCGCTAACCGTGCCACTGATCTAGGCAACTTCCAGTGGCTTGATAGCACTGCTCTTGCCTATACTAATTGGTCGACCTCGCAGCCGGATAATTCTGCAAATACTCTCCAGGTATTTTCCAATAACTTTGAAAGTAATACTGTAGGCACCTCGACCAGCCGCCGTCAATCTAACTACGGAAATTACCTGGGCCGCTTCGGTAACGAAAGTGGCTGGGACTTCACGATTGGCACGGATACTGAGGCTGGCTCGCTTGATGGGAGGTATCCAACAACGATAACGTTTGATTTCCTGCGAATGGATAGCTGGGACAAGGAAAACTTCCAATTGAAGCTTGAAGGAAGCGGTGGCTCCGCCACTACCACTGCCAGGGAAGGCGGTAAGCTGTTTAGCATGAATACCGAGGAAAAGGCTTTCAACCTAATTGACGCCGATGGATTCAAGGTGTCCTTTGCTCCGGTTGCTTTTGGAGAGCTGATGACTCGTGGCAAATACAATGATCAAACCTTTAAGGTAACTGCGAACTTGCCAAAGGGTTATACCTCCTACAAGCTTTATTTTGATGGTCAAACAAATGACGGCCAAGATAATGAAGCCTATGGTATCGACAACGTTGTTGTCACCCAGCAAGCGGGCGAACCCTATGTAGTCATCCTAGATGGCGGCAAATGGAATGATCTGACTCCGACTTCTCGCTACCCTGGCATTGCAGAAATCGTTGTTCCTAATCTTCGCAACAGTGCTGGCTCAAGCTTGTGGGAAGTCGGTCAGCCCAATGATGGTGGCAGCAGCAGCAAGGATGGCAACGAAGAAAATTATCTTGCTCTTCAGGGTTCGAATGGCAACTTTATTGACACCACGAATAGCGCCACCTCGTATCTCTCCCAAGCCAGCCCCGTTTGGGGACCAAGCCGTACTCTTCAGGAGACTTTCAACGATTACAAGTATGACTGGACATCTGTTGCCTTCGACCTCAGTGACCAACGCAAGAATTTCAACTATGCCGCCACATCTGTATTGGCTCCAATTTATGAATGGCAGCCTCTCTACCACCAAGAAGATGTAATTGCTGTTTCGACAATCTCCACCCTGGCTCCGCGCTTGGCCAGTCAACCCGTCTACACCACCCAAGCCGTAACGACCGGTCTAACCACCAGTTACACCACCGATTTCCGTCTCTCCGCCGCCGTTCCCTTCGACAGCATCAAGGCCAACAGCGTCAGCATCACCACCACCGGCACGGCTGCCACCAGCCTGTCTGGCAATCTCAAGGCCACGGCCGCGTCCACCCTGGCCAGTGGGGCTACCCTCGGCATCACCTCGGGCGGCGCCCTCAACCTCGGCAACGGCAGCGCCTCATCCGTCAACACCACCCTGGTGGCCAACAGCTTGCGCTTCCAGGGGGCCGGCCTCACCATGGCCAACGACGTGGTGATCGCCGGTAGCAATGGCAGCCAGCCCCAGAGCCTCAGCCTTGAGGCCGGTAGCGCTGTCCTTAGTCTCCAGAGCGCGATTGCGCCGGTAGGCACCCTCAGCCTCAGGGGTGGCAGCCTGCTGTTGCCAGCCTCTAGCACGACCACTTTCTCGGCCAATTCGCTCTCCCTGGCCGCAGGCCCCACCCTCAGCGTCAGCCAGCCGGAGGCCAATGCCCAGTTGCGGCTTTCGATTGCCAGCGGCAGCACGGGCGCCCCCAGCTCCTTGAATCTCACGGCTGGCGATGCGATCACAACCCAGGACTTCACCAACCCCCTACCGGCCTGGACCACCGCCGCCAGCTTCCCAGCGGCGCCGCTCGTGGGCCTCAAACTCGCCAGCCCGAGTCCAACCACAGCCCTGGGCCGATTTGCCAACGGCAGCAAACTGTCTAACCAGGACGTGTGGACCAATCTCGATTTCAAAAAAGCTGGTGGCAGCATCGAGTTCGACCTACTCCGACTCGACAGCTGGGAAACTGAGAATTTTGTTGCCTATGCGAATGATGTCCAGATTCTCTCCACAAGCTTTAATTTCAGTGCTAACGTTTCCGCCCCTGTCACAGGAATCACCAATGGCTACAGCTGGACCATTAACCCTGTAGAGAATGGTGCCCTTGGTGGCAGTAGTTCCTATGGGGATCAACTCTTCCGAGTTTCGATCAAGGTTCCGGCTGGTATTGACTCTCTCAAGTTGGGATTCGGCAGCAACCTCAATGAAGCCGTTGATAATGAATCCTATGCAATCGATAACTTCAGCGCCAAGACCAGCCTTGGTCAACAGCTCGCCAACGAAAACTTCGAGGCGGCCCTAGGCGGTTGGCAGCAGCCCAGCACGGTTGCTGCCGCGCCGATCAGCCTCAACGGCACGGCTAACAATGGCATTGGCAACGTGCTCGGCGTGTTCGCCAACGGAGCCAAAACCAATGGCCAGGACATCTGGCGCAACTTCAGCTTCAGTGGTGATGGCGGCAGGATCAGCTTTGATCTGCATCGCCTCGATTCTTGGGAAGCGGCTGAAAGCTTCAACATCTATGCCAATGATGCGCTTGTCGCTAGTCCTGGCTTCAGCTATCTCACCAATGTGACGGCACCGATAAGCGGCGCGACAGCCAGTGGCTATCGCTATACCATCACCCCCATCGCCACCGCTAGCAACTTCTACGGCAGCAGCGCCGCTGGCAGCAGCTATAACGATCAGAGTTTCCGTGTGATTCTCGATGTGCCCGCCGGTGTCACCGCCCTCAAGCTGGGCTTCGGCAGCACTCTCAACGAAGCGATTGCCAACGAGTCCTATGCCATCGACAACGTCAGCTTCGTTGATCCCGGCAGCCTTTCCATCACCGCCCTCGCCTCCACCTTGCCCCTGGTGATCACGGCGGCTGGCACCGTCGCCCTCAATGCTGCAGTCCGCACCGCAGCTCTCGATCTCACCGCCGCTTCCCTCACCGCCACCAGCAGCACCACCTACACCGGCAGCGGTGCGCTCAAGCTCAGGCTCACCGGCTCCAGCAGTACCGACCTGAGTTCGGCCAGCTCACCCACCTTCGTCGCCACCAGCTTCAGCCTCGACAGCCAGCTGGGCGGCAAGTTCAAGGTGAGCAGTCCCAGCCTCAACCTGGCTTCCCGCGACGCGCTCACGGTCACCCAGGCGGGTACCGGTTCCACCACCCTCTCGCTCGATACCGCCGCCAACTTCGCCTACACCAGCCCTGGCGCCCTCACCGTCTCCAGCCTGAAGAGCGGCAGTGCCAGCGTCAGCCTGACGGCCGCTAGCGGTGACATCAGCCTGGGCAGTGTCAGCCAGGCCTTGGCCGGGTCGCTCAGCCTCACGGCCTCCGCCGGCAAGGTGCTGGGCAGCAGCGGCAGCGAGCGCTCGATCGGTGCGCTTACGGCCGTCGCCCGCGATGGCATCGACCTGAGCGCCAGCCAGCTGAAATCCGTATCGGCTTCCACCACGGCGGCCAGCAGCGACATCCTGATCAACGCTGCCATGGCCGGTTCGATCTCCTTGGCCACCCTTTCGGCCCCGGATGAGATCAAGATCAGCAATGGCCAGGGAGCCCTTGAACTCACTACCCCCGCTTCTATCTCTGCAGCAAAGCTTAGCCTTACGTCCCAAGACGCGCTCAAGATTGCCACCAGCGCCCCGGTCGTCCTCACGGCGGCTAGCTCCATCACGCTTTCGGCTAAGAATATTGATGCTAATCTGGCAAATCTTACCCTCAAGACCAGTCAAACTGGCGGTAGTACCTGGCTTGATTTCAACGGCTTTAGCTCCGCCGACGCCATCAGGCTGCCCCTGATTGACTCCTCCAACCTAACCTTCGAAAGCTCCTCGGGTGTGCGGCTGCGGGCTGATGCTTTCCTCAGCAGCCAAAAGAACAAGCCCCTCAGTACGATCACTTTCCTTCGCAAGGACCAATCTTCTGAAAGCGTCGCCCTGCGTCACCCTTACCTCAACGATTCCCAGTTGCTAGTCGGTAGTGATGGCCGCTACTACGGCTATTCGGTTGTTGCTGCCAATGGTGTTGCGTCGTCGAGCCTCCAAACCCACTTTGATACAGCTAGCGGGAAGTATACCTATACGGCTCTGATCTCGGGAGCTACGGGTGTTGCCTCTGCCCCAATCACCTTCACCTCCAGCGATTACCAGATCACCTCCGCCAACCTCAGCAACGCCAACTTCCCCTCTGGTACCAGCGCCGCCCAGGTGGTGCTCTCTACCGTGTTCCCGGTGTTCCGGACTGCTGCTGCCGGAATCACGGTTAAGCCCGCCTCAAGTCAAACCACACCGATCGCAGACTCGGTTAGTGAGGTTCTTGTTTCAGCTTCCACGGGCGGGGCGGCGACAACGGGTTCGATTTCTCGGACCGTTCCCACTGGCTACAAACTACTTCAAGAAAACGCTCTCATCCTTGAGTTGGTGAAATCTGGCTTCTTGGTTTCTAGCGGCTCTTCTACCAGTTCACCGCTAATGAATGCCGATGTGTGGCTGGATCTCAATCGCAACTTCCTCAAGGATGGCGATGAGCCCTCCGCTAGCACCGATCCTGATGGTGGCTTCACCCTCGCCCTCTCCCCATCGACTGTCCAGACTTACGATAGTAATCGGGATGGCAGTCTCTATGATGAGCATCTGCGTCTAATCTCCACCGGTGGCATCGATTCACTGACCAGCAAGCCTGTAGCAGGCGCTGTGCTGATTGGTGATTTCGGCAACGGCGTCCTTACCCCCGTCACCACCCTGGCCGCCCTGCTGGCCGATGCCGGCGTCTCCGCCGCCAACAGTGCCGCCATCCAGAAGCTCTACGGAGTCTCCGTGGTGGATGTGGCGGACTATTCCACCGCCTACGATCCCTACGATGGCCTGGCAAATGGCGACGCTAAAAAGTTCCGCCAGGTGCTTGCCCACGCCCAACTCTCCGGTTTGCTGCTGCTCGCCACCACCCTCGGCGAGCGGGAGGGCCTAAGCCCCGTAGCTTCCCTTCAGAAGCTCGCTGCCGCCCTGGCCAAGGTCGATCTCGCTTCGCTTCAGGTCACCGGCTCCACTGCTGCAACGCAGCGAAATACCCTGTTGTCCAGGCTCCTTTCCGAGCTCACCCCGTCGCTGACGGCTGCCCAGCGCGATGTGATCATCCAGGTGTTCGCCCAGGTGAGCGCTGAGTTTGATGCCCTGCGCGCCTATGCCGACAAGTACCGGGCTGTCGGTGTAGCGGTTCGTTCCCTGCTGCCCGCCTCCAACAGTCTCAAGGCCACGCTCACGGCGGTGTTCACCGAATCCTTACCTCAGGTTCTGGCCGGTTCGATCGGCATCGATCAGCTTCAGCAACGCTTCGCGGCCCAGCTCGCTGGTGGCGCCCTCGATACCACCGCCCTCCAGGCCGATCACCTTGTTTCGGTCACTCCCATGCAGCAGGGCCGCCTCCAGCCCGGTGGCAGTGCCACCTTCTTGATCTCGCTCGGCTCCGTTGCACCAGCCCAAGGTTTGCGCCTGATCTACTCGCTCAATGCGCCGGAAGGTAGCAGGGTTAGCGGAGCCCCCAGTGCTTCCACCAGCTCTTCGTCCAACGGCGTGGGCGAAATCCTGATCGCTGCCGGTTTAAGCGCTACGACCATCACCATTCAGTTGCCGGCGCAAATCCTTGATTCGATTTCCCAGGTCTCGCTCAATCTCCGCTACTCCGATAGCGGTTTCGACATCGACCCCAATGGCGCCAGTGCCCTCTATCTCATCGACGGCTTCCAAGCCGCTGACGGCATCAAGTCGCTGCAACCGCTTGTCGCTGGTTCGCTCGCCGCTGATTCGATCACCGGCGGCGAAGCAGCCGACCTAATCACCGCTGGTTGGGGAGCTGACAGCCTCGATGGCGCCGCTGGCAATGACCAGCTCAGTGGCGAGGGCGGCAGCGATCGTCTCAAGGGCGGTCTCGGTGATGATCAGATCGATGGCGGCAGCGGTGACGACGACCTCAGCGGTGATGACGGCGCTGATCTGCTTGGCGGTGGCATTGGAGATGACACCTTGAGTGGCGGCTCCGGCAAGGACATCCTCCATGGAGATGCTGGCCATGATCAACTCTTTGGCGATGCCGGCGATGACAAACTCGATGGCGGTAGTGGCAATGATCTCCTCGATGGCGGTAGCGGCCGCAATATCCTCCATGGCGGCAGCGGTGCCGATCGTTTCCTGCTCAAGGCCCCCAGCAGCGAAGCTGATCTCATCCTCGATTTCAATCCGCTCGATGGCGATCAATTTGTGGTGCTCGCCTCCCGTTTCCCCGGTGCCAAATCCAGCGATTTCGCCATCATCGGCGGTGTCCTTCTCTATCGCGGTGCCCCGATCGCCATGGTGGCGAACAACGGCCGCAGCTATGGCTTGATCAGCGATCTCTCCCCCTATCTCCAGTTCACCGATCAGCCCGCACCCAAAGCCGAGCTGGCCAGCTCCTCACCCTTGGCCGGCACTGTTAACCAGGCGGTCAGCAGCACCAGCCTCACCCTGCTGCCTTCTTTGGGCGCGGGCCAGGAGCGCATCCAGATCAGCACCGCCCATGTCCTGCTCGCCAATGAAGCCTTGGCGAGCGGACTGCAGTTGACCAGAGCCAGCGGTTCTACGTCTAACTTCGCCGTTGGTCTCAGCCTGGCCGGTTCAGCTTCGGCGCCGGTGCTGGTCGATCTCTCCACCCTCGACGCCGACGCCCTAGCCGATAGCCAGACCACCCTGTTCCTCTATCGCATTGATGCGACCGGCGCCTTCCTTAGCCCGGATGGATTGAAAACCGTGTCTAGCCTCCAAGCTGCTGTAATCGGTTCGATCGGCGCCGTGGACGACGATGCGGGCCGTAGCCTCTTCAGCCAAGGCAGTAGCCAAGTGTTGCTGAGCTCGGGCCAGGAATTGCGCTTTGCCCTTTCCCGCCGCGACCGGGCCACCCTCCTGGGTTGCGAGTTCCAGATCAGCGAAGCCGCTGGGGGGCTCAACCTCGCCCTCAACACAATCGGCGCTGGCACCCCTGATCTGGTGCTGCGGGCCAGCATCGCCAACCAAACCGCAGCCGCTTCTGAATTGGCGGTTGCCCAGAAGGCTGGTTTGGGCGATCTTCTCTATCTCAACAATGGTGAAACCCTCGATATTTCGCTTGCCAGTAGCTGTGGTAACACCAATACCTACGCTTTTGCCAAGGTGGATCTCCGTATTGATGCAACCGGCGCCAGCGTGTTCTCGATCGCCGATGCTAATGGTGGATCGATGCCCGTGGCTAATACGGATGCATTCCGAACGGCCCTCCGCAACAACTTGGCGGCTGGTTTCCTGGTAGCCCAGGGCGGTAACAACACCACATCCCACACCTGGACGGTGACCAGTGGTAGCGGCTTCTACGCCCCGGTGATGTTGAGCCAGATTGGCGACGTCTACTTCATCGGTTCCTTCAACGCCGATGGCAACCAGCACATCAAGCCAGTTGGTGATGGCGCCTTCAGCTTCGAAGATCTTTCAGGCGATAGCAGCGACTTTGACTACAACGATGGTGTTCTTCGCCTCAGTCGCCCCGTTGCCGCCAGCAACGACAGCCGTTCGGTGGTGATCGGCTCTTCAACCTCTGCTGCCGCCACATACCTCAGCGGCGGCCTCAACTACACCGCTCCTGATACCACCCAGTTCATCCACTCCAACGGCAGTGGTGGCAATCTGATCACCACGGGTTCGGGGGGCGATACTGTGGTGCTCTATGCAAACAATGATCGAGTTTCCCTTGGTGCTGGCCAGGATCGGGTTCACATCCTGTCTGGTTCCACCGATAACACGATTAATCTTGGTCTCGACGCTGATGCTGATCGTGTTTACTATTATCGTCCATTAGGGGAGCAGGGTCTCACTTATCTATATAACTTTGATCCGACTCTTGATACGATCTCCCTTGTCAATCTCGATTCCACATCCTCCACTGGTTTCTCCATTTCCGCCACTAAGGCCACCCTGCTGCTTGACAACAAGCCCCTGCTCGAATTGATTGGTTCCTTCTCCAGCGATCGCCTTAACGCCTCCATCCGCCGCTCCGATCGTGGTGTTGGCGATGCGATGGCCGCCATCGCCGAGCGAGGCTTGCTGGTTACCGAGATGATTCCTGGTCTGCACGGGACCTCCCAGCAGCGGAGTGATGGGCAGTGGTATGGCTACAACGTTGATATCGCCCGCGCCATCACCGAACAGTTGATCGGCAATGCCGACGCCCTGGCGATTCGCCCCAATAATTCCCTACTTGCTGGTCTCAATGATGTGCGTGATGGTTTTGCCGACCTCGGCTTGCTTGGCTCCACCAGCAATCTCAGCCGCGATGTGAATCTCGGCATCGATTTCTCCCAGCCCTACCTTGTGGACATGCAATCGTTCCTAGGGCTGGGTCTGAAATCCTCCGCCGAGCTCTCTGGCAAGTCCATCGGTGTGATTGCCGGCTCTACCGCTAAAGACAACGCCCTCGCTTTCCTCAGCGCCAACGGCATCACGGCTTCGGTGACTGAATACGCCACCAGCACCGCCCTTGTTGAGGCACTGCGCAGCCGCGCCATCGCCGCCATCGCCTCCGACCGCACCCGGTTGATGGGCTACCAGGCCACGATCAGCGGCTCTGCCTTGCTGGAGGAAACGTTCTCAATCCAACCGCTTGCCGTGGCGTTACCTGAAAACCAGAGCCGGCTTAAAGATGCGGTCAATTGGATCGTTCAAGCCCCTGCCGCCGCCACAGAGCTGGGCCTCAGCTCCCGGGATCTGCCAGGCCTGATCGCCCAAGCCGAGCGCGGTGGCGCCGACCTCAACGCGATCGCTTCCCAGACCCGCCTCTTCCTCGAGCTGGACCCCAGCAGCGATAGCTCCAGCTCCCTGGGCAAGGCCCTTGGTTTGGCCCGCGGCTTCACCCAGAAGCTGCTCGCCCGCCTTGGCAATGCCACTGAGCTCTGGCAACGGCACTTCCCCATGGCCAGCAACATCGAGCAGAACACGGCTAGCGGCGGTGGCCAGCTCCGCTCCCTGCCCTTCCTCGGCCAGGGCAGCAGCGATCCTCTGATCGCCAACGACGACCGCGGCGATCTGCTGGCCTTGGTCCGCCAACGCGGCAGCCTCTATGTCGCCACTGGCGGCAGCGCCGCCAACATCGGTTTCTCCGCCCCCGATGCCAGCGGCAGTCTCCAGGGGGTGGATGCCGATCTCGCCCGCGCCTTGGCGATTGCCATCTTTGGCGATGCCACAAGGGTGAACTTCGTTACCGACCTTTCCTTCTCCTCCACCTTTGCCGCCGTGGCCAATGGCGTTTCCCAGACATCGACACCCGTGGATCTCGCCCTGCGGGCCAGCACCGCCAACCTCTGGCGCGATGGTTCGTTTGGTGTCGATTTCTCGGATTCTTACCTGGCCACGGGCCTGATGGTGCTCAGCCACTCCTCCCTCGGCATCACCCGCATCGACCAACTCAATGGCACCTCAATTGGTGTGATCCAGGGCACCACCGCAGCTCAGAACCTGAAGCTTGCCCTGGGCAAAACTGGCGAGGCAGCTCGCATCGTCACCTATGCGAGTGCCACGGAGCTTTACGACGCCTTCCGCAGCGGCACGGTGGGCTCGATTGCCCGAGATGGTGCCCTTCTGGCCTCCTTCCAACAGCAGCTGGCTAGCGAAACCAATCCGATAGCGACAACCCTGCTCAACGACCAGTTGAGTTACGAGCCACTCGCCGCTGTCGTGGATGAAAACCAATCCGCGTTCCTGGATCTGGTCAATGCCGTGATCGCCATCCTTAAGCGATCTGCCGAGCTTGGCGTCACCTCTGCCAACGTCAACATGAAATTGTCAGATGCCAAGGCGGCAGATGCCCCTGCAGACCTGCGCCAGCTCTTCCAGCTCAATCCCGCTGCCAATGCCAGTCTGTCGAGTATCGGTATTACTCCCGATAGGGTCACTGACATTCTTCTTACTGTCGGTAACATTGATGAAATCATCCAACGCTCGATCGGAAATCCAGCACAGTACACTCTTTCCCGGAGAGTGCAGATGCAACGCCCGCTTTGATGAATCCGTGCAGGGCAAGCCTTCGTCCCTGTCCTTTTGCGGGTCTCATCATGTATCCAAAGTCAGATCATGACTCGGCCTGTTGGACTTGATTTTTCTTTCGTTGATTGCTAAAATTAATTAGTCACCACCACCAAAAAAACACATGGCTACTCAGCTTCTCTTCTACAACGAGGTTGCCCCGATCACGGCGGAACGGCATGCCAGCTGGCATGCCCGCGAAGTGAAGGATTTTTCCTTTGCCAAGAAGGTGAATTCGGTTCCCTTGATGGCGGCTGAGTTCCTCTCTGCCTTGACGGATTATCCGATCGTTTTTGCTGGCGATGATGAATCCGTGCTGCCCGTGCTGCTGCTGGGCATGCGTAATGCCGAAAACGTGTTTATCGGCTCGGAGGGTAACTGGAAAGGGCGTTATATTCCCGCATTTATTCGACGCTATCCGTTCGTGCTTGCCCTCTCCGATGATGGTGAAAAGTACTACCTCTGTATCGACGAGTCATTTGCTGGATTCAACCAGTCCGATGAGGGGCCTGGCTTGATTGCTGAGGATGGTACCCCTACAGAGTATACCGCAGGCGTCTTGCAGTTTTTAAGTCAATATCAAGCCGAATTTGAGCGTACAAAAGCAATCTGCAAGAAGCTTAAGGATCTCAATCTGCTGGAGGCCAAGCAGGCGGAAGTCACCTTGCCAAGCGGTGAGAAGATGAGCGTTGATGGCTTCTTTGCGGTGGATCCGGCGCGGTTGGCAACCCTTTCTGCCGAGGCGATTGTCGAGCTGGTGCGTAGCGGCACCTATGAGCTGATCTGCTTTCATCTGGCTTCGCTGCGCAATTTCGAGCTGCTCCGTGACCGCAGCCTCGAACGCGAACCAGCCAGCGTTGGCTAGGCCCGTCGGCGGCTGAGACGGCGCCATCGCCCTGCCGCCCAGCACCTGTAGCGGTCGAGGTCCCATGTCAGCAGCGGCTTGTCGTCGCTCTTGGCTTACCGCTGCCCAGTGCTCAGATGTAAGCCGTCAGATCGTCAGCGGTGCTGGCTCGGGCTAGGCAAGCTGCCAGGCTCGAGCCAGTAGCCGATTTTTTGGGCTGCTGGGGGCCGTTAGCAGATCGCACAAACCAGGCTGCCCGCCCAATCCCAGCTTGCCCACATCAAACCTGCTGACCAACGCCAGAGCTGCCAACGGGATCATTCGCTACCCCATGCCTTTTCAACCCCGCTAAGCTGACCTTTACCGAAGGCCCGGCATGACCGAACTTCTCCTCACGGCTTTTGCCCTCGCCCTACTGGGCTATGTGCTGTGGCTGGCCTTCGACTCCGATGACGACAACGGCGGCGGCGGCCTGATGGCACCTGTGCTGGTGCCGGTGCGCGTCCGCCCCAACCGCTGATCGCTCCTAGTCAGCCAACGGCCCGAGCCCCCGATCGCTTCCGGTCCCAGGTTCTGCCGATCACACCCAGCTTCTCGTAGGGGGCCCTGGCCGGGGCAATCGCTTGATGTCTGACACCCGCTCTGCCCGGTCCACGGCCTACCCCACCCATTTCCTTCCCTGATCACCTGGTCGGCCTGGTCGCGCCGCTGGCAGCTGCTCCCCCTTGGCCCATCCTGTCGGCTGTGATCCACGGCTTGTAACCAATATCACCTCCGCCTGCCTCATTGGTACGCCCCGGCCCTGTCGATCTCCCTAGCTTCCAGAGGCCCCGCCCCAGCTAGCTCTGCGGATGCACCGCTTCGCCCCACTCCCGGATCGCCACCACCCGCAGCCCACAGTCCGCCAGCCGCTGTTGCGTCGCCCTGCTGCCCTGGCCCTCCTGGTGCTCGGCTTCGGCTCCCTGCTCTCGGGCTGTCGCCAGGCGCCTCTTGGTGGCGCCGGGGGCGTCAGCATCGGCGTCTACTCCGGTCGCCACTACAACACCGACCAAGCCCTCTACCGGCGCTTCACCGAGCAGACCGGCATCCAGGTCAAGCTGCTGGAAGGCAAAGATGATGCCCTGATCGAGCGCGTACGCAGCGAAGGCGCCAACAGCCCCGCCGATCTGTTGGTGCTCGTCGATGCCGCCCGGCTGTCGCGGGCTGCCGGCGAGGGCCTGTTCCAACCGATGCGCTCCGCCGCGATCGAGCGCTCCGTGCCCCCTGAGTTACGCGATTCGGCTGGCCGCTGGACGGCCCTCACCCGCCGCGTCCGCATGGTGGTGGTCAACCCCAAGCAAGTTGATCCCGCCCTGATCCGCACCTACGCCGACCTGGCCCGTCCCGAACTCAAGGGCCGCCTTTGCCTGCGCAACGGCCGCAGCGTCTACAACCAGTCGCTGGTGGCAGACCAGCTGATCCTGCGCGGCGAAAGCGAAACCCGCCGCTGGCTCGCCGGCCTGATCGCCAACCTCAAGCCCCCCTTCTTCAGCTCCGACATCCCCCTGGCCCGGGCCGTTGCCCGCGGCGACTGCGGCGTTGGCGTCGTCAACAGCTACTACGTGGCCCGCTTGCTTTCGGGCGAAGCCGGCGCCGAAGATCGCACCTTGCTGCAAGGCGTCAAGGTGATCGTGCCCGATCCGGCCCATATCAATGTCAGTGGCGCCGGCATCAGCCGCCACGCCCGCCAGCCCGAAGCCGCCCGCAAGTTGTTGGAATTTCTGGTCTCCGCCGAGGGTGGTGGGGTGGGCTACGCCCAGGCCAACCACGAATATCCCCTGGTGGGCAGTGGCAGCGATCCGCTGCTGCAGCGCTTCGGGCCCGTGCGGGGCGACGGGGTGCCGATCGAGCAGCTCGGGGCCCGCAACACCGAAGCCGTTCAGCTGATGCGGGCGGCCGGTTGGCCTTGATCGCACCGCTGGCAGTGGCTGCCCCTTGGATCGGGTCCCTAGCCCGGGCTGGAGCCGGGGGCTGGCGCCAGCGCCCGTGGCGCCACGGGCGCTGGCGTCGCGGGCGCTGGCCGCTGCTGCTGCTGCTGCTGCTGGTGGCGCTGCTGGCACTGCTGCCCTTGCTGGGACTGGCCCCCTTTGCCCTGCTCGACCAGGGCAGGCTGGCGGCTGGGGGCGGCTTGGGCTTTGGGCTTGGCCCCGGCGGCGGCGAGGCCCTGGCCCACACCCTTGGCCTGCTGGTGCTGGTGGGCCTCGGCGCCGCCCTGCTCGGCACCGCCACCGGCTGGCTGACAGCCGCCTGCTCCTTTCGCGGCCGCCGCCTGCTGCGCATCGCCCAGCTGCTGCCCCTGGCGGCTCCCCCCTACCTGCTGGCCGCCACCTTGATCGACACCGGCAGCCGCCTCGGCCTGCGCCTGCATGGCGATGGCTGGGCGGTGCTGGTGTTGATCCTCGGCACCTATAGCTATGTCTTTTTGCTCACCACCGAGAGTTTTGGCGCCGGCGGTCAGCGCCAGCTGGAGGCCTGCCGCAGCCTGGGGCTGGGGCCCTGGGGCAGCTTCCGGCGGGTGGCCCTGCCGCTGGCCGCCCCCGCCATCGGCGCCGGTGTCGCCCTCACCGGCATGGAGGTGGTGAACGAACTGGGGGCGGTGGAATTGCTCGGCGTTCCCACCCTCTCCGGCACGATCCTGCAGCGCTGGCAGAGCGATGGCGAGCCCCGCAGCGCCGTGCTACTGGCCCTGGTCACCCTGGCGATGGTGAGTCTGCTGGTGGCCTGCGAACGGCAGTTGCGCCAACGCAGCCGCCGCTGGATCCCAGGCGGTGATGCGGAAGCGGCGGCGCCCTGGCCCCTGGTCGGCTGGCGCGCCCTCCTGGCCCAGCTGCTCACCCTGGTGCCGCCGGCCCTCAGCCTCGGCCTGCCCCTGGTCTGGATGGGGCTCAGCCACGACCAGCTGCAGCTGGGCGGCGCCGCCGACCTGGCCGGGCTGGGTTTGCGCAGTTTCGCCCTGGCCCTGGCCGCAGCGTTGCTCACCGTTGGCGCGGGTCTGGTGCTGGCCCTGGGGCGCCGCTGGTTTGTGCATCCCTGCTTGGATCGGCTGGCCTTCCTGGCCGGCATGGGCTACGCGGTGCCCGGCGCCGTCCTGGCCCTCGCCCTGCTGCTGCTGGCGGCGCCGCTCGGCCTGCCACCCCTGCTGCTGCTGGTGTGGGGCTACACCGACCGCTTCCTGGCGGTGTCCCGCCAGGGGCTGGATGCCGCCTTTGAACGACTGCCCCCCAGCCTTGATGAGGCCGCCACGGGCCTCGGCTGTGGCTGGGGGGCGGTGCTGCGGCGCATCCACCTGCCGCTGTTGCGGGGGCCGCTCCTGGTCGGGGCGTTGCTGGTGTTTGTGGATGTGGTCAAGGAGCTGCCGCTCAGCTTCGCGCTGCGCCCCTTCGATTTCGACACCTTGTCGGTGCGGGTGTACCAATACGCCAGCGATGAACGGCTCGGCGCCGCCTTGATTCCCGCCGCCCTGATCCTGGTCCTGGGGCTGGTGGCGGCCCTGGCCCTGGTACCTGGACTTGAGCGGCGCCGCGTTGAGGCTGATCGGAGCCCCTGAGCCCGGGCCTTGATTGGGCAGCCCGGGGGCGACGCCGTGGGCTCAGCCCGCCGCCAGCGGCGCGGTTTCCACTAAGGAGGGTGCCAGTCGCAGGCCCGACTCGCCGGCCGGCACCACCAGCAACTCGGCCCGGCGGATCCGGGAGATCAGCCGGGTGGTGGTGACCCGGGTGGTGCCGATCAATTCGCCAATCCGCTCATGGGTGAGGCGAAAGGGTAGATCGCACCAGTTGCCGCAGCGGCGGCCCAGGCGACGCACCAGCAAGGCCAGCAGGGCATGGAGCCGCTGCTCGGCGCTGCCGAGGTGGCGGATCCGCAGCAGCTGCAGGGTCCATTCATTGACCGGATCAAAGCCATGGCCGGCGATCGGTTCAGCATCGCTGCGAAAGCGGAGCGGGGTGAGCGCTTCTAGGCAGACGCCTTCGCTGCAGAGCCGGTCGGTGCGCAGCTGGTCGCCGGCCTGCAGGAAGGCGAGGGTCATCCCCTCGGTTTCCTCGCAGGGGCAGTACACCCGGGCGATGCCCTCCAGCACCTCCAGGCAGCTGGCCCCGTCGGCCCGGGCGGCCGGATCGAGCAATACGGCCTGGCCGGCGCTCAGGTGCAGGGCGCTCACCAAGGGATCGGGCAGGCAACGGAATGGCATCGACGGCGACAGGGGGGCGGGAGGGAGCAGGAGCCAGGGACGGCGGCAGCGACGCACCCCCTCCCTATTGCGAATGACTCGCAACCTAAACAAGCGGACCGCCCTTTTGCAAGGGGTTCGCAACAAGCCCGGCTCACTTGAGGATCACCACGTCCACCCCCGCCGTGCGGCGCCGCACCATCACCCCCACATCGTGTTCGCTGCGGTGCAGTTGCAGGTCGATCTCCTCCTCGCCCAGGCGCAGGCCTTCAATCTCGAGCAGGTTGATCGGGCGGGGCAGCACCGGGTTGCGGAGCCGCACCTGCACCCGTTCGCTCTCCGCATCCCAGCTGATCGCCATGCCCGTCATCGATTCGAGCAACCCGAACACGCTGCCGCTGGCCCAGGCCTGGGGGCTGCAGGCCACCGGGTACAGGGTGGGGCCCTCGTCGTCGCGGCGGGGAAAGCCGCAGAACAGCTCCGGCAGCCGGTGCATGGGCATGGCCCTGGCTGTATCAAACAGGCCGCTGAAGATCCTCATCGCATCGGCGGTGCGGCCGTAGCGAGCCAGGCCCAGGCCGATCAGGGCGTTGTCGTGGGGCCAGACCGAGCCGTTGTGATAACTCATCGGGTTGTAGCGCAACTCCCGCTGGTCGAGGGTGCGCACCCCCCAGCCGTTGAAGCTGGTCGGTGCCAGCAGCTGGCGCGCCATCGAGGCCACCACCCCGGCCGGGGCGACGCCGGTGAGGAGGCAGTGGCCGGCGTTGGAGCTGCGCACGGCACAGGGCCGGCCGGCCCCGTCGAGGGCCAGGGCATAGGTGCCGATCGGCTCGCACCAGAACGCCGCATGGAAGCGCTTGCGCAGCTGGTTGGCTTCCTCCAGCAGGATTTCGGCCTCGCCGTGGCGGTCCAAGCGGCGCAGGATCCTCGCCATCGACTGCCGGGCGCCGTAGGCGTAGGCCTGCACCTCGCAGAGGGCAATCGAGCCTTCGGCAAGTCGACCATCGGCGTGGTGCACCGCATCGTCGGAATCCTTCCAGCCCTGGTTGCGCAGGCCGCCATGGGCGGCGCAGAGGTAGCGCAGAAAACCATCGAAACTGGCGGCCTCGGCCTGCCGGATCCAGGCCATCGCCTCCTCCAGGGCCGGCAGCAGGTGGACCATGAACACCCCATCGGCGCTGCGCTCGAGGTAGTCGCCCGCCAGCATTAGGAACAGCGGCGTCGCATCCACGGTGCCGTAGTACTGGCGGAAGGGCACCTCGCCGAGGGCCGCCATCTCGCCAAGCCGGGCCTCGTGCAAAATCTTGCCCGGTTCGGCATCACTGGCGGCATCGCTGTGGTGGGCCTGGTTCTCGGCCAGGAAGCCGAGCACCCCCCGGGCCAGCCGCGGCTCCACCAGGAGCAATTGGCGCGCCGTGATCAGGCCGTCCCGACCGAACGGGCAGCTGAACCATGGCACCCCGGCGTAGGGGTAGAGGCCATGGTCGAACTGGCTGGAGAGCAGGTGCACATCGGAGTAGGAGCGGGCGATCCAGCTGTTCAGGGCCGGATTGTCGGTGCTGATGCCCGCAGCGAGGCGGCGGGCGGCATCGAACCGCTCAAGGGTCTTGGCTAGGGCCGCATCGAAGCACTGCTCCGGCGTCATGGCGGCCTCTAGGGCGCTGGACTGCCCCGGCTGGAAATCGATCAGCAGGCAGAGGCGCCGGGTCAGCCGGGGCTCCAGCTCCAGGTGGAGGCCGAGGTGGTGCTCGCCCCGCTCCTCCAGCGGGGCCCCAAACCGCAGCAGGGTGCGGCGGGCTTCACCATCAAGGCCCTCGTACTGGAGCTCCAGGCCATCGACCACACCCCGGGAGCTGCTGCTACCGCGCCGTTGGCGCGGTATACCCCGCACCTCGAAGATGTCGAGAAAATCGGCATCCACGCGCAGGTCGAGGGGCATCCGCACAGGCAGGGGTTCGAAGCTGGTGAAACTGAGCTGCTGCACGCAGGCGGTGGGCGTGAGCAGGGTGCTGCGCTCGATATGAACCGAGCCGCGGGATGGGGCGGTGCCGCCGATGTTTTCATTGCTGAGATGGCTGACATGGAGTCCCATCTCCCCCCGTTCGGTGGAGCTCAGCACCGTGGGCGGCCGCCCCCATAGCAGCAATTCCAGGCGGCTTAGATGGCGGGTGCCGCGATGGAAAATGCCCGAATCGGGGTGGGTCTCAGGACTAATCTCACCCCGGCTATCGAGCATCGCGAAAGTCTCTCCGTCCTTGAGCACAAACGGAGGCAGTTGGTCATGCGACATAGAGGAGGGGGGCGACGATGTTGGCGTTGTCATGGGTATGGGAATCGGTATTGCCATCGGCGAGATTGGAGCTGCTATTGGCATAGGGGTTGGCTGTGCTGTCGGCAGGGGTGTCGACTTTGCTCTCGACGCAAGCATTGGCTGCGCTATCGGTATCAGCATTTGTTGCGCTATCTGCGTTGGAGGCGTGATGGGCGGTATTGCTGGCCGTGCTGGTGGCCAGTTCGTTGCCATTGCCATTGCCATTGCCATTGCCATGACCGTGGCCAGGGCGGCGGCCATGGCTACGGGTGCTGCTGATCTCGCCGAGCTCTGGGGTCAGGCCCACCGTGCTGCTGGCCCCGTAGCGGTGGGCTTGGATCAAGTTGGCGTAGAGGTGTTCATAGTCTTGGGCTTGGCGCGCCACGGTGAACCGTTGCTCAAAGTTGGCGCGTACCTTGCGGCGGTCCAGCCGCTCGATCAGCCGAACCGCTGCCACCGCCGCCTCGATCGAATCGACCAGCACACCATTGATGCCGTGCTGAATGATCTCCGGTGTGGAGCCTTCAGGCCAGGCAACCACCGGGGTGCCACAGGCATTGGCCTCGATCATCACCAGGCCGAAGGGTTCGGGCCAGTCGATCGGGAAGAGCAGGGCCAGGGCATGGGCCAGTAGCTGCTGCTTGCCGGCATCATCCACTTCGCCGATGAATTCCACTAGGGGGTTGCTGCGCAGCAGGGGCTCAATCACCTCCTGCCAGTAGACCTGATCGGCAGGGTCGACCTTGGCAGCCACCTTGAGGGGCAGCCCTACGGCGGTGGCGATGGCAATCGCCCGATCGAGCCGCTTCTCCGGCGATACCCGCCCGACAAAGGCCAGATAGGGTTCGGGGTTATAGCCCGGCTGGTAGAGATCCCTGGGCAGGGCGTGATACACCGTGCCCAGCCAATGGGCCGCAGCGATCGGCCGGCGTTGGGCATCGGAAATGGACACCAGCGGCACCTGGTCAAAATGCTGGTAGAGCGCCAGTTGATCCGGGCTGCCGATGGGCCCGTGCAGGGTATTGAGCAGGGGGATCGGTAGCTGGGCGGCGGCGGGAAAGTGGATGGAGCCGGTATGGAAATGGAGGATGTCGAACTGTTCGACCTGGGTGATCACCTGATCCAACTGGATGGTTTCCCAGACGCTGGGGTTTCCTTGGTGGCCGGCCTGGCGAAGCGCTTCGGGAATGCAGCTCTGAAGCTTCGCACTCGTGTGGGAATCGCCACTGGCGAACAACACGACCTCATGGCCCCGCCGTACCAACTCCTCCGTAAGATAGTGGACAACTCTTTCAGTGCCCCCATAGCGACGGGGCGGAACGCTTTCCCAAAGCGGTGAAATCTGGGCGATGCGCAGGGGGGCCACAGTAGAAAAACCTCAGGCACAGCGATGCTTTAGAGCAAGTCTGCTGATTGCCAATGGGGCCAGAAGCCATGGATTGCATCCCTGGATTCCGGAAGTCATCGGAAACTTTGCACACTCCTAATCGAATTGTGGAGACACAATCGAGCTGCGTAGTGAATCGTTTTGCCGTGGCTCAACCGGCCCTGGCCCCGCGGCATTGGGGGCAAAGCGAGCGCACATTCAGCACGCACTCCAGCAGCAGGAAGCCCAGGGTCGTGGCGGCCTGCTCGCCGGCGGCCAGCACGGCGGCACTCTCAAACTCCTCGGTGCGGCCGCATTGCACGCAGACCAGGTGGTGGTGATGGGGGTGGGCATCGCTGGCCAGCTCGAAGCGGCGGCCGCCTTCGGGCAACTCAAGCTCCTGCAGCAGGCCCAGGGAACTGAGCAGCCGCAGGCTGCGGTACACGGTGGCCAGCGAAACCCGTTCCTCGCCATGGGCCAGCAGGCCATGCACGTCTTCGGCGCTGAGGTGGCGACCTTCACCGATCTGCTCAAACAGGGCCAGCACCCTCTGGCGCTGGGGCGTAAGCCGCTGGCCCCGTTCGTTGAGGCTGCTGCGCAGGCCGGTGGACGGCTTGCTGCCCTGGACCTCTGCCACCAACCTCCCCAGCCTCGCTCTTCGCAAGAGTAGTGCTTATTGAGAAGCGGGCCCCGATCGGGAGGCGGGGCCGGATGGCGCCGCCGGGCCCGATCGGCCCTTGACCAGGCGACCATCCAGGTCGGCGAGCAGGGCGGCCAGCAGATCGGCGAGGGTGGCCACCAGGCGATAGCTCAGGGCCACCGCCAGCAGGGGGGGGGTGGCCAGGACCCCCCCCAGCCGAAGTAGCAAGACAGCCTCAAAGACCCCCAGACCGCCGGGAGCCCCTGGCACCACCAAGCCCACGGTCCAGGCCAGGGCGAAGGCCGATAACCAGGTGAGCCAATCGAGCGACAGCTGGAGGTCAAAAGCCCAAATGCAGCAGGCAAAACCGGCGAAGCGCAGCAAAACAAAGGCCAGTTCCGCCAGCAGCGGTTGCCACGGATAGCCGGGCAGCCGCGGCACGGCGGCGCTGGGCAGTTCTGGCCCAGGCGGGGTCGCTGCGGCAGGCGGTGGT
Source organism: uncultured cyanobacterium (assembly GCA_903858015.1). Classification (GTDB taxonomy): domain Bacteria; phylum Cyanobacteriota; class Cyanobacteriia; order PCC-6307; family Cyanobiaceae; genus Cyanobium. The sequence continues at coordinate 73,075 of CAIOGZ010000048.1, forward strand.
GGCTCGCTCGGCTCGAGCTGGAGCTCGCGGGCCTTACGCCGCTCCAACCAGAACAGCAGGGGCTCAAGCCAGCGGGGCGTGAGCAGGGCGAGGGGCAGCAAGGCCACCAGGCCCAGCCCCCCCTGCCACCCGGCCAAGCTGACCAGGGCCATCGCCGCCGTGGCCGCCAATAGGGGTTCCAGCAGCACCGCCAGCAGGGCCATGCCGGTGGGCTGGCAGCGGTCCACGCCGCCAGTGCCCTGCCGTAGGGCCTGCACCCGGGCCGCCAGGTGCCAGATGCCGCCCGGCAGGAATTTGCGCAAGTTGGTGGCCATGAAGTGGGCCACGCTGGCCTCCCAGCGGGGCCTTAGCCCCAGCCAGCGCAGCAGGCTGGTCCAGGCCAGGCCGTTGACTACCACACTCAGCAAGCTGAGCCCCAGCCCGAGCACCAACCAGAGCCAGCCCTGCCGATCCAAGCCTTGCTGCAGCAAAGCCCGGGCGTTGCTGAGTAGGGCGGCCATCACAAAGCCCAGGCTGGTCAGGGTGATCCAGGGTCTGAGGCCGCCCGGTAGGGCCGGCAACCGGGGCAGGCGGCTGAATGCGGCCTTTAGGGCCCGGGGCTGCCGCAGCGCCGCCAGCGAGGAGAAACGAGCGCCAAAACGCTCAAGCAGGGGGCGGATCGGTTTGGTCATGGCAGCGATCTTCGCTTCCCAGCCTCTTCGGGCGATGGGGCCTCGGGCCCGGCATTTTCGGGGCCAGCCGCCTCGCCGTGGACAGGCTCCGCTTCCGCCGGCGGCTGGGCCAAGCCGTCGTGCACAAGGCGGCGCACTTGATCGAGGCCCAGGCTATGGCGGCGGGCCAGCGCCGCCAGGTCATCGGCCTCGGCTTTGGAGCGCCAGTGGCCATCGGGAGCCTGGGACCATTTGATGCGCAGCGGGCCGAGCGGCGTTTCCAGGTTGGCCTGGTGGCGGGGCAGGAGCCAGCGGCGCTGCAGGGTCTCGCGCACCCCCAGGCTGGTGCTGTGGCGCCACCACACCTGGCGCAGGGCGGGGGCCAGCTGGGGTGGCAGCAGCGCCGTGACCAGGGTGCCCAAGCGACCCTTCTTCATCGCGATCGGTAGGCTGAACACTTCTACGGCCCCGGCTAACCGCAGCTCCTCCGCTAGGAAGGCCAACTCCTCGGCGGTGGCGTCATCGATCTGGGCCTGCTGCTCCAGCAGGGGTTCATGGCGTTCACCAGGCCCGGTCTCACCAGCCCCCGCTTGGCTGGGCTGTTGCAGCGGCTGGGCCAGGCAGAGGCGCAGCAGGTTGGGACGATCGAGGCGGCGGCTGCCCAGGCCCACCCCGATCCGCAGCGGTACCGCTGCCGGGTGGGCACCGAATTCGCTGGCCCAGCAGGCCGCCAGCGCGGCGCCGGTGGGGGTGGTGAGTTCCCCGGGGGGAAACCCCTGACTGGAGGCCAGGGGCATGCCGCGGGCCCGGGCGATCTCGAGCACGGCTGGAGCCGGCAAGGGCAGCAGACCATGGGCCGTGCTGACGCTGCCGTGGCCGGCGGGGGGATAGGTGCAGATCAGCTCCTCGACCTGGAGGTGCAGCAGGGCGGCACAGACCCCCACCACATCCACCAGGGCGTCGAGGGCACCGACTTCGTGGAAGTGCACCTGCTCCACCGCCTGGCCATGCACCGCCGCTTCGGCCTCCGCCAGCAGGGTGAACACCGCGAGCACCCGTTCTTGAAGCGGCGGATCCAGCGGGGCTGCCAGGATCTTGAGGCGCAGCTCGCCCCAGGCCCGGTGGGGTGGGTCGTTTTCCAGGCTTTCCACCGCCAGGTGGAGGCCGCGCAGGCCGCCGCTGCGGCGTTGCTCAGCCACCAGCCGATAGCGGCCCGCCAGCCCGAGGGCCGCCAGGGGCCCATGGATGATTGACGCCGGCACGCCCAGATCCAACAGGGCCCCGAGCAGCATGTTGCCGGCCAGGCCGGTGGGGCAATCCAGCAGGGCTAGGGTCATGCCTCGCCGGCGCTGGCGGCCTGGGGGGCTGGTAGCCGGGGCCTGCCGAGGCGCGGCGCCTGGCGGGCCAGCTGCTCGGCATCGGCTTCCAACCTGGGCAGTTCGGCGCGAAGCCATTGCTCCACTTCCCGCCGGGCCCGCCGCTGTTCCCGTTGGGCCGTGGCCACGTCTTGGCCGGAGATGCCCCAGAGCCGTCCGAGCAGGGAGCGGTCGTCGGCACCCCCTTCGCTGGCGCCGTAGATCAGGGTTTCGGCCACCATGCCAGCCAGCAGCACCCGGCTCCAGCGGCGCAGATCCTCCAACGGCAGCCGAGCCCGATCGGGGGGGCTCAGGACGGTGCTGCCGCCAGCGGCCAGTCCGGCCTGGAGGCAGGCCAGGCTTCCCACGTGGATGGCGCTGACCGGCAGGCCTTCGCGATCGGCCACCAGGGCATGGGCCGCCTCATGCAGGGCGATGCGCCGCAGGCGGGCCAGTCCGCCGGGCAGGGCTTCGGCCAGCAGGTGGCCACCGCGGCCGTTGTACCGGGCCGCATCCAGGCTGAGGCCGCCCAGGCCGATCACCACCAGCAGGCTCGTGATCCAGGGCGAGAGGCCCAACCAGGGTCCCAGCAGCGCCATCAGGCTCACCACCAGCACGGCGACTCCAGCGGCGAAAGGCTCGCTCATGGCTGGGATGGGGCTCTCATCGGCTGGGGCGGCTCACCGCCCGGCCGTGGCTGCCCAGCGGAGCTGCGACGGAGCGACCCTTCTCCGCTTCCGCCGGCCGCCGCTCCCCGCCGCGGCGTTCCGGGCCAGCAGCGGAGCCAGTTGTTGGCGAGCCGCCAGCGCGGCGGCCCTTGCCGCCGCGGGTGCCGCGCTGGGCCAGGGGTGCCACCACCTCAAAGGCTTCAACGCACAGCTGTTGATCCTGGCGGCGCAGGTCGAGGGACACGAAATGGCGCAGGTGTTCGAGGGGAACCGTGCCGCGCAGTTGGAGTTTGAACGGAACCGGCCGGCTGCCGTCGGCCCGGGGCAGCTGGCGCACCTTCACCACCAGGTCACCGGTTTCGGGGCGGGTATAGATCAATTCTCCCCGCACGGAGAAGTAGTCATCGCCTTCGGCCAAAGCATCGCCTTCGGCCAAAGCATCGCCTTCGGGCAAAGCATCGCCTTCGGGCAGGGCATCGCCTGCGGCAAGGGCATCGCTTGGGGCTGGGGCCAAGCCGGTGGCGCCGGGCAGGGAGCGGCTGAGGGGCTCGCTGCCGCTGTCAATAAGGGCGCCAGCGGCGTTGGCTGCGGCCGTGGCGGGCTCAGGGGCTTGATCGAGGCCGGGTTCAGATTCAGCAGCCGGGCGGGCGGTGGCGGGGTGGGCGGCGGCGTTGAGGGTGCTGGGCTCCCAGACGCCCACCAGCTGCAGGTGGAGTTTGTTTTCATCCCGGCTGCGGGGGTAGACAACCCAAAGGTGGGGCAGCTCCAAATCCAGGTGACGGCGCATCAGGGTGAGCAAGCGGCCGAGCACCACCGCCTCCAGCTCGGTGCCTGTGGCGGTGCGGATCACCCCCCGGGTGGGTTGGCTGGCATCGGTTGGGATGTACTGGCCCCGCACCACACCGATGGCCCGGTACTGCAACGGCTCGGTGACTGGCGAAATGGGGTGCGCACGCATGGTGGGGGGAAGAAACCCCGCAGGGGGTGGGGTCAGGCTGGGGCCAATGTAGCCAGCACGGCAGGTAACCTCCGCACTGGGCCTAACCCATTGCTCCCCGCCCGGATGCCCCCCCCGACCCGCAGCAGCTCCAGCTTGGCCTGGACCGTGGCAGGGGCCACGCTGCTGAGCCTGCTGGCGCTGCTGGGCGGCTGGTGGATTGGCCGGCAGCAGGCTGGAGGCAAGCTGCCCGAGGATCCCCGCCGGGAGGCCCTGCTGCAGGAGAGCGCTCGGTTGGGGCAGAAGCTGATCCGCGGGGAGGAGAACGAGGGCGACCGCCAGCGCTACCTCGAACTGCTGGTGGGTCTCGGCCGCAAGGATGAGGCCATCGCCGTGCTGGAGCCGATGGCCGATCGGGAACCCGAGCGTTGGGCGCTGCGGCTGATGCTGGCCGAGTTGCGCCGCGACCAGGGCGACCCCAGGGGGGCCGAACGGGAACTGCGCCAGATCCTCAACCGCCAACCCAACCAGATCGACGCCCTGCAGCTGCTCACCCTGCTGCAGCTGGAGCAGGGCCAGGGCAGCGCTGCCGAAATCCAGGTCAAAGGGGTCTATGCCCGCCTGATCCGGCCCAATCCCAAGCCGGAGGCCCTTGGCGTGGGCCTGCTGCTGGCCGAGCTGCAGCAACAAAGGAAGCAGGCCATGGCCGCCGAACTCACTTACAAGGAACTGGCGCTGGCCTTCCCCCAAGACCCGCGTCCCCCCATTGGTTTGGCCCTGATGCGCTATGCGAGCGGCAACCGATCCGGAGCCCTGGAGGCCCTGCAGCAGGCCCGCCGCCGCAGCCCGGATCTTGAAAAGCCCGACCCCCGGCTCGATGCCCTGGCGGCCAGTTGGGGCCTAGAACAACTCCGGAGCTCGGCTGCGGCGCCACCGGCCCAGGGGGCTCCCCAGCCCCAGCTGATAGGGCCTAGCGCATCCCCGGCGCAGCCGCTCCAGCCAGCGGCGCAGCCGCTCCAGCCACCGGCCGGCCAACCCCTGCCGGCCCAGCCGACTGGCTCTCCAGGGCCTTAAGGGCCTGATCCACCGCCGAGGCGGGGGGGGTGGCGTCGTCGAGGGCCGTGCTGCGGCGGATGCGATTGATCAGATCAATCGGATTGGTGATGCCCAGGCCCGGGTTGCTCGGACCCAGGGAGCCACCACCAGCGCCGCTGCTGGCCCCATTGCCGAACATCTGGCGGTCCTGGGGGGCTGCCAGGGTTTGGCCGAAGCCTTGCTGCTGGGCCCACGCCGGGGCGTAGCTGGCCAGGTTGAGCAGCAAGGAGCCCAGCATCAGCTTCACCAGCCGCTTCGCCGCAGGGGAGCCAGTCCCAGGCGAACCAGGTGCGCAGGACCCAGCAGCAGCAGACCCAGGCATGGAGAAAGGGAGTGGGGTGGCCATCGCCTTGACGCCAACGGCTCTTGCTATGGGCCAAGTTTAGATGGACACGACTGCGCAGGTTGGGCATGCGGATCGCCAGCTGGAACGTGAACTCGGTGCGCACGCGCCTCGATCAGGTGCTGGCCTGGCTGGAGGCTGAGCGGCCCGAGGTGCTCTGCCTGCAGGAAACCAAGGTGGCCGACGAGCTCTTCCCCCATGCCAGCTTCCAGGCGCTCGGCTACGCCACGGCGATCAGTGGCCAGAAGGCCTACAACGGCGTGGCGATCCTCAGCCGGCTGCCGATCGAGGATGTACAGGTGGGGTTCACACCGCTGTTGCCGCAGGATCCGCAGGCCCTGGACTTGGGGGAACAGAAGCGGGTGATCAGCGCCCAGATCGCCGGGTTGCGGGTGCTCAACCTCTACGTGCCCAACGGCTCTTCGCTGCGCTCGGAGAAATATGCCTACAAGCTCGAATGGCTGGCTTGCCTGAAGCGCTACCTCCAGGCCCAGGAGGCCATAGGCGAGCCCCTGGTGATGGTGGGCGACTTCAACATCGCCCTAGAGGCCCGCGATATCTACGACCCGGCCCGCCTCACCGGCGGGATCATGGCCAGCGAACCGGAACGCGAGGCGTTGCTAGCCGCCCTTGGCGAGCGGCTGGAGGATGGCTTCCGCCTGTTCGAGCCCGAAAGCGGCCACTGGAGCTGGTGGGACTACCGCACCGCCGGCTGGGAGACGGGCCGCGGCTGGCGGATCGATCACATCTACCTCGATGCCGAACTGCGCGACCACGCCCTGGGCTGCACGATCGATGCCCCGATGCGCGGCAACCCGCAACCCAGCGACCACGCCCCGGTGATCATCAACCTGGCCTGGCCGCCGCAGGACGAGGGGGAAGACGACGACGAGGAGTGCTGAAGGGAAGCGACCCCGTGGCGCTGGCCAGCCAGGGCGTGCTGGTGGGCAGCCTCGGGAACCGGCGATCAGGTGGTCAAGCAGAGTGACGTTGATCCCCGAAAGCGGACGCGGGAGCAACCCTGCTAAGAATGAACTTGACCAGATCGCCAACCGTGAACTTCTCGGAGTAATCGCGCAACACAGAATAAATTTGTTTAATGATCTCGGCTTGGCTAGCCATGGCCTCTAGGGCAAACTCACACCTTGCAACATAAACTGCCAGGGTTTATTGCAGTCATCTATTGGGGTCTCATGACAACATTGTCATGCCCGAGTCCCGGAAGCGATGAGAGGCAACGCCTCTGATCCCTCGCCGCGTTTCGGGAGAAGAGGCCCTGGGGCTATCGGCAGAGGCGTAGGAGGAGCCTATGCAATAGGTGTTGCCGAACGCTCGCCATCACCTGGCCGCAGAAAGGTTAGGAGGTAGACAGAAACTTGCCGGTGGCGGCTCAGGTGAATGGCCATGTTGGATAGTTCAGTCTGTGCAAGATCGAAACAAGACTGGTTATCTTGCTGGCAATAGCTTTGCAGAATGAAGGAGAAAGACTGTGGCGTTGTCGGAAGACCTTAGTAAAGTCCAGTCTTGGTGTGCAGCCTGGGCACGGCTGATTGCCGCAACGACTTCGGCTCGTTTAAACGACACAGCTGTGTTGTAATCTGCAGAGTGACGAAGGGATTGGAGATCCACAAAAGTGGTGCAGACGCGGATCAATTCAGGCTCAATAGTTGCCGTGAACAACGGAGCAGGCCAAGGTGGCGTGCTCTTTGACTGTTCGATAACTCTATTGGCCGCATCTTTAACCGAGGCGTGCTGAAAAGATCGCGCAACATAAGGCTGCAAATCAGTATTTGCCGTAATGCGCCGTGCCCCATCATCAATAAGCAAGTGAAACACTGAATAGTAAGCAGCTGAAATAGCGCGTCTCAGCGATGCCTGCTTAGGCTTCATTGGATCAAGGCCAGCGAGTGTGCTTGCTTGCTCCAGAAGATCAGATGCGAGGCTCACTCTTCTTCTCCCTCCTTTGAAAAGGAGATTACCGCTGAAACCGGCAGCTCAGTTGCTCTTTTTCGAACCGCAGAGGCAATATTGTTTAGGATTTGTCCAGTTTCTGCACTTGGAGCCGAAGTGGAGAATGAAGGCAGAAGGCTAATTGAGATTTGAATCTCTTCTTGCCCATCTTCGCCTGTCTGAACTGAAGCATGAATGGCTGAAACATGTTCCTGAAGATCTGCAAGGTCTTCGATTCTCCTTTTTGCATCTTCGTCCAGCTTGTAGATCATGGTAGGAACCTCTTTGCCCGACTCTAGCAAGTTTCGAGGATGCGGTCAGCCTTGGAGCCTTCTGATGTCTGATGTTGTCTCCAGAATCTATCCAACGCTCAAGATCAGCGGCGGGCGGAGCCAATGAATTAAGACGGAACGCCTGCTCCTGTCCGCTGGATCTTGATGTTAGTCCGCAGAATTGAGCTGCGAAACCAGTCCATCACACTCGCTTCTGAGAACCTGTAGGTCAACCTTCGCGAGCGCCCAAACCAGCTCATCGTCAACGGTTGGATACTCATGGGTTAGGCGATTCCAGAAGTCGACGATTCGGCGTGCGTTTGTGATGGAATCAAAGATATCCGGCGCCTTTTGAGACAGGGCCAGCACCGCCTCACCGATGATGGTGAACTCCCGCTCCACCGAGGACCGCACGAGACGATTACAGAGGTAGTCGTCAATCTGCATGCCAGAGAGTGCCTTGGAGATCGCGTCACAGGACTCAAGGATGTCGGCAAGATAGGCACGGGGCTCACGCTGCATAGAGCTGCTGCTTCGTCCGGTTGACGTCGTCACGGATGTAACGGTTCTTGAGCGCGCCGACCATCACTAGATCGACTTCGGTCCCAAGAATGGTGCGTAGCTCATTAAGCAAGCCAAAGTACGCATCCGGCTTGTCAAACGGAGGCATGGATCCAAAGTCCACAAGGAAGTCGATGTCGCTGCGGTCGGGCTCGAAATCTTCACGTAGAGCGGAACCAAAGATATCAAGGCGCACGACATTAAAGTGCTTGCACGCCTGTCGTATCGAATCCATCCTGTCTACGAGCACGCTAACCATGCAGGCACCTGCCATGGCATCATATCCGCTCGAGGCGAGATCGTACCGCCATGCGCGCCACGGGGCGCCTTCTGACGGACTAACACCCCAGATCAGAAGCGGGGGTCAGCCTTGGCAAAGGAAGCAACCACCGCTCCCGTCTTCTGTATCTTGATGTTAGCGGTCATCCATTCGCCTTAGCAAGTAAACTGGCCTGCCAAGGTCTGAGATGATGCTTGTTGGGGTTATCTTAGAGTCGTTGCTCCAGCAATACCGTGGTTTCTTGTAGCTTAGGATAGTAAATTGTAAGCTTTTGGAACCACCCTTCCTTTGGAAATGCTTTTAATTCCGATTTTATGGCTGGGAGCCCAAACATGCTCCCGCTTCTGCTCGCAGCTTCTTGTGCATTGGCAAATGCCGCGTCGGCATTGCCGTCTGCTAGATCTAACAGCATTAACGCATAGTAACAGAAAGCCGAATCCTTATAAATCCTTCTAGTATCAAATCCAATTGTAGCTCTATTGAATCTTTCTCTCGCTTTTTCTGGATCCCCGGCCCGGAGATAAAACCAGCCTGCATGCATATTAGCGTAGGCATTCAACGTAATCTTTGTTGCCTCTTGTTGAACTATAGCGCTCATGCGATGCAGGTGATCTTCTGGATTGTCACTATTTGCCAGAGCGGCTAGATAGTGCTCAATTACAGGATAGCGCTCTTCTGCCGAAAAGGTTTTGTAGCCAAGCGCTCCCCCAATCTCGTTGTATGCTTTCTCAAGAAGTGGAATAGCCCTGTCAAAGTCTTCGTTAACCTTGAAGCTAACACCTTGCATATAGCTCTCAAACGGCATAACTCTCCTCTCGATTCTTGAATTTACACTTGATTCAAGCCAAGCGGTTGCCAATCCTACTCCGGCAAGAAAAGTCACAACGACAGTTGCAGTATCGGCAAGCTTGGGAATTGACAGCAATTGAGAAATGAGCCCTTTTCTTTCTTCGGTGGCGCCATTCTGCTTCTTTATTTGAGGATTGTGAGAATTGCCATCTACGGAAGTGCTTTGTGTATCTTCATCAAGGTTAGGCTTGTTTTCCATCTTGAATCAAAGGAATCGGAAAGATTAGAACAAGGGCTGCTAACGCTGCCCCTGAGTGGCAGGCAAGGTGCCTGGGGTGGCGCAACAGAGATGGTGGTGGCCTGTCCACTCGAGGGGCTTGTTCGAAGTGTGGCCTCTACCAGCTTACCTCCGCAAGCGTCTCCTTTCGTCGCGTAGCCTCCCGAAGTCTTTAGATATCTCCAACAATAGGGACACAAGCCTAAATCCTAGAACCAATACAAATTCGCAATGCCGATAAATGAAGTCACCCCTGTCTCCTCCTTCGCCGCAGCTGGTTTAGCATTAACTCAAGCCAGTCAAGTCGACGTGGGCGGGGATCCTGTAAACTAATCCAAAATTGAACTTCGATGACCAGCTCGGGTCGCGGATGAGGGGGAACCTACGCAGAAAGTACTAAGCTCCAGATTATTCGGGCAGTGCTGAGGCAGCCGGGGCTTACTGGAAGGCAGATTGCCGAGTCTCTTGGGCTTGATCGATCAAGAGTTAACTCATTTCTTTACGGCGAAGGGAAAAGGCTCTTCGGCTTAATGGATACAAACTGGCGGTGGTATCCAGACAGAGCGAGTGAACCTTGGGTGCCCAGCAGTAGAGCGACAGAACCGGTAGATCGGGATGATCGCGTGGTCCAACAGACAGACAGCGTATGCGCGATTCTGTCGAAAATGAGCATTACAAATGCGACACTGAAAATTCGTGCTTTTTCACTAACACTTATTGAGCTTGCTTTTGGTGAAGACGAATATCCAAACCTGGACGAACGGCTGCAAGCCGAGTTGACAATCAGGAAGAAAGCTCTAGAATCAGCTTCCAAGGAAGTTCAGGTCGTTAGGCATGGGCATAGTCGATGGGCGTGGCTCATTATTGTCATTCCTGGAGCCTTCGTGCTGTTGTTGCTAAGTAATCAGAAACCAGCAGGCAACCAGAATAACCTGCAGCAATCAGGAGACACTGACCGGGTATTGCCAAGGCAGTAAGATAGCGAGTTACGCAAAGCAACAGAGAGCCAGACCAAGAAAGAAGACTATGACGTGGCTTGGCTCTTGCAGATCCTTCGAACTATGTATTGGGAGGTTCCGAGAACCACGCCGAGAACACCCCTCCTTTTCCGCAAACCACGCTGCAGCATGGGGCTGGATACTCGAAAACCATTGCAGTGCAGGGCTCCTTGACAACGTTCAGCCAAGTGTAGGGGTGGTTTGCGGGTCCGATAACCACATGTTCGCTACGATACACAGGCCGGATCGGATGACCAGATCAGCCACAAGCATGATTGTAGGCAAAGGTGCGAAGTCTGACTAATCTGATCCTTCGAACGCTCATCATCACCCGCCCGAAGCTTTCCTTTCCGAAGGCGATACTCCTCGCTCGGGTCGGGTGAATGATGTTGTTGGGCAATCTCTTGGTGGGATGACATCAGGATAAAAAGCCCACCGTACTTGCCAGGACTAAGGCCTTGTGGCAGTGGGCCGGGTTTGTGCAGTTTCACCGGAAGGCCAGTGATCACCGGAGCGGGTCTGGGCCCTCGGGTCTGTGACCATATATGCACTCCCGCTGGCCCTTCCAGCAGCTCTGAAGTTGAAGGGTACTGGGGGGAGACACAGCCAGGTGGGACACCGACGTTGCGGTGGCGTTGCCCGGGTGGTTGCCGTTGCGCATCACAGCGCGGGCGTGGCGGGGAGTGTTGTTCCTTCCCCCGCCAGACAGCAACTGGGTGATCCGTCCTCAACCAGAACCCCCCATAAGAAGGGAAAGGGTTCTGCCTCAGCCCTGCAACAAAATTCGAGGCGCCTGCGGCGCCAACCGCAACAGCCCAACAGCCAGGGCAAAACGAACAGCCCTAGCCGCAAGGCTTCCGCGAAGCGGTAGGGCAAAGGGCAAAAGGGCTCTAGCCGCCAGGCTTCCGCGCAGCGGTAGCACCAAGAAGGGAGCCTGGGGGAGAGGGACAGCACGGACGCAGACCGTTGTAGGAGTTGCCGCCGTCCGGGCCGAAGCCGTCCCGGCAGGCCGCGCGGCAGCTATGCGGGAGGTTGAACCAGGAACCGCCGCGCAGCAGCTTCCAGCCACGCTGTCCGCTCTCACGGCGCACCAAATCACGATCCTCCTCTCGCCAGGGTTCGCCATT
>CAIOGZ010000049.1 GCA_903858015.1 uncultured cyanobacterium
TAAGGAGGATCATCAGACTTCCTCCCAGCGCAGGGGAAAGCCGGCCACCAGATCCTCAATACGATCCTTAGCCTGCTGCCGGTTCACCTCGGTGAGATGGGCATAACGGGCCGTGGTTTCCGGTTTTTGGTGGCCCAGAACGTCCTGGATCGAGCGCAAATCCACGCCAAGTTCCAGTAAGTGGGTGGCGTAGGCATGGCGCAGGCGATGCACCGTCAGGTGGTTATTGATGCCGCAGCTGATCCGGGCAGCTTTGATCGCTGCCTGCACTCCGCCGCGGTCCATCGGACTGCTGGCGGTGCGAGCTGAGGCTTCATTACCGCTGCCATTCGGGAAGAGAAGCCTTGGGTGCCGATGGGTGCGCCAAAATCTGCGCAGGTGCTGCAGGCTCGCATCCGGCAGGGGAACGTAGCGATCCTTTCCCCCTTTTCCTTGGCGTACATGAACACGCCTGTTGGCCGCATCAATGTCGCCGATCTCTAGTGCGAGTCCTTCCCCCAGCCGTAGACCCATACTGTAGATCGCAAAGAAATACACCCGGTAGCGCAACCGATACACGCTATTGATCAATCGCTGCACTTACTCCCGGGTGGGTACATCAGGCAACGAACTGGAGTTGGGTGGCTTGATGATGTCCACCCACTCCATAGGTTGGCGGAGGACTTGTCGGAAGAAAAACGACAACCCCCACAGATCCACCTTGACACTGCTCCAGGAGTAGTTTTCCACCATCCAGGCGAAGTAGGTTTTCAGATCAGCGGCTGTAAGGTTGTCAGGGCAGCGGTTGAAGTAGCCTGCGATGCGGCGCACCGCCCTGGAGTAGCCGTCAATGGTCTTACCCCGTTTTCCTTGAAGTTTCAGGGCCTGCAGGTGCTGGGCATAGAGCAGGTCAAAGCGCTCCTGTTCGTGTTGTTCCATGGTGAGGTTTCCCCCCAAGGGGATGAAAGAAATCACACACCCATGACGGTGTGCATCCTTCACTGTGGAACTGCGAGACTCCTGGGCGAGCGTCATCCGCACGCCAGCTCATGCCTGGCTGCAATCAACCCATCATCGTTTAGGCATATTTCGGAGAGTGGGCTATAGTGGATTTGAATCTGCCGCGCAGCGGCTTAGTCCAACAAGCCCCTTGAGTGGAGAGACCACCAGCAAATTTCTTGCTTCGCTTACCACTCATTGCCTGCCACTCGGGGGCAGCGCCTGCATGGCATCGTCCTACTCCAGTCCTGATTTGGGAGGACCGGCCTCAATCTTGCAGCTGCGAGCATTCAGCTTTGCCGAGCTTCGCGATGCCGTCCGTGGTGGCCTGCCTTTCTTCTCGTTTTTGGCGCTAACAAAGCAACTCGACATTTCGCCGCAATTTTTCACAGCGGTTTTCGGGATACCGCCTCGCACCGTCGCCCGCAGGAAGGAGGCGCAACAGCTCAACCCCCAGGAGTCTGATCGGCTCGATCGGGTGGCAAGAGCCCTCTCTCTGGCCGACGCGCTGCCCCGCGATCTTCTCGATACCGAGATCGGCGCGCGTCAGGTGGAAGAAGTCTTGCTACGCCTCAACTACGGGATCTTTAGCTGATGCGCGTTTGGCGGATCTGCCGCCAGCCCCACGGGCATACTGCGCTTGATGGCAGCGGCGGAATGTACACCTCCGGACGCTGCCATACCAAGGGGAATGCCATTATCTACACCGCCAGCTCTGCGGCGCTCGCGGCGCTTGAAGTTCTCGTCCCTGTTGATCAGTGCCAGCTGCAGCTGCGCTCCAACCACTGGGGTCGCCATGGCGCACGACCTGAACCGCCACCACAAACCTATCGGCTTGACGCATCACCCACTGCGGCCAGGAGTTGGCAGCATCCGCGATCCAATGCCACGCAACTTGCCCTCACCCCTAGCGCGGATCACCCACCTGGTTAAACGCTTGGCCAGCGAGCACCGCTTCAGCATGGCGGTAGTGCTTGAACTCCAGCCAATTGCCGGCCGGATCGATCAGGAAAAACGTGTGGTGCTCCAGCAGTTCGCCAGCAAAACGGATCCGGGGCTCGCCGCCAAAGCGCAGGCCCGCCGCCTGGGCCCGCTCCAGCAGCCCCTGCCAAGCGGCCAACTCGGGGAAAACAAGCCCGAAATGGCGCGGGTAGATGCCGCGCTGCTCGGGGCCGAGGCTGGCCGGATCGGTACGCTGCGCCACCAGTTGGTGGCCGCCGAGATCCAGGATCAGCGCGTGGGGGCTGCGGCGGCCGATGCTGCAGCCGAGGCCCTCGCCATACCAGCGCTGGGTGGCGTCGAGGTCGGCGGCGGGGATCGAAAGGTGGAACTGGGCCCGGTCCATGGCCCCAGGCTAGGCGGCCCTCACTGCTTTCCACCAGCGCTCCACCACCGCCGGGGTGCCATACCAAACCGGGCCAAAGGCGCCGCCGTGGGCTACCCCCTCCAGCACCACCGCCTCGGCGCCGGCCAGCAGCGCGGAGCTCAGCGGCACCAGGCCATCGCCCCGATCTTGAGAATTGCCGCTGCTGTTGCGGTAGGCGGTGGGGGCCAGGCGCCGGGCCGTGGCACTGGCCTGCCCCGCCGCCTCTTCCAGCTCGATCGCCCCGGCCACCGCCACGTAACGCACCGGGTCGGATTCGGCCCCGGCAAAGAAGGCCCCCGGCAGCTGCCGCGCCACCCGGGCCCGCATCGCCGTGGCCTTCAGCGCCGTGTGGGGGCTGCCGAGCATCACCAAGGTGTTGGCCAGGGCCCGGCCGCCGTAGCTGCGGCCTTCAAACGGCGCCTCGGCCAGGAACAGGCGCAGCAGGATGCCGCCGGAGCTGTGGCCCACCAAGGTGATGCGGCCGCTGGCGGAACGGGCGGCGAGCTCAGCGGCGGCGGCGGCGACCCGATCCAGCAGCCGGGCCCAGCCGAACGGGGCCAGCGTCAGCAGCCAATCGAGCTTGCTCACCGGGATCAACACCACCGGCTGGCCGCTGAGCCGCTCCAGACAAGCCACCAGGGGGGCATAGGCCTGGTCGCTGATCAGGAAGCCGCCCAGCACCAGGATCGGTTGGGCTGGCTTCACTGGCCCGCTTGGCGCCACCAGGCCCAGGCTTCGCGGTTGATCAGCAGGCCGATCACCACCAACACCGCCATCAGGGCCACCTGGTCGCCTCGGGAATCGGGCACCATAATATCGGCGATCAGGTGGGGAATGTTGGTGAAGGTGTAGAGCACGCTCAACCAGAAGTGGCCGCGCCGCCAGCCGAGCCAGCGGCCGGAGCGGTAGGGGTCGCTGGCAGCCCAGGCGATCGCCACAATCGACCCCAGCGGAATCAAAAAGTAAAGCAACATCGCCCAGAACAACCCGCCCAGCCGCGCCGCCGGCACCTGGCTCTCGATCACTGGCGACAGGCCGTGGAACAGGGGCATCAGGCCCAGATCCACGTGGAACAACATCGCCAGCAAATAAGCGGTCCAGAGGCTGCGCAATCGCAGGCCGTGGTCGATGCTGCCGCTGAAGCGCAGCGGGCCGCCGGAGCTATGCGAGCCGCCGGAGCGATGGGGGCCAACCGACCGGCTTGAGGACTGGGGAGCGGCCATGGCCCCAGTTTGGGAAGGTCCGGGGAGGATGATCAGAGCGGAGCGCTTGTGCAGCCGCCGTGATGAAGCCAAACCGCCACGGGCCCAGGCGATGACCGGACCTCGCGCCGCAGACCCTCGCGCCGCAGGTCCTCCCGCCGCCGCGTCGCCCCCAGCGGCCGGTCCCACCCCCGCCGGCCTGCTCTGCCACAGCACCCCAGCCCAGGCCCCGGCGCCGCCCGGCTCGGTGGTGGTGGCGCTGCTGGGCATGCCCAACACCGGCAAATCCACCCTGTTCAACCGGCTCACGGGCGGCCATGCCCAGATCGCCAATTGGCCTGGCCTCACCGTTGAGCTGCTGCGGGGCCGGCTGCCGGCCGGCAGCGATGGCCGCAGCTACGAGCTGATCGACCTACCTGGCATCCATGACCTCAGCGGCCGCAGTGAAGATGAGGCGATCGTGCAACGGTTCCTGCGCGATAGCCCGCCCGACCTGCTCCTGGTGGTGGTGAACGCCACCCAGGTGGCCAGCCAGCTGCGGCTGGTGTTGCAGCTGCATGCGCTCGGCCGGCCGCTGCTGCTGGCCCTGAACATGAGCGATGAGGCCCGCCGCTTCGGGGTGCGGATCGACCACCGCGGCCTGGCCGCCGCCCTGGGCATCCCGGTGCTGCCGGTGAGCGCCCGCCACAACCAGGGCTTGGCGGCCCTGTTGGCGGCGCTGCAGCAGGGGAGCCCGGCGCCCCAAGCCGCGAGCCAGGCTGCGGCCCTGCCGACTGCAGCCCAGCCAGCGGACCTGATCAGCCGCGATCAGGCGCTCGAACAGCGCCGCAGCCAGCTGGTGGAGCGCTTCGTGGTGCAGCCCGCGCAGCCGCCCCAGCTGCGCAGCCGCCGCCTCGATCGCCTGCTGCTGCACCCCCTGGGGGGGCCGCTGCTGTTCCTGGCGATCGTGCTGTTGATGTTCCAGACGATCTATGCCCTGGGGGCACCGCTGCAGGAGCTCTGCGGCCACCTGTTCGACGCCCTGCGGGACCGCCTGCTCCTGCCGCTGCTGCAGGGCCTCCATTGCCCCGAACTGCTGCGCAGCTTCCTGGTCGATGGGCTCTGGCTCGGGGTGAGCACGGTGATGAGTTTTTTGCCGATCATCTTCCTCTTCTATTTAGTGCTCGCCATCGTCGAAGATTCCGGCTACCTACCGCGAGCGGCCTTTTTGATGGATGGCTTGATGCAATGGCTGGGGCTCGATGGCCGCGCCTTTGTGTTGCAGATGATGGGGTTTGGTTGCAATGTGCCGGCGATCATGGGCACCCGCGTGATCCGCGACCGGGGCATGCGGCTGCTGGCGATGTTGATCATTCCCTTTGCCCTCTGCCAGGCACGCCTGACGGTGTTTGTGTTTCTGGCCTCGGTGTTTTTCCCGAAACCGTGGTGGGTGCCAGGGCTGGTGGTGTTCGGCTTCTATGTGATCAGTTTTGGGGCGGCGCTGCTCACCGCCTTGATCTTCAAGCGCGCCTACCCCAACCAAGAAGCCTTTGTGCTGGAGTTGCCCCCCTACCGGCGGCCCAGCCTGCAGACGATGCTGCGGCGGGCCTGGCGCGAGATGACCAACTTCATGGTCACCACCCGCGGCTTCATCGTCGGCGGCGCCGCCCTGGTGTGGCTGCTCACCAACCTGCCGCCCCAGGCGGTGGCCGGAGCCAACGCCAGCTTTGCGCACCGAATCGGCAGCCTGTTTGATCCGCTGCTGGCGCCGATCGGCATGACCCCCGATCTCACCGTGGCCCTGTTCTTCGGCTTCATCGCCAAGGAAATCCTGCTCGGGGCGATGGCGGTGATCCACCACACCAGTGAGGCGGGGTTGGGGGCGGCGATGCAGGCCTCGATCACGCCGCTGCAGGCGCTCAGCTTCATGACCTTCACCCTGCTCTACACCCCCTGCCTCTCCACCGTGGCGGTGCAGATCAAGGAGGCCAAGAGCCGCATGTTTGCGCTGCGATCGGTGCTCTGGTCGCTGAGCCTCGCCTGGATCGCCGCCTGGCTGGTGTTTCAGGGGGGGAGGTTGGTCGGGTTGGCCGGGGGTTGAGCGGCGGCGTTGGTGCCAGCGATGGTTGTTGTGGTGGTGGTGGGCAGATCCGCTGCCATCACCTCGATTTCAGCGGCATGGTCCCGTCGCAGCATGAACTCCAGCAGCCCGTGGGCCAGGTGCAGGATGCCCCCGGGCCGGCCGCGCCGCAGCACCAGCAACTCAACGCCCGGCCGGATGCCCATCGCCTGCAGCCGCTCGCGCAGATCGGCATGGCTGGGCAGGCAGACGATCCGCACGCGGTTGCCGGGCGCAACATCGTTGAGCGATTGGGACGGCGGCAGGGGGGGCATCGGCGCTAGCCAAGCAAGGTCCAAACCCGGGGAGAAGGGGATCGGGGTGGGATCTGGCTCGATCCTCGCCCAAGCTGGGGCGGGGCCTGGCCTGCTGGAATGGCAGCCAGGAATGGCGCCCTCGGCGCAAGCGCTGTGGCCGAACCGACCGATACCCCCAGCCCGCCCCCCCTGCCGATGCCAACGACCCTGCCCAGCGGCGCCATGCTGCTGGAACAGGAGCTGAAGGCGCGCCGCGAAGGCAGCGGCATCGTCGCCGCCAACCTCTTGGGCACTTGGGCCTTCGCGCGGGTCTGGCCGCGGGGCCGGCGCCAGACCTCGCCCCAGGCCTCACCCCAGCCCTCGCCCCTAGTGGAGCTGGTGCTCAAGGGGCTGGCGGCCAGCCTGCGGATCGAAGCCCACCACAATGGTGAAGCCGCCAAGCTCTGGCTGAGCAACGCCGTAAGGCTTGGCCCTTTGGAACTGCGCTTCAGCGGCCCGGGTTGGCTGCAGGGCAAACGGCCCCTGCTGCTGTTTCAGTTTGATCGGCTGCAGATCCGCGCTGGCCGGCGGGTGCTGCTGGAGAAGAATTTGCCCGCCCCCGATCGGCGGCGGCAACCCTTTTTCGCCCTGATCGCGATCGAACCCGGCCGCCACTGGCTGGCGGCCCGGGGCCGCTCGGGTGGCCTGGCGGTGTGGCGCCAGGCGGAGGTAGGGGCTGGAGCCCAACCCCTTGATGCTGCGAATAAACCCAAGGAGAGCTGAGCAGAACCTAGCCAATGGGCTTGAAGCGAATCTGTACCAAGTCAATCTGTACCAAGCCAATCAACCGCGCAGGAATAGGGAGATACTCAACAGCAGCAGCAGCCCAACGCCGCCGCAAACCTGGCTGAGCAGATCAACGCGGTTGATGGCCCGCAGGGAATCGGCCTCACCACCATCATCGGAGGCCTTAGCAAAAGCATTGATTCCCCAACAGAACAGAACAAACGTGACGATCGAAATGATATAGGCATAAATATACAACCAATCAAGATAGGTAACGTAGGACAGGGCCGGCAGTTCGGCGCGGTAGCCCAGTTGCAGGAAAATCAAGGTGAGCATGATCGTGGTCGGAATGGCCAAGCGCACATCGCCGAGCGAGCCCGGCAAGGAGGGAGCGATCAACAACAGCCCAACCAAAACAAGCAGGGGGAAGATGTACTGCCAAAAGGCCGTGGTCCAGCTAGTGCCATAGACCAGGCTGGTGTCAATCGAATCGAAAGCAGAAGCCCCGGGCGTACCGAAAGTTGTATTATATTGATGGCTATATTGTTTAATGTATGCACCTTTGACATCATAGCCATTAATTGTTGCGTACTCGCCAATCACAGATCCTCGCAAGTCGCTGTCATCCTTAAGCGAAATGCAGCCATAGGGGCTGTTGGCATAACAAGAGAGCTCATCAGGCTTTAGCTCCATGGTGATCGGCAAGGCAAGTCTTTGAAAAGGAAAAGCAGCGAGATCAAGATCATCGATGTAAAACTTGCCGGAGAAGCGAAGCAATTGATAGTAAGTGCCATCGGGCTGCAAAACGGAATCCGCCTGCTCTTGCTGAATGTTGAACGAACCCGCCTCGATCTGATTAGTGAATTCAACAATACCATCCAAGGGAATCTTGTGTTTCACAATAATGTCATTCACGGCCTTTGGCCATTTCAACCAGTACCAGCCCTCAGCCCAGAAGGTCTTATCTTTCAGCGACAACTGATAGACATTTTCAACATGAAGACCGAGGTCAACCGTTTTAGCAGGATTGGCCGCTGCCGCACGCTTAACGGGTTGCTGGGGGATGTAAGGGTCGAAACGGCTCGCAATCGCGGGCTGATTGGGCCTCGGATGATCGTGGTGGGGAGCCGTGGAACCCTGCCGCGGCAACCATCCCCGACCAGGACCAACCAACAGCGCCACGGTAAGCAAGCCCAGCAAGAAGATCAGCCACGGCCTGAAGGATCGATTCAAGCCGAGGCGATGCTTACCGGATTGACCACGATCTATGGAGGGGGGCATAGACCTTACTGAACCACGGACTTGAACACTAGCTGTAGAGCAAGCGTCATGGTTAAGGGTTGGTTAAGGGCGGCGAGGTGGGGCCGGGTTGGCTGCGAACCAAGGGCCACTTATGGGGCGGCCAGATCAATGATCAAACCCAGATCTAGCGCAGGAATAGGGAAGTGATGGCGATGAGACGGCGGAGAGATCGGAAATCATGGAGGTGACAACAGGGTGGCAATTGGCACGTACCATCCGAGCCCCAGGGCCACGTCAATAAGGAGCTAGGGCAGGCATAGCAAAATACTCAAGAGTTGAAAGATAAAAGGGCTGAGACAGGGATTGAAATATCCTCAAGAACCACGGGAGCAAGCACAGAGGAACCAAGCAGCAAAAGCTTAAGCCTGCCAGCAAAGATATACTTTGATGGCATCACGATGGTTAAAAATGCAATATCATACAAATTCAGAATTTTAATCAACCTATGGTTCTAGGCCAATGCACGGCTCGAATCATGCGGGGTCAATTCAACATTAATCTGGGCAGTGAAAAAAGAACTTAGGGAACCTCTGATCAAGACGGCTTTATCCAAAGAATCTAATCTCATTCTCCTCAGTGAGACGACAATGAGCAGATTTTCCACGGATTTCGCTCACAGCA
>CAIOGZ010000050.1 GCA_903858015.1 uncultured cyanobacterium
CGCCTGATCTTCCAATACGCCTCGTTCAACAACAGCCGCTCGCTGCACTTCTTCCTGGCCGCCTGGCCGGTCGTGGGCATCTGGTTCACCGCCCTGGGCGTCAGCACCATGGCCTTCAACCTGAACGGTTTCAACTTCAACCAGTCGATCCTCGATGGCCAAGGCCGCGTGATCAACACCTGGGCCGACGTGCTCAACCGTGCCGGCCTCGGCATGGAAGTGATGCACGAGCGCAATGCCCACAACTTCCCCCTCGACCTGGCTGCTGCCACCGCCACCCCCGTGGCGCTGACCGCTCCGGCGATCGGTTGATCAACTGAGTTGGGCTTACAGCCTTCAACCAGCTAGTCCAGAACATAGCCCCCTTGAAAGAGGGGGTTTTTTATTGGGAAGTTGCAGCCCATTGTGATCTGTGGGACGACGTTCGTTACTGCAGGGGGGCATTCCCGTTGGGGTGACAATCACCACGGCCCCACTGCGCTCCTGTTGCTTCTCACCGAACCAGGCGGTGGATGGTGGCCGCGGATGCGGCCGACGCCTTCGATCAAGGTGGTGCCGTTACCCGGCCCCAGCCGCATCCCCCTGCTCAGCTGCCACCTGCGCCAGGGCCTGATCGCCCAGGGCGAGCACCTCAGCCACCGCTGCAGCGGCTGGAGGGGTGATTGGCTCCGTTGTCTCAGTTCTGCAGAGCGATGTTCAGGGTCATCGGCACGGCTGCAGGCCGATTGCGGGGCACCGGGCTGTTCTGCATCCGCTCCCGCATGGCATTGATCGCTTCCTCAGAAGCGCGAGCCCATGCCTCGGGCGGGGCGCCTGGATCCAGGCTCAGCTGGAAAGCGGCCACCACGGCCTCCAGATCCCAGCTGTTGGAGACGGTCACGCTCAGATCAGCCACTACCTGCCGCAGGGGGATCTGCCGTTCGCGGGCCTCGCTGACCAGATGGACGTGCAGGCACAGCAGCAGAGCGATCAGATGGAGACGGAACGGCGGTGTGTTGAGGCTGGGGTTCTGGGGCTGCCAGTCCCCCTCCTCGCTCAGTCGCTCCAGCTCGACGGACTGGCTGGTGAGGTCGGGGCCTGCATGGCTGCTGCGCAGCCGGAACTGGAAGGTGCGTGAGGTCATGGGGTGAACGACGCGGTCAGAAACCGGAGGACAGAACGGAACGACGCAACGAGCAAACTGACGCAACGTGCAAACTGACGGAACGGACCAACGGGGGCAGAACGGCCAAGGCGGCCGGAAGCCTTCTGCCCGGTGATTCAGGACCGTGAGGCGATACGGCGGCTCGTGATGGGGAAGGGCCGCAACTGCCGCACCGAGCTGGTTGCCTTGAGGTCGTGGCCACCCTCAACCGGGCGCCAAGCCTGGCGGGTGCTGTTGCCCTGACTGTTGCCACCGGTCTGCAGATCGAACTGGCGCTTGAGGGCTTCAGATCCCGACAACAGGGCCGAGCCGATCAGCAGGGCGGCAAAGCCCTGGCGCAGGCGCCGATCACTCAGGCGGGGCGCCATCCGTTGCCCTACCGCGGCGCCCACAGCCCCGCCCAGAAGCAAGGGCAGCATCAGGGGCAGGCTCTGCTGCGGCCAGTGGCCCAGAGCTGCCAAGGCCACCAGGGCATTGACGACGATCAGCAGCAGGCTGGTGCCACAGGCCAACTGCATCGGAAGCCCCGCCAACAGCACCAGAGCCGGCACGATCGCAAAGCCACCACCCACGCCGGCGATGCCGGTGAGCAATCCCACCAGCACCCCCTGGATCGCCAGCGGCAAGATCGAGCCAGGGCGAGTACCGATCGGGACCAGCCTCGGTGCGGCATGGCTGGCGCTGCGACGGGTGAGCAACCAGGAGGCGACCAAGGCCGCCGCGGCGAACACTCCCAGCTCCACGGGTTCACTCAGGTAGCCGGCCCTCACCCAGCTGCCACCGATCCAGCTGCCCGCTAGAGCCGGCATCCCCAGGATGATGGCGGGAATCACCGCGAACTGGCCCCGCCGCAGATAGGGGCCCAGGTTGCCCAGGGCCAGCAGCATCACCACCAACAGCGACAGGGGCACGGCTTCCCGTGTACTGAGGCCGGCACCCGTCACCAGCAGGGGCAGCAACAGGATCGAGCCGCCGGCGCCGAGCACCGATAGCAGGAAACCGATTAGCCCACCGCCAGCGCTGAGCAGGACCAGGGTTGCGGGTTCCATCAGCGGTTCACCCGGTTCCAGGGCATCAGCGCCAGCAGCCGGGCCATGCCGCAGAAGCCGCTCACACCCGCGAACACCAGACCGGCTCCCACGAACCAGCTGAGCAGGATCCAGGCCGGTGCCACGAGGTTGCTGAGGATCAGGCCGAGCAGCACCAGCGAACCGGCGGCGATCTGCACCTGGCGCATCAGGGGCAGCGGGGCGTTGGCGAGGCGGCGCACCGGCAGGCCGGCCTGCTGCCAACTGGGAATCCCGCCCTCTAGATCGGTGATGGGGTGGGGATGGCTCTGCCGCAGCAGGGTCTGCACCCCCTTGGCGCTGCGGTTGCCGCTCTGGCAGACGAGCACCAGCGGGCCCTGGGGCAGGTCGGCCTGCTGCAGGCGCGCCAGGGGCACGTTGAGACTGCCGGCGATGTGGCCGGAGGCGTATTCCATCGGTTCACGCACGTCGATCACGGTGACGCGCTTGCTTTCGAGCTGGTCGGCCAGGTCCTGGGCGCTGATGCATTCAGGACTGGTGGTGCTCGTGCTGGGGAGGCTGGGACGATTCAGGGAGCTGTTGGCCATGGTGAGAAAGGAAGGAAATGGCGTTGGCTGGGCGTTGATTCAGCTGGCGGTCGCGCTCTCGAGCGGATAGCCCTCGTCGCCCCAGCGGCTGAGGCCGCCGCGCAGGTTGGCCACCGGATCGCGGCCGGCCTTGAGCAGCTGCTGGGTGGCGAGCGCCGAGCGGCTGCCGGAATGGCAGACCACCACCGCGGCTTTGCCCGTGGGGATCTCGCCACTGCGGGCTTCCAGCTGCGGCAGGGGAATCGATTGGCTGCCGGCAATGCGGCCGTCGGGCCCCTCAAACCCCTCGCCGGAGGGCACTAGCTGCGAGCAGGTCGGTGAAGGTGCCGGTGGGGGCGTCGAACAGCTGGCGGAAGAGCAGGGCGCCGCCAGCGGCGGCCGCCTGCAACAGAGGGGAAGCGGAGGCGGCGACCATCAACGTGCCTGAACAGCTTTTATGAGTGTATGCGCATACCGGCGAGATAGTAAGCGGCGGGTCCTGCCCGCTTCGACAGCCCGCCCGCGCCCGCCTGCGCCTGGCGCGTTCCGTCAATGGCGCAGAGAACGCATAATGCTTTCATCGTCATACACCATTCAGCATGGGTGCCGCAGGTTCGATGCCCAGTCCGCAGCTGCTGGAGGAATACAGCCAGTTCTTCCGGCTGCTCAGCGAACCGGCGCGCCTGCAGCTGCTCTGTCAGCTCAAGCACAGCGGCTCCATGGATGTCGCCGGCTTGATCGAGGCCACCGGGTTCTCCCAGTCCCACATCAGCCGCCAGCTGGGCCAGCTGCAGCGGGCTGGTCTGGTCAGCTGCGAGCGCGATGGCGTGCGCACCATCTGGAGCGCCGACAACGATCTCGTCGATGATCTCTGCAACCTGGTGCAGAACCGGCTCCGGCAGCGCCTGGAGGCACAGCTGCAGAGCCTGGCGGCTGGTTGAGCTCGCGCCGACGACACCGCCAACGCCACCATCAGCAAGCACGATCAGCGAGCACGACCAGCAGGATCGAATCCGCCGATCGGCCATGAAAACGCCATGCGTCTTCATGCGCCCGAAAGCATGGCGCCCGTAGATTGCCAGAGTGCGCCCTGTCCGGATGCCCCGTCCCTCCCACCAGGAGTTGCGCTGGGATCGCGGGATCTTGGCCGGGCGACAGCGGCCCGTGTGGCGGCACTGGCGCGAGCCTTACGTGTTCGCACTGGCGATTCCCTGGCCGGCCTTGCTGGCACTGATCGCCGGCCTCTACCTGGCGATCAACCTGCTGTTTGCCGCTCTCTATCGGCTTGATCCCGCCGGGATCGGCGGCGGCGCCGGGCCTCGGGCCAGCTTCGCGGAGGCGTTCTTCTTCAGCGTGCAGACCCTGGGCTCGATCGGCTTCGGCGTGCTCCACCCCGTGGGTCTCGCGTGCCCCGGATGGCATGGGCCCGCCCTGCCAGGGTGATCGAGCCGCTGCCGGCTGGTTGCAGGCGGTCGCGCAACAGCTCACGGAATCGGGTGACGTCCGCCTCGCCCATGACCGCGAGGGCCTGACCGGCGCTCGGCCCCCCGAGGACGGTGGCCCAGAGGTCGTCGAAGTCGGTGTAAGTGCGTTCCACCGTGATCACTCTGGTGTGAATGTCGCCCAGGCCGGCGCTGGTCCAAAGATCGCGCAACCCATCAAGGCGGGAGGCCCCCGCACTGGGTGGCATGGGGACGGCCCTGCCGACGGCGCCCAGGGTTTCATTCACGCTCTGATAAGGGAAGCCCCCACCCTCGAGATCCCAGGCGTAGGCGGCCACGGTTCCACCCGGCGCCACAACACGAGCCATTTCGGCCACACCTTGCGCCGGTTCCGGCACGAAGAAGATCACCAACGGCATCACCGCAAGATCAAACGCGTCGTCGGGGAAGGGCAGGGCCATGGCGTCAGCATTCACAAAGTCCACGCTCTGCAGCAGTGGCTGCTGCCGGGCATAGGCGAGTTGGGCCTCCGAAGGGTCGATGCCCACCAGCCTGAGCGGTTCGCATTGCTCAGCGATCAATTGCGTGAAGGCACCATTGCCACAGCCCACATCCAGCCAGCGCTGGCCTTGGCTTGGGCCGATCCAGTCGAGAAAGTCCTGGCCGGCGAGGCGGCTCCAGACCCCCATGAAGCGGTCGTAGCCGGCCCCATCGCTGAAGCGGATCGGTTCACTGGTCATGGTGATCGGATTCCAAGGGTTGAAGGCTGCGGAGCGCACACGGTGAAACTTCAAAGTCGCCTCCGGTGCCTCACCAATCCAAGGCCAGGCTGCAAGCCATCCGGTGGGTTGAAGCGCTTAGCTCGTCTGGATCTCGCCCAGGAATGACTTCCTGAGCGCGCCAAGGCACCGTTGTCAGCTTCCGGTCGCCAGAGTGCAGGGCCGCAGCCCCTGGTCATGACGCCAACCCGTGAGCAGATCCTCGCCGCTTCCGCCGCTTGGGTGGCGGTGCTCTTGAACGTGATCCCCGGCCTGGGGGCCGGCTATCTGTATCAGCGCCGCTGGAAGGCGTACTGGATCACCTCAGCCCTGGCCACCGCCTGGTTCGTGGCGGGCGCCGTGCTGGCTCAAAACGCCGATTCCGCAACCGAGGCGCAGAACCAGCTGGTGGGCTTGATCGGCCTGCTGGCCCTGGCGGCCGTCAGCGCCACCGAGGCCGGCCTTGCCGTCAAGCGAGTGCGCCAAGCCAGCTGAGGGGCAGCAGGTCAGCAGAGCCTTTGCGGGCAACACAACCCGGGACTGGGGTGTGGGCCTTTGCCTGCGCAGCCGTGCTGCCCGCGACGGAACGGTTGCCGCCGCCCTGGCCAGACGCAACCAGAACCCTCGTCCCAGGGATGCAACGCATTGAATTCGCCGGCAACGTGCTCCGCGCAGGCACCGTCACCCACGCGGAACGCCTATACTCAATTGGGCTTAAATAATCCCAAGTTCTTCATCACTCCCAATGCTAACTCTCAATCGCTCGCTGCGCGCAGGCGTCGCTGCCCTATCGCTGAGCCTGTTGGCTTCCACAAGCGCTTTCGCGGGGGGTACCACAATGCCCTCTAAGGACATCGTCGACACGGCTGTTGCTGCGGGCAGCTTCAAGACGCTCACGGCTGCGCTCGAGGCGGCCGGGCTGGTCGGAACCCTGAAGGGGAAAGGCCCATTCACCGTTTTTGCCCCCACCGATCAGGCCTTCGCGAAGCTGCCGGCTGGCACGGTGGAGTCGCTGCTGAAGCCTGCGAACAAGCAGAAGCTAACGGCGATTCTTACCTATCACGTCGTGGCTGGAAATGTGAAAGCCGCCGATGTCATCAAGCTCTCGAGCGCCAAGACATTGAACGGTGAATCGGTCACGATCAAGGTCGTAGGCGGCAAGGTGTTGATCAACGGCGCCACCGTCGTCAAGGCCGACATCGCAGCCACCAACGGCACGATCCACGTGATTGATACCGTACTGCTGCCGAAGTGATCGGCTGCCAGGCGGATTGAACGGGTGCCGCACCTAGCCTGCGGCGCCCCAACGAACAGCTCGCCTGACCCTAAGGGCCCCTAGCCGGGCTGCCGCAGCGGCGCTTTGTTATGGAGGAACCGCTATTTTAGCTTCGCCTGAAAGCCCTTTCCACTAAACCGTGACATCGAGTCGCTTTTACCTGCTTTTTTCCGCAGCTGGATTGCTGCCCATTGCCTTGAGCTATGGGATCGACCCCAATCGAATCCTGCCTCTATTCTTGGAAATTGATCCCATTTCAGGAGACCTGCTTCATATCTTCAGGGCCATCATGGGGCTCTACCTTGCAACCATCGTTCTTTGGCTGCTAGGTGCCATACGCGGCGGCCCGTTGATGCGCCCAGCGGTGGTTAGCGAGATTATTTTTATGTCTGGATTAGCGGTTGGAAGATTCTTGAGCTTGCTGCTGGATGGCTGGCCAAGCCCGATGCTTACAACTCCCGGCGCGGCAGCGACTCCGCGCCGCTGCCATTGAGCTGCACCGCCATGACGCCGGCTCCACCGCCTGCTTGCCCAGCCGGGCCAGCCCGATGGGGAGCAGCAGCCCCCTGGGGACGGAACCGTGGTTGAACCGGACACCCTCTCCACCGATCCCGAGGCGCGATCCCGAGGAGCGATCCAACCATGCAAACTCCCATGCCGAGGTGCTCGCCGAGCTGCACTCGCCAAAAGCGGGCGGGGCGGGGCCTCGATCAAGGCGGGGCTCGTCGAAGGCCTGCAGGTGCCGCGCCCCCTTGCATCAAGCTGGGCTCCAGGAGCCGCTCCATCCCCGAATCCCGATGGCCGATCACCCAGAGCGCGCCACCAAGGTCTGCCCGGTCTGTGGGCGTCCGTTTCAATGGCGCAAGAAATGGAAGGACGTCTGGGAGGAGGTGCGCTACTGCTCGGAGCGCTGCCGCCGCCGCCGTTCCAATGTTCCAGGTCCCCTTGGGGTGGAGTGAGCCATAGGGATGGCTGGGGCCTTCAGCAGGCGGGCTTTAGCTGGCGCGGCGGCGTGGGCAAGCGGGTGCTGACCAGAAAGGCCGCAGCCACCAGGGCGGTGGAGGTCCACAGACAGGCCTGCATCCCGCCCAGCAGGAACATCGCCCCGGACAGCAGGGTTCCCACCAGCCGGCCGGCGGCGTTGGCCATGTAATAGAAGCCCACATTGAGGCTCACGGCTTCGGCATCGGAATAGGCCAGGATCATGTAGCTGTGGATCGAGGAATTCATGGCGAACACCACGCCGAACACCGCCAGGCCTGCCACCACGGCCAGGCCGCTCTGGCCCACCTGGCGCCAGAGGGCGATGGCGATCAGGGCCGGGATGGCGGTGAGTACGGCGCTCCAAAACTGCACCGCCGCCACGCCGGGAGGGGCGCCCTGTCCCCAGGCTCGCCGCAGGGCCGGCGCAGAGCCCTGCACGATCCCGTAGCCGATCACCCACAGGCCCATGAAACCGCCCACCTCCCAGAACCTCCAGCCCAAGGCGGCCTCGAGAAACACCGGCAACGCCACCACAAACCAGACATCGCGGGCGCCGAACAGAAAGCAGCGCGCTAGCGAAAGCACATTGATGCCGCGGCTCTTGGCGAACAGGGCGCTGAAGCCAGGTTTTTGCTTCATGCGGCCCATGTCCGCCGGCAAAACGAGGGTGCCGAAAAAGGCCAGCAGCAGGCCTGCGGCCATCGCCGCCACAGCCGCGTTGAAGCCGATCGTGGTCAGCAGCACGCCACCCAGGAAGAAGCCCACCCCCTTGAGGGCGTTCTTGGAGCCGGTGAGGATCGCCACCCAGCGGAACAACTGCTGCTCGCCCTTGTTGTGATCGTCCGGCGTTTCGGGCACCACCGTTTTGATGGCGCTTTTGGCACTCATTTTGTTGAGGTCCTTGGCGATGCCGCTGATCGCCTGGGCCACCATCACGTAGGCGACGCTCCACCACTTCGGCCAGCTGTCGGCTACCGGGATCAACATCAGCAGGGCCGCCACCTGCAGCAACGTGCCCGTCCAGAGGGTGAGTCGTAACCCGAAGCGCCCGCCAAGCCAGCCGCCATAGAGGTTGGTGAGCACCCCGAAGAATTCATAAAAGAGGAACAGCAGCGCGATCTCGAGCGTGCTGTAGCCGAGTTCATGGAAGTGGAACACCACGAGCATGCGCAGCGCCCCATCGGTGAGGGTGAAGGCCCAGTAGTTGGCCGTCACGACCATGTACTGCTGCAGGGCAGACAACCTGAGTTCGCTGCTCATGGCTTTGCCTCAGTGCCCATCGAGGACGGCCACATGGCTGACCAGATCCGCCATCCGCGAGCTGTAGCCCCATTCGTTGTCGTACCAGGCATACACCTTGAGCTGGGTGCCGTTCACCACCAGCGTCGAGAGGCCATCGATGATGGCGCTGCGGGAATCGTTGACATAATCCACCGACACCAGCGGCCGGGTTTCATAGCCGAGGATCCCCTGCAGCGGGCCATGGGCGGCCTCCTCAAAGGCCCTGTTCACCTCCTCCACCGTGACGCTGCGCTTGAGCTCGAACACCGCATCGGTGAGCGAGCCATTCAGCAGGGGCACCCGCACGCCATGGCCATTGAGCTTGCCCGCCAGTTCCGGGAAGATCATGCCGATTGCCTTGGCCGATCCGGTGGTGGTGGGGATCAGGCTCTGGCCGGCGGAGCGGGCCCGGCGCAGGTCGCTCTTGAAGCCATCCACCACCACCTGGGTGTTGGTCACATCGTGCAGGGTGGTGATCGAACCGTGGGCGATGCCGAAGCTCTCGTGCACCACCTTCACCACCGGCGCCAGGCAGTTGGTGGTGCAGGAGGCCGCCGTCACCAGCCGGTGCTGGTTGGGGTCATAGAGGTGGTGGTTGATGCCGAACACGATGTTCAGGGCCTCCGCGCCGGCGATCTCTCCCTTCACGGGGCAGGCCACCACGACGCGGTTGAGGCCCACCTGATCGAAGTAGGGCTGGAGGGTTTGCGGTGTCTTGAACTTGCCGCTGCATTCGAGCACCAGCTCCACGCCGGCCTGGCGCCAGGGCACGGCGGTGGGCTCCTTCTCCTGGCTATAGCTCACCGAGGTGGTGCCCACGACGAAGCCCTGGCTGGTTGCCGACAAGTCCGTCTTCGCTTGAACGTCCTGCTGCC
Source organism: uncultured cyanobacterium (assembly GCA_903858015.1). GTDB lineage: Bacteria > Cyanobacteriota > Cyanobacteriia > PCC-6307 > Cyanobiaceae > Cyanobium. The sequence goes on from CAIOGZ010000050.1 coordinate 9,355, forward strand.
AGCGGCCATGCACCGAATCGAAAACCAGCAGGTGGGCGGCGGCGTGGGCATCCCCGGCCGGATCGTTGACATGCACCAGTTCGATGCCGGGTCGGCCCCACAGGGCACGGAAGACGAGGCGGCCGATGCGCCCGAAGCCGTTGATGCCGATTTTCATGGAACGGGAAGCGCCGGCCTGCAACCAACAATAGATCAACAAAGATTGATTTGATCGGTGCGCTGCGACCCATGGGCCTCGCCTCCGTGCCGGCGCTCCCCGATCGCCGGCCCCGTTGCAGGCAAACTCGGGCCAGCTGTGCCAGTCCTGTCCACGGTGACGACCAAGGCACCACGACCATGGGCGGCCTGTACCCCTTACATGACATCGGGGTTTCCCGCTGTGTACGGGCTGGCACGCTCCGGTGACGCCAACCAGTCCGCCTTAGCGCCCTCTTAACCCTGGTTGCTGCAGGATGGATTGGGGAGCATCAGGCTCTGGGCAAGGGCCATTGACAACAGCGGCGCTGAATCATGCCACCAACGCCTGGCGTTTTGATCTGCAACCTCCCGTCATGTGTCGCCATGAAACCCAGCGGAAATCTTGAGCTGTCGACCCTCGCAGCCCTGGCCGGCGAGCGAGCTCCCTGCCGCATTAATCAAGGAGATGTGATCTTCCGGCAAGGCGACGTCGGAGACAAGCTCTACGGTGTTGTTTCTGGACAGGTTCAACTGCGTTGGCGTCGGAGCCTTGGTGGATCCGGAGCACCGCAGGCTCGGCACCGCGGATCAAAGAACCCTTGGTTGATCGTTGATCATGGAGCTCGGCCTTTGGCTCAAGGTTGACGCGGTCAAGAACTATGACAACGAAAGCGAGCGACCCTAAATCCATCAATTACGATTGATAGGTTAATTCCATTCCCGCCGCTTCCCTACCCTCGAGCCTGTTGCCATGGCATCGTCCTGCTTGTCGAAACTCCCCTTGCTCTCGATTAAGATCGCGGCGGCGTTCACCGCCGTGCTTGCCACCTCGCCATTGGCCCGCGCCGAATCTCCTGCTCCAGGTGCTGGCAGCAATGGTTCCACCATCCGGGTCGGCGGCTCCAGCACGGTGTTCCCGATCATGATGGAGGCGGTCAGGGCTTTCCGCGCAGCAGGAAATAGCACAACAATCGATCTCAAGGAGACAGGGACCAGCGATGGATTCAGGCGCTTCTGTGCCGGCCAGCTGGAGATCGCCAATGCCTCAAGGCCGATCAACAGCAAGGAGCTCAAAGCCTGCTCCGGCAATCGAATCAACTTCATCGAGCTACCGATTGCCTTCGATGCCCTCACCATCGTGGTGCATCCTTCCAACACCTGGGCCAAGCAGATCAGCACCAAGGAACTAGCACGGCTTTGGGGGCGCCAGGCCGAGGCAAAGATCGACCGCTGGAAGGATGTGAACCTCGACTGGCCCGACCGGCCGATCAAGCTCTGCGGCCCCGGCAAGGACTCGGGCAGCTACGATTATTTCAACAAAGCCATTAATGGCAGCCCTGACAATTCGCGGCAAGACTACACCTCCAGCGAAGATGATAACGTTATCGTCAAATGCGTGGCCCAGAATCCCAATGCCCTTGGCTATTTTGGCCTTAGTTACTATAAGACTAACCAAGGCAAGCTGAGGGCCCTTGGTATTGTCACGCCAGCGGGCACCGTGATGCCATCCGTTGCCAATGTTCAAGCAGGCCGCTATCGACCCCTTTCTCGGCCCCTGTTTATCTACATCAATGACAAGATCCTCGCCGCCAGGCCTGATCTGCAAAAGTTCACCACATTCATGGTCCGCAATGGCCTGCGATTCGTTGGCAAGACAGGAGACATTCCCCTTCCAGCCAGCACCTATCAACTTGTAGAATCAAAGCTTTACAAGCGAATCAGCGGAACCGCATTCTCTGGTGATCTGCCAGTAGGCCTCAGCATCGGCGAGGCGCTGCGGCGGAGTTTTGACGCCAATAAGCTACCTCAATTCCGCTAGTCCTCAGTCGCCATTATGGGCCGTCGGCTAGCTGGTCTATGGTGGCTTGATCCTCCCAGTCAAGCCAATCAACGGCGTGGGATTTAAGATAACTGTTGACAGCCTCCCCAAGCGTGGCGAAAAATCGATCTTCTCCAAATTGGGAGAACAGTCCAAAGCGCTTGAGTTTGTCCTTGACAGGATCTTTCATCTCAGCAATGCAGAGCCTGATTCCTGCCTTTGCCAAGCTGTGATCCAGTTCATCCAGGGTGTCGGCCGAGGTGACATCGATGCTGGTGACAGGCTCAGCCCCCACGACGAGCCAGTTGACCTGGGTTGGTGATGACTCGACGGCCATCATCACCCGATCCCGGAACAATTCGGCATTGGCAAAAAACAGTGGTGCATCCCACCTGTACAGAAGCAGGCCCGGAATCTGGCGGGACTCCGGGTACCTGCTGATGTCGTGATAGCCCTTGACACCGTCAACCCTGCCAAGGACTGCAGAGTAGGGCCGCCAGCCATCCCAGAGAAACTCCATCACAGCAATGGCGATCGCCAGAGCGATACCAGGTATGGCGCCAAAGACGGCGACCCCCGCCAGACAAACCATCGACAACCAAAACTCCCAGCGCTGCATTCTGTAAATTCTTCGCAGATCAGCCACTTCGATCAGGGCGATCGCTGAGGCAATCACCACAGCTGCGAGGGCGGAGATGGGTAGATTGCGCAACAGGTTCGGGGCTGCCAGCAGCAGCACGGCGACTGTGAACGCTCCGACGACACCGGCCAACTGGGTCTTGGCGCCTGCAGCCTCGGCGACCGGCGTCCGCGACGCGCTGGCACTGATCGGCAGGCCCTGAAACAAACCGACGACCAGGTTGGCCGCCCCCAGGCCGACCATCTCCTGATTGGGGTCGACCCTGTCCCCAAGCCGCGCGGCGTAGGTTCTCGAAAGCACGCTCGTGTCCGCAAACGACACAAGGGCGATGGCGAAGCCGCCCAGTAACACCGGCACGATGTCGGCTGTACCGGTCCAAGGAATAGCCCCAGCGGGCAGACCTCTGGGAAGGGGACCGAGCACCGTGACGCCGAACCCGGTTGCAAGATTCAGGGCGGAGACGATGACAGTGGCGGCCACGACAGCCAGGAGGACGCCTGGGACTCGCTTCCTGTGCCTCAGCAGACCAATCAGCAGCAAGGTGCCACCGCCCAGGGCCAGCGATACCCCGTTCGTCCGGCCGGCCAGGAGCCCTGCAACGAAGGATTGGGATTCACGCAGCAGTCCCTCGCCCTTGACCGTGAAACCGAACAGGGCCGGCAACTGGCTGAACAGAACGGTCAAAGCGATGCCATTCATGTAGCCGTAGCGGATCGGCTTGGAGAGCAGCTCGGTGATGAATCCGAGCCGGGCGGTTCCAGCCAGAACGCAGAGGCTGCCGGAGACAATCGCCAACATCCCGGCCAAGGCCATGGCGCGCTGGGGGTCACCCGCAGCCAGGGGCAGCACGATGCCAAGGATGGGGGCGACGAGCGAGGAGTCCGGTCCCAACACCAGCATCCGGCTGGGGCCGAACAGGGCATAGGCAAGCAATCCGACGATCGTGGCGTAGAGGCCAGAGGTGGGTGGAACACCGGAGGCAACCGCGTAGGCAATGCCCACGGGCAACAGCACCGCCGACAAGGCGAGGCCAGCCACGAGGTCGTGACGAAGCCAGGCGAGCCTGTAATGGCGTAGGGCAGCAAGACCTGGAAACCAGCGCCGCCAACCCAGGGAGGGGGGGCTTCGATTGAGGCGCGGATGAGCAGCAGGAGTGGGCGGCGTTGGTGGCGGCATTGATGCGCTCATGTCATCGCAGGCTGCTATCAAACGCCTGAGGAATGGCACCAGGGAAGGGGCCTGCGTTGCGCTGCAAATCCCCTCCCAAATGCGTGTCGGATGAGCGTCGGTGGAATGCTATCGGGACAGGGCCCAGTCACCGTCGGCTGGAGTCTGGGCTCAACTCAGCTGTTTGGTGACAAAGTCGCGGCTCAACAGTTCTCGGTTGTCCTGGCACAGCAGCTGCTCCCGGATCAGCCGGGCTTCGTCCTTGCCGAAGGTCTGGTCGCAGCACACCGCCGTCAGGGGGATGGCGGCGCTGGCTCCCAGGCGTTGGAGCAGCTGAGCGTGCAGTCCACACCCTGACGCCGAAGATCTTCCAGCAGCAAGTCACAGATTTCCCGATCCACCGGAGGGGTGAGATGCCTCTCCCCATCAAGGAGGTGGACCACCTCCCCTGGTAGGCAACCGATCCAGCGCGCCAAGCTTTGCTGCGCCTGAAAGCGACGCTCTGGCAACACTTCCCCCCGAAATTGGATCCGCAGCCGGTAGCGGGGCGGCACTGGCTGACCCAATTCGATGCTCCGCAGGCTGGCCGCCGACGCCAGTACCACCAACTGGTCTCCGGCGGCCAGCACCAGCTCCGGCGGCGGCAAAAGAATGGGCTCGTGATGGCGGGGTCGGCGCAGCGAAACGCCAGTTACGCCATAGCCATTCTCCAGCCGGCAAATATTCAGACCGCAGAGATTGTCCCGCTCCTCAAGGCGGTAGCGCACGATCAGCAGGTGGGAGCCCTGCAGTTGCAACACCCCCTCCACCCGCTCCCCAAAGGCGGCCGCCACCACCGCATCGGCGACGAGGTCGACGGTGGAAATCACCGCCAGCCCTCCCAACAGCTCCCCCAGGGGTTCGGCAGCCCCAAAGTCATGGGCCAGCACCGCGACACCAGCCTCGGGCCAGCGTTGTTGCAGCGCCATGGCGGCTTCCAGATTGGCCAGCAGATCGGTGGAGAGCAGGCCAACGGCGGCAACGGGCCGGCCTTCAAGCGCCTGGAGCGCCTCCTCCAGTTGTTCGAATTGAACGATTCCCTTGTCCTTTGAGCCATCGCTGCCCCCCGGCCCGACCCTCACCACCACCAGCTGCTGCTGACGCCGCAGCCGCTGGGCGATGCGCTGGGCCAGCGCGGATCCCTCCACCAACAGCACCGGCGCAGGGCCCCGCCGGGGCAACCGGATCCGTTCGACGCCCAAACGCTCCCGCAGCAAGCGCTCCAGGATCACGGCCACCAGCGCCGAGGTCAGCAGCGTGCCAACGAGGGAATAGAAGAGTGTGCCACCAATCAGCCAACCGCTGAGCGCCTCCATCCCGGTGGTGTCGGAGAGGAGCAGGTTCACCGGGTCGACGTACTCCCCTTTGAGCAGGGCGAGGGTGACAAACACCCCCTGCTTCCATCCCCCCATTTGCGAGAAGTTCCTTACGCCGACCAGCACCAGCAGAATCAGCAGGGCGAAGGCCCAGCGCTGGAGCCGCGTCCGCGCCCGCAGCCAGGCGCGTCGTTGTTGAATGCTGCTGCGCAGCCAGGCCAGGGCGCGATGGCGGCGGGTTTGGCCTGGGGCCAAGGGGTCCCAGTTGAGCTGCGGTGACCGGGCCGACAGCCATACCGGCGGGGATCCGGAGGGGGACTCGGGAAGCCAGACCTTTTTCTGTTGGCGGAGGTCCTGAACAGGAGCCTCGAGGAGCTGAATAATCTGGCCATCCACCTCGACGCTGGCCTGCACTGAGGCCGGTCTTAGGGCGGTGGCGATCGCGTCAGCACACAGAAGGATGGGATCGACCACCGCCACCCCGGGCAGGCGATGCTCCAGCAGGGCGCCCAGATCGGCGAGTCGACTGGTGGAACGCACCACGATTTCTGCGGTGGGATTGAGGAGCCTTACCTGCAGGGCCGCCTCAAAGTTGATCGTGCTGTCGGCACTCAACAGCAGAACGGCACTGGCTCGCTCGGCACCGGCTTGGCGCAACACGTGGGCTAAGCGCATGTCTCCGTAGGTGAGCGTTGCCGCCAGTCGGGACTCCAGCTCGGGATCTCTCCAGTTGGGCTGCCGCAGATCGACGCCGTGGAGGGGCAGATCAAAGGCCAGGAGACGCTGAAGACAGGCCTGGCCCAGGGCACCAAGACCACAGACCAAGACGGGGGCAGGGCTCAGGCGATCGGCAGCCAGGGCGCTCAACGTCCGGGGCCACCGGGTTCAGAGGTCATCCTCCACACCGGTGCTGATCGTGCAGTCGCTGGTGGGGTAGCTGACGCAAAGCAGGGCGAAACCGGAGGCGATTTGATCATCGTCGAGGAAGCTTTGATCAGATTGGTCGACAGCGCCGCTCAGGATTTTGCCGGCACAGGTGCTGCAAGCACCAGCCCTACAGGAGTAGGGGAGGTCAATGCCCTGCTCCTCAGCCGCATCGAGGATATAGGTGTCAGAAGCACAGGTAAATGTTTTACCGTCTTCCGTCTTGATGGTGTAGGTGTCAGCCATGGGTCCTCTTGGGCAAGGATCTATCCAAGGCGAAATCCAAAAAAGGTTCGGTCGGGCAGGACACACCGACGGGGGTCAGCGCTGGGCAGCCCATGGCAGGTTTCAGACCGGCGTGGCGTCGCGCACACTCTCGAACAGGTCGATATCCCAGGCCACCAGATCGCGTCGAATGGCGTCAGCACGGGAACGGGGCAACAGCCGGGCCAGATCCTCCCCTGGGACAACCCCCGCCAGTGCACTGCCCTCCTCACCTGACGCTCGTTGCGCACGTTCTCCGTAGAGCGGATCTCAGCGGCTGCGGCGAAGTGGGCGCGGCGGATCACGCCATTGCGCAGATACTCCTCGATGCGGCGCGGTTTGTGCATGCCCGGCAGGATGGCCCGCACCATCGCCTCCACCGTCGGCTCGCTCTGCTTCTCCCACGACCCGGCGGATCAGCGAGGCAGAAGCCCAGCTGGCGTGGGTGGAGCCGAGCCAGGTGGTGATGGTGGCTGTGGATCCGGCCGGTGCGATCACCTGGCTGGCGGTCCTCAGGCGGGGGAGCTGGCGGAGTGGCGCGTGACCCGTTGCAGCTGACGCGTTTCCAAGGCCAGAACGCGGCGGGCGAAGTCGGGATCATGCTCCAGGGTGGTGTCGAAGCAGTCGACCGGCACGGCCAGAACGCGGGTGCCGCTGGTCTCCGCCACGATCGTGTTCTCGGTGGTGCCGTGGCTGAGCACCTCCAGTTCATCCAGCACCTGGCCGGGCTGCATCCGGGTGACCCGCAGGCCTTGGTCGCCACGCTCCTCGACGCGGGCGGCCCCCTCGATCAGCAACAACAGCTCCCGGCAGGTATCGCCCGCCTCGGTGATCGCCGCGCCAGGCTCGTAGCGACGGATCTCGGACTGATCCGCCAGCAGATCGAGGGTGTCGGCCCAGGTGCGCCGGAAGAAGTCGCTGCTGGCCAGCACCACCCGTTTCTCCAGATCAGGCAGATCCGCCAGCGTCGCTGGAGGGCTCAGGGCCAGCAGCTGGTCCACCGTGCGGCCCACCCAGGCAGGGGTTGATGGCCCGCGAAGGCAAGCGCTGCTGGCCTTCCCCCGTTGGCGATCGAGGTCGCTCAACAGCACCAGAGCCGAGGCGGCCACACTGGGTTCGGGATCCTCCACCAGCTGCTCGAGCTGCGCCAGGGTCTGGGCTCGGGAGGGCTGCGGCAGGGCAGGCTCCACCGCCCCAGGCTGTCGCCGCAGCGCGGCCTGCAGGTCGGCGGGCAGGCTGTCGCGCCAGGGCGGCGCGGACAGCAGCGGCTTGAGGCTGTCGCGGGCCAGGAGCTGCAGGCGGTGCACCAGGGGCTGCCGATCCGATCCCGCTGGCAGCAGGGCGAGGGAGCGCAGGATCCCCTCCAGGCAAAGCTCCTCGCGATGGCGCAGCCGCTCTTCGAGCAGGGCCACGAGCTGCGGCTGGTGTTGCAGTTCCGCTGCTGCGATGGCCTGGAGGCTGCGATGCAGCGGCGCCAACCTGTCCAGAAGCAGCTCGGCGCGGTGGGCCGCTCCGCTGACGGGGTCGAGGATCTCGATGGCTTCGGCTTCCTCAGCGGCAGAGATGGAGAATTGGCGCACCAACGCAGCGAGCTCGTGGTGAGCGCTGGTGTCGCCGTCCTGGCCCGTTGCCGTGCTGCCCGCCCCAGCCAGTTGCTGTTGCAGCCGCAGCACCCGCTCAAGCGAACGGCGGTAGCCGCTCAGGCGCACCTGATCCTCCAGGCTGCGGCGCTGGTCCGGATCCAACAGGGCTGGATCCTCAACACCCACTTCCTCGAGCAGGAGGCGGTGTTCATCGTCTGAGATGCCGAGCTCCTGGCGCATCCGGCGCAGAACGTCGAGGCTGCTGGCAACGTTCACGTAGCCCTCGGTCAGGGCGTCGCGCACCACGCCTTTGTAGGCCTCATGCCGCTGGTCATTGCCGAACTCGGGCAGCACCCTGGCCAGCACGTACAACTCGTCGGGGTTGAGATCGCCGAGGCTGCGGCCCTCCAGGAAGCGCCCCAGGTTGAGGCCGAGCTTCGCGAGCTGCTTGCGGAAGCGCTCGGCCAGGTTCTCTCGGCTGTAGAGCGCCGGACTGCGATGCCAGTTGCGCACCAGCCACAGGGAGCTCGTCGCCACCAGCGCCATGTCGAACAGGTACTGCACCCAGGCCGGCGTCAGCAGCAACAGCGGCCGGCCGGCGAACAGAAAGAAGACGTTGAACACCAAGAAGGTGGCCGCCAGGAAGACCCGATGGCGGATCAGGGTCTTGTCGGGCTCGGAGCCCTGGCGGCGCGCCCGGCGGCGCATCCAGGCCTCGATCGCCCGTCCGCCCAGCCAACCGAGCCAGGTGAACAGGCCGAGCACCAGCGGCACGGCCACCAGCCGCGGCAGCGGGATCGGCTGGCCGAAGAGAAACAGCCCCGGGCTGAGCAGTTGCGCCAGCTGATCGCTCTGGCGGACCCAGGCGCCGGAGAAGTAGTAGTCCCAGTTGCCGGCGTAGAGGTAGTAGTAGAGGAAATACCCCGCCACCAGACCGACATAGCCGTAGCGCTCGAAGCTGAAGGCCGGGCTCTGCAGGCGTTCCCAATACATGCGCTCCGCGTCGATGTCGATGCAGGGCTTCTGGCAGGCGACGCAGGCGCTCTGCTCCTCACCGTTGCCATCCAGGGTGCGGCACATCGACTGGGTGATCGGGGTGTCGCTCATGTGGGCGCGACTGCCCAGCAGACCGCCCGGTGTGGAATAGATCGCCTGCACGGGCGCCATCGGGCAGAAGTACTGGCACCAGGCCTTGCCGCCATAGAGCCAACCCACGGCAACGGCCGCCGCAATCGTGAACAGCAGCCAGCCGGCCAGCACCAGGCGATCGGCATTAAAGAAGAGGATGCGGCCGCACAGGCCCGCAAACAGCCAGCCGAACTGGAGGGCCGGATAGTGCTTGGCCAGCCAGGAGTCGGGCGGTACCCGCGCCAGCTGGGGGCGGAGCTCGCCGCTCTTGGGATTGCGCTTCTGAATCTGGCGCTGCCAGCCCAGAGCCCGGGGGATCTGGGAGAGGAAGGAGAGCGGGCAGATCCGCCGCCAGAGCTCATGGCCAAACACCAGCAGGATGAAGATCGCCGCCGGCACCACCGCACCCCAGAAGATCGTTGTGCCCAGCGGATAGGGGGCTTGCAGCAGGCAGCGGCCCTGCACCTGGACGCAGCTGAGCGGTAGCCGCAGCGGGCTCCAGGGGTGCTCCGGACTCGTGAAGCGGGCCGTGAACGGATCAAAGAACAGCGAGCCGATGATCAGCAGCCAGCCGGTGGTGAGCAGCCATCTCAGCCAGTGCATGCGGATCTCGCTCAACCGCGAGCCGGCCATCGGACGAGATCGGAGGCAATCGAACCTTAACCAGCCTGTCGCAGACATGGCTGGGGCACAGCAAAGCTGGGCATGACCCCTCTGACCGGCGCCCGCTGCAAGCCCCCTGGCCGCCGCTGCCACCCCGCGAGGCCTGGCTGCGGAGGTAAAGTCACCCGGGCGGAGCGCCTATGGTGAATTGGAGGTTAATAGTCCCAAGTTCTTCACCGCTTCCCATGCAAGTACTCAATCGCACCCTGCGGGCAGCTTCAAGACGCTCACGGCTGCCCTCGACGCGGCCGGGCTGGTCGAAAGCCTGAAGGGGAAAGGCCCATTCACCGTTTTTGCCCCCACCGATCAGGCCTTTGCGAAGCTGCCGGAAGGCAGGGTGAAGTCGCTGCTGAATCCGGAGAACAAACAGAAGCTAATAGCTTTCTTGCTTATCATGTTGTGGTCGGAAATGTGAAAGCCGCCGATGTTATCAAGCTCTCGAGCACCAAGACATTGAACAGTCAATCGGTTGCAATCAAGGTCGTAGGCGGTAAGGTGTTGATCAACGGCGCCAGCGTCGACAAGGCGGACATCAGGTCGCCAGCTCGCCGGGGCCATGGCCGCCGGCCGATCCAAGGGCGTTTGCAGCTGATGGCGCAGCAGGGTCATCACCCGCAGGAACACCGCGGCGCCGTCGTCAGCCAGGTCGGGATGGTCGGCCAGGAGTTTGAGCAGATAGAGCAGCCGCTCCACCCCTCGCAGGCGCACCCTGTTCGCTGGGCACCAGGAGCAGATCGAGCAGTGGCTGGAGCGCGAGGCCTGCATGAATGCCGCCGAGATCCTCAGGCGGCCCATGGCGCTGGCTCCGGGTAGCTACCACGAGGGTCAGCTGCGCTCAATGGAGCGGCGCTTCAAGCAATGGCGAACAGCCCGAGCAGAGCGGCGGCTGCGGTCGATGCGATCAGCCGGAAAAGCGGCGTAGACAGAGGAAATGACCAATCCTGTCGCGACACCAATTGGAGGTAACACTTAATGATGCAATGCGGGAGACAAGTCCCCTGAGGGCGACGGTCAGCGAGGTTATTAATTGGCCGCAGCTGATCCAAGCATTCAAGGATCACAAGCTCAGCAGCGGCGCGATCAAGCAGAGCACTTGGGACGAGATCTACTGGCGGCGTATGGTTGTGATTCTGGATGTAGTTGGAGGTAAGCGATGACCCATCTCATCCAAGTAACTTTTGCAGGCAGTGATTGAGTCCTGGAAGGACAAGCCAGGATCGCGTGGGCGTCAGCTACAGGTGCAATTCACGGCTGCACTTTTGCGCTGTGGCATCGATTCGGAACGTCTGCCGTCATCATGGGCACCACCCCTTAATCTCTCTATCTATGTTGGGCGGAAGCGTGAAGAACGAGGCATTACAACACCCATTGAAGTTAGCCATGTGCTCGAGTTGGTGGAGGTCATTCCTGATCCGCGTTGGCGAATGGCGTTTCAGCTGATGGCTGCCTACGGACTCCGGCCAGAGGAACTGCAGCACCTTGAGAGTCGGAAGGGGCAGCTATGGACGACCTACCAGAAGGTTTCCAGTCGGGGCCGCACCCGATCCAGGATGCTGCGACTGTTGCCCTGCGATGACTGGGCGCAGGCCTGGCAGCTCGAGAAAGCATTTCGACCCGAGCTCATGCCACCGATGCGGCCGGGCCATGGAGCTGAGGACCTTGGCACCTACATGCGTCGTCGGACTCTCTGGCAACAACTCCGGAGGGAGTATGAGGAGCAGGGCGAGAAGCTCGTGCTCTACTCCTGTAGGCACGGCTATGCTCACCGAGCCATGTGATCTGTGAACTTCCGCCCAAGGTGGTAGCTGCTGCCATGGGTCATTCCGTCGAAACCCACTTAGCGGCGTACAGCCGCTGGTATGGGGTCGACGTGGTGGATGACGCCTTCGCCAAGGCAGCGCGCAGGATTGAGCCTGGAGCTCCCGCAGAGGTGGCCTAACCCCCACCCCAAGAGCCGGTCTGGCTCCGTGTCGCCGGCGGCAGTCGGAGCGATGCTGATCCGTTCGGGTCATCTTGGATAGGATCAGACCTGCTCAGCGACCTGTTCGACGACCTAGATTGAGACTCCTACCTGGTCTGATCCGCCGATGGCGCACCGCGTGCTGACCGAGACCGCCGTAAGCATCTCGGAACACAAGAAGAACCCCATGGCCACCGTGGCGGCCGGTGAAGGGATGGCGGTTGCAGTGCTCAACCGCAACGAGCCGGCCTTCTACTGCGTTCCGGCCCGGGCCTACGAGGAGCTGATGGATCTCGTGGAAGACCTGGAGCTGGGCCGCATCGCCGATGCCCGGCTGGCGGATGGGCAGGAGCCGCTGCGGGTCAGC
>CAIOGZ010000051.1 GCA_903858015.1 uncultured cyanobacterium
CCCCTGCGCAGCGGGGGCAACAGCCTGCAGACCCCAGACGACTGGATCGGCCGGATCCAGGGCAGCGCCCTGGCTCTGGTGGTGGCCGATCGGGAGGCCGACACCTGGGCCTGCCTGCAGCGCTGGCCCCTGGGCCAGGGGAGCTTGGGCCATGGGCTCCTGGGCCAGGGGGCCCAGCCTTCCAGCCCCCACAGCCCGGTGTGGCTGGTGCTGCCGGCCGACTGGCAGCAGCACCGGGTGCTGCGCCACACCGCCCGGGAACTGGGCCGCATCGGCGGCCCGGAACAGCTGGAGGGCTGAAATTGTGCGCTCCGTGTGTCCGGCGACGATTAGATAGGCGGCCCGCCTACGTAGTTGACACCGGGCAGGGGCCCAAGGCGAAGAATCCCCGCTTAGGACCGATCAGAGCCCCGGCAACCCTCAGATAGGACGATGCCCAGCCGATGCGACCGCGCACGATAGGCTTGCCATTGCTTTCTTGATTGATCGCCATCTGCTCATCTGTGATGCCCATTTTCATGATCACAGCTTCAATGGCGTCATTGCGCGCAAGCTCACCCTGCTCCTGAAGAACTTCAAGCAGCGGGCGCATGAACTCGTGAAACTTTGGGATCTCAGGCATAAATATTGCTACCCCTCTGGTTGCCGGATGTAGCTCACCTCACACCCCTTCACCATCCGAGCCTCCTGCATCACGGCGGCTGCATTAAAGGGAGAGAACTCGAACCACTGGAAGAGATCCAAGCCCCGATCGAGGGTGATCTTCCAGCCGTGGTCGGTGGTGATGCTGCGGGCATGGAAGTTGGGGCTGGCATCAATCTCCCAGGTGAATGGGGTGCTGGTGCCGGCGAACGAGTCCTGCACTTGGCCGAGGTTCTCAACCTGTTTTTCGAGCGTTTCCTGGTCAGAGCCGGTGATCAGGTGAACGGATACCTCATCGCCTACCGGGGTGATCTCGTTCACCATGCGCAGAAACTCCACAAGGTTGCGAACCTGATGGAAAGCACGGATATAGGGGTCACGGATGATGATGCCGCTGCAACCGTGCAGGTAATCGGCAAACAGCCGGCGGTAGCTCCAGCCCTTGGCATTTTCCGGCACCACCAAATGCTGTTCTTTCAGTACAGCGCTGGTAGGAGGCACTGCCTCCCTGTTTTCCGCAGTGGCTGTTCCCGCTGGTTCGGAGGATGCAGCTGGTGGCCCCTTGAGTCCGGCCGCCTTGGCCTGTGCTTCTGATGCAGCTGGCTCTGCAGCATGGCCATCAGCTGCTGCTGGAGGAGCTTCGGGGTGAAGGGGCCTGAGCCCAGCAAAGGCTGGGTACTGCTGCTCCTCAGGCGTGAGCACCGTGACGGCGTCCCCACCAGCCAGAGGCCTGTAGGCGAAGTCGTTGGCCTTGAAGGTGTCATCGATGCGCAGGATCTGCTCGCGCACCCGGCGGCGGCACTCCATGGCGAACTCCAGCAGCTCTGCGATCTCGTCCGGTGTGGCCTTGCCATCGGGGTGGATGATCTTCATCAGGCCGGAGAAGGTCTTCTCAAAGCCCGTTTGGTCGCGGGTCGACACCTCCGAGCTGATCTCGAAGTGGGGCTTGTACAGGCCGGTGTAGTCCTCGGTGCGCAGATGCTTGAGCATCTCAGCGATGTAATCCACCACGAAGCCATAGCCCGTGCAGAACAGCTCGTGGCGCACCGGTTGCACCTCCCAGCCGGGGTTGAAGGCGTGGATCCGGTCGAGGAAGGCCGAGTCGATGTACTTGTCGGGCAGCGGCTCGTAGAAGTGGGAGTGCTTGAGCATGTAGGCCACCGACTTCTGGGTGTTGCCCATGAACACCATGGAGGCCTCGGCCGAGAGCTGCTCGATGCCCCGCGAGAAGGTGCGGTTGGCCATGTAGTTCTTCATGATGTCGACCAGCGTCTTGTCGACCTTCTTGTCCTTGCCGGCGAATTCGTCGAAGCAGATGCAGTCCCAGTAGCCCACCAGGCCGATCTTGCCGTTGGCGTTGCTCACAAACAGCTTCGGTGCGGTGACCTCGGAGCCCGAGATCAACATACCGTGGGGCGAGAACTCGGCGTAGACGTGCGACTTGCCTGTGCCCTTGGGGCCCAGCTCCAGCAGGTTGTAGTTGCGTTCGCAGAACGGGATCAGCCGAATCAGGGTGAGCAGCTTGCCCCGACGGGTGAACGGCTCTGGATTGAAGCCCACGCTCTGCATGAGAACATCCATCCACTCATCGGTGGTGAATTGCGCCCGGGCCTCCAGAAACTCGTCGTGGTTGACTCCAGCCACTTGGATCGGCTTGACCGATGAGATCTGCCAGGGACTGGCCTTGGGGTCGGTGGGGAGCTCGTACTCCACATCGGTGATCGCCCAGATGCCACCCACCAGCAATTTGGGGTAGCGCTTGATGAAGTCGACATCGATCGGAACTTTCTTGAGCCCGAGGTTGGTGAACTCCACCTCGTAGAAGCCACCCTTCTCGTTGAGCTCCACGGTGAGCTTGTCGATCACCTTGTGGGTGCCGCGCTCCTTGATCGTGGATTTCACCAGTTCCGCCTGGTTGCGGTGCACGTAGTGCTTGGCGAGGATCCGCCGCACCGACTCCAGCCCTTCGCTGATCAGGGCCGGATCGTCGGTGGCACAGTGCTGGCCGAGCAGGTACTCCAGCACGTAGGTGGGCACCACGGCGTTCTGCTTGAGCTCGGTGGTGAGGTCCTTGCGCACCACCAGGCCTGGGAAGTGCTCGAGGATCTTCTGGTCCAGGGGGCTGGGTGCTTCAGGCGCCATCGGATCTCACCAGAGGGTTTGGCAGGGGAAGGTGGACAGCTGGGGATCGGCGGTGAGCAGCACAAGGCGATCCAGTTCGGCCTGGGCAGCCAGCATGCGATCAAACGGATCGCGGTGGGGCTGGCTGTAACCGCCCGCCCGCAGGCCATGGGCAAGGGAGATCGGCAGTGCTTCAAAGCCATCGGCCTGCAGCAACCCCGGCAGATCGGCGATGGCGCCGCTCAGTTCGGGCAGCTTGCCCTGGTGGTGCTTGAGGCTGAGTTCCCACACAGAGGCCGCACTCACGAGCACTGGCGTCGCGGGGTCACCGAGCAGTTCGCGCACGGCCGTGGAGAGGCGATCGGGATCGAACCACCACCACAACAGGGCGTGGCTATCGAGCAGGTAGGCGGCCTCACGCCTCATGGCTGCGGAGCCTCCGGTAGCAGGGGGCCGCACTCCTAACTCTCCAGTTCACTGGGGTCCATGGGTTCGAGCAGCACGTTGGGCTGGCTGAGGGGGCCACGGCTGCGCAAGCGCCCTGGGATGCGCTGGGGAGCGGGCGTCGCCAGGGGCATCAGCCGTGCCCAAGGCTTGCCGGCCTTGGCCAGCACGATGGTTTCACCGGCATGGGCCTCGTCGATCAGACGCGACAGGTGGGTTTTGGCCTGGTGCACGTTCACCACCCGCATGGAACCCTCCGGCATGACGGCATCTCCAGCGACCCTATTAGTTTAGTCATGAACTAAGTCCATCAGAAGTCGTCGAAGTCGCTGCCGAAGGGCCGCTGCAGCTTCAGCTCCACAGTCTTGTAGGCCTGGGGCTGGCTGACACCGTCGAGGAGTTGCTCCAGACGCAGCTCCAGCAGTTGATTGTTGTAGTCGCCGGCAGCGTTGGACAGCTCCAGCACCACCTGCTGCTCCCGCTCGCGGGCTTCGCTGGCAGCGGAGTCCAGCAGCACGCTGCGGTGGGCGCAGAGCAGGGCCCCATCGGCCTTGGCGTAGAGGCCGATCCGCAGCTGCAGCGGCAGGCGCTTGCGGGGCTCCACCGGCTCCAGTTGAAACAGCCCGAAGCTCAGCTTGCCCATGGTGATCTTGGCTGGCACCCGCAGCAGCTCGGCTTCCACCACGCGGCTCTCGTCCTTGCGTTCCCGCTTGAGCCGGATCACCGGCACCACCACCTCCTGCAGGGAAGTGCCGCCGTGCACGAAGCGCGAGCCTGAGCCGGATCGGGGAAAGCGATCCAGCCCCAAGGGGAAGACGGCCTCCCAGTTGCCGCAGAGCCCCAGCTGATCAGCCGTGAATACCTTTTGGCCGGCACTGGCCTTGATGCCCCTGCCCAGGGCAAAGCGCCGGTTTTTGAAGCTGAGCTCCTTGGCAGCGGGGAACTCGGCGCGGTCGTTGGCATCCACCGGCTCCTGCTGAAACAGAAAGCCGTGGTCGGCGGTGATCACCGCCTGGCTGCCTGAGGCTGGCGATCTTGCGCAGGATTTTGTCCAGGTCATCAAAGGAGTCCTCCACTGCTTGGCAGGTTTCCGCCTCGCTCTCGCGCTTGTCGCCGATCCGGTCGATGCGGTTGTGATAGATCACGATCAGGTCGTGATCTTTGGTGAGTTCGGCGCCCTCCTTGCTGGTGGCGAGGGCCAGAAAATCCTCCGCCAGGATCGCCTTGGCGCGGCCATTGGCATAGGCCTTGAGAATCTTGTCGCGGTTGTCGGTGCCGGTGGCGCTCTGGCCATCCACCAGGGCATTGGAATCGCTGGGGTTGAGACCCAGCTGCGCACCGGGCAGCAGAGCGGCCATCCCCAGCTGGGTGTAGCTGGGCAGCACCCCCAAGAGGGCATCCACCTCGGCCTGCCAGCCCTTGCCGGCCTGGCTGTTGAGGCGATCAGCGAAGTCGCGGGCGGCCTCGTAGCGCAGGGCATCGGAGATCACCACAAACAAGCGCTTGAGGCCCTTGGAGGAGAGCGGCGCATGCACATAGCGCATGTGGAACTCCTTATGGCGCGGCAGGGTGCTCGATCCCCAGCTGCTGAGGCCACTCACCTGATCGCTCCAGCGGTTGGTGAGCGGCAGCAACACGTTGTTCACATACTGGGCCTCTAACCAGTCGCGCAGGGGCTTGAGCAGCCCGGGTTGCTGATAGGTGCGGGCGTGGACGATGCAGCGGCGGTAGGCCTGATCCAGCCGCCACCAGCTGTGGCAGTAGCGCTGCAGCCCCTCCTCGAAGCTGGGCACCTGCAGATCGGCCTTGGCCAGCAAGACCCGGAAGGTGATCGCCTGCTCCAGGGCGCGGTAGCCGTGAACGTGCTTCTCGAACCAGCAGGAGGTGGAGCGCGCCCGGATCGCTTCCAGCAACTCGGCGTCGCTGGGGCGCTGGCCCCCCGAATGGCCGTTGCTCTGGAAGCGTTGCAGCAGGCGGCGAAGCATGAATCGCTCGATCAGCTCGTAGCTGTCGTCATCGCCGGGTTCGTAGCGCTCTGGCGCGTCGTTGAGCTGCTCCTCTACGCGCAGCACCCCAGCCAGGTGATCACTCCACTGCTCAAAGGCCGGCCTTGCGCTGAGGCTGTCTTTCCAGATGCTCATGAACACCCGAGCGTGGGGAAGCAGCTCGCCAGAAGGGCCGATGCTGCACACGCTGTTGAACAGGGAAACGGCGAAGTCGCGCAGGTTGGGCTCCGGGCTGGCGTAGCCGAACTTCTCGCCAACCGCCTTCCAGAAATGACTGCTCAGCTGGTGGTTGCCGTAGAGGGCTTCCACCGGGTCATCGCCATCGGGATTGGCCGGATCCAGCTGGCTGAAGGCATGCAACAGCAGCTTGTCGATGTCGTGGGGCTGCTTGGCCAGCACAGCGAGCATCTTGAGCCGCACGGCGGCCTCGTCGTCGTTGGGGCGCAGCAACTCCTTGAGCTTGGTGTTGCGCACCGGTGAGCGGAAGAAGGCCTTGTGCTGCTGGGCCAATTCCTTGAACTCCAGGGTGAGCCCGGCCTCCTGGATATCGAGCGAGGCGCGATCGGCGGTGAATTCATGGCCCGCCAACAAGAGATCGAGCAGCCAGTTGCCTTGCTCAGGAGGCTTGGCGGAGGGCAGGTAGAGCAGGAAGCGCTGCTTCAGGGGTGCGCGGCTGATCGCCACCTTCACCGAGAACTCATTGCCCTCCACCCGCAGCTTTTCGGCCTGAGCAGGCTCGTAGTCGTCGAACTCCGAAGCCCACTCACCATTGGCGTCATACCAGAACACGACACGCTTGCGTGCCAGAGAGGTGTCGAGACTCTCGTGGATACGGCTGGTGGCGGCGGGGGAGGCAGGCATCAGAGGAGTTGGCGCTGAAGCAGTGGGCGCTCAAGCAGTGGGCGCTGAAGCTGGCTGGCGGAGGTTTGCAACCCAGTAAACACCGGTTCGGCGATGGTTTGTGGAAAGTCAGCAGGCAACTGGGCCTGCACCGCAGCAATCACTGTTGGCGTCTGGGCGATCAGCGCGTTGAGGATGGGTTGGGCGTCACCCAGGCCAAGCCGTTTGGCGGTGAGCAGCATGCGGTGGCTGGTGATCTCCAAAGGCTTGCTGTAACGGCCTTTTTCACCAAACCAGGCCATCGCCATCTTGAGCTTTTGCTGGGGCCATTGGCCGCTTCCCCGTCCAATCACTGGCCAGGCTGAGAGCACGTCGTAGAGCGGTGTGAGCTGAAAACGACCGACTGGATTCAGGAAGAGGCTGAAGTTCTTGGCGTGACCATCAATGGCACGCAACATCCAGAACAACACCTGTGCTTTGAAGAAATTGGCCAGATCGCTGCGCTCTGAGGATTGAGCCAGCAGCTCGGCAATGGCCACCATGCCTGGCCCGCCGCTGTTTTCGTATTTGTTGGCGGCTGGTGTGGCGGTGGCCTGGCAGCAGTCCTCTGTTGGCAGGCGCAGCCAGTAGGTGCCACTGGAGTGCAGGCGGCGGTCAAAGCGCTGCACGATCAGGCAGCGCTCGCCGTTGAACCGGGCCATCTCCGTGGAGGCCACTGGTAGCCCGTAGGCCACCAGCAGCTTGCTGCAGAGCCATTCGTTCTCCACCGAGGAGCTGAAATCAATCTGCCCCTCGCCGATCACGCCCATCGGCAACTTGAAGAGATGGGTTGTGGGCGTGCTGCCCAGCGGCAGACACCATTGGTTGTTGTGCCAGAGGAAGGCGGTTTTCTCCTGGGCACCGGCCACGGAGAGGCGCAGTACATCGGCTTCAGGGTCCAGGGATCCGGGAGCTGGCGCAGCCGTGACGGCGCGCAGGCGCTGGCCGATCTCCTGGTCGCTCAGGGGCCGGGCTTCAATGCGATTGATGCCGCTGGGCTTCTGGTCTGGCGGCAGCAGCTGCACGGCGCCGGCACAGTCGCGTCCAACAGCAGCCAACAGGTCGAAGGCACTGGTGCTGGCGGCTTGAAAACGGGTCTGGGCTCTGCGGCGGATGGCGTCGCTGTCGGGGAGGAGGTTGTCAAACCAGCTCTCCACGGCGCTGCCGCTGAGCGTTGTGGCCCCGAAGCCTGTCGGAAGTGACAACGACAACGGGCGGAACTGGCTGGAGTGCAGCCAGGTTTCATCGTAAGTGAAGGTCTGTGCCCCCCGCGCCGGCAACATCCAGGTGCCAACCCGTTCACCGTTCATCCATACCGCCAGTGAGCGCGTCCGCGTTTGTCTGCCCATCACCACTCGGCGGGCTTGGTACTGGTCTCCCGGGGCCGTACCACCAATTCGAGGTCGAGTGCGGCCAGGATCAGCAGGAGACGCTCCACGGTGAAGCGCCCCGGTTGCAACTCAAGCTGGGAGAGCCTGGCCTGGCTGGTGCCACCGGCCTTGAGGGCTAGCTCTTGCTGGCTCAGGCCCTGTTGCCGCCGGACGCCTTTGAGGAGCATCCCCAGCTGGGCAGGGGCGCGGATCACCTGCTCGCCTGCGGCCATGGCCTACTTGGAATTTCAATAAACGCACGTTAGCAGGATTCCCAATGAATGGCTTTTATTGGGAATCCGACTGAAAGGTGATGGCCGGTGGGCCCGCTTGTCTCTTCTCCGCTAAATTGAAAGAGAGTGTGCTTGGGTGACGACATGGGCGTTCAGCCCCTGCGCAGAGTGAGAAAGGTGAGGAGCAGCGGCAAGAGCGCATTTCAGTGGTCGATTCGGCAACTCTCCTCCACTCCTATCAGGATCAGACGATTGGTGTGGTTTGGCCAGGAGCGCACTCAACCTCGCCCATCTGGTGCAGAAGGTCTTGTGCTGTCATCAAGTGTGGTGGCGCAAGCAAGCAGCGATCAGGCACTGCGCCCTGAGATTCTCGAAATTGGACGGTCTTTTATGGACCGATACGATCAAGCACTGAAACAACTGGCTGAGTGATCGTTGATCCGCTAGTCGTGTGTTGGCCGTCCAAGGCAGAGATTCTCTATTTCCACGATTTGACCATTCAGCGCCATGGTGGTTTGCCTGGATTCCAGGAAGGGGGTGAGGCCAGACTTGAATCCACACTCATTCGTCCCCGCAACCTACTGCTCTATAAGGATGATGCGACATTTCCTGATCTGGCGGCTACTCTGATTTACGGCTTCGCTAAGAACCACTGTTTTAATGACGGGAACAAAAGGGTATCCACCATTGCAGCAGGCATCTTTCTAGAAGCCAATGGAACCATGTGGCGACCCAGTGGCAATGATCTTGTCAATAGGATTTTAGTTATTTCCGCTAGCGCACCTGCCGAGATGGAAAGCCAGATCAGCAGGTTAACAAATTGGATCCAAAGCACAGTGCTCACAGGGGATTGATTAGAGGTTGGGCTCTCTTACCGCAGCCCCACTTTTGAGCCTCTGTGAGGCCAGCGATCGGGGATCGGAACATCCAGGCATGACTCCGCTGGCTTGGGCCGATCCCACAGTTTGTCTCTGCCCTTAGTGCCCGACTCTGCCCCTGAGCTGAAGCATCGCGCCCAGCCATCCCCTCACTCCCCCTTCGCCGCCAGCCCCGGAATCGGCGCCAGCACATCCTGGAGTTTGAGGTAGTTCACCTTCACGCCGTCATCCAGATCCAGCTCGATGCGTTGCTGGGCCAGGGGCAGCAGGGAGTCTTGTTCCCAGGTTTGGCATTCCTTGAGCATCTTGGTGATTTTTTCGGCCTCCTTGCGGGCGGCGGTGCGATCGCGAGTGGGCAGGGCGTCGTTGAGCTGATCGAGGCCGAGCTGGGCTTGGCGGGCTTCCAGTTTCTGCAGGTAGGGGCGGAAGTAGTGGTTGAGAACGAGGTTGAGGGTGTCTCAGGATTCCCAATGAATGGCTTTTATTGAGAATCCGACTGAATGGGGCGATGGCAACGCCCTGGTATTGCCAGATCGGCCAATACATGACCAGTATTGGCTGGTCGAAGACACTTGCCAATACCTCGCGCCATGGCGCTGCCCAACCTTTGGGGCCTCTACAACCTGCGCTCCTCGCCCTTCTTCCAGGCCACCTTGCGGGCGGATTCGCAGACCACGCCGCTGCACCTGTTTGTGGGGCGGCAACAGGAGCGACAGCTGCTGCTCACCACGATTGGCAGCAGCACCAGCTCCCGCCAGGCGGTGGCGGGACGCCCGGGGATCGGCAAAACCACCCTTGTGCAAACGGTGAAGGCCGATGCCCAGACGGAGGGCTACTGGAGTTCCGACGAGATCATTCCGATCAACGCCGAGGGAGCCAGCGAACACCTGCTGGGGCAGCTGCTCTCCGGCGTCTACGACGCTGTGCTCGCGAACCGCCCAACGGCGGCGGGCCCTGAGGTGGAAGCCGGCCAGCAGTTGGTGCGCAGCATCCGACTGCGGGGTGGCGGGTTCACAGTGTCGGCCTTCGGCTTTGGGGCTGGTGGTAGCCAGAGCGAAAGCGTGGCAACGCCGCCGGGGGCGCTGCTGCTGGATGGCCCTCGGGTGTTGCGCGACCTGCTCCGCTACGCGATCGGCCAGGGCGCCCGCGGCATCGTGCTTCACCTCAACAACCTCGAAAACCTGAGCGAGGCTGATGCGTCGCGAGCGGCGGATCTGTTGCGGGGCATTCGCGATCAAGCCCTCCTGCACGACGGGTTGCATCTGATCGTGGTGGGCACCACCGATGCCGTGCGCACGGTGGTCCAGACCCACACCCAGATCCGCTCGGTGTTCAGCAATCCGTTGGTGCTGGAGCCACTGGGGCTGGCGGATGTGGAGCAGTTGTTGGCCAATCGCTATGAGGCGTTGCAACTGGATCAGAGCAGACCCTGGCATTCCCCTGTGGAGACTGCCGTGGTGGAGCGGCTGTACGAGCTGTTCCGCGGCGATTTGCGCGGCATGTTGAAGGCACTGGAGGATGGGATCACAGCTCTGCTGGGGCTCACCAGCGCAGGAGCCGAAGTGGCTCCGGTTGGGCTGGAGGATCTGCTGCTGACGCTGCTGCAACGCAATCAAGCAGAACTGCAGGAGCAGCTGGGAGACACCGCCTGGGAGCGCCTGCTGGCCTGGGCGCAGGTGGATGCGGCAGCGGTCCAGACCCAGGCCCAGCTGGTGGAGCTGTGGCAGGTGCGGCAACCCACGGTTTCGCAGACCCTGCAGCAATTGGTTGAGGCCGGCGCCGTTGAAGCCTTGCCCCGACGAGGCCGGGAAGCGATTCACTACCTGATGACCGGGCCGGCGCGGTTGGCCCTGTAGGCAGATGCCAGACATCGAGTTCAGGCCTCCACCTGCTGATCGGCGGCATACAGCTGTTGGAGATAGCCCTTGAGTTGAGCGCGTTGTGACGACAGGCCTTCCACGAGCTCTTTGTTGCTGACCTCCTGGGCAAGGATGCGGTCGCGGGCGGCGTTGAGCTTCTCCAGGATGACGCCGATCACAGGTAGCGCGTACTCCTTCTGGTAGATCTCCAGGAGCTGGGCAACCATGGCATCGGCCAGGGCACGGATCTGTGCACGTGCATCCTGAAGCTGTTGCTCAAAATGGCGCTGCTTTTCATCAGCCTTGGCGTTTTCGTTGACCTGTTCATAGATTTCATAGGCCGACATGGCGATGCCGACGAATGCAAGAGCCTGACCAAGTCCCTTGGCCATTTTCACGGCTTCCCATGGCTTGAAGTTCTTGCCGAACATCTTGCCAACGTTGTAAATCAGTTGGTGGCCTGCAGAACCCGCCATTTCCCTGGTTCCAGTCATTAGACCACCTGGCAGCCCAAAGCGCTCTGTTCCCTTGCTGAGCAACCTCTTGGTCATGTCCTTGATGGGGTTGCCTTTGCCACCTCGGGTTGAATCGCCAGTGGGGAAGGAAGCTGCCTGGCTAGCATCCACGCTTGCGAAATAGTCAGCAACCAACGGTTCGTTGGCAAAATCATCGAGCTTCCTCTGAAGCTGCTCATACGATTCCTGGATGAGGAGATTCAGGCCTTCATAAGTTTCTTTGTTGATCTCCTCGGCCCTGCCTTGAAAGCTGGCTTCTGCCAGCTTCGGGTCATCGCCGAGTTCGCCACTGAGGAGCTGCTCTCCGAGCAACTGCATCTGGTGAATGACCCCCGAGGCCAGTCGGCGCAGCTCCGCGTCCGTGCGCCGTTGCTGGGTCTGAACAATTCGGAGCTGCTGGTTCAGGAGAAAGAGTTCTGGATTTTGTTCGAAGGTGGACTCTGGCAAGGTCCCCAGAGCCTCGTCGATTGTGCTGAGGCCGAGCCGGATGTGTGGATCCAGACGCGCCAGCAGTCCGCGTTCCTTGATCCAAGCGTTGAGCTGTTCGACGAACGCCTCAAAGCGACTGAAGCGGATCAGGTCTTGATTGGAGCTGGCGAGACCGTCTCTGTAGTCCTGCGCATCAATGAATGCATGATTGAACTCGCTGAGCCTATGGGGAGATAGGGTGCGATCGATGGAGGCGGTGAGGTTGAGGAGATAGGCAGCCGTATCGTCCACATCCTCCATTGACAGTTTATTGATCAGCAGGAAAAGCTTGGGTGCATAGCCTTTCTCAAAGGCCAGGCGGCGGAAGTCACTGGCGGTGATATTGTCAAAGAGATTGGTCGTCAGGCAGTAGACGATCAGATCAGCCTCGCGCTGTGCCTGTTCCGCCTTGGCCGTGTGATCAGCCCGGTCCGCGTACAGTCCCGGCGTATCCCAGAGCTCAATCTCCCGCCACCGGTAGGCCTTCACCTCATCGGTAGCAACATCCGCCGAGATGCGGATGGTCTTGTCACCGGTGAGCGCGGAGATGATGGTTGACTTGCCTGCGCTGTACTGACCACTGAAGGCAAGACTCAACAAGGGGCGATCCCGCGAGGCCCGCCGATGACCATCCAGGGCGTCGGCCGCTGCCTGCAAGGCTGGCTCACCCCTTGAAAGGAGAAAGCTCTGAAGTTGATCCAGGCTGGATTCGATTCTGTTTTGCAGGTCGGCGAGCTGAAAGGTCGTCATCGAAGGGGCAAGCGAGGAAAGATCGGTCGAAAGCGATCAGCTGAGGCGCTGAGCCTGCTGTTGCAGGTCGGTCTGGGTCTTCTGCAGCTGGTCATGGAACGTCAGCAGGGCGAGTCGGCTGCCTCCCAGGCTTTGCTGGAGGGCGTCCGACACCTGATCCCTAGCCTGGGAGAGGATGTCCTGGAACTGGCCTAAAACCTGGCTTCGTGGGCTCTTGAGCATCTCAAGAAGCTTGCTTTCAAGATCATTTCGAGCCTTCCTTCTCCTGTCCTCACGATTTGGGGAAAAGTGATCGATGATTGCAGGCACAAATCCAATGGCTACCGCCAAGAGCCCGACAGGCCATGCCGCTATGCCAAGAACGAAGCCAACTACCCCAATGGCCAGGCCTGCGACTTTAAAACCAAGCCTTAGGTTGCTCCTCAGGCTTTCTTCAAACTCGATATCGAATCCGAACTCGAGACGATGCCTCATATTGACTGCCCCTGCCTGAAACTGTAAGCGAGCAAAGATATCGGCCTGAAGCTCATTCAGTTTTTCTGCCAACTCACTCTTTAGCCAGGTCAATTCATCCTCCAGCTTCGTGTTAAGAGCAAAGTGCTCCAGTGCCTTGCGCCAACGACGCTCGATGTCGGAGCCGTTTCTACGGAAGTTGTCGTTGCTGAAGGTGGTGGCTTCCGCTTCCAGTTTCTTGAAGAGTTCATCAAGACGGCCCATGAGTGAGCGGTCGAGGTCGCTGAATATCTCCGCCACTTGCTTCAGTGCGCTCTCTTCGGTGTTTCCAAAGACCTTGGCCTGTTCCTGGAGGGACTGGGCCAGTCCTTCGAGGTCTGTCGCGATCCGCTCCAGTTCCCGGCGAGGGTTGTCGCGCAGGGTTCGGCGACGGAGGATGGGAGCCTGGTCGGTGATCAGCTGATCCAACTGCTCCAGAAAGTTGTCCATCCGACTGAGCTCACGCCAGGCTTCCTTCTCCTCGGGGTCTTTAACCTTGTAGGTCGCTTTGAAAGCGGAAATCGCATGGATCGGGATGATGGGGACCGCCTCTGCAGGCTGGACTCCAAGCACGCTGCTCAGATCCCGACGGATGGCGGCGATATTACCGCTGATCGATTGCTCGCCTTCGCGCGCGAACTTGGCGGCAAGACCTTGCCGACATAGATCGAGTCCACGTTGTGTTGTCATCTGGACATTGAGGAGAATGATGAAGGCCTTGCCGCGGTGGTGCAACTGCTGAATCAGTTCGCGTGCACAGGGTGTGGTGGAGTCGCTGTCCATCACGAAGCAGACGAGGTCTGTTTCCGGGAAGATGCTGCGAGCGACTTGAGAATCGCGCTCCTCCGCCTGCTGGGAGCTTTCTCCCTGACCGCCGGCGGCGCCGATGCCAGGCGTATCGATCAGGCGTATGCCGCAGTAGGTATAGGCACGGTTGTAGCGGGTGAAGCCCTGACCGCCATCGCCCTTGGCGGACTGGTCACGGCCCGTCAAGGTGGCGATCAAGGTGCTTTTGCCAGCCTTGGTGCGCCCCACCGCCGCCATGCAGAAGCGGTTGAGACTGCGCTGTTTGGCCAGCAGATCGTTGCGTAGGCCATCCAGATCGTCTTGAACCAGCCGATCGAGTCGTTGCCGCACGCTCGCAAGCAAGGACACCAGCTGTTCCTGGCTCTCTTTGGGCAGCTCACCAGCCACGAGCCCTGTGGTGATGTGTTGGAACGCCTGCCGCAGATCCGTCAGCGAGCTGGTGGCCTGTTGCAGGACATCCTGGGTGAGGGGCATCAGCTCCAGGGTGAGCCGCTGCATCTCCTGCAGGCTGTGTGCGTAGGCCTTGTGGTTGAAGAAGGTCTCACGGCGCCAGCGGCGCAGGCGCAGCTTCTGGCCAAGGAGCTCCGCCCACTCGTCCATGCGTGGTTGGCCGAACAGCCGGTCCGCCCGCCTGAGGGCTCGCACGCGCTTGCGAGGGCGCGGCAACGGGCTGCTCAACTGTTGCCTCAGCGGTTCAATGCGTAACCGGGCCTCGGACAGGCGCTGGTCCCGTGGCGGCTGCTGAAGCCGGAGGGTGGTGGCGAAACGGGAGAGGATCGCCAGCTCGCGAGGATCGTGATGGTCGTCAATGGCGGTGAGATCCGCCAGCAGGCAGAGCAGCGCCTCCCTATCCACTGACGGCAGGCGGTCCAGCGCCTGTTCATCCACGGCTGGATCGTCGTGAGCCGTCATCAGACGGGTCGTGAACGCAGCGGGATCCAGCTGCCGCTGGCTGAGGTAGGCCCGGAACCAGGCATCGGCCTCAATCGCCTCCAACTCATGAACGTCCACCAGCTGATCCGCGAAGACCAGCTCAGCGATGGCTTCCTGGACGGGGTCGGTCATCCCCTCAGTCCTCCTTCGCCGCCAGCCCTGGAATCGGCGCCAGCACGTCTTGCAGCTTGAGGTAGTTCACCTTCACGCCGTCATCCAGGTCGAGCTCGATGCGTTGCTGGGCCAGGGGCAGCAGTGAATCCTGTTCCCAGGCCTGGCAGTCCTTGAGCACCTTGGTGATTTTTTCGGCCTCCTTGCGGGCGGCGGTGCGATCGCGGCTGGGCAAGTCGTCGTTGAGTTGATCGAGGCCGAGCTGGGCCAGGCGGGCTTCCAGTTTCTGCAGGTAGGGGCGGAAGTAGTTGTTGAGCACCAGGTTGAGGGTGTCTTTGGTGTAGCGGTGCAGGTAGATCAGGCAGGCGAAGCCTTTCTTGGGGCTCTGCACCAGCCAGTAGATCGGGCGTTTTTTGTAGGTCTGTAGGTGATCTTTGTAGAAGTCGTTGCAGAAATATTTGCGGAGGTCTTTGCCTAGGGCGGTTTCGATGAAGGCCAGATCGGTGTTGAGGGAGCTGGCGGGGAAGCAGACGCGCAGGAACTCGCGGCTGCGGGCGACGATGTCGTCTTCAAACCACTCGCCATCGAGTACGGGGATGATGCCGTCGGGGTCGGGCTTGAACTGGACTTCGCTGAGGGGCTTGCCGACTTTTTCTTCATAGGCGGTGAGTTGCTCAGCTTGGCTGTTGCAAGAGTCGGCCAGGATTAAACCTGGCTGTTCGAGGCTGTAGCGACCAAACATACACCCTAGTGAATACGATAATAGCTCGGATAGTGTATCTTCACGGAATTTGTCCCATCTCTGAGAGTTTGACAGAGCCCCACCGTATCTATATGCCGGGTTGGTCGTAAGACTCACTTGCTCCACGGGGACCCCTGCGCAAAGCTCATCAGCAAGACCGTACGCATTTATGAGGTAAAGATTATTTTCCTCTTCTAGGCACATCACCTCGGCTATTGCCTGTTTATTCTGTTCGATCCACTTGCTATATGAGGCTTCAACAGTGGAAGCTGGCTTGAAAGCCGGCGAAAGCAAAGGGCTTTCCTGAAAGTCCCAGGAATACTCGTAAAAATTCCAATCTGCTTCTGACTTACGCACTAACCTAGAGGCTAGACGAGCAACTTGCTCGTAGTTCGAGTGGTCAGGAAGCGGCAGATTTCCAAAGTCGCCCAGTGTAAAGTGAAGCGTCGGATTGAGGAGTCGTGTAAATTCTTCCATTACTACAGAGTTCATAACAGCCAAACATGTCAACCCGTACTCATGCTTGTCAAAGAATGCTGTTGGCGCGCATTTGTCAAATATAAATCCTGATAGCATAAGTCGCGCCGAAAAAGCGCCCGAAGTCACATCGTTCCACGTGGCACCCTGCCTGAAAAACATATTCTGGCCCGGCAGAGCGTATGACTGGCCAACACTTTTGCGATATTCGCGAATCATATCTCCATCTCTGTTGAAGTCAACTAGATGCAGAAAGTTGCCCGCCCACCGTCGAAATCCTCCCCCTTTGTTATACGGATAATAGCGAGCATTGCCAGCTTGCTGCCTATCGCCATCAGGCAGTAGTATGGAGCTTACGGATACTTCATGCCAATAACGTAGAAAGCGGTTGTTGTCACAAGTAAACATTCCCGAGACTGGCTTGGCTAAATCACCAAGGCGCTTCTGGCTCTCAAACGAATCACGGAGTGCCGTGGGAACCCAAAACGCGAAAGGTTTTCCGGGGATCTTTCCGAAGTCATCTGCAGAAACCTTAAATCGCCAGCCGCAATTAGAATCTCTAATAGCCTCAACTGTCTTCGGAGCCTGATTCTGGTGCCCTTTGAAATCGGAAAGTTTTATGCACGAACTGCTAAAGCCATCAATGTGATTCCGCATTAGCGTGAACGTTGCCACGGGGATCATCGCGGGCGCGAATGCATTATATTCAAGTTGGATGAGTGACGTCAAGCTTGTATTATGCAGAAGCAAGCCCCTGAACTCTTCATAAGAAGACAGGAACATCCATACATATGGAGCAATAAAGCCAAGCCTTCCACCTGAAGATGTTAACCCAATAGACCTTTCAATAAAGCATGAGAATATATCGCTCTTTGAAAGGGGATAGTGCTGTCTTACGTATTGCTTAATGGCAGAGTTCATGCCCTTGTTGCTGATATAGGGAGGGTTGGCTACCACCGCGTCGTGGGGGCTCGAGAGTATTGCCGCTTGTTTCGCAAGCATTCCCAGCCGAAGAAGGTCATTGGCTACAAATAGATCCTTGCTCTCTTCCTTCGCGAGGCGGCTCAAAGCCGGGAGTTTTTCGCGCAACAGCGTTGGTACCTTAATCAGCGATCCAAACGTGGAAGCATCTGTAAACAGCTCGCTCAACATACGTACGTCAGCACGACTCACACCGGCCGCAGCCAATTCTGCACTTGCCGCCAGGCGATCGACGTTCAGCCCTGTGCTGTCATGCAGGACGACGATATTTAGAGTGATACCGCGCTCAAGCAGGCGCCGATCATCTTCTCGGCCTTTCATTAGTAGAGAAAAGATGGTCAGCTGTGCTGCACGCGGGCAGATGTCTAGCCCGAAAAGATTCTTAGTGAGGATCAGCTCGGGGATGTCGCGCTGGCGGTAGCCGCGTTCCAGGTAGATCGCCTTCAGTAGGTTGTAGGCCTCCACCAGAATGTGGCCCGATCCGCATGCCGGATCGATCAGCGTGAGGGCCTCTGGATCGAGGCTCTCAGGTGTGATCGCCGTCATCTTCTCCTGCACCTCAGGGGTTTGCTCAGCCGGCTCGATGTAAAACTCCATCTGGCCCTTCAGCGGGCTATCGGGGTAGGTGGCCAGCCAGGTGGCGCCGAGTGTGTTCTGCACCATGTATTTCACGATCCAGTTGGGCGTGAACAGCTGGGTGGCGGCCGGAATGTCCTCGGACTTCACCACCTTGCCAATCACCTGATCCTTCTTTTCGGAGATATAAAACTGATACGGCCAACCGATGATTTCCACGTCTTCGCAATCGTCATCGCTGATCTGGCTGCGAAAGCCGCCGGCAATCGAGCCGTCACTCAGCAAATCATCCGGTAGCAACAACTCGCTGGCATCATCCAGCCCTTCAAACAGATTCGGCAGCAGCTGGTGATCGGAGCGGCACACCGCCAGGATCAGCTCGCGATACACCTCACCCTGGGGATCGGCGCCGGCCATGGCCGTGGGGAGCCGGCCATCGAGCAGGCCCTGCAGGCGCGCCTCATCGGTGTGGGGTTGCAGTTCAGCGGGCAGGCTGCCGCTGCGCAGCAGTTTTAGTAATTCGGGCTGGGTTTCTGACTCCGTCTGCGGCATCAACACCCTGGCGCCGAAGGGATGCCAGTCCCGCGCATCGAGATAGCGCAGCGCCGCCAGGCGATTGAACCAGCTGTAGGCCACCCGCTCCAGCAGCTCCTGGCGATTTGTAGCCTCCTGCTGCCGCAGCTCCTCGATCGGGCCGGCGACGGTGGTCAGCGTGTCGGCAC
>CAIOGZ010000052.1 GCA_903858015.1 uncultured cyanobacterium
GCAGCGGTTCCAGGTCACTCACCTTAGTGTCGCTGCAGTTGAGGTTCTGAAGGCTGGTGAGGTTCCGCAGCGGTTCCAGGTCACTCACCTTAGTGTCGCTGCAGTTGAGGTTCTGAAGGCTGGTGAGGTTCCGCAGCGATTCCAGTTCACTCACCTTAGTGTCGCTGCAGTTGAGGTTCTGAAGGCTGGTGAGGTTCCGCAGCGGTTCCAGGTCACTCACCTTAGTGTCGCTGCAGTTGAGGTTCTGAAGGCTGGCAAGACCCCGTATAGGCTCCAGGCTGCTCACCTGGGTGTCGCTGCAGTTGAGGATCTGAAGATTGGCAAGGCCACAAAGTGGATCGATGTCCCTCACATGTGTGAAGGCGCATTTGAGGGTTTGAAGGCTGGCGAGGCCCCGTAGCGGCTCCAACTCGCTTACATGGGTGCGGCTGCAGTCGAGGTACTGAAGGATGGCGAGGTGCTGCAGAGGCCCCAGGTCGCTCACCTCGGTGCCGCTGCAGCTCATGTTTTGAAGGCTGGCGTGATTCCGTAGCGGCTCCAGGTCCCTCACCTGTGTGAAATTGCATTTGAGGGTATGAAGGCTGGCGAGGTCTTGCAGCGGCGCCAGGACACTCACCTGGGTGCTGCTGCACTCGAAGATCTGAAGGCTGGTAAGGCCCCGCAGCGAGTCCAGGTCACTTATCTGGGTGTCGCTGCAGTAGAGGTTCTGAAGGCTTGCGAGGCCCCGGAGCGGGTCCAGGTTGCTCACCTGAGTGTTTGAGCAGTCGAGGTTCTTGATGCTGGCGAGTCCCCGCAGCGGCTCCAAGTCGCTCACCTCCGTGTCGCTGCAATTGAGGATCTGAAGGTCGGTAAGTCCCCGCAGTGGAACCAGGTCACTCACCTGGGTGTCGTCGCAGTTAAGGATCTGAAGGCTGGTGAGGCCCCTCAGCGGGTTCAGGTCGCTTACCTGGGTGTCGCTGCAGTTGAGATTCTGAAGGCTGGCAAGACCCCGTAAAGGCTCCAGGCTGCTCACCTTGGTGTCACTGCAGTTGAGGATCTGAAGATTGGCGAGGCCACAAAGTGGATTCAGGTCAGTCACTTGGGTGTCGCAGCAGTTAAAATCCTTGAGACTGGCAAAGCGCTGTAGCCGCTTCAGATCGCTTACCCTGGTAAAGCTGCAGTTAAGAATCTGAAGGCTTGCGAGTCCCGGTAGTGGTTGCAAGTCGCTCACCTTGGTGAAGCTGCAGTTGAAAAACTGAAGCCTGGAGAGGCTTCGGAACGGCTTCAAGTCGCTCACCTTGGTGAAGCTGCAGTTGAGAAACTGAAGGCTAGCGAGACTCCGGAGCGGCTTCAGGACGCTCACTTCGGTGAAGCTGCAGTTGAGGTTTTGAAGTCTGGCGAGGCTCCGGAGCGGTTTCAAGTCGCTCACGTCGGTGAAGCTGCAGTTGAGGATCTGAAGACTGACGAGGCCCCCTAGCGGCTCCAGGTCGCTCACCTGGGTGTTTGTGCAGTCGAGGATCTGAAGGCTGACGAGGCCCTGCAGCGGCTCCAGGTCGCTCACCTGGGTGCGGCTGCAATCGAGGATCTGAAGGCTGTTGAGCCCACGCAGCGGCTCCAGGTCGCTCATCTGGGTGAAGCTGCAGTTGAGGCACTTAAGGCTGGTGAGCTCCCCAAGCTCTGGGGGGAGTTCGCTGAGCTGCAGGCCGGATAGATCAAGCTTGCCGGTTTGCGCGGCTAGCTCCGCCGCAATTCGCTGCCTGGCAATTGTCTGATCCGGCGAAACCATCTCCAACTTCTGGCACTCCAGCCAGCCTAGAATGGCTCAATCCTGTGGATAGGGCAACAAGGGCTGCGGCGTTTTTGATCCTGAGCATTGGACGGTGAGCAAGCTATGGCCTTGGTTCGGTTTTTGCTTGTTGTGCTGGTGGCATTAGGAGCTGATGGCTCACGGGGGAGTGCTATCCCAGGCGAGGCGCTTCGAAGGGGTGGCCTGATTGGTGGGGCTGACTGGGCTTCGGCGCCCACAGCTCAGGCGCCCTCGCCCCCGCTTGATCCATGCGAGGTGGCCCTCGATGGCCAGACAATCCAGCACCTCCCCGCCCCCCTGGGCAGCCCCAGCGCGCTCGCGACACCGGAACGCTGGCGCCCCCAAAACTGTGATCACCACCCGCCAACAAGCCATCCGCCTGATCCCTGGCTATCGCCGCACAACCGTCCGCCGTTACCGCCCCGAAGAGGTGCAGCTCGATCTGGAGGCCTCCCGGCTGGGGGTGTCGCGCCAGTTGATCATCAAGGAGTGGCTGGTGGAACGCCTTGAGCGGCGCGGGGATTCTGCTGGGGCCGCGGTTGCTGAATCACCATCCGCTTAAGCGCCCTAAGTCACATCGCCGTCAGAGAAGTCGCCAACTTGCAGTAATCCACCAAAAGCCGACAACCAAAAGCCCCTGCTTACGTCTACCCATGTCGGCCCATGCCCATGCAAACATGTGTACTATTGCTGGATCGGTTCGATCGCGGGCTCGTTAGGATGATGGCTGAAGCAAATGGTCCCACTCCGAAGCAGCCATTCCCCTGGCTTGATCGCTCCGGCATAGCGGCCCTCCTCGCCGGCAGCCTCATTCTCCTGATCACATTGTTTACGTCCTATAGCCATGTCGACATCCCCGCCTACGGCAGCATCCAGGTTAATCAGCAAATCGGAATTTCTCTCCTCGTTGCCGCCCTGGCGGCGCTTGTTGGCGAAGTTAAATTGGCATCCAACGGTCGATGCGCAGCTGAGCGCGATCGAGGCGAGCAGAGAAGCCGATCAGCTGAGGAACGAAACCGAGCAGTTGAGGAACGAAAGCGAGCAGCTGAGGATCGAATCCGAGCAGCTGAGGAACGAAACCGAGCTGATCAAGAGCGAAACCGAGCAGCTGAGGATCGAAAACGCTCGGCTCGCCAAGCTCGAGTCCAAGCTCGTCTTGCTGCTGGAAGATCGGGGGTTGAGCTGAGCCCGGCTAACCAATGATTACGAACCAAGTGTAGCTACGCCGCGCCTGTAGATCTCGTTGGCGTAATCGGTCCAGGTGCCTTGCCCCCAGTAGCGGAAGCAACTGGTTTCCAGCAGCAGCACGTAAAGCAGCGCTTCTTGATAGGGGCGGCTATTGGTTACCCCTGCATCCTGGGCCACCTGGGGGTCAAACAGCTGGTGAAACCGGGCGCTGAGTTGGTTCATCGGCTCCAGCACGTTGGCGTAGCCCTCCACCCAGCTGAGGTTGTTGGTCCAGGAGGCGCCGGCCATCGAGAAGCTGGCATCGCTGGCCTGGAGCTGCCCGATGGCCGCCTGCACGGATTCAGCGCTGGGCTGGCTACCCACCTGCTGCCAGAGCCTGTGTTGCTGCACCGCCTGGATCTGCGGGTAGTCACTGGTTTGAACCCCGGCAGCTTCCAGCAGCTCCAGGTATTCGGTGCCGTTGATCGCCACCGTATCGCTGTTAGTCGCCGTGTTGTTACTTGCCACCGAGGCGTTGCATGCCACCGCTGAGTTGCTAGCCATCGCGGCGTCCCTTGTCATCGCGGCGCGGCGCTCGCCTGCCTGGCTGGCGATGCGCCGATGGGCCTGCAGAAAGGCTGGCGGAAACTCATTCATCATCACACCACCGTTTTCGCCGTCGGCAATCTGGGCCACCAACGACGGAACCAGGCGGCCGCCCAGCGCCTGCCGCCCCAGCCCCAGGGCCTCGTAGTAGGGCTGCATCTGGCCCACCAGCTTGGTGTCGGAGCCCTGGGTTTTGATCAGCGCCAGGATGGTGGCCAGCTCGCCGCTGGAGCTGCGGGCCACCAGCTGGTTGGGGATGTATTTCTGCTCCTGGCGCAGGCTGGTGCCATCGAGGTTCTCTACACTGTGCTCCTGCACTAGCAGCCAGCGGTAGCCGCACTCCTGCAACGCCTTCACCAAGGCATAGAGGGTATCGGGGTGGTTGGGCAGGTGCATTTCCGGCGGCGAAAATCCCCGCACCCGTTGCAGCGCTGCATGGCCAAACAGGGCCGCAAATTGGTGCTGCCAGGCAAGGATCTGCAGCTTCAGATCGGGGATCGGCGTCGAGGGGGCCACGGCGTGGCTCCAGAAGCTGCCCAGCCATTCCACAGAGGGTTGAACGGCGGGATCACAGGCAAGCAATCGCAGGTCATTGAGGATGTCGTGGCGGCCCATCTGCTCAAGGCCCCAGAGTAGGTTGCCCGAATAATCCAGCATGATGCGGGGATTGCAGCCTTCCTCGATCAACTGGGGCATGATCTCGGCAAGGCGCCGATAGCACTGGGCAAACGGTTCGGCGTTGTGGTTATCGCCCTCGCCCGGGTGCTCCAGCATGTACTGCAGATGGGAGATCAGCTCCCCATTCGCCCCGGCAGGAATCGTGGGCTGGTGCATGTGCAGCGCACAGGCAAAGCCCGAACCGATCTGCTCCAGATCGAGATTGGTGCCCGGCAGAAACACCGGGCCGCCCTGCTGCATCAGGGCCTGAATGTCCGCTTCAGAGCCAGCGATCGGCGGCAGGGTTGGGTTGCTCAGAACAGGGCTCATCGATCGATCCACCCATCATGGCAGTGCAGCTTCGGCCCGCAGGCAGCTTCAGCCGCTGGCCATCAGGTCGTAGTGGCCTGTCTGATCCGCTTGGGGGCGTAACCAGGCAAGGGTTTCTGTGCCCACCGTTGGTAATTCATTCGGATTCCACTCCCCAGCCAAGGGCGGTGCAGCGCGATCGGTTGATAAATGGCGATCGGGATCGTTTTTGAAGGGTGTGAAGATGATCAGGTTGTGGTTGAGATCAATCACCCTGTTGCTGTGATTGCGCAATACCCTTAGGGGTCTGGCCCGCAGGATATAGGTTTCTCCTGGGCAGGAAATGCTGATAATTTTTACGTTTAATACGATAGGGCTTTGCTGCTGGCGCTCTGCGTAAGCCCATGGGGGAAGCGTCATGGTTTTGGGGCTGGGGCGGCCGGTAGTCAGTGGCGGATCTCCAGGGGGTAGGGACCCTGGAGATCGATGGCTGGTCTATTGGGTAAGTGAGATTAGACCCAAGATACGATACCTTTTAGGTTGAATAGGCTGCTCCAGCTTGCTTCAAAGACAGAGGCCACAGAGCTGCCGGCAGCACCCCAGGGATTGGCAAATCTAAACATACCCGTGCTGGCGTTGTAGCCAATGATCGCAAAAGCGTGTCCGCTAACGAAATTGACCCTGCCCGTGCTGTCGTAGGTGCTGCCGAAGCTGCCCAGCCATAGGGAGCGACCTGCGGTAACGGCCGAGATGGCCGCCGTTTGGTAGTTATTCCATGTGGTGGCATTGTTATTTGCGGAGGTCCAGCCAGTATTGCCGTAATAGGAGGAATAGGTGTTGGTTGCTCGGTTGGAAATGTGTCTAAGAGCTGTTTCCAAGCCGCCTTCAATGGCCCTGTAGCTGTTGGCTGTGGTGCTGCGGCTGAACTTGCCAATTTCATTGGCTTGTGCATAGGCTTTTTCAGCTAATGCCACCCACATCTCTCCAGCGAGGGAGCGGCTTGCGTTGCCGGCAAGGCAAAGGCTTCCGCTCGATCGCACCGGCACATAGCCATTGGTTGTCACCCAGAGCTCGCTGCCGCTGCTGCTGTAGAAGCGAACGCCATAGCTGCCATCACCATTGTCACGGAACATCTCGCGGATCAGCTGGCCGTTGTTGTTGGCGAGGCTTGCTGCTGCGGCGAGGAAATAGCAGGTTCCAGCCTGGCCTTGATTGATGTCGTCAAAGCTAACGTCATTGACGAACAGACTGCCCGTCATCTGGCCATAGCTAAAGCTGAGGCTGCCGGCGCCAGCGGCGGTGTCTCCACCAACAAAATTGGTGGGCAAATCAGAACCGCTAAACCATTTATCTACGAGGCGGTTGAGTTGTAGGTCGGTTGATCCGGCAACAAGATTGCCCAAATCGGTGCGGCTGCTGCCGCCGCCTGTCCACCATTGATTGGCCGTGTTGCCATTTACGACGGCGTTAAAGATGTACTGCGTATAGGAACTAGATGATGCGTTTAAATAGGGGCTCATGCTAGCGGCAATCAGCTGCAGGTCTGAAAGCTCCAGACTGCTTACCCCGCTGGTTGCGGTGCTACGCAGGAGCGCTGCTAGTTCCTGGTGGCTAAACAGATTGTCGCCCAAGGCATTATTGACATTCTGCCTTAAGCTTGCATCCTGCAGGCCCGTAATTTTGTCGATCGTATTTGTAGTCGTATTGGTGGCAAGGAGCGTGTACGAGCCCGTGCTGCTGGCATAGGCACCAGCATCGAGGAAGTAGGTTCCCGAGCTTCTGGCCGTGAAGCTGATCTGGGAGTTGTAACCGTTGTAGTTATCGTTGTAGGCGAGCAAAACACCGTTACCATCCCGCAGGTTGAGGGTGGGATCACTAAGGCTGCTGCCATTGAGGTTGAAGCGATAGCTGGCTCCGGCCGTCAAGCTGAGCCGGAACCAATCGCGATCGCCGCCCGATTCCACCAGCCCCGTGGCGCTGCCGCCAACGCTGATCGCGCCAGCGGTGGCGGTGGTGGCGCCGTAGTCGTCGAGGCTGCTCGCTAGGAGGGTGTAGGAGCCCGTGCCGCTGGCATAGGCACCAGCATCGAGGAAGTAGGTACCCGAGCTGCTGGCCGTGTAGCTGATCTGGGAGTTGTTGTCGTTGTAATCGTCGTTGTAGGCGAGCTGGGCGCCACCGGCATCCCGCAGGTAGAGGGTGGGATCGCCAAGGCTGCTGCCGTTGAGGTTGAAGCGATAGCTGGCTCCAGCCGAGAGGCTGATGCGGAACCAATCGCGGTCGCCGCCCGACTCCACGACGCCCGTGGCGTTACCGCCAACGCTGATTTTGCCCGTGCTGGCGGTGGTCGCGGCGTAGTCGTCGAGGTTGCTGGCTAGGAGGGTGTAGGAGCCAGTGGCGCTGGCATAGCCACCGGCATCAAGGAAGTAGGTTCCCGAGCTGCTGGCTGTGAAGTTGATCTGGGAGTTGTAGCCGTTGTAATCGTCGTTGTAGGCGAGCTGGCCACCGCTGGCATTGCGGAGGTAGAGGGTGGGATCGCTGAGGCTGCTGCCATTGAGGTTGAAGCGATAGCTGGCTCCAGCCGTGAGGCTGAGGCGGAACCAATCACGATCGCCGCCCGACTCCACCAGGCCCTTGGCGCTAGCGCCAACACTAATTCTGCCCGTGGTGGTGGTGGTAGCCGTATAGTCGTCGACGACGGCATTGAAGCCGATGCTACCCCCTACGATCGGATCTATACCCGTTAATTTGCTGTCAGCATCGTCTTCAATTAAGCCGTAAGCATTGCTAGCTTGCGCAGTTGCAAAGGGATCGCCCTTGCTGGCCGCAATCGGATCCGGCAAGGTAGTGCTTAAGCTGCTAACGGTTGGCTCGCCTGAATCGATCCCGATACCATACGCTGAGGCCTGAAGTGCTGAATCGATGCCCAGGGGGCACTTTGCCTTCGTCGATTGCGACGCCAAGAAGCCATTGTAAGAGTCTAAATTTTCCATGCCCAAGCTGTGTTTAGTTGCTTGAGAAGCGTGCCATGGCTACCCGACTTTCCGCGGTGAATGTGACGAAGATGTAACCAGGCCCGCCACATCTGCTGGTAACTCACAGGTAGGCTGCATGTAAATGACAGGCTCCTACCATGCACGTGACAGCCTATTTCCCTGTAATGAACGCGGACCGTGCATGTATTTGGACAGGGCTTGTTGTGTTCCGTTGTCTTCAGTCGTAGCCGTCTAGCTTGGATTTTCAGCCCATCTGGCCCAAGCTGCCCCAACCCCTCTGCCCCCTCGCTCTACGCACCCCCCATGGCTGACGCCAGACCTGTGCACGTAGCCCTGGCCCTGCTGGAGCGCGACCGGCTTTGGCTCCTGCAGCTACGCGATGACATCGCCGGGATTGTGGCGCCGGGCTGCTGGGGCCTGTTCGGCGGCCACCTTGAGCCCGGCGAAAGCCCCGAACAGGCGCTGCGGCGCGAGCTGCGGGAGGAGATCAGCTACAACGCCGCCAGCCTCGAGCCCTGGTTTGACTACGAGCAGGATGGCCGCCACCGCCACCTGTTCCGCGGCCCCCTGACCTGCCCCCTGGCGCAGCTGCGCCTGCTCGAAGGCCAGGCCATGGCCTTGGTCAGCCCTGGGCAGCTGCGCAGCGGCCGGATCTGGAGCCCCCAGCGCCGTGAGTACCGTCCGTTCAGTGCTTCGCTGCAGGTGGCGATAGCTCGGTTTGGGCTGGCCCCCGCGGATCGTGGCCCAACGGGCTTGCGATGGTCCTAGCCATTGACACCTTCTACCTTTGACAACCTGGCTGGCTCCAGCCCTAGCCAAGCCGATGTGGTGTTCGTGTACGGCACCCTGAAGCGGGGCGCAAGCAATCACGCTTGGCTCGCTGGCAGCCGCTGGCTCGGGGAAGCCTGCCTGCCAGGCCTAGTGCTGCATGATTTGGGCCCTTTCCCGATGGCCGTGCTCGGGGCTGGCACGGTCTTGGGCGAGCTCTACGCCGTGGATGCCGCCGGCCTGGCGCGGTTGGATCAATTGGAGGGCTACCCCCGCCTCTATGACCGCCAGCTGCTGCCATTGGCCGATGGCAGCCGCGCCTGGGTGTACCTCGGCCGCCCCCGCCAGGTGCGCCATGCGCCCGTGCTGGCCTCTGGGCACTGGCAACCCCAGACTCCCTAAACCGGGCCAGCACCCAGGGCCAGCAACAATCTGTTACAATACGTAAAGTTGATGTGCATCCATGGCCAAGTCAGTCCCTGCGGCTCAGGTCGCCGACGATGCCGCCACCCGGCGGCTTCACCTCGAGCAGTTGCGCAGGGTTGAGCTGATCAACGGCAGGGCCGCCATGCTCGGCCTGCTGATTGGCGTGGTGGTGGAAGGGCTGACGGGCTTCAGCATCATTCACCAGATCGGCCTTGGCGCCTTGGTCGATGGCTATGCCGCCTGCCGCACCCAGTTCCTTCCTTTTTGTTTTTGATCACAGCTACTGCTTAGATCGCATTGGCTCCTCGGCCTGGACGGCGGCTTAGCGCCACTGCTGGGCTGCCGGCTGACTTGCAGATGATGGGCCAGGTCAGCCGGGTGGTGAGCAAACTAGCGATAGAGGTATTGGTCTAAGGAACCTCTGAAAAACCCGCTAAAATCAATCCAGATCCAAGACTGAGACTGGAACGGATGGCTGACCCCCTCCAGCTGGGCTTTTCGGACTACGAGCAGATCTTCGCCAAACAGCGGACGCGTCGTCAGCGCTTCTTGGAC
>CAIOGZ010000053.1 GCA_903858015.1 uncultured cyanobacterium
ATCGCCTCCATGGCGACCCTGGCCTTGAACTCGGGACTGTGGGTGCGGCGCTTGCTCATCGGTGGGAGCCCCTTTCAGGGGCGGTGCCCCGCCTCAGAGGTTAACGATGGGGGCTGTCCAGAAAAGCCAGACCACCTCACAACCTGACCCGCTCCCGCAGATTCACTGCCCTCTGGGATGCGCTGACGCGTCAGCCCTCTGCGGGCAGGTGATGGCCAGCGTTAGGCCCATCAGGTGGATGCCGCGCCTCAGCTGG
Organism: uncultured cyanobacterium; assembly: GCA_903858015.1. Lineage (GTDB taxonomy): Bacteria > Cyanobacteriota > Cyanobacteriia > PCC-6307 > Cyanobiaceae > Cyanobium. The sequence continues at coordinate 257 of CAIOGZ010000053.1, forward strand.
AGAACTCAGCTATTGTTGGCTTTATGAGCACCCTCGAAGAGATTGAGGCTGCAGTTCAGCAGCTGCCGCCGGCCAAGCGGGCCGAGTTCCGGGACTGGTTCCACTCGTTCGACGCAACGGACTGGGACCAGCAGATGGAGGATGACATGACTGCAGGCAACTTGGAATGGCTAGCCAACGAGGCAATCAGCGATAGCAAGGCTGGTCGATGTTTTGAATTATGAGGCATCGGGCCAGCCCACGCTTCTGGGCTTGCTATAACTCACTTTCTTCAGAAGTGAAACTCCAGGCTGATCGCTGCTTCGAATTGCTCAAAGCCGAGCCACGCCATCCTTCGCTCCATTTCAAGAAGATAGGCAAGTTTTGGTCGGCCAGAGTTGGACTTCGATTCAGAGCTTTAGCTGTTGAAGCAAGCAGCAATGATTTGATCTGGGTCTGGATTGGTAGTCATGCAGAGTATGATCAATTGCTTCGCTTGAAGGCGTAGCATCAAGATGCATCGGTTGGGGAGCCAAGCATGCCTGTTCAATGCACAGAGTCATCGCCCGCCGCTGATCTTGAACGTTAGGTAGGCCAATAGCACAGCGGCTACCATGGGATGATGGCAGTACCCACTTACGACAGGTTCATTGAGCCAGTTCTGAGGTTCCTGGCTCTCCACCCAGCAGATGTCCCCGCTAAGGAGGCTCATGTTGCTGCAGCTGATTCTTTAGGAGTATCGGAGCAAGATCGGGATGAGCTATTACCAAGTGGCTCTCAACTTGTCTACAAGAATCGAGCCGGATGGGCTCACGACCGTTTGAAGCGGGCTGGTCTCTCCAGCAGCCCGAGACGGGGTACGTGGCAGATCACACAGGAAGGGCTCAAGTTTAATGCTGATCACCCGCAGCCTTTTCCGGCGGAACTTGCCACAGAGCTTGCGAAGGGCTTCGTGGAAGTAAGGCTCAAAAAATTGAATGGAGACATCATAACTCTAGAAAAAGAAAATCCAGATTCTCCGATTCAGGAAGATGCAATCTCAAGCCCAGACGACCGCCTTGGGCAAGCATTAAAAGAGCTGAGAGAGTCGGCTCAATCAGACCTGATTGAAGCAATTGCCAAGGTGTCTCCGACGTTCTTTGAATCAATAGTTCTTGATCTCTTGCATCGAATGGGCTATGGGGCAACTCGCGAAGATCTTCAGCGTGTAGGAGGATCTGGAGATGGGGGGATAGATGGCATCATTTCCCTTGATAGGCTTGGACTCGAAAAGGTGTATGTGCAAGCAAAGCGATGGCAAAACTCTGTAGGAAGGCCAGAGCTCCAGGCCTTTTATGGTGCCTTGGCAGGACACAAAGCCAGGAAAGGCGTGTTTATCACCACAAGCTCTTTTACGGCTCAAGCGTCTGAATTTGCGCGATCAGTTGAGGGCATTGTGTTGGTCGATGGAACTCGCTTGGCATCACTGATGGTTCAACATGAAGTTGGTGTCAACTCACGAATTGTTCGTATTCCGAAGATTGACAGCGACTACTTTGACGAAGAGGCTATCTAACATCACTATGCACTTGGGCTGCCACCAAAGTGATGCTTCCGTGCCGCCCGGCTCACTGCGGCCAGGTGATGAAGAGTGTTATATTAAATATAATTGAGTCAAAGCCGCTTAGGGCAAAGCTGCTAAGGCGCCGCTGAACGATTCTCTAAACCACCCCTCACCCCCCAGCCCCCGCATCCCCCACCCAGCACTACGAACTCTTGGTGTCTGCTAACCCAGCCCGAGGCGCCAGCGCCAAGCAGGCCAGCCCCGCCACGGCGGCGGTGGAAGTGCGCAAAATCGCCTCACCCAGGCTGACCAGCTGCCACCCGGCCGCCAGAGCGGCCTCCTCTTCCTCAGGCGTCCAGCCGCCTTCAGGGCCAATGGCCAGGCTCAGCTGCCTAGGCGCAGCGGCTAGGGCGAACGCTTCGGCCAGTTGCGGCAGGCGGGGTAGGTCGGGGCGGCGGCTGGTGGCCAGCAGGGCCGGCCCGGCCACGGGGGCCGCAAACCAGGCCGCCGTATCGAGCGGATCTGCCAGCTCGGGTAGCCAGAGGCGCTCGCACTGCTCGGTGGCCTCCCGCAGGATCGTGCGCCAGCGCTCCAGGGGTAGCCCCGAGCGCACCACACTCCGGCTGGCGATCAGCGGTTGGAGGCGGCTGGCCCCCAGTTCGGCCGCCATCCGCCAGACCAGCTCCGGGTCGCGTTTGGGTACCGCCATCGCCAGGGTGATCTGCGGCTGGGGTGGGGCAGCCCGCTGCAGCGGCTGGGCCAGGGGCTGCTGCAGCCGCAGCTGGGCCGGCTGCTCCAGGATTGCGCTCCACAAGCTGCCGGCGCCATCGATCACGGCCAATTCATCGCCGCGGCGAAAACGCAGCACCCTGGCCACGTAATGGGCTTCAGCGGGCTCCAGCTGCACCAGGGTGCCAGCCGGTTCGGCGCCAGCAGGCTCGATGCCAGCCCGGCCCACCGGTTGGAGCCGATCAGGCGGAATCAACAGCCGGCGTAACTCACGGGCCATCGGGCAAGGGGCGAATCAGTCGGTCAGTCAGTCAGGCAGTCAGGCAGTCAGGCGAATCAATCAATCAAGCAATCAAGCGTCGTTATCGAAGGGGCTGTCGGGTTCGTCTTCGATCGGCCAATCTTCATTGAGGCCGCCGATCAACAGCTCCTCGATCTCCACCACATCGCCGTTGAGCTGGCCGAGGGTGTTGATCAGCACGTCGAGGGCGAGGGCATCGCTGGTGCCCAGGTCCAACCAGCAGCGGGCCCACTCGTCGCGGTATTCCATCGGGCCCATGTTGTGCATCAGGGCCGGCAGGGCCCGATCCGCCTCGTCGCCCTCGTAGACCAGCCAGCTGAGATCCATGCCCTCCTCATGGGCCTGCAGATTTTCAGCATTGAAGCCCCCTAACTTGCCCAGAAAAAACCAGCTGTCGAAGGCGGTTTCCACGTAGCCCCGTTCGCCAGCACCGGGGGAATGGGCAAAGCGGAGCCAAATCCAGCAGTTGAACGGATCGACTTCGCGAAAACGAACCTCCATGGGCGGGGCGCGGCGGCAGGGCTTGGAATCTCTCCATGCAAACACTGTCCGCAACCACTGACCGCAACCCCATCCAGCAACCCCGCTCGGCCAGCCCACCACCACAGCCCTCCCATCAGCCCTCCATCAGCCCACCACCAGCCCTTACCCCAGCCTTTCCCATCGGTGGGCAAGCTGGAGGCATGCTCGAGCTACGCAACCTCCACTACCACCCCGCCACGGCCCGCGAACCGGTGCTGCGCTCGGTCTCGCTGCAGCTGGCGGTGGGGGAACCGCAGCTGGTGGCCGGCCGCAGCGGCTCCGGCAAGACCACCCTGTTGGAGTTGATCGGCGGCTTGGCCGACCCCGATGGCGGCGAGATCCTCTGGAACGGCGAGCGGCTCGACGGGCGCCAGCGCCGCTGGCTCTGCGGCCTGGTGTTTCAGTTTCCCGAGCGCCATTTCCTCGGGCTCAACGTGGCCCAGGAGCTGCGGCTCGGCCAGCGGCGGCTGGGCAGCGACAGGGTGGACCAGGTGTTACGGCAGGTGGGCCTGGCGGCGATCTCGCCCCAGCAGGCGCCGGAGCGGCTCAGTGGCGGCCAGCAGCGGCGCCTGGCCCTGGCGGTGCAACTGCTGCGCGATCCGAAGGTGTTGCTGCTCGATGAACCCACCGCCGGCCTCGATTGGACCGTCCGCGACGAGGTGCTGCAGCTGCTGGCCAGCCTGGCCCAGGAGCGGGCCCTGCTGGTGGTGACCCACGAGCCCGAGCTGTTCGAGGGGGTGATCAAAACGGGCTGGTTCCTGGAACAGGGCCTGCTGCGGCCCTTAACACCGCTGCCGGCGACACCGCGGCCGGCGGCCTCGATCCGTACGATGCCGGCAGAGGGAGGGCGCTGATGGCCGATGAGCTGTTGCGGGCCACCGCCGCAGCGGGGGGCATCCGCATGGTGGCGGTCAACACCACGGCGACCAGCCGCGAGGCCCAACGCCGCCACGGCCTCTCCTTTCTCACCACCGCCCTGCTCGGCCGCGCCATGACCGCGGCGCTGCTGCTGGCCAGCTCGATGAAGGTGGCCCACGGCCGCGTCAACCTGCGCATCCGCGCCGATGGTCCGCTCAAGGGACTGATGGTGGATGCCGGCCGCGATGGCACGGTGCGGGGCTATGTGGGCAATCCCGGCCTTGAGCTCGATCTGCTTGGCGATCGGGTCGGCAGCGCCCAGTTCGACTTCCGCCGCGCCACCGGCACCGGCTATCTGCACGTGGTGCGCGACATCGGCGAAGGGGAACCGTTCACCAGCACGGTCGAACTGGTGAGCGGCGGCATCGGTGAGGACGTGGCCTCCTACCTGCTCCATTCCGAGCAAACCCCCTCGGCCCTGTTCGTGGGCGAAGCGATCGACAGCGGCGGCGTGCGCTGTGCCGGTGGGGTGCTGGTGCAGGTGTTGCCGAAGGCGGCGCGGGAACCGGCCCTGGTGGCCCTGCTGGAGGAGCGCTGCCGCGAAATCGAAGGCTTCGCCGCCCGGCTGGCGACCAACATCGACCAGCTCCAAACCCTGCTGGAGGACATCTTTCCCGACCTCGATCCACTGCCCCTGGAGCCCGGCCAGCCGCGCCAGCCGTTGCGGTTCCATTGCCCCTGCAGCCGCAGCCGCAGCGTCGGGGCGCTCAAGTTGCTGGGCCGCGATGAACTGGGGGCGATGCTGCGCGAAGACGGCAAAGCGGAGCTGGTCTGCCACTTCTGCAATGCCACCTATCGGGTGGCAGCCGAAGAGCTCCAGGAGCTGATCGCCGAGTTCGACCCCGCCTGACGATGCCCAAACGCTATTCAGAGCCCCCGATCGGCAGCAGCGGCAACGATGGCGCCAGGGCAGATAGGGCTCGCCCAGCCGGGCCGCAACGGCGCCCGGGGAGCCTGCTAAGCCACCGCCACGGCGAGCAGCACAACAGCCATCGGATCGGTTGGCTGCGGGCCGTGGTGCTGGGCGCCAACGACGGCACGATCTCGGTGGCGAGCCTGGTGGTGGGGATCGCCGCCTCCGGGGCGGGGCGGCCCCAGATCCTGCTCTCCGGCCTGGCGGCCACGGTGGCCGGGGCGGCCTCGATGGCAGCCGGTGAGTTTGTGTCGGTGCAATCCCAGGCCGATACGGAACAGGCCGATCTGGCCCGGGAGCGGCGCGAACTGGCCAGTGATCCGGCCGGCGAACTCGCCGAACTGGTGGAGATCTACCGCGCTCGGGGCCTCTACCCCGAAACGGCGCGGCAGGTGGCCGAGCAGCTCACCCGGCACGATGCCCTCGCTGCCCACGCCCGCGATGAACTGGGCCTCAGCGACACGCTGCGGGCCCGGCCGATCCAGGCGGCCCTCGCCTCGGCCGGCAGCTTCGTGCTTGGCGCCCTGGTGCCGATCCTGGCGATCCTGGCCGCCCCCCAGAGCAAGATCGCCGCCGTCACCACCACGGCGGGGCTGGTGACCCTGGCGATCCTCGGAGGCCTGGCCGCCAAGGCCGGCGGAGCGCCGTTGCTGCCTGGGGTGGTGCGGATGGTGGTCTGGGGGGCCCTAGCCCTAGCCCTAACCGCCCTGGTGGGCCGCCTGGCCGGCGCGGTGGTCTAGCCAGCGGCCGTTCAACCAAACGGGGGATCAGCCCATCGGTGGATCAGCCCATCAGGCGATCAGGAGCGCCCCCAGCAGCAGCAGCACCAGGGCAGGGATGCCCTCCAGCTGGAACGGCGAGAGCGGCAAGGCGGGCGGCAGGGCCGGCGCCAGGGCCACGAGCAGCAAATGTCCGAGCAGCAACCCCACGACCAACAGGGCCACCGACCAACCCACGGCCGCCAGGAAACGACCGTTACGGCGCTGCAGGTTGAGCACCGTGGCGGCGGTGGCCAGGGCAAGCAGCAAATCGGCCGGCAGGCTGGGCACGGCCAGGAGCAGCACCAACAGGGTGCCGTGGGTCGCCAGGGGGAACCAGCGCTCGCGACCATCGGCCAGGGCGAGGTTGGGCAGCTGGGCCGTAGGGGCGCTGATCCGGACGGCCGGCAACTGGGGCAGGCTGGGGATCGAAGGCAGGGCAGGCCGATTCGGGGCAGGCTGGGCCTGTTCCCGCTGGGAAGCGCTGCGGGCGGCGCTGCTCACCTTGCCCTGTTGGCGCTCCTTGAGCCGATCCATCAAGACGGCGTCGTAGGCGGCCTCAATGCGGGAGCGGGCGTTCGGATCTTCACCCACCGCATCGAGGCGAGCGGCCCGCGCCGCCTGGACTGCATCGAAGGAGGCATCGGGTTCGATGCCTAGCCGTTCGTAGGGGTTTTGGCCATCGGCGGCGGGACCGGTGGGGCCAGGTGCCGGAGGGAAGCCTTGGTTCATACCGCAGAGCGTAGGCAGGCCCGGTCAGAACAAGGGTTCACTAGGACAGAATCCGCCATCCTGCATGAGGGTGCGGCGACAGGCTTCCGCCTCGCTCGAACCAAGCCAGCTGCGCCACTTGAGCAGGGGCAACTGGGGTGGCAAGTGGCTGCCTTGGCGCACCTCGATGGCGCCCTGGCTGGGCGAGAAGCTCACGTAGTCGGAGCCGCCATCACTGCGGGGTCGAACCAGCCAACAGCCCGATGGCGGCCCAAGCGGCCGGCTGGAGGCTTCGGCCATGGCGGCGGGTGTGGTCAGGGCTGACATCGCAGGCCTCAAGATCACGATTTGTTGCGCCATCCTGGCGGCTCAATCTGGGCACTGTTGTGGCCAAAGCCACCGAAGCCCCACCCAAGCCCGAATCAGAGGGCAATCGGTTCGACACCACTCACCACCGGCGCCACCGCCGCCAGCTCCAGCTGCGGATGGTCTTCATGGAGCTGGTTGAGGTTCCAGTCGTTGCGGAAGAGCAGCACCGGCCGGTCCCAGGGGTCGCGCACGGTTTTGCAGTTGAAGATGCGGCCCACCTTCTCCAGGGCCGGCCAGCCGCCGCTCACCCAGCGGGCCACCGTGAACTCCATCGGTTCGAGCCGCGTTTTGACGCCATATTCGTTTTCCAAGCGATATTGCACCACCTCCAATTGCAGCTGGCCCACCGCCGCCAGGATTGGATCGCGCTTGCTGGCATCGGTGTCGTAAAGCACCTGCACCGCCCCCTCCTCGCGCAACTCATTCACCCCCTTGCGGAAGCTTTTGAAGGCGGAGGGATTGGGGTTGCGCAACCAGGCAAAGATCTCCGGACTAAAGCAAGGAATGCCCTCGTATTCCACCTTCGGACCGAGATAGAGGGTGTCGCCGATCGCGAACATGCCGGGGTTGTTGAGGCCGATCACATCACCCGGGTAGGCGTCTTCCACCACCTCGCGCTCCTGGCCGAACAGCTTCTGGGGCCGCGACAGGCGGATCGCCCGACCGCTGCGGGCGTGCTGCACGGTCATGTCCTTCTCGAAGTGGCCGGAGCAGACCCGCACGAAGGCCACCCGGTCGCGGTGGCGGGGATCCATGTTGGCCTGCAGCTTGAACACGAAACCGCTGAAGCCCGGCGCCAGGGGGTCTACCGGGCCAGCGCTGCTCTGGCGGGCCGTGGGCCGCTGGGCCAGCTCCAGGAAGGCATCGAGGAAGGGCCGCACGCCGAAGTTGGTCATGGCCGATCCGAAGAACACCGGAGAGAGTTCACCGGCATGCACCTGCTCCAGGTCGAGATCGGCCCCGGCACCATCGAGCAGCTCCAGTTCATCGAAGGCGGCATCGAGCAGTTCCGCCTCCACCAGACCGCTGGCGCGGGCCTCCGCGGCGCCCAGCCGCCGCTCTTCACTCTGCCGGCCCCGCTCGGCGCGCTGGAAGAGGATCACATCCTGGCTGCGGCGGTCGATCACGCCGCGGAAGCGGTCGCCGCTGCCGATCGGCCAATTCACCGGCCAGCAGGCGAGCCCCAGTTCCTTCTCGATTTCATCGATCAGCTCGAGCGGTTCGCGCCCGGGCCGGTCCATCTTGTTGATCAAGGTGAAGATCGGGATCTTGCGCATGCGGCAGACCTCGAACAATTTGCGGGTCTGGGGTTCGAGGCCCTTGGCGGCATCTTCGAGCATCACCGCGTTATCGGCGGCGGCGAGGGTGCGGTAGGTATCTTCAGAGAAGTCCTGGTGGCCAGGTGTGTCGAGCAAATTGATCGTGCTGCCGCTGTAATCGAACTGCAGCACGGTGGAGGTGATCGAGATGCCCCGCTGCTTCTCCAGCTCCATCCAGTCGGAGGTGACCTTGCGCTGCTCCCCCTTGGCCTTCACGGCACCGGCCTGCTGGATCGCCCCCCCGTAGAGCAGCAGTTTTTCGGTGAGGGTGGTCTTGCCGGCGTCGGGGTGGGAAATGATCGCGAAATTGCGGCGGCGGGCCACCGCTTCCGCCAGGGCAGCGCGGGCAGGGTCGGCTGGGCTCGCCGCGGAGCCGATGGGCGCGGTCACTGGAGAATCGGTGCTCATGGGCTCCAGCCTGCCAGCCGGTGGGAGCCGGGTTCGTACGATCAAACCCTGGGGCGCTCAGCCCTCGGCCAGCTGCAGCCCGTAGGCCTCGTCGTTGGCGGGGTGCTGGATCCCGAGGCGCCGGCGCCACTCCTTCACCGGCAGCTCCCAGCCTTCCTCCCAGCGAGCGGTGCTGGGCGGGGCGGCGCTGAAGCCGATGCTCGTGCCGTGGGCGATCGCCCGGGCCATGGCGGCACTCTCCTGGGCTCTGAAGCGGAAGCGGCTGAATCCCGCGGCGGCGTTCAGCAGCACGTAGGCGGGGAAGCTGCTCAGGTCGCGTTGATGGAAGAAGCTCGCGCCGTCGTTCAGGGACTGGATCAGGCGTGCGCAGGCGTGTCCAAGGCTCCCCGGGGGACAGGCGCCAGTCGGGGGATGTCGAGGTTGAGCGGGGGGTAGCGCTCCTCCAGCATTCGGCGACCGCCCGGCAGATCGCAGAACCGCCTTAGGAGTGTGCGGAAAAACCATCTCGAGGGGCGAGTTCTCCCCAGCGCCGAGATGATTTCTTGCTGAATTCGGCTGATCGATGCCTTGCAGGCCCGCAGAAGGCTCATTTTCGGCACTTTTCCTCTGTATTAGGCCCCTGTTTTGTGCCCTTTGGGCACACCTCTGGGAACCGGGCTGCTCATGCCACCACCGTGGCGGGCTTGAGGATGTTCCCCAGGCAGATCAGGTTGTAGGCGATCACGTGCAGGCCGAACACGGCGCTGACGTTGTCCCGGCCCAACAGCTTGAACTGGCGCAGGCCGCCGAACTACTTGATCGAGCCAAAGATCTTTTCGATGCCCCGGCAGGCATGAATCGATTTGGCGTGGCCTTGATGCCGGCTGGTGCGGCCATCGATCGCTGAGCCACCGATGCGGGCGGTGCTCTGCGGCGCGTGGGGCGTCACGCCGAACCGGCGCATCTCGGCCAAACCCTTGGCGTCTTAGTTCTTGTCGGCGCCGATCGTCTTCTGGTGGTCACCAGCGCAATCGGCAGCCATCTCCAAGTCGCGCATTGCGTCATAGAGGTCTTCGGGGAACTCGCTCACGATGCTCACGCTGGCGGTTTGAGGGTTTCGCTCACTCGACGCAGCTTGGATCTGGCCCATAACGCCACGGGCAAACGTTCCTATCAAAGCGGACGGCACGTGCTCATCGCACTGGGACCAACACCGCGACTTCTGCTGGTGCAGTGTATGTGCAGAATCCGGCTGGGCTGCTTGCGTTCAGAACCCGATCTGCGCCCGTGTCAACAGGAGTGGCCTTTCCCCAAGTCGATCGCCCGAGTGGGGCGCCGGGAGAGGTTGCTGCCGCCTGCAATCAGTGGAAAACAACCCTGCCGAGCGGGGGCAACGACGGCGGCCCTTGGAAAAATCAATCGCTAAGGATTGCTGAACGGTCGCACCGCTTTCGATGCCGAAGAGCCATCAGCCGCTATGCCGACCACAAGTGGTGGCGAGCATCCTCTGGAATGAGATAGGAGTCATTCCACCCTCTAAACGGTCGTCTCAGGGTTTTACGAACTCAAATTCACATCCCATAGCGGGACGTTGCTAAGACCCGCGCGGCGATAAAGCACTCGCCCCCCTGAAAGGACTTTTGACCACGAAGATACAGACCAATTCTTGGTGAAAAAATATTAAGCTAAACCGGTGCGACAATGAATCCTTGCTTAGTCTTGCATGAAGTTGTATATGGAGGCTGGGATGATGAGTTCAGGTGGAAGGATCGGCATGATGGGAGCACTCTTGGTCTCCCACCTTTTCTTGATACCTTCTCTTGTGTTGGCGGGATATGCTGAGGAGTCAAAAGTAGCACCTGCAAATCGGCAAAGCACTGATGGGGACTTGAAGGACTTCCAGGACTTCACAGCAGCCAGAGAATTATGGTTCAAAATGACAGCTTCACAAGGTGATGTGAGTCCATCGGCTGAGTTTCCACGTGTGTTCATCGTCATTATGGACTGGCCGATCAATGGCAAGCAAACCCTGGTCTTGGCAGCTGCTGACGGCACGTCAAGTCTCTATATCAGCCCAGGACCTAAAGTGCTAGGAGGATATTCTGCAAAAGAAAAGGCAAAAGCTGTTATCAGCGAAGCTGAAAAAATTCTTGCGCTTGCACAGAAAGTGAGCGAACACCCCCTGCCACCACCTGGAGAGGTCAGATTTTACATTCGAACCTATAGCGGTCTCTATATGATAAGTGACTCCTTTGCAGATCTCAGCGCGAACAAAGGCAAAACATTGCAACTCTTTATCGCAGCGAACAAAGTGATGACAGACCATTTTGACAGCATCGACGTCGCATCGGTGCCGTTCTACCGCAAACAGGCGGCGACCAACCCGGCCATCCAAGGCGATCTGGCCCGTGCCCTGAAAAACCAGGGCCTCGCCTATCGCAAGATGGGCCGCCCTTCAGAAGCGCTACCACCCACTCAGGAAGCGGTGGCGATCCACCGGAAGCTGGCGGCGAGTAACCCAGCGCTCCTGGGCGATCTGGCCCGTGCCCTGACAAGCCTGGGCAACCTCTATAGCGAGCTGGGCCGCCCTTCAGAAGCCCTGCTGCCCACCATCGAAGCGGTGGTGATCTTGCGGAAACTGGCTCGACGCGACCCCGCCTTGCAGAGCGATCTGGCTGGCTTTCTTGGCAACCTGGGCGTCTTTTATAGCGATCTGGGCCGCCACGCCGAAGCCCTATCGCCCAGCCTCGAATCAGTGGCGATCTTCCGCAAACTGGCGGCGAGCGATCCCGCCTTCCAGGACGATCTGGCCCGTTCTCTTAACAACCTGGTCACCGTTTACAGCGAGCTGGGGCGCCCTTCAGAAGCGCTGCCGCCCAGCCTGGAAGAGGTGGCAAGCCGTAGGAAACTGGCAGAGAACAACCCCGCCTTGCTAGGCGATCTGGCGCGTTCTCTGTATAACCTTGGCATCCACTACGGCAAGCTGAGTCGATCTGCGGATTCGCTTCCACCCAATCTCGAAGCGGTGGCAATCTACCGCACACTGGCGGTGAAAAACCCTACCTTCATGGACGATCTGGCTAGTGCTCTGTATAACCTGGGTGTTAGCTACAGCCAACTGAGCCGCCCTTCAGATGCGCTGCCGCCCACTCAGGAAGCGGTGGAGATCCGTAGAAAACTGGCAGCGAACAATCCCACCAACCTGGGTGATCTGGCCCTTGCTCTGAATAACCTCGGTGGCTTCTACAGCCAGCTTGGCCGTCCTTCAGAAGCCCTGCCACCCACCCTCGAAGCGGTGGCGATCTACCGCAAGCTGGTGGCGAAAAATCCTGCCTTCCAGGGCGATCTAGATCGTAGCCTGAGGAACTTGAATATCATCTATAGAGAGCTGGGCCGCCCTTCAGAACAGCTACCAACCAGGGATCCAGCCCTTTCCTGATGGAGCGTGAGTAGCTCTTTGAATGGTTCAGCTGACACCTCCTCACGTAACAAACTAAGGACACACCTCCATCTCCGCCGCCATCTCCTCGGCGGCCAAAGCCGCCCTGCCATAGCTTCAGCCCGCGCAGCGGTAGTAACCCTTCAGGACGTGCGCGAGGCGGCTCTTGTGTCCGCTCCAGTGGGTCAGTTTGAGAAGAGCTGTTGCGCCGTAGTCCTCTGCGCCGTAGTCCTCGCTGCTTTGGACCTGCCCCTGCGGCGTCAAGTGAATGCCGTCGTCATGGGCCTGTCGTTGGCCCGATCCCCGCCGGGCACGATCATCGCCCCGGTGACGGCAACAAAGCGCTCTGCCTTGGGTGCCGTGGTCCTAGTCCTGGCCCACTTCGCAGGGCGGGCTGTGGGCATCACACCGCCAGCGCCATCGCCGTGGGCAGGCCCAGCGGGCGAATGCTGGACAGTTCACCTTGAAACAGGCTGATCACGGCTCCGGGGCTGACCATAGTCGTGGGCTTCGATCTGCCGGAGGCGGCGCTGGGAGCAACCTGGAGGAGAGGGGGGCCCGGCTGCAACGCGGCATCCTCACCATCGGCTTCCGCTTGCGGTGACCACTAGGGACTGGTTCAGCTCAGGCCAGACGGCCCACCACCTCCAGGTGGCGGTCGCCCAGCTCCTTCACCGTGAAGTGGCTCAGTCCTGCTGCCTTCAGCTGGTCCGCCACCTCCCGGGGCCTGAAGGCCGCCCGCAAGGAGTGGCTGAAATCGCGGCGCAGCACCACCGGCGCTCTGGCCGCATGGCGCCGCATCAGGCCTCGCACGGCTGTCTCCGTCATCGGACGACGCAGATCCCGCACGACCACAAGGGCGCCCGGAGCCGCCAGCGTCTGGATCGACCCCCAAAGCACGGCCGGATCATGCAGATGGTGCAGAAGGCTGTTGCTCACCAGCAGGCCGTAGGGGGGCCGGAAGGGGGTGGAGAGCCCCGCCAGGGCCTCCGGCGCGAGGGGAAGCCGGCCCTGCAGGAAGCGGAGCCCCGGCCAGCGACGGGGTTCGAGAGCCTGGCGGGCGCGGGCCGCTTCGAGCATCGCGGCGGCGCCATCGATTCCCAGCAGGAGAGCCTCCGGAATGGCGCTTGCGAGGCGAAAGCTGATGTTGCCGGGACCGCAGCCGAGATCGACGATCCGCAGCGGCGGCCGCTCGGCCTGCGTCGCTGCCGGCGCAGCCAGGAGGGTCAGGATGCGTGTCGTGAACGCGCGGTCAGAGCCGTTGAAGTCGGCCTCGGCATAGGCCCTGGCCTGGATCGGCTCCAGCATCAGCTCAGGCTCGCAGATCCTGTTCATCCCATCGGTGGCTCTGGCTCGATCATCGCCAGCCGCTTGCTACCACTATCGCCAGCGGCGTGCAGCCGCCGAGCCCTCGCCAACAACGTGCTGCAGGTGCCGGTGGAAGCGCCGTTGGCTCAGGAGAGCTCTGGCGGGGAACTGAGGACAAGGCCACCGCCACTGGTGCCGCCGTCGACTTGACCACACCACGGATGGCGTTAGGGTGACGTTCACCTAGGTTAGCGCCGCTGTGACCCTCTCCCCTTCCCGGCCCGACTTCGCTCCCCTGACGAAATCTGCTTCGGCGCAGACCAGTGGCGCTTCGGGTCAGCCTTGGGGTGGCGAGGGTGCAGAAGCAGGCGAGGTGTTCCCACCGACAGCCCCGGCCGCCAACCCGGTGTTTTATCGCACCTATTCCCGCAAGACGCAAACCGGCCGCGAGAGCTGGCACGAGGTGGCCGAACGCAACCTTGAAGGCCTGCGCAAGCTCGGCCACCTCAACGACGATGAAGTGGATCTACTGCGCCGCATGCAGCGCCACCAGCAGGCCCTGCCCTCGGGGCGCTGGTTGTGGATCGGCGGCACCGAGTGGATTGAGCGCCAGGAGAATTTCTCCGGGGCCTACAACTGCACCTCCACCAACTTGGTGGATTGGGAAGCCTTCGCCTTGATGATGGACCTGGCGATGATGGGCTGCGGCACCGGCGCCATCATCGAGCCCCATCTGATTGACCGCTTGCCGGTGGTGCGCAATCAGTTGGTGATCGATGGCGTCAGCCCGATTGGTGTCACCGCCGCCGCCGCCCGCCAGGAGCACACCAGCCACACGATCGAGGCCAACAGGGTGCTGATCAAGGTGGGCGACACCCGCAGCGGCTGGGTGGAAAGCTACCGGCTGCTGTTGCAACTGAGCAGTGATCAGCGTTTTGAGGGGCCGATCCACATCCAGGTGGACCTCTCCGATGTGCGGCCGGTGGGCGAAAGCCTCAAGGGCTTTGGCGGCATGGCCAATCCGGTGAAGCTCGGTGATTTGTATGGCCGCGTCGCCCAGATCCTGGCTAAGGCGATCGGCCGGCGGCTCAGCTCGGTGGAGTGCTGCCTACTGATCGATGAGGCGGCCGTCACGATCGTGGCGGGCAACATCCGCCGCAGTGCCGGCATGCGCCAGTTCGCCGCCAACGACACGGCCGCCGCCGGTGCTAAGGACAACCTCTGGCAGCAAGATGGCGCTGGCAACTGGCGCATCGATCCGGAGCGCGATGCCCTGCGGATGGCCAACCACACCCGCGTCTTCCACAGCAGGCCCAGCCGTCAAACGGTGCTGGAGGCGGTGATCAAGCAGTTTCAAAGCGGTGAGGGCGCCATCCAGTTCGCCCCCGAAGCGATCGCCCGCGCCAACGCCGACCTGCTCACCAGCCCCGAGCTGCGCGAAGAATTCGTGGGCATCTACTGCGACCAGGGCCGCGAGGAGGCGGGCCGCTGGCTGCAGCTCCACCACGCCGGCATCGGCGCCGCCGAGCTGGAGCACCGCCTCGGCCGCTATGGCCTCAACCCCTGCGGCGAAATCCTCGGCGCCGATTTCCACTGCAACCTGGCCGAAGTCCACCTCAACCAAATCGATCCGGACGACCACCAGGCCCAGGCGGATGCCTTCAAGGCCGCCGCTGTCGCCGTGGCCTGTCTGCTCAACCATCGTTTTGAAGTCGAGCGCTACCGCCAGAGCCGCGCCTGGGATCCGATCGTTGGGGTGAGTTTCACCGGCCTGTTTGATTTCTTTGTGCATGCCTTTGGCACCCCCTGGCTGCAGTGGTGGGAGGCGGGCCGCCCCGATGGCGAGCAAGGCCGCGCCTTCCGCGCCGAAGAAGCCGCCTACCTGGGCCGCTGGAAGGCGATCGTCAACCAAGCGGTGTGGGACTACTGCGACCGCCACGGCATCCGCCGCCCCAACCGCTGCACCACCGTCCAACCGGCCGGCACCAAGAGCCTGCTCACCGGCGCTTCGCCGGGCTGGCATCCGCCCAAGGCGCAACGCTTCATCCGCCGCATCACCTTCCGTAAAAACGATCCGGTGGCCCTGGCCTGCCTCGATTTCGGCTACACGATCGTGCCCAGCCAGAGCGACAAAGACGCCCAGGGCCGCCTGCTGGATGATCCCTTCGATCCGCGCTGCAGCGAGTGGCTGGTGGAGATCCCCACCGAGGTGAGCTGGGCGAACCTGCCCGGCGCCGATGCGGTGGAGATCAACAACTTCTCCGCCTTGGCCCAGTTTGATTTCTATATGCAAGTGCAAAAGCACTACACGGCCCACAACACCTCGGCCACGGTGGAGTTCCGCGAGCATGAGATTGAGGGCTTGGCCGATGCGATCCACCGCGCCATCGACAACGGCGACGGCTACATCTCGGCCGCGCTGCTGGCCCGCTTCGATGCCAACGCCACCTTCCCGAGGCTGCCGTTCGAGCCGATCGATGCGGCCACCTACCAGCGGCTATCGGCCGAAGTGGCGGCGCGGCGCCGCAACACCGATTTCTTCGAGGCGCTGCGCCGCTACGACGGCGGCGAACTGCAGGAGGCGGGTCCAGCCGGCTGCGATTCCGACAAGTGCCTGCTGCCCCTGGCTAAACCGGCCAACTAAACGTCAGCGACCCACATCCGGTGCTGGGGGGTGCCGGCTTCGGCAGGCCGCGTCACAATGGGGCCGCCGCGGGGTCAGCCCTGCCCCGTAACCATTGCCGATGAAGCTTCGCCAAGCCATCCCCCTGGCCCTGCTGGCGTTCGTGCCGATTTCCGTGGCCGCCGAGCAACTGCACTGGGGCGATGGGGCGGTGTTGATCACCGCCGTGCTGGCGATCCTGCCCTTGGCGGTGTGGCTGAGCACCGCCACCGAGGAGCTGGCCCTCGCCCTGGGCCCCAGCATCGGCGCCTTGCTCAATGCCCTGTTTGGCAACGCCACCGAGCTGATCATTGCCATCACCGCCCTGCGGGCCGGCCTGGTGGAGATCGTTAAGGCGAGCATCACGGGCACGGTGATGGCGAATCTGCTGCTGGCCCTGGGCCTGTCGATGTTGGTGGGGGGCATCGGCCGCCGCGAGCAAACCTTCCAGCCGGTGGTGGCGCGGGTGAATGGCTCCGCGATGACCCTGGCGGTGGTAGCGATCCTGATCCCCAGCCTCAGCAGCCTCGATCCGCTGTTGAGCCCCGCCGGCAATGGCGCCTTCTCGCGCTTCGTGGCCTGGCTGCTGCTGCTCGTCTATGGGCTCACATTGTTGTTTTCGCTGCGCACCCACCGCTCGCTGTACGAGGTGGCCCAGGTGGATCTGGCCGAAGAACCGATGGCGGCCGCCGGGGCGGGGGCTGGCGAGGTTGGCGCTGGGCCAGGGCAACTTGAGCACCGCCCGCCATTGCTTCCCTGGCTGCTGGTGTTGACCGGCGCCACGGCGGGGATCGCCTACGAATCGGAGTTGTTTGTTGGCGTGGTGGAAACGGTGACCCAGGGGCTGGGCCTCAGCAGCCTGTTCACCGGCGTGGTGCTGCTGCCCCTGCTCGGCGGCGTGGCGGAATACATCACCGCAGTGGGCATGGCCCGCCGCGACAAGATGGATTTGGCCGTGTCGGTGGCGTTGGGCTCCACCTTGCTGGTGGCGCTGCTGGTGGTGCCGGTGTTGGTGTTGCTGGGTCCGGCCCTGGGCCATCCGCTCGATTTGAGCTTCAATCCCTATGAGCTGGTGGCCATCGCCATGGCGGTGTTAGTGAGCAATCTGGCCAGCCTCGATGGCCGCTCCGACTGGCTGGAGGGGGTGCTGCTGCTGGCGGCCTACCTGATCCTGGCGGCCGGTTTTTACTTCCAGAGCGCGCCGATCGGATGAGCAGAACGCCCGAGCCGAGGGGATCGCTGCCAGCCAGCGCTGGCGGGGCCCGTTGGTGGCGGCGCGGGCGCGACAGCAGTGCGGCCGCCAACGGCGGCGCTGATCAGGATCCAGCCGCAGCGATGCCTGGCTCGTTGCAACCGGGTTTGCGGGCCGAGGCTGGGCGGCCAGCGGGGTCGCGGCCAGCGGAAACGCTGCCCTTGGGGTCGCTGCCGGCGGCCGCTGCCGAGCCGGAGCCGCCCTGGCTGGGCGCCACGCTGGGCACCCCTTCGAGTGGCAACGCTGCAGCTGTACCGCCATTTCGGGCCAGTAATCTGCTCACCCGGCTCAACCGCTCGGCGGCGTTGCGGCTGCTGCTGGCGGCGGCCGCCACCTTGGTGGGGATGGTGGGCCACTGGCCGCTGCTAGCCCTGCCGGCGGCGGTGCTGCTGGTGGTGTTGGCCCTGGTGCAGCTCCTGCCGGATCTGTGGCGGTTGGTGAGCACCCGGCTCGATGAGGGCCCAACGGCGCGGGTGTTGGCGGCGCTGGGCCTGGTGCTGGCCATGGTGGCGCTGCCCTGGGCGCTGGGCTGGTGGGAGCCCTACCTGGATCTGTTTCGCCGCCGCAATTGGGAGGCGATCGGGGCGCTGGGTGAGGGGGTGGTCGGTGCCTTCGGCCAGATCCTGGTGGCGCTGGTGGCCCTGGCGATTGCCTGGCGCCAGGTGTTGATGGATCAACGGCTCACCACCCAACAAAATCGCATCACCCAGGCCCAAACCATTGATAGCTTCATCCAGGGCATTTCGGATCTGATCAGCGATCCGGAAGGCATGCTGGAAGATTGGCCGCTGGAGCGAATGCTGGCCGAAGGCCGGCTGGCGGCGGTATTTGGCAGCATCGACAAAGACGGCCGCGCCCGGATCCTGCGCTTCCTCTCCCATGCCCGGCTGTTGACGCCACTGCGCCGCGACAACCGGCTCGGCCGGGCGATCCTCGATGGCAACGGCAGCTACGAGGAAGATCGGCTCAGCGGCGTGCCCGTGATCCGGCTCCAACTGATCCTCAAGGCGGTGGATCTCTCCGGCACCGACCTGCGCGGCGTCGATTTCAACGCCGCCGACCTCAGCGGCACCGACCTCAGCGGTAGTGACCTCAGCGGCGCCAACCTGGCCGGCTGCACCCTGGCCGGCGCCAACCTGGAGCGCTGCCTACTCGGAGGCGTGCGCTTCTTCTACGGCCGCAGCCAAACGGCCAGCCCCCGCAGCGCCGCGGCTCGCCTCGATCCCGAAACCGGCCACGGCAGCGGCGCCGTGGTCCAAAACGCCAACTTCAGCGGCGTGCAGGGCCTCGATGCCGCCAACCACTACTACCTGGCCAGCTGGAGCGGCAACCGTTCCCGCGCCACGATCCCCGGCGGCTGCAAGGGCATCGCCAGCCAACTGGAGCCCCGCCCCGCCCGCCGCAACGGCGGCCTGATCAGCGGCGCCGAACCATGAGATCATGGCCAGGTCGCCGGCCCTGGCCGGTGCCAACCCCTGGAGGGGTGGTCGAGTGGTTGATGGCTCCGGTCTTGAAAACCGGCGAAGGGAAACCTTCCGCGGGTTCGAATCCCGCCCCCTCCGTTTTTGCTTGTGTCGCCTTGGGGCGACACACGATCGGCTTGCGGGGTAGTGGAGAAGGGGTGGGAACGATTTCATCCAGGTAGCCATCATCCCTGAGGTCATTGGCCTCCATGGCCTGCTCGGCGCCAAACCCTTTGCAATCGGTGAGTTGATCCTGGTGAAGGTGGTGGAAGTTGTCGCTTGAAGCCGCAGGCCAGCCCAGCGGCGATAGCCTTAGTTCATGACTAATCTCCAGCTCACCAAGAACCTCCTGGAGGTGATCCGCAGCCTGCCTGATGAGGATCGCCGCTGGCAGCTGGAGCAGCTCGGCCAGGGCAGCGCTGATCTCAACAGCCAAGAACTGGCCGAACGCGCCTTGATGGGTCAAGCCTTCGATGACCTTGGCCAGGAAGCTGATCTTTATAGCTTCATGGACGGCGAAGCGATCGTGGCCGCTTGATGCTGGCTCGCTTTGACATCGTCCTGGTGGCCTTGCCGTTCACGGATGGGCCCAACGTCAAGCCGCGTCCGGCGATGGTGATCTGCCTGAGCGAGCGCCATCAGGATATTCTGCTTGTGTTCATCAGCTCAAACATTGCAGGGGCAGCAAACAGCGATGAGCTCGATATCCCAGCAGACCACCCGCAGTTCCAGCAGAGCGGTCTAGAGGTGTCCTCCCGTTGCCGCCTGAGCCGCATGACCACTCTGGCGACCCCCCTCGTGCGTCGACGGATCGGCAAGCTGCCAGAGGATCTGCGGCCAGCCTGCGTGCAGATCCTGCGGGAGATTGTTGGCGCTGAGGCCTGATCCATGCGATGCGTTCCGCGTCATCGATGGTCTGCCTGGTGACGCACAAGCCGCTCACGAATCGGGCGGCGCGTGGCTGCTCGCCCATCTCTGGTTTCACGTGGAGAGCCCCACCGCCAGCGGCGCCACCCTCCAGGGCGATACGCAGACCTACAGATCTGGCCAGTTCGGCTCCGCCAAGGCCAGCACCTTCACGGGCAACACCAGCAACGGCGGCTACGGCTCCTACAGCAACTCCGTGGCCAACAGCGCCGGGCTTGCCTACATCGACAGCACGATCACCGGCGCCAGCTCGATCGGCGCGATCCTGCTGATCGCCCAGGACACCACCCCAGGCCGCGAGTTTTTCTGCTGGGCCCTCAAGACCACCGGCGGCAACGACGAGCTGCATCGCGACTGCTGCCATGCCCTCGACAAGAGCCCCGGCACCACCGGCTGGTGCTCGCTCGCCATCTTCCCCCGCACCAGCCGGCAGCCCTACGAGACGGTGGCCCTGCACGGCTTATTCGGGCAACCGTTTTGGCAGCCTTCCCCCCGCCCTCAGCGCCAGCCTCCACAGCAACGGCCACCAGCTGCGCAGCGGCATCGCCATCGGCCACTACGACCTGGTGCACGATCCCCAGGGACTGCTCGACTCCCCGCCACCGCTGATCCAGCTGCCAGCACCTTTGTTCATCGGCTCGACCACCATCCGCGGCGTCGGCACCCATTTCGGCAAGGTGACCCGCCCCGATGGGGTGATGCTGCAGCTGGGCCAGCGCTCCCTCGCCCACGACATCTGGCTGTGGCTGCCCAGCGGCACCAGCCACAACCAGGCCAGCCCCCGATGTCGGTTGACACAACTTCCCGCCGATGAGTGCCGCCGGCACCCGCCAGCACCCGCAGCAGGGACCGCTGCTCTCCAGCTCCGGCGGTGGGGGAGACGGGGGAGATGGCAGCGATGCTCTGGCCAGGCCCACCACGGGGTTGCTCTGGCCTCGGGGGGTGTGAGGCCGGGTTCAACGCCCCAGCGTGCGGCGGATGTCCTTGAGCAGCAGCAGCAGATGCAAAGGATCGGTGGGTGAGCGTTCGAACTCCGGGATCAGGTGCTCATAGAACCCCCGGGCCTGGTCGGGTTCGGCATGCACCAGCAAGCCGCGGCAGCCGATGGCGTCGCTGAGGCTGGCGACCCGGGTGATCACATCCAGCAGCAGGGCCGCACCGAGGCCCTGGCCTTCATGGTCTTCGTCCACCCCCAGGCGGGCCAGCAGCGCCACGGGCTGGGGGTAGCGGCCGGCGCCGCGCCGAAACCGTTCGGGCAGATCGGCGATCGCCACGCTCGCCATGCACCAGGCGTAGTAGGCGACGACAATCGGTTGATCCACCTCGGTCACCGCAAAGGTGCGGGTGGTGCCGGTTCCATGGGCCTGCCTGGCCAACTCCACCAGCCAGGCGGTCTGCTCCTCGGAGCGGCAACGGAAGCCTGCGAGCTGGTGAAGGGCTGCCAGCAGCACCGGCGGGTTGTAGCGGCTCATGCCTGGGGGGCATCCGCCGCTGGACTCCCAAACGGCGAGGGCCGCTCCAGCAGACGCGCCAGGCCCGGCAGGCTGCGGGCCGGGCGGTTGTTGATCCGCTCCCACTCCTGCTGGCCGGCGGCATCGAGCAGGAAGTGCTCACGATCGGCCAGTACCCGCTGGGCCGCCAGCCGCCCTTGGGCGAGCAGAAAGGAACTGCGGTCGGTGCCGAGGGCCGCAGCGGCCCGATCCAGCAGGTCGCGGTCGTCTTCTGTGGCCCGGAGCTCGATCCGGCTGGTCTTTGCCGGGCGGTGGCCCTGCGGCTTGGTGCTGGTCAACGCGACAACCGCCCGCAACGTACGGACAGTGTACGGCGCCCATCAATAAAGGGGGGCCGCAGCCCCCACTGCTCTCAATAGGTCAGCCCTTCCAGGACTTGAAGATCCAGCGAAGCTGGGGAACTGCAAGCCCCCCGGCAAACCACTACCTGGCCCGCACCTGCTCCCGCTCAGCGCCCCTGGCCGGCAGGGGCGATCCCCGCAGGATGGCTTCGATGCGCTCCAGCAGATATTTGGGCACCATCCCTGCCGCTACACGCTCGCGGGGAAGCAGGAAGCCCCCAGCCAGCCGATTCCAATGGGCAGATTCCTGATGCAACAAGCGGCCGCCCTTGCCGCTTTTCTCAAAGCGCACCAAGCAGCCCTGATCGGGGCAGGCATGGAGGGTGACGCGCCAGCGGATCCCGCTCTGGAGCACATCGTGGAGAACCTGGACTTGGGCCATGGCCATAAAGGCGGAGGACCCGACCCAGAGGCGGCGCCGCGCATGGGCTGGCCAGGACCCGATGCAGTCGCATCCCAAGGAGAACCAGGTCCTATGGCGGCCAGCTCGTGGAACCCTTGCGCGAGCGCCGCAGCATGGGAAGGGCCGACGGCGTCTTGTATGGCTACCAGCAGATCATGCCCAAGCTGATCTGAATTCCAGCGGTGTTGAGGCCGCCCGTGGGGCGACATCTGGATCAAGATGGGTTACCCGCCGCAAACGATGGCGTCGCTGGCCGCTACAGCCCTGGTCCGTGATCTCTGCGTTGTGGTGCGGGACCTCGGAGCTGCTCCCTCCCCCGGCGAGAGAGCCAGGGCCAGCCTCCGCCTGACGATGCTGAGCGCCTTGCTGCTTGGCGGCGCCTGGTTGTACTGGCGGCTGCCCCTGGGAGGAGCCGCCATCGGGGCCGTCCTGATCGCTGCTGTGGCCTATGGCCTGCTGCTGATCGCCACCCATGAAATGGTGCATGGCAGCCTGCTTGGCTACCGGACAGTGGAGCAGTGGCTGGCGTGTCTGCTCAGCTGGCCGATGGCCTGGCCCTATCTCACCTACGCACGCTTGCATCATCTGCATCACCGCTGGAATGGCTGCGATCTGCGCGATCCGGAGCGCACCACGCCCCTCCCCCAGGAGCGCCTGGCGGCCGGACCGCTGAGGCGCCTGGTGCAGCGCCATCTGCTCTGGTGGCGCGTTGGCGTGCTGGGCGGCGTGGGAATGATCGCGGATACAGCCCGCAAAGGCTTTTGGCTCCAGCGGCAAGATCAGGGCCTGGTGCAAGCCAGGTTCATCGACGGGGCCGGCGTGACGGTCGTGCACACGGCCATGCTCCTGATCGCTCTCACCCAGGGGGAGTTGGGGCGGTATCTGCTGTTCTGGCTGCTGCTGGAGCGTGTGATCGGCGCGATCGTGCAGTTTCGCGGCATGGTGGAACATCACCTGTTGTGGCAATCCAGGGAAACCCATCTGCTGACGCAGCTCTATGCCAGCCGCACCATCACCGCAGGCAGCTGGCTCAATGCCCTGATGGGAGGGCTCCCTCACCACGGCGCCCACCACGCCTTCCCTTCGATTCCCAGTGAGCGACTGCCCCTGGCCACGCGCCGTATCGCCCTGGTGCTGGAGCGCCATGGTGCCCCAACGCTTCCCACCCTGCCGAGTTACCGCGAGGCGCTGCGCCTGCTGATCGCTGCTCAGAACAATCAAGGGCTCAGCTATTGACCACCAGGCCCCGGGCCGCCGCCAGACCGAGGCTGGCCTGATTGGCGGAGCCGATGGGGTAGGGGGTGGACGACCACGCCGACCGCAGAGGCCCGGTGGTGCCATCACCTGGCGTTGATGCGCTCAGCCACCTGGGGCGGTCGGTTGAAGCCTGCCAGCATCCGCAACAGGGCATCACCGCGCTGGGCGGGGCATGGAAGGCGCTGCCCTCCCCGCCGATCGAGCGCTGATGCTGGTGATCGATGCCCGCCTTGCCAGAGCACCTGGGATAGACTGCACGTATATCCCAGGTTGATCATGGTCGCCATCACCAAGCTCTTCCTCAGCAACCGCAGCCAGGCTGTGCGAATCCCCGCCGATCTGCGCCTGCCCGATTCCGTCAAGGAGGTGGAGGTGCGGGCCTGCGGGCAGGAGCGGATCATCGCCCCCCTCGGCCGCAGCTGGGATAGCTTCTTTTTCGATGCTCCCCCGGTGAGCGACGACTTCCTGGTTGACCGTGCCTCCCAGGAGCAGGCCGAACGGGAAGCGTTCTGAGCCCCGCCAGGCTCCGCTATCTGCTCGATACCAACATCTGCATCTACGTGATCAAGGAGCGTCCTCGCTCGATGCGTGAGAGCTTCAATCGCCACGCCGGTCACATGGCGATCTCGGCCATCACCCTGTCCGAACTGCTGCATGGGGTGGAGAAGAGTGCAGTCCAACAGCGGAACCTGGCCGTGGTGGAGAACTTCTGCAGCCGCCTTGATGTGCTGCCCTATGGCCCCAAGGCTTCCCTGCACTACGGCCAGATCCGCGCCGCCCTGGAACGCCGGGGCACGCCGATCGGCGTGAACGACCTCCACATCGCCGCCCACGCCCGCAGCGAAGGACTCACCCTGGTGAGCAACAACCTGCGCGAGTTCGAGCGGGTTGAGGGGCTGCTGCTGGAGAACTGGGCCTGATGGCCTACCCCTCAAATCACCGATCCCGCGGCCCGGGCTTATGCAGTACCTGCCTAGATGCCGGATCTGCCCTAGCACCACGGCCCAAGCTGCGCCTTCACCACGAAGTCGCCTCCTAGCGCGAGATCTGCGAGCACCTTGAGACAAACGGCTGGCTCTAGGCGGAATGCCCCCGGCAGCGTGCCGACCACCTGAAAGCCGCCGCGCCGCCTGCAGCCCCATGGGCGCCGAGTGCCAGGAAGTTGGGCATCAGGTAATACCTGCCCACCGCAGCCCCTGCTGGATTCACCGCCACCATCACCGCCTGGCTCTGCTGGACCCACGCCCCCTGAGCCTCGGCCTCGGTGATGGCTGGGTCATGGGAGACGGTTTCGCCGGCGCGGAACAGAGGCTCCAGCAGCGCCCACACCGCCGGCCAGTCGGCCGCCCTATTGGGCGGATCGGAAGTGGTGTGGGCAACGCAGCCAGGTGGATGGATCAGCAGACGCGACATCCTCTCGCTCACACTCCGGCGCCGCTGCAGCCCAACGCAGGCCTCAGCGCACCAGCAGCCCGATCGGCCCCAGGGCCACCACGCCGCCGCCGAGGGCGAGCAGCAGGGCCACACCACGGCTCCAGGCCCCAGGCAGGCGCCGCAGCAGCAGGACGCTGCCGCCGCTCACCAGCACCGAGCTGGAGAAGGCACCCAGCCACCAGAGTGCGGCGGCAGCACCGGCCGGAGCCTCCAGGCCATGGAGCATGGCGTGCACCGCCACGGCTGCCGCCACCAAGGCAGCGCAGGCCCCCAGCCGGGGGCTCTGCTGGGAGCGCAGGCTGCGCAGCACCAGCACCGCCACGGCTGTGATCGCCAGTGCCGCCAGAAACTCCTGGGCGGGCAGGGTGCCGCCCAGGGCCCCGAACACGCCACCGCCGATCGCGCCGGCCAGGGCCCAGAGCAGCAGCTGAGGAGAGATCACGGCGCCAGCGGCTCCGACCGACACCAGCAGCAGCAGGTGATCAACACCGCTGATGGGATGCAAGAAACCGGCCGCCACGCCCCCCTGGGCGATGCCATGGGCTTGGGCGGGTTGGGCAAGCAGCAACGCCAGGGCTGTGGCGCCGCCGGCCAGGGCCAAGGACCTGGCTGAAAGGAAGGAAGTCATCGAGAGATCCGGTCCGCGCCGGAGATGGAGGGGCTGGGCACGGCGAGCGTTCTGACTGAGGGAGCCGGAGCCCCCATCACAGCTGCGGGACAGCGCCGGACTCGGCTCAGGACGAACCTGCACCCCACCGGACTTTCCTCGTTGCCTCCAGGGCGTGACCCGCTGGAACCGTGAGCATCATTGTGGAGCTTGCTGGCTGCGGGGGCATGACTGCGGCTGGCGGACCAGCCAGCCCAGCATCAACAGCACGGCCTGGCTGCGGTGTCCAAACCATGACCATGGTCTCCAGTACTCGCAACTTAGTGGAGAGATGGGTGATTATTTCGAGTCAGCCGCCGGCCCGGCGGTGCTCTGGAGTCTCTGGATCCATGCTTCGTCTGCGTTCCACGCTCATCGTTCTCGGTCTGGCGGCTCCGCTGGCGTCCCACGCCGCCAACCTCGACCTGGCGGCTGTGAACCGATACGCCAGCCAGGAGCAGGTCACCAGCATCTCCCAGTTCAGCGATGTCAAGCCCACCGACTGGGTCTACCAGGCCCTCTCCAACCTGGTGGACCGCTACGGCTGCGTGGCTGGCTACCCCAACGGCACCTTCAAGGGCGGCCAGGCGATGAGCCGCTATGAAGCGGCCGCCCTGCTGAACGCCTGCCTCGATCGCGTCACCGAGACCACCGACGAGCTCAAGCGCCTGATCAAGGAGTTCCAGCAGGAACTCGCCGTGCTGCGCGGCCGCGTCGATGGCCTTGAGGCCCGCGTTGGTGAGCTGGAAGCCAACCAGTTCTCCACCACCACCAAGCTCAGCGGGCAAGCGACGTTTGTGGTGGGAGCCAATACCTTCTCGGGTTCGGCTGTCAACACGGCGGCGAACACGGTCAATCGAGCACCGAATGAACTCACCGGTCGGCCGCGAACGCCCGTAGCTCTGCCCAATGCCACAACCTTCAACTACGACCTACAGCTGACCTTCGACACCAGCTTCAACGGCAAAGATCTATTGCGCACCAACCTGCGCGCCGGCAATTTCGGCCGCAACGTGTTTGGCGGTGAGCCCCATTCTCTGGCGCTCTCAACCCTGGAAGTGGCCTTTGAAGAAGATGCCGGGCCCGATGTTGTTGGCATCGACAAGCTCTTCTACCAATGGCCCCTCGGCGGCGGCCTCACGGCCACCCTGGGTGCCCGCGTGGGGCAGGAAGACATGCTGGCACTGTGGCCCAGTGTGTACCCGGCTGACACCATCCTCAACGTGATGACGGTGAACGGAGCACCGGCGGCCTACAGCAAGAATCTTGGCGCTGGTGCAGGGTTGTGGTGGCAGGGCAACGGCTTCAGCATCAGTACCAATTACGTGGCCGCCAATGGCGACAGCGGCAATCCCAGTGTTTCGGTAGAGGACGGGGGCGGTGGACTTGGTAACAGGAATTCCGGCGCGACCGGCAGTGTTCAGCTGGGCTATCAACAGGAGCAATGGGGCCTGGCTGCGATCTGGACCTATGTGCAACCAGAGACCCAGTTCGTTCCGGGAACCACCCCGTTCACCCACAGCGCCATCGATCACAACCTCAATGCCGCCACCAGTGCCTGGGGCCTCAGCGCGTTCTGGCAACCGCTCCGCAGCGGTTGGCTGCCTTCCCTCAGCCTGGGATGGGGCATCAACAGCACCACGTTCAGCACGCCCCCGCCCCGCGGCAGCCTCAGCACCAGTCAGTCCTGGATGGTGGGTCTGCAGTGGACCGATGTGTTCGCCAAGGGCAATGACTTCGGCTTTGCTGTGGCCCAACCTGTGTTTGCCACAGCGCTCAGCGGCGGCGTAACCCCGAACGACGGCAACTATGTGTGGGAGTGGTGGTACAAGTTCCAGGTGACAGACAAGATCGCGATCACACCGGCTCTGATCTATCTCAGCCGCCCCCTCGGCCAGGCAACACCTTCGGGCGAAAGCTTCAGCCAGTTCGGCGGACTGGTGAAGACGAGCTTCCGCTTCTGATCAGAGGCTCGTTAGTTGGGAGTGACATCCACAGCTGCCGCATCGTTCCTACTGGGGAGCGCCCTGGGGAGTCGTGGATCCTGTCTCGGAGGATGGCGCCGCCGGGCTGTGTTGATGCTGGTGCTGGCCAGGTCGGGCGGGTTTGCGATAGCTGCCTGACCCGCCGCCGCCACAGGCCAGGGCATGGGGCGTGGATGCCAGCAGAGCAAGGATCAGGGCCAAGCCGAGGGTGCGCGTTGGTTTCATGAATCAGGGTTGGTGTGTGCAAGGTTGGGTTGGATGCCCTGAGCACGGCATCCAGAGCTTGCCCATGGCATGGAAACCGGAGTGGGAGGGCCCAGGCCCCGGCCATCTCCGTGCAGGGCGCAGGGAGGCTGCTGGACGCCCACACTAGTCATTACCTCCAGTAATGCCAAATCACTGGAGAGTGAGGAAGGATTGCCTGGCGGCCTGGCCTGCCTAAGGTTGGAAAGCTTCCAGCAGGTGGAGGGTTCTCGCCTTGGCCCGCCTGGGATCCCGATCAACAAACTCCGCTCCCTGCCGGCGATGGATGTATCGATTGCCGAGTTGGCGAGGATCCTGGAGGTGCGGCGAGCTGGGGTCTGCAACTGCTCTGTCCTGAAAGACAGCATTGCGGCCAAGACCAAATCAATCAACCTGCGCTTCGATGAGCTGGCCGCCATGAAGGCTGATCTGGCGAGGCTTCTGGGCAGCTGGCAGGGCTGTGCGGTGGTTTGAAGCCTGAGATCGCTGATCGCCATGGGCTTCCGCTTCCGCCACTGAGCCCGCCTGGGCCCGCTGAGGTTCACCTTCTCCAGCGGGGGATTGCGCTCAATCTCCGTCGGCGGGCGCGGAGCCTGCTCCAGAAGGCCCTGGCTGAATCCTGGCGCCGGCGCCCCAGACTGGGAGCTTGCCTCACGGGCGGTTGACCTGATGCCTGATCCTGCTGCTACGGGCCCTGGGCCCGAGCCCCTGGAGCTGCCGGCCGGGGTGCACCAGCTCTGCAGCTGCGCTCGCAGCCATCACGGCTGGTTATGCGATGGTGCCCACCTGGGCAGCGGTCGGGTGTCCTACGAGCTGCGCCTCAATACTGCTGCCACGGTGCTGATGTGCCGCTGCGGCCGCTCGCGCCGCTATCCCCTCTGCGACGGCCGCCATGCCGCACCGGACCGCAGGCCCTGGTGGAAGCTGGGGTGAACGTCCCGGTGGGCCTGACCCAGCCGGTGGGCCAGACCCAGCCGGTGGCCTTGGTCAGCTCGCCCAGCGCCACGCAATCTGCGCCACAACGGCCCCCTGCATAACCGGGTGCCCCCGCTGGTGCGGCGGTGTTCGCCGCTCAGGCGGCCATGGAGCCGCCCAACAGCCCGAGCAACGCGGTCATGGAGATCGGGAAGGGGTGCTCAGAAATCACGCCAAGACCCGTTAAGGACCATGAAGCGGCGGGGAAAGCCGCCGAAGCCAGTCATCGCAGGAACTTTGCGCCGCGACGGGAGGGCGAGGCCCCCGCAGCAGCCGCGCCGAGCCGTCATGATGTAACGACTTCGTTACAAGGCGATGACCGCTGGCGAGTTGTTCCTCGAGAGCCTCAGCTCCGGGGTGATCACCCAGGCCGAGATCGACTGGCTGCTGAGCCAGCAGGGTCGCTTCTCCAGAGCTGAGCAGGCGGCGATGTTGCGGCTAGGCCGTCTGCTTGATCAGGGCAAGATCCAGCTGGGCTGCAGGGTTTCACGGCAAAGGCTGCGACACCGCCAGTTGCTGAACGAGTGGATCGAACCGCTGGGACGGCGCCGCAGGTCCTCAGTCGCTGCTAACGCTTGACCCTGAGCGTTCCCACCTGCCCCGCTGACCACCAGCGCCTCGGCTTCCGGGTGCTGCAATCGGAACAAGCGATCATCCGCTGCCCGGCGGCAGGTCAGTAGGAACAGCGGCATGGCGATGCCGAACTCCTGCTCGAACTGCGCCAGCACTCCAGTGGTCTCGGCCAGCCCGCAGGCGCGAATCGCCCGACCAAGACCCTGACGAGGCTGGTCGGTGAGCGCTACAAACAATTTGTTCAGGCGATATTGCAGTAGCACCTGAACAGGCGCAACTTTTCTGATTCGATCAAAGCTGAAATTAAGGCAATCCAGGCTGATGCCCAGGGATTCAGCCATGGTCGGGATCTGAATCGGTTCACCGAAGTGCTGGCCGAAATAGTGCAAGGCGTCGGCTACCACCTGCAGCGGGCTGCCGCAGCCGCTGGGGGCAGACCGATCGAGCTGAGAGACGTCATCACCTGCGGGGCCGCAGGTCTCACATCCGGGAATCACGTTGTTGAATCACGTGAGAGCGATCACGTGCTTGCTCCTGGCTCAAGGCTGCACTGACACGAACCCTGGTGCCACTGCCTGGGAACGAAGGGCACACACTGAAAGGTGCGGTAATCTGCAGCAACTTTACTGGTCAAAACGACACATGGCCCTGTAACGCTTTCGTCATCCAGGCGCTTGGTCGCTTGGCTCTGGTAAAGCCGAACGCATGGACAGGGTCGTCCGCTGCTGCCAGGGCTGGCTGCCGCAGCACCGCGATGCGAGCAGGCAGCCCCTCGTAGCTGATGCCCTTCCCGAAAGCTCCCCCCTAGCGCTTTCAGGCCGATCGATTTGCCTTCGGCATTCCGTTTGCTGGTGGGCAGCACCGGGGACCGCCCCTGGCTGCGGTCCTGCGGGTCAAACTGCGCTCGGTCGTGCCCAACGCCCCAATCCAGTCGTGTTGCGGAAGGCCCGGGTGAGGCTCACCAGCAGGGGCCGGGTGATCGGCCCGCAGGGTGGTGTGGAAATGTCGGGGCAGCTAGTGAAAGCAACATAGGGAAGCAGGGGTTACCAAGCAGCCTGCAAAGACTCAGAAAAGACTCAGCAAGGGAGCAACCCTGGGGATCGGAGCTTCGGGCTGATTGGGATCCAGCCTTGGGACAGGCAGAAGCAAGACTGAAGCAGATCACTTACTGACGCTAGACATTGAATGGCAAGTATGGCCAGGGGGAGTGAGATGGAACTTAGTGGTAGGCATCTCCAGCTACGCCCGCTTCCCCCATCCTGAGGTGGTCTGGCTTTTCTGGACAGCCCCCATCGTTAACCTCTGAGGCGGGGCACCGCCCCTGAAAGGGGCTCCCACCGATGAGTAAGCGCCGCACCCACAGTCCCGAGTTCAAGGCCAGGGTCGCCATGGAGGCGATCAGTGGCCGCAAGACGATCCAGGAGATCGCCGCCGACCATGCCATCCATCCAGTCCAGGTGAGCCAGTGGAAGCGGCAGCTGCTCGATGGAGCCAGCGAGCTGTTCATCAGGGGCAAGCAGACTAAGGACAAGGACGAGGGGCAGGCCAAGG
>CAIOGZ010000054.1 GCA_903858015.1 uncultured cyanobacterium
CCGGCGCCGAGAGCCCCGTTCGTCCGGTGCGGCCGGCGCCCGAGAGCCCTGTTCGTCCGCCGCGGCCCGCGGCTGAGACCCCCGCCCGTCCGGCGCCGCCCGCCGCCCGCCGCGCCACGCCTGCGGCCGCTCCGGCCAGCCCTACGGCAGCACCGGCCCGCCCCCCGGCCGTCGTGGTTCCGACTGCAGCCACCCCCTCTCCAACCGCTGCACCTCCAGCCGCTGCACCTCCAGCTGCTGCACCTCCAGCCATTGCCCCGCCGCCGAGGCCGGTGGGGCCTCCAGCGCGGCCGGCCCCTAGCGGTGGCCCCGTCAAGCCGGCCACTGCCTCCCCCGCCCGGCCCGCTATCCCCCGCCCGGTCACGCCGGTGCTGGTCAATCGCCCCGGCCAGAGCGGCCAGCGCGGCCCAGGCCCCGGTGGCTCCGGCCGGCCCGCCGCCCCGGCGCCGGGACGGCCCACCCAGTCCAATCGCCCCCCCGGCCCAGGCTCCCGTCCCCAGTTGGTGGGGCGTCCCCAAGCGGCTGGGGCACCGCCTCAGCCGAGCCAGGCCGATCCAACCAGCGCCGGCGGTAATCGGCCGGCAGCTCCGATTCCCCGGCCGCAACGCCCGGGCGCCCCAGCCCCGATCCGCCCCGGCCAGGCCGTGGGCCGCGGCTCGGCGGGCGCTCCGGGCCGTCCCTCGCCCGGCCCGGGTCGTCCTGGTGCCACGCCGCTGGAGCTGGTCGGCAAGCCGATCCGCCGCGACAGTGCCGGCCCTGGCACGCCGGGTCCAACCCGCCCCGCAGCGCCAGGCCGTCCCGGCATGCCTGTCGGCATGCGCAAGCCGATGGCGCCGGGCGAACTGATGCAGCTGCAGAAGCCGACCGGGCGCCCGATGGCTGCTCCGCCGCGGCGGCCCGAACGGGGAGAAGCCGGTGCTGAGGGCAGCAGCGGCACCCCTGATCTGGTGCGGCCCACCGCAGCGGCGCCCACGGCACCGCGCCGTCCCGGCTTCCGCCCTCCCACGCCGGCCGGCGCCGGCGCCGCCCGGGCCCGTCGCCCCGATTGGGACGACAGCGCCAAGCTCGAGGCGCTGCGCAGCCGCACGCCCCAGAAACAGCGCCAGAAGGTGCACATCATTGGTGAAAACGATGATGCGCTCACCGCCGAAACCGGTGGCTACGCCGGTGAACAGGAAGCCCTGGTGCTCCAGGCCAGCCTGGCGCGCCCCGCGAAGCCCCGCAGCCGTCCCGGCGCCGCGGCCAAGCCGCTGGTGGCCGTGCGCAAGCGCAAGAAGGAAACCACCCGCCAGCGCCAGCGTCGTCGCGCTATGGAGCTGCGGGCGGCGCGGGAATTGAAGGCCCAGCGGCCCGAGATGCTGATCGTTCCTGAGGGGAACCTCACGGTGCAGGAGCTGGCCGATCGGCTCGGCGTCGAGAGCTCCGAGATCATCAAATCCCTGTTCTTCAAAGGGATCAGCGCCACCGTTACCCAGACCCTCGACCTGCCCACGATCGAGACGGTGGCCGACGAGTTCGGCGTACCGGTGCTGGAGGACGACGTCCAGGCCGCTGCCGCCAAGACCGTGGAGATGATTGAGGCCAGCGATCTGGCCCACCTGATTCGCCGCCCACCGGTGGTGACGGTGATGGGCCACGTGGACCACGGCAAGACCAGCCTGCTCGATGCGATCCGCAAGACGCGGGTGGCGGCGGGCGAGGCCGGTGGCATCACCCAGCACATCGGTGCCTACCAGGTGGAGGTGCCCCATGGCGGCGAATTCCGCAAGATCACCTTCCTCGATACCCCGGGCCACGAAGCGTTCACTGCGATGCGGGCCCGCGGTACCAAGGTCACCGACGTGGCCGTGCTGGTGGTGGCCGCCGATGACGGCGTGCGGCCCCAGACCCTGGAGGCGATCAGCCACGCCCGGGCCGCCGAGGTGCCGATCGTGGTGGCAATCAACAAGATCGATAAGGAAGGGGCATCTCCCGATCGGGTCAAACAGGAGCTTTCCGGCCACGATTTGGTGGCGGAGGACTGGGGCGGCAACACCGTGATGGTGCCGGTGAGCGCCATCAAGGGCGACAACATCGACCAGCTGCTGGAGATGATCCTGCTGGTGACCGAGGTCGAAGACCTCCAGGCCAACCCGGATCGCCTCGCCAAGGGCACCGTGATCGAGGCCCACCTCGACAAGGCCAAGGGTCCGGTGGCCACCCTGCTGATCCAGAACGGCACCCTGCGCAACGGCGACGTGGTGGCGGCGGGTCCGGTGCTGGGCAAGGTGCGGGCCATGGTCGACGACACCGGCAAGCGGGTGAAGGAGGCCGGTCCCTCCTATGCCGTCGAAGCCCTGGGCTTTAGCGAAGTTCCCACCGCCGGCGATGAGTTCGAGGTCTACCCCGACGAGAAGAGCGCCCGCGCCGTGGTCGGCGACCGTGCCTCCGAGGCCCGAGCCTCCCGCCTGGCCCAGCAGATGGCATCCCGTCGGGTGTCGTTGGCTTCGATGTCAGGGCAGGTGAGCGATGGGGATCTCAAGGAGCTCAACCTCATCCTCAAGGCCGATGTGCAGGGTTCGGTGGAGGCCATTCTCGGCGCCCTCGAACAGCTTCCTAAGGAGGAAGTCCAGGTGCGGGTTCTGCTTTCGGCCCCAGGCGAGATCACCGAAACCGATGTCGACCTGGCTGCCGCCTCCGGCGCCGTGATCGTGGGCTTCAACACCTCCATGGCCCCCGGCGCCAAGCGCGCCGCCGATGCCACCGGTGTGGATGTGCGTGATTACGACGTGATCTACAAGCTGCTGGAGGAGATCCAGATGGCCATGGAGGGCCTGCTGGAGCCGGAGCTGGTGGAGGAATCCCTGGGTGAAGCCGAGGTGCGGGCGGTGTTCACGATCGGCAAGAACGCCGTGGCCGGCTGCTATGTCACCAATGGCAAGCTGCAGCGCAACTGCAAGGTGCGGGTCCATCGCGGCAAGGAGAAGGTCTACGAAGGCGACCTCGACTCCCTGCGGCGCAACAAGGATGACGTCAAGGAGGTGGCCACCGGCTTCGAGTGCGGCATCGGCTGCGATCGCTTCTCCGCCTGGAAGGAGGGCGACCGGGTGGAGGCCTTCAAGTTGGTCACCCAACGCCGCACCCTCAGCCTCTGAAGGCCGTGAGCATGGCCTCCCCCCGCAGCGAGCCCCTGCTCTGGCTGCAGTTGCTGGGCCTGGGGGTGCTTCCCCTGGAGGCCTTGCTCCTGCTGCTGCTGCTGGCCGGGGCTGACCCGGGGCCAGCGCCTTCCCTGGAGCGGTTGTTCTGCTGGGCGATCGGCGCCTTGCTGCCGGCTTATCTGCTCTGGCGCCGCCCTGCCGATGGCTGGTCGCTGCTGCTGCTGCGGGCTCCGCTGCGCGGTCGGCGGCCGCTGCAGCTGCGGCTAAGCAGCTTGCAGGCCGCTCCGCTGCTGCAGGCGGTGGCCCTTGGGCTGGGTTGCGTGCTCAGCTTCGCCCTGCTCTGGTGGTGCGACAACCATGCGGCCGTGGCGAGCGCCTATGGGCTTTTGCCAGACAGTCCCCGGCTGGTTGCCTTGCTGCTGGCCGCTGCGTTGCTGGCGCTGATCCAGTGGCAGTGGCAGCAATGGCTGCAAGCCCTGTGGCTGCTTAGCCGCCCGGAGCAGCAGCTGGCGGCGGCGGCGCCGATGGCTCTCGCCGACCTGGAACGGCAACGGCTCAGCCTGGGGATCCCGTTGTTACTGCTGGCGCCCCTTAGCCAGGAGCCCGAACCTTCGCTTCGCGCCAAGCCTCCCAGCGCCAAGCCCGCTAGCACCAAGCCCCCCGCGGCCAAACCAACGGCCAGTTCTGCAACGGCAACGCCGCCGGCAGGATCGCCGCAACCGAGTCCAGCAGCCCCGCCGAGCGGCGCAGCCGCCGCCGAGGAGCCAGGCGGTTCTTTAGGCCCAGATTTTTCCCAGGCTGCTCAAGGCGGGGAGAATGGCCCTGGCCCAGGGGATGGCCCCGGAGCGGAGAAGGGTGGAGATCCCGATAATCGTGGAGGCCAAGAGAATAATTCAGGCCTAGAGAATGATCCAGGCCCAAAGAATGGTTCAGGTCCAGAGAATGACTCAGGCCCAACAGATTGGCCCGTTTCGGAGCATGATTCAGCTACGTCGCCGAGCAATCCAATTGGCCCGATCATTGCCCCGCTGATCAATCCCGACTCCCCAACGCCAGAGCCCGGCTTGGAGCTTCCCCTGGGCTTGAAGGAAACTTCCGGATCGGTGCTAATAGCTGAGTTGGAGCTCGGCTCCGGAATGGCCCCAACAGCGGAGTTGGAGCTCGGCTCCGGATTGGCCCCCACAGCTGGGTTCGAGTCTGATTCTTCAGCTCCAGCCCTGGCCGCTGAACTGCCCCCCCTGGTCGAGGCAGAACCCCTGGACCTGCCCGCAGCTTTTAGCTACGCAGCTAAGCCTGTGGTGATCCGACCTGGCTCCGCTGCCGATCCGCAGCTGGCCGCTATCCCCGAGGCTGAAACCGATCTGCCGCCCGTCCCTGGGGGCCCGCCCGGGGAGCGTCCAGGGAGGGCGGACGGCTCAGGAATCGCCCTGCCGGTTGCGGTCGAGCCAGAGCAGCCCTCCACACACGACCAGGGCGCTGGATTGGATCAGCAGATCGGTTGAGCCCACCTCTCCCCCGGCGGCGGCCCGCATCGCCATGGTGGCCAGCCCGAGGCCTGCCGAGGCCAGCAGGGCGAACCAGATGGCCCGCCGCAGGCCGCGCCAGGGGGTGCGGGCTTCGAGCTCCAAGCGGCGCTTGAGCTCGGGGTCAAGGGCTTGGCGGGGCTTGGATTGGGGTGGTCTGGATGGGGAGGGCATGGCTCAATGCTAGTTTGGAACGGTCGCCGGTGTAGCTCAGTGGTAGAGCAACTGATTCGTAATCAGTAGGTCGCAGGTTCAAATCCAGTCACCGGCTTTCCAGTCAGGCACTGAAATACAAGCCAAATCCTTGAAATGTCTACGCTTTGGCCTGGGCCAGACAGGGCCATCTTTTTGGCTTTCCATCTGCCCATTGCAGTGCCTACGGACGGGCTTTGATGGGTAGCCCCTGGCAGTCACGTTGAACGTCGACGGCGTGGCGGGCATGGCCGCCGGGGCAGCTTCGCCGGACGCCGCCGCCGATCCCGGCTGTCGGTGTTCGCAAAGGCAAGGTGCCGATGGCTGGCGTCACCATGCCAGCGTTGCGGTGCTGACAAGGACGGGGCATGGGCCATTCGTCCAAATCCCGGTAATCATCCCAAATGTCAGTAATCATCTCAAATGTCAGTAATCATCTCCGATGTGATCGCTCTGTGCCATGGTATCGACGGGGCTAATGGTAGAAGCGGCTCTGGCTCTGCACTGGATTGAATCGTGTTACCCACGGGCAAGGCCATTGCGCTGGCGACCAGCCCGATCACCGCCTAGGCCTAGACCCCATGGGCTATCGAGGCAGCTATTAGCACACGAACTATCCGCAACGGAGTCCAACTCCTAATGAGGGCAGCACTCGTGATCTAGGGCTCCTCAGCTTTTGCACCTGGGTGAGCCCGTGCACTCCCCGCCGGTGCACGCCCCGAATTGCAGCCGGCTAATCGCAGCAGCCCGCCAGCCAGCCGCGAGGTAGCCTCCTGCCACCGCTTCCAGTTCCGCAGCACGGAGTTCTGGCGTCTGCTGGGCCCGCGCTTCAATATCTGCCTTGCTGAATTTTTATGTCCGCAAGACTTCTAATCTGTGTTGATTGTTCGAGGTGCCCTCAACAAACATACTAGGAGCAACAGGATTGACGAGTCATCGCGCCCGCCTACCTAATCGTCGCCGGACATACTTAGCAGTGCAGCGGCATTGGCGGTTTGAGGGGGGGTGTTCAGCATTCCTCGTAGGCCTCAAGAAATTCTTCCCTGCTGATTTCCGCTTGTCTGAGAATCAACCTCAACGTCGACCCCTTGATCAGCCGATGGTTGGGCATGGTGAGAGGCGTACGCGTGCCGTCCTCATTCGTCCGCGCCAGGGCGATGTGATTTCCTTCACGGATCAGCTCAAATCCCAAGCGCTGCAAAGCCCTCAACACGCGATCCCGAGGCGCGTCGACTGGAAACTTGGCCATCAGCCGGCAAGTACCGTTTCCGCCAGAAAGACTTCCTGCACAGGATCATCCTGGTCCAGTGAATCAGGGCCGAATGCTTCGCGGTGGAAGGCGATCGCGGAGCGCACATCCTCCAGCGCCTCATCGTAGGTCTCACCTTGGCCCACAACCACTCCATGGATGCCCAAGGGATAAGCCACATACCCATCGGCGTGGCGCTCCACAACAACCTTCAGCCGTTGGGATGTCATTGAGCCCTGCCCTGCCAAGCTATTAAATCCTAGGCGTGGTGGGCCTCAGCTGTTCGTACGCGAGCAACGCAAACAGGATGGCCGCCCCGGCGCCCCCACCGAACCGTTCGTGTGCCTCGGCTAGTGGCTCCGCCACGCTGGCCTGCGGCCAGGTAGTGCCCGCTATGAAAGCCACGAGGGCGAGCGGCCCATGGCGTGGGGGAATCTCTGTGGCGGCTGGAGCGGGAGATCCCGGCGGCGTGGCTGTCAGGCTGTTGTGTTGCACACCAACTGTTGCTTGGCAAAAAAGTGGCGTTGGCAGTTTGAGGGGGGGCGACGCCAGGCGGTTCGCGTCAAACTGATCAGCGGTGAATCGGACCGACAGACCATGGCCGATCTGAAATCACTGGAGCAGGCTGTCGAAGCACTGTGAAGCACACAGCATCGCTCAGATTCTGGCGCTGCTAGCAGTCGTTACCCCGAGACATCTAAGCTATCGCTGATAGGAATTTCGCCCTGCTCTTACCGAGGGCGCAGCCCGAGTGTGCCGGAGGCACTAGGCAGATCCCACTCATCCGTCGGGGAGCTTGTGGGCTTCACCAGGCCTCCAGGCTGAGTTCATCGACAAGGGCAAAGGCCTGATCCGCCGTTACCAGGGCGCAGCCTTCGGCTTCCCATGGCGTTCGAGATCGGCCCTCACCCGGCCGTACACCCTTGCGCACGCTTCCGACCAGGGCAGGATCTCCAGGGTCTCGAGGGTGGCCTGCGCCAGCTCTTGCAACCGCGTCGGCGCCGGCAGCTTCTCCAGGCCGTAGCGGATCTCCGCCACCACAATCGACGACAGACAACAGCGTTGCTCACGCACCCAGGTATCCAGGCGTGGCGAGAGTCCTCTCAGAAAGGCGCTCTCGGCGTTGGTGTCGAGCATCAGCCTCCCCTTTGCCGCAGCCATCAGAGGAACAGCGCCAGGAGCCACCCTGGGTAACGCACACCGCTGGGTTACCGGCCACCCGGGATGGCCATGCGGTAGCTGATCAAGTCAAGTCATGCGATGCAACCTTATAGACTTGGTCGGAGCAGGTTTCGGGCAACCGCTTCGCGCAAGACTGGATCTACGCAAACACTCAGCCCCGACTACGCAAGCTAATCCTTTCAGCCCCACCAAGGACGGCTGGATCAGACTTTTCGCCAGCCCCCTAAGAACCCAAACAGCAAACTTGGTAGTAGTGAACTCCTAGCTCCGGCGCCTGCTCGGCCTTTGGCTACACCCGGTAAATCTACAGCGCATGGTCGAGCCGGCTTTACTGCTGGCTTAAGGACTGCTCAACAGAGATGAAATTCAGCGTCTTCAAATCGTTGTACAGATTAAACTTATGATCGGACACAAGGCAGACAGTATTTAGGATTTGCCCCCGATGGCGCGTATTTCGACCACAATCGAAGAAAAGATGAGGGATTCCGATAGTTTAAACATTACTCCCATCCAGGTGGCTCAATTAGAAGGTGTGCCGCCAAAAATAAAATAGTTAACAGCGTGCGAAGGCTGCAAGAGGCTGAAAGAACTGTTTTTCGATTTTGTCATATAGGTGACACCAAGGTTGGTGTATTGGGCATGATCCGGATCGCCGGTTCCACCCTCAAAAGTCGTGCCCCAAAGATAAGCGGGCGTAGTTGTATGCGCTCCGATGAATTCACCTACTAAACCGTCGCTTGTCCCACTTGTGCAGCCCAAGGCGTTGGATGATGTGTATTGAGTCCCCAGGCCATAATGCTGGTGGCAAGGCATCTCTTCTATTGCGAGGGTGTGCGTGAGACTGCCCTGCGTGGTACCAGAGTTGTACAGATCCCCAGCACCAACCAGAACGTAGTTGCGGAGATCAGGCAGAAGCCCATTGGGAAAGAGTGTTGCCAGGTCGGAATACCGGGAGGGGATTTTACTGCCGTCGCAGAGCAGCCAATCATCCGGCGGCGAGCTGGTCGAGACACCTAGCATTGGAACAATACTCCCAACTGGAAGTGTGAAAGCCATTTTCCAGAAGCCAGATTGCAATTTCTAATTAGTAGGAGAACCAGCTTGAGCTTGATGTGCGCACCGCTACATAGCTTGTGTTCGGCTGGCGGCCTTGGCTTCTGAGCAGTGGCACTACATGCCGGAAGCCATCGCCACCCCTGCGAGCGTCAGCATTCCCTGGGCATCGAAGGCCAGTTCTTTGAGACCCACCTCAAATTGAGCGGTAACAGCCTCGGTACGCCAGGCAGGGCTGATTGAAAGCCTAGTTAAGTCGCCCATCCCAGCTTGATCCCAGCCATGGCGAGCAGCTTGGTGATGCCGTGGGCCACGGCGGCCAGCCCAGCTCTCACCGAGAAGTGACCTTGGAGCTCAAGCAGGCCTAAAGCCAGGGTGCACAGCGTGGCCAGCTTCGCTGTACCGGGGCCGCCATAGCGGTGGTCAACCTTATTGAGCTGGGTGCCTGTTAGCCACTGCCAGCTTTCAAAGCACCAGTGGACCCTCACCAGTTGCAGCAAAGCTTTTGGCGTAGTGCGCAGGCTGGTGAGCAAGAGGTGCCGCTGGAGGGAGGGCTTGCCTGCACGCTTGCAGTTGACGACCAGGACGATGATCCATCTGCTGCCGGGCAGCCATTTCAGGCTGAAGCATAGTAAGGGGGCTGAGGTTGGTGCCCTGGTGGACGGGGTGGGAGGCCATTGCCAAAAGGGGATGGTTCCTCAATGACAAGCGCCACCCCTGTCACCCCCCACCCCCCACCTGGCCTCCCAGCCCCCCGCGCAGGACGTTGCCCGGCGGATCCTGGGGGAAGACGTGACCTAGATCGAGTACTACACAGAGCGCGTCAAGCGGATGGTGGGCAAGGTTCACCTTCAACGGCATCACCCGCTACGACCAAGGCGCCTATGGATTGGTGGGCGGGGAGGAGCTGTGACGCCAGCGGCTCGATGCTTTCCACATGCAGCGCGGCGAGGAGGTGGCTTGTTTGCTCATTGAGAAGCCTGCGGCTTCGTGCACCGCAGCCGCCACGTGTCAGTTCTTCAAGAGATCTTCAACCGCCAGGATCAGGCTTGGGAGGGACTGATCGCAGATGACCAGCACTTGTTCAACGTCAAGATCAAAGTATTGATGAGCGATGACATCGCGAAAACCCATGGCTCCTTTCCAGTCGATATGGGGATAACGATTCTCAAGCAGTCCAGGGACCATGCGATCCAATCGCTTCAGTGATTCGCCAGCTGCAAGGAACTGCATGCAAATCACATCCATAGCATCTTCTCCCACTTCCAGTTCCAGTAATTCAGGGCTGGCGATCAGCGGCTGTGCTTTGCGATGGGCGCGTTGAAGGGCTCTCAATAGGCCCAACAGAAGGTCCTTGTGCTCAGGCATCACGCCTTCAGGCCCTCCGATTCAATCCTCTGCCGGAGGGTTGGGGCCATGCGATCACGAAGGCGCACAAGATCAACGGGATGCTGCAGCAGCTCTTCCAATTCCTGCTTCAGGTGCACCAGGGCATACGGAGTGAGCGGATCAAGCTGGACCCATACGTCGAGATCGCTATCTGGGCGCGCTTCGCCGCGTGCGACGGAACCGAAGAGA
The DNA here is from genome assembly GCA_903858015.1 of uncultured cyanobacterium. Classification (GTDB taxonomy): domain Bacteria; phylum Cyanobacteriota; class Cyanobacteriia; order PCC-6307; family Cyanobiaceae; genus Cyanobium. The sequence goes on from CAIOGZ010000054.1 coordinate 9,915, forward strand.
CCAAGCTCCACCACATGAAAGCGACGTCGCCAGTCCGCTTGATGCAGGCGTAACTGGTTCAGCACGGCTTCGGCCGAAAGCGGAGTAGGCGGGACGGTGCTGATCATGGGTCCATTCTGCCCTGCCCTTCCCTTCTGGGCGCAGCACCCCCTGTCACCCCCCGCCCCAGCAAGCCGGCCCGCACAAGGAATCCCGGCCAGGATCCCCCCATGCCCCCAACCCCCTCCCCCACCTACGAGCGCCTACGCGACTACATCGCGAGGCGCATGCGCATGAGCCACGTTGACCAGCCCCTGATGCTCATGGAGCTCCTGGGACACGGATTGGCCAGGCAACAGCCAGCCCAGCCCCCGCGCAGGACGCTGCCCGGCGGATCCTGGGGGAAGACGTGACCCAGATCGGCTACTACACAGAGCGCGTCAAGCGGATGGTGGGCAAGGTTCACCTTCAACGGCATCACCCGCTACGAGCGGGGCACCTACGACCTGGTGGGCGGCGAGGAACTGAGCGACGCCGAGCGCGAAGAGCTGCTGCAACTGTGCCGCCAACGCCTCGATGCCTTCCTAGAGCATCGCGGCGAGGAGGTGGGCTGTTTGCTCACGCAAAAGCCTGCGGCTTCGGCCACCGCAGCCGCCATCGCACGCCGATCAGCGGCTCGATCCACTACCGGGTGCTCACCCGTGCCAAAGGCCGCTGCGAATGCTGCGGTGCAGGCTGTTGCTTGGTAACCCCCGCATCAAAGGGCCCTGGAGGTGGACCACATCGTGCCCAGGAACCATGGCGGCTCGGACGACCTCAACAACCTGCAGGCCCTCTGCTTCCGCTGCAATGCCGGCAAACGCGATGGCTGTTTGCCTACGCAAGAGGGCTCCACAGACTTCCGCCGCCTGCAGGCCAGCTACGCCCATCGCCAGGACGGTTGCGTGTTCTGCGCGCTGGAGGCCAGCGGCCGGATGCTGCTGGAGAACGAACTGGCGTTGTGCATCGCCGATGCCGATCCGGTGACGCCTGGGCACAGCCTGGTGATCCCGCGGCGGCATGGGGCTGATGGGTTGGCGTTGCACCAGCCGGAATGGAACGCGGTGGTGGAGCTGCTGAAGCTGCGGCGGGAGCAGCAGAGCGCCCAGGATGCGTCGATCAGCGGTTGGGCTGGTTCTTGGGATGAAAACCGGGGGTTGAATTCAGGTGAAGCCGCGGGGCAGTCGGTGTTTCATGCGCATTGGCATCTGATTCCACGCCGGGAGGGGGATTGCGAGGAGCCGCGGGGTGGGGTGCGGGGGGGTGATCCCGGCGCATCAGTCCTACTAAGGACAACCCCCACAACCTCAGCTAAAACAAGACAAACCCCCGGCCAGCTCCTTGCCCTCCTACTGGTGGGTCAACCACAAACAGACCTACCGCCAGGAAACCGACGGCGGCTACATCTGGTCGCCGAAGGCGAACGCCAACGGTGCCCGCAATGTGAGCTACGACAACCTCACCCGCTGCCAGCGGGGGGATGGGGTGTTCAGCTATGCGAATGGGCGCATCAGCCAGATCGGCCTGGTCGAAACGGGGGCGGTCACGGCGCCAAAACCGCCGGAGTTCGGCACGGCCGGGGATAACTGGAGCCAGGAGGGCTGGCTGGTGCGGGTGAACTGGCAGCCGCTACGCCAGCCCCTGGTGCCGCAGATGTTCTTTGAATTGATGCAGCCCTTACTGCCGGAACGCCACAGCCCGATCAGCACCAGCACGGGCCGAGGCAATCAGGGGGTGTACCTGGCAGGCCTAAGCGAAACCCTGGGGCTATTGCTGCTGAAGCTGATCGAAGACCACGCCGACCCCGCGGTGCGCGTGCACCTGGTGGTGCTGGCGGAAGAGGGCGCCTACACCGCCGCCCTGCTCGATGACATGCAACGGCTGCGGGAGGTGCCCAGCAGCACCGAGCGCGATGCGCTCACCAAGGCGCGGCTGGGGCAGGGCCTGTTTCGGCATCGGGTGGCCGAGCTGGAGCCGGCCTGCCGGGTGACGGGGCTGGAGCGGCAACAGTTCCTGGTGGCGAGCCACATCAAGCCCTGGCGCGCCTGCGACAACCGCGAGCGGCTGAGCGGTGCCAACGGCCTGCTGCTCTCCCCCCATGTGGACAAACTGTTCGACCGCCACTGGATCAGCTTTGATGCGGGCGGTGAGCTGATCTGTGAACACGAGGCCGCCCGCGAGGCGTTGCGCTGTTGGGGGATCGATGGCGCCAATCTGATCCGGCCGTTCAGCCGCGACCAGGAGCGATTTCTTGAGGCTCATCGGCAGGTGTTGCGGCGCTGAACGTAGAAAACAGCTGGCCAGCCTTAATCGCTCATACATTGTCAAACCGGCCATAAACCAGTAATATCGCCTTATGTCTCATGAACTCGACGCCAGGCCCCATGGATCCCACCCGTAATCCGTTTTCCCCTGGTGCGGGAGCGCGGCCGCCTGAGTTGGCGGGCCGGGAGGCGATTGTGGAGTCGGCCACCATCGCTCTGCAGCGCATTGCCCGTGGGCGGCAGGAGAAAAGCCAGATGCTGCTTGGGTTGCGTGGCGTAGGGAAAACAGTGCTGCTCAACCGCATCGCGCAAATCGCGGAAGAGATGGGGGCCATCGTGGTGACGCTTGAGGCCCCGGAGGGGCAGCGATTGGCGGCCTTCCTGGCTCCGGCCCTCAAGGCCGTGTTGCTGCGGCTCAGCCGCGTGGAGCAGGCTCGCGATCTTGCCCAACAGGCGCTTGGGGCCTTGCGGGGCTTTGCGAGCGCCTTCACGGTGTCGATCGGCGAGATCGATGTGGCCATCGCAGCGGAAACAGTTGCCGACAGCGGCAATCTCGAAGTGGATCTGCCCGAGCTGATGGCGTGTGTGGGCAGAGCAGCGCAGGCGGCCAAGAAAACCGTGGTCATTCTTCTGGATGAGGTGCAATATCTGGCTGAGGAAGATCTGCGCGGACTGATCGTGGCCATGCACAGGATGGCGCAGCGGGGCTGGCCTGTGATCCTTTTCGGTGCGGGTCTGCCTCAGGTGGCGGCGCTTGCCGGTGAAGCGAAGTCGTACGCCGAGCGGTTGTTTGATTATCCCGAAGTGGGACCATTGTCTCCCGATGCTGCCCGCTCGGCACTGCAGGAGCCTATTGAGGAGGAAAGCGAAGCGATTGAGGATGAGGCGCTGAACAAGATCCTCGCGATCACGGAGGGCTACCCCTATTTCCTGCAGGAGTGGGGCAAGCATTCTTGGAATACCGCCAGGCAATCGCCGATCAAGGCCAGCGATGTAGATCGGGCCAGCACCCTGGCCAGGGAGGCGCTGGACAGGAGCTTCTTCCGGGTGCGCTTCGATCGGCTCACACCACGCGAGCAGGACTACCTGCGTGCCATGGCGTCGCTGGGTGCGGGCCCCCATCGATCCGGAGATATCGCCGATGTGTTGGGGATCAGCGTGCAAAGTGCCGGCCCGTTGCGCAGCGGCTTGATCAGGAAGGGCATGATCTGGAGCCCTGCCCATGGGCAGACCGCCTTCACGGTGCCGATGTTTGACGCCTTCATGGTGCGGGCGATGCCGGAATGGGGCCAGGAGCCGTTAGCTGAACGGTGATCAATCGGAAATGCCACCGGGTAGGAAGCGCCGGATGAAGGTGGCCAGGGACATCGGCCCGCAGCGGGTATTCCAGCTGTCGCCGCCGGGGATCCGCCGCCAGCACTGCACCTGTAGGCGGGGGTCTGCGTCGGCGAGGAGCTGCACCAGGTAGCGGTACTCAGCATCGGCGGCCTGCTCTGGGCTCTGGATTGGCTCCGCATTGGGCTGCGTGATCAGGAAGGCCACAAGGAAGAAGAGCGGCTCAGGGGCTTCCCGTAAGGCCTCCGCAAAGCGCCAGGCGGCGCCGGTGGGGTAGCCATCGTGGTGGAGATAGAGATGGCGCACATGGGCGCCGGGAAAGCCGGTGAGCGTGTAGACGGCGCGGGTGGCCAAGGGGAGGTTGCGTTGCCTTCTGCTGGTGCCACCGGTGGCTCAAAAGCTGCTGCCGCGCTGGCCTACACCCACTGGTTGCATAACAGCTCTGCCTGGGCCAGCACCGTTTTCACCGCCTCCTCCTGAAGATCGGGCGGATAGCCGTATTTGCTGAGGATGCGTTTCACCATCACACGGATGCGGGCGCGGGCGCTTTCGCGCAGGGTCCAATCGATGGACACGCTCTTTTTCACCTGGGTGATCAGCTCGGCGGCAATCAGCTTGAGTTTGTCGTCGCCCATGGCCTGCACGGCACTATCGTTGGCGGCCAGAGCGTCGTAGAAGGCGATCTCATCGTCGTTCAGGCCGAGGGATTCACCGCGCTTCGTGGCAGCATCGAGTTCCTTGGCCAGTTTGATCAACTCTTCGATCACCTCGGCCGTGGTGATAGCACGGTTGTGGTAGGCGTTGAGAGCCTTCTTGAGCTTCTCGGAAAACATCTTGCCCTGCACGAGATTGCGCGTGGAGCGCACTCTGAGCTCGTCTTTCAGCAGCTTTTCAAGCAGCTCGGCGGCCACGTTTTTGTGCTTGAGGCCGCGTACCTCGGCAAGGAACTGATCACTGAGGATCGAGATGTCGGGCTTGGGCAGACCGGCGGCGGTGAACACATCGATCACCTGGCCATCGGTGGTGATGGCCTTGCTCACCAACTGGCGAATGGCTGCATCGATCTGCTCGGGCGTTTTGCTGGTGCTGGAGATTTGCTTGAAGAGAGCGGCCTGCAGCGCCTGGAAGAAGCTCACGTCGTCGCGGATCGCGGTGGCCTCGTCGCTGGCGGCACAGAGGGCGAAGGCGCGGGAGAGGGAGGTCGCCACCTGAAGCCAGCGTTGCTTGCCGTTCTCCTGCTGGAGGATGTGCTCCTGTCCGGCGGGAAGGAGCTGCAGGCGCTGGGTGGGGGTGCCGGAGGTCCAGGTCGACCAGTCAAAACCGTGCAGGAGATCGCAGGCGATGCCGTGCTTTTCGAGCATCACGGCGATGGCCTGGGCGGTGTCGAAGGTGGGATCGCCCTTGCCACCGCTTTCGGTGTAGTCACCAAGAGCGCGCTTGAGCTGATCAGCCAGGCCGAGGTAATCGACCACCAGGCCGCCGGGCTTGTCACGGAAGACGCGGTTGACGCGGGCGATGGCCTGCATCAGGCCGTGACCCCGCATCGGTTTGTCGGCGTACATGGTGTGCAGACAGGGCGCATCGAAGCCGGTGAGCCACATATCCCGCACGATCACGATCCTGAAGGGATCGGAGGGAACCTTGAAGCGGTTAGCCAGCTTGCGCCGTGCGTCCTTGCTGCGGATGTGGGGCTGCCAGTCGGGGCCGTCTTCGGCGCTGCCGGTCATCACTACTTTGAGAATGTCTTGCGCCCACTCGGGGCGCAGCTGGATCAGGGCGTTGTAGAGATCAACGCAAATGCGGCGGCTCATACAGACGATCATCGCCTTGCCATCCATCGCTTCCAGGCGCTTTTCAAAGTGGGTGACCAGGTCGGCGGCCACGAGCGCAATGCGCTTGGGATCGCCCACCAACGCTTCGAGGGCGGCCCACTTGGTTTTGAGCTTTTCCTTGCTGGTTTGCTCTTCACCTTCGGTGATCTCCTCAAACTCCTCATCGAGGCTGGGGAGCTCTGCGGCATTGAGGGAGAGCTTGGCAATGCGGCTTTCGTAGTAGATCGGCACGGTGGCCTGATCGGCCACGGCGCGCTGGATGTCGTAGATGGAGATGTAGTCGCCGAACACGGCACGGGTGTTGGCGTCCACGTGGTCGATCGGTGTACCGGTGAAACCGATGAAGGAGGCGTTGGGGAGGGCATCGCGCAGGTTGCTGGCAAAGCCGTAGGTCATAACGCCAGACTTTTCATTCACCTTGCCGCCGAAGCCGTACTGGCTGCGGTGCGCTTCATCGGCGATCACCACGATGTTTGTGCGGGCGCACAGCTCGGGCATTGCTTCGCCCTTTTCTGGCATGAACTTCTGGATGGTGGTGAAGACCACGCCACCACTGGCCCGGTTGAGCAGCTCGCGCAGGTGGTCGCGGCTGGCGGCTTGCACGGGAGTCTGACCGAGGAGATCGGCGCAGCGCTGGAACTGGCCGAAGAGTTGATCGTCGAGATCGTTGCGATCGGTGAGTAGCACCAGGGTGGGGTTCTGCATCGCCGGATGGCGCACGATGCGGGCGGCATAGAAGAGGATCGAGAAGCTCTTGCCGCTGCCCTGGGTGTGCCACACCACGCCGGCGCGACGGTCGCCCGGCTGGCCGCCGAGGGAGCGGGTGACAGCGCCAAGGCCGCTGGCGCGCACGGTTTCCTGCACCGCGGCGTTGACGGCATGGAACTGGTGGTAACCGGCGATGATCTTGTGCAGGTTGCCGGAATCAGGGTCTTCTTCGAAGACGATGAAGTGCTGCAGCAGATCGAGAAACCGATCTGGAGCGAATACACCGAGGATCAGGGTTTCCAGCTCCAGCTCGGTGGCGGGGGCGTCAGCCTCCCCATCAACGGTGCGCCACACCTTGAACCACTCCTGATTCGACGTGAGCGACCCGATGCGAGCATGAAGCCCATCGCTTACCACCAAAACGGCGTTGGTGTTGAGCAGGGAAGGAAGTTCGGCTTTGTAGGTTTGCAGCTGGGC
>CAIOGZ010000055.1 GCA_903858015.1 uncultured cyanobacterium
ACGTAGAGCATCAAGGCGGCGGGCACCGCCTCCAGCTGGCCTGCTTTCAAGGCCTTGCTGAGGGTGTCGAACCCCTGGGCGCCAAACCAGCGGGGGCCGCAGTTGTAGGTGAACGACAGCAGGGCCGCCTGGCGGTTCACAGACAGCGCCTTGTAGATGGGGATGCAGTCGCGCAGCCGCCGCCAGTCGTCCTCAAGCCGGCTGCGCAGCAGGGCAACTCCTTCGGAGAAGGCTTCGCCTACGGCCTGCTCCTGGCTGATGCGATCCCCCTCCTTGAACGGCCGCCCCTGCGAATCACAGGTGCTGCCCCAGCCGATGGTCCAGGGCTCTGCGCCGGTCTCGGGATCGGGGTAGGCCGTGAGCCGGCAGCCCTCGAACTCCTTCACCATGGGGAGCGCAACGGCGACGGCAGCGGGGATGTCGGCCACCGGAGCCGGTCCACCTCCGGCGGCAGCCTGCCGGGCAGACCACAGGCGCCGCAGGGTGCCGCCCTCCTCCAGGGCCTGGGGCTCATGAGCCACCAGCTGCTCCAGCACCGCCAGCAACCAGGCCCGGTGGTGCGGGATATCTGGATCGAAGTGCTCGACGTAGTCGCCAACAGGAATGGAGCGGCTCATCGGAATACCCCCCGCCGGCCGGGGGCCAGGGCCGGCTGGGTCTTGCCGATGGCGGTCTGCATCCCGGAAGGGAAGAACAGGGCGAGAGCCGGGCTGCGCGACCGGCAGGCATTCGCTTCCCGGGGTCCGTTGATCCAGTTCGGCAGCTCACAGGCACCGACAAAGGCGGTCGAGAAAACGATCTGACCGGTGAGCAGACCGTTTGACGCGGCCGCTCCGAGCAGCCGCAGCAGGGGATTCATGGAGCCAGAGGGCGGCGTGTCCTCTGGCTCTTGCCACAGGTTGGCAGAAGTCCCGTGGTGGGGCCTCAGCCCGCCCGCACCAGCTGCTGGCGCAGGGCGGCGAGGGCCTTCTTCTGGGCCCGCTGAGTCGCCAGGCGCACCTCTCGGTGCGACACCGCCATCGGGCTGATCTGCAGCTGCGCCGCGGCGGCCCTCAGGGAGAGCCCCTCAAGGACGGTGAGCCGTAGGGCCGTGGCCTGGGCCGCCGGCAGCTGCTCCACCAGCTGCTCCAGCGCCGGCCCGGTGACGGAGGCCTCCAGCGCCGGCTCAGCGGCGGGAGCCGCCAGCTGCTCCAGCAGGGAGGACTCACCGGCGGCGGGAGCATCGAGGCTGGTGTGGCCGAGCGGCCAGGTGCCCTTCTCGTGCTCACGGCGGGAGATGCGGACTAGGCGAACGCGATCGCGCAGGTGGTGCTGCAGGGCCCCGGTGATGCAGCGGCGCAGATAGGGCGCTGGAGGCTCTCCGGCTCTGCAGCGGGGAGCGGAGCGCACCAGGGCTTCACGGGCCACCTGGATCAGATCCTCCCGCTCCACCAGCGGGAAGAGGCGCCGGGCGGCGGCGGAAGCCAGGGCATCGGCCAGGGAGAGGTGCTCCAGCACCAGGGCATCGCGGGCACGCAGGGCAGAACGGCTGAGAGCCGGGGGCTGCTGCTGGCGGCGGGGGGAGGAAGCGGGGGAAGCCACCTGGGGACGGCGAAGAACCCCACCCCCACCGGCCGGCCGCAGCGCCGTGGCAAGGACGCCCGACACCGGAGGGCGCCTGGCCCGATCCTTGACGCGGCGTGAGGACTGGCCGAGGGATGCGGTGGGTGTGCGCCGGCCCGGGGCGAACGACGCACCAGAGAAGCAGGGAGATCGGGCCGCAACTCCATGGAGTGGCCGTTTCTATGCACGCAGCGCATAGTTTTCCTCCTTCGCAGGAGGAATAGAACAAACCTGGCCCGCCAGCCATAGGGTCCGCCCTCGAAAGCCACACGGAGACTGCCTTCTTGGGTGACGTTGCGCGCAGCCGAGTGCCAGGATTGGCAAGGTGCTGCCAGCTGATTTCATTGCCCCGCCCAGCGCCGCAGGCGCCCCGCTATAGCCTGAGCTTCACGGCCGCAGGCCTGAGGCCTGAGCTGGCCTCTGTCATTGCGGGCATCCACCTGGAGGAGAAGGGCGACTGGGCACGCACGAAAGCAGCCGTGCTGGATCGCAATGCCTTGCAAGCCCGCTCGGCCAGCAGCGGCAAGCGGCTGGAATCCGAGCTGCGCCAGCGACTCCAGTGCCTCACCGCTGCCCAGCTCCGATTGCTGGCGCGAGGTACGACCGAGGAGCGAAGCGCCATGGCCTGGCTGGCTGTGCTCAAGCGCATCCAGATCGCGGCCGACCTGACCCGCGAGGTGCTGCTGGGCAAGCTCAGCAGCCTGGATCCGGTGCTGCGCCGCTCCGACATGGCGGCTTTCTATGAGGACCGCGAGCGGGATCACCCAGAGCTGGCGGTCCTGGCGCCCTCGTCTCAGCAGAAGGTGCGATCAGCCCTGCTGCAGATGCTGCGGGATGCCGGGCTCCTGGCCGGCAAGGCGGGCAAGGGGGGGACGCTCGGCACCGTGCAGCGGCCATTCCTCTCGCCTGAGGTGCAGGAGGTGGTGGCCGGCGACGACCCGGCGCTACTGGCCGGATTCCTGCTGCACGCTCCAGCGAAGCCCGCCAAGAGCCGGAAGGCTGCTGCCTCACCCCAAACGCCGACCGGACCAGCAGCGAAACCCGCAGCAAAGACAGCAGCCAAGCCGCCTGCAAAGCCGGTACCGAAACCAGCTGCCAAGCCCAAAGCCAAGCCAGCAGCCAAGAAGGCCCCGCCGGCGCGGAGGGCAAAAGCATGAGCAGCGTCACCGGCCTCGACAAGCGCCTGCAGCAGGTGCTCACCCGCCCCGAGTTCCTGGAGATGCGGGGCGTCGCCAAGGAGGTGCCGATCTTCATCCAGACCTACAGCCCTGCCGATGAAGACCAGCTGCGGGTGGTGGTGAAGGGTGCCGAGCAGTTTCTGCGCAAGCAGGGGCTGCGGGTGAAACACGTGGACCTCTTTGAGCTGGTGCTGCAGCTGTTGGAGGCCAAGGGCTACCTCGATGTGGTGCTGCAGGAGGAGGCCAGTTGGAGCAAGAGCGACCTGTTCGACACCCTGCAGAACGTGGCCGAACCCACGACAGCCCTGGTGCCGAAGTTGATGGAGGCCCTGGGAGACGACACCCAAATCAGCCTGATCACTGGTTCCGGCCGGTTCTATCCGTTCCTGCGCACCCACACGATCCTGGAAGCCCTGCAGCCAGCGATGGTGCGCCACCCGGTGGTGATCTTTTTCCCCGGCGAGTACTCGCAGGACGCTGACGGTGGCTCCTACCTGCGCCTGTTTGGCACCACGACCGCCAGCAAGATCGAAAATCCGCATTACCGCGCCACCAACCTCGACTACTTCGACATCAAGAGCTCATGACTGCCACCACTATCCAAGGGCTCTTCGCCAAGCCGGTTGACCGCCCGATCGACGGCGTGATCAAGGCCGACGACGAGCGGCATCTGCAGGTCGAACTCGATGAGTACGTGGTCACCCGTGAGGTGAGCAAGGGCCTGGGAGCCTTCACCGATGCCTACCTGCACAACCCCACCGCCAATGGCGTGTGGATCTCGGGGTTCTTTGGCTCGGGCAAGTCGCACCTGCTGAAGATGCTCTCACTGATGCTCGACAGCGAGAAGCGGGTGGGCGAGCAGGACAACCGGCCGGTGGAGATCCTGCTACCGAAGGTGGAGGACGAGATCATCCGCGCCGACTTGCGTAAGGCAACCGGGATCCCGGCGCGCAGCCTGCTGTTCAACATCGACCAGAAGTTCGATGGCATCGGCGGCACTCATGAAGCACCGATCCTTGAGGTGTTCATGAAGGTGCTCAACGAGCTGCAGGGCTACTACGGAAATCAGGGCTACGTGGCCCAGTTCGAGCACGACCTCAACAAGCGCGGCCAGTTCGAAGCCTTCAAGCAGACCTACCAGCGGGTGAACGGCCGCAGCTGGGAAAACGACCGCGATGCGTTGGCCACGGTGACCAAGCGCAGCTTCGCCAAGGCCTATGCCGAGCAGTTCGGCGGCAGCGAAGACGACGCCATAAAAGTAGTAAGCGACGCCAAGGACAGCTACCGCCTCTCGATCGAGGGTTTCGCCGGCCGGGTGAAGGAGTACCTGGACAGCCAGCCGCCGGGCTTCCGGCTCAACTTCTTCGTGGATGAGGCCGGTCAGTTCATCGGCCAGGAGCGCAGCCGCCTGCTCAACCTGCAGACCGTGGTGGAGAGCCTGGCGACTGCCACCGATGGGCGGGCCACGGTATTCATCACCTCCCAGGCCGACCTGGAGGGGATCCTCGGCCAGGTGAAGTTTGAGCAGGCCGACGACCTGAGCAAGATCCAGGGCCGCTTCAAGACGAAGCTCACCCTGGCCAGTGCCGATGTACAGGAGGTGATCCAGCGGCGCCTGCTGGCCAAGACCCCGGATGAACCGGAGCAGCTGATCAGGGTCTACGAGCAGGAGAAGGAGAACTTCACCACCCTGTATCGCTTCAGCGATGGCTCGATTCAGCTCAAGGGTTGGGGTGACTGCCAGAGCTTCTGTGGGCTGTACCCCTTCCACCCCTACCAGCTGAGCCTGTTCCAGCAGGCGATCCAGAGCCTGGCGACCCACAGCATCTTCGAGGGGCGCAACATGGCGGTGGGGGAGCGCTCGATGCTCTCGGTGTTCCAGGAGGTGGCCAAGGCGATCAAGGAGCTGCCGGTGGGGCGCCTGGCCAGCTTTGACCAGCTCTACGACGGCATCCGCGATGTGATCCGGGCCGACAAGCAGCAAACGATGGTGACGGCCCAGAACCAGGTGGGGCCGCTGGAGCTGCGCATCCTCAAGGCCTTGTTCCTGCTCAAGTGGGTGCCGCAGTTCAAGAGCACGGCGCGCAACATTGCCATCCTCTTGATCCAGGCACCCAACTTCGACATCCGCGCCCATGAGCAGGCCGTGAAGGACGCCCTGATCAACCTGGAGAGCCAGAGCTACCTGCAACGCAGCGGTGAGATCTATGAATTCCTCACCGACAAGGAAAAGGATGTGGAGCAGGAGATCAAGCGCACCGAGGTGGCCGATTCTGTGGTGATCAAGACCCTGCACGGAATCGTCTTTGATGACGTGCTGCGCAGCATCAAGATCCGCTTTGAGGACAATGGCAACGATTACCCCTTTGCCCAGAAGATCGATGACGGCCTGATCAAGGGGAAGGACACCGATGTGGTGGTGAACCTGGTGACACCGGAGCACCCCAACTACGGCAATGAGCCAGTGTTGATCAGCCGCAACATGGGTGGCAGTGAGCTGATGGCGATTCTGCCGGCCAAGGACCGGCTGCTGGATCAGATCCGCAGCTATCTCAAGACCGACCTCTACATCCGCCAGAACAGCGGCGGTGAAGACGAGGCCCTGAACGCCATCCTGGCGGTGCGCTCCAGGCAGAACAGCACGCGGCGCCAGGAGATCACGCGGCTGGCCGATGATTTGTTGCGTACGGCCGTGCTGGTGGTGAATGGCCAGACCCTCTCGGTTGGCGAGGGTGATCCGAAAAACCGCTTCAGCAAGGCCTGCCAAGAGCTGATCCGCTCGGCCTTCCCCAAGCTGAAGATGATCCGCGGCCTCTTCAGTGAAGCCACCGTGGCCCAGGTGGTGAAGGAGCAGGACGACCTCCTGGAGGGCTCTGCCATCCAGCTCTCGGAAGCGGAGCAGGAGGTGCTGGTGGAAGTGGAAAGAAGCAAAAACCAAGCCGAGCGACTGAGCGCAGAAGCACTGGTTCGCTATTTCGAGCGAAAGCCCTACGGCTGGAGCAACTGGGCCACCCTCACCTTCATCGCCCGCCTGTATCGACTCGGCAAGCTGGAGCTGCGCGAGAAGGAGCTGCTCAGCAGCGTCGAGGTGATCGAGGCGCTCACCAACAGCCGCCGGCTGGGTGGCGTGATTGTGCGCAAGCAGGAGCAGTTTGATACGAGCACGGTGAATGCGCTGAAACGCTTCCACCAGGAGCTGTTCAACGTGCAGAGCGTCGGCACCGATGCCCGCAGCACGTGCGAGGCCTTCCGCATGGCGATGGCCGAAGAAGCCCAGGACCTGCGAGAAATGACAGCACAAGCCCGTAGCTATTCCTTCCTGACCGCCGTAAAGCCCTGGGCCGAGCAGGCCGAAGCGATGGCCAAGAAGGACGACGCCTACCTGCTCAACCAGCTGGGCAGCTTCAAGGACAGCTGGTTGGACGCAGAGGAAGACCTGCTCACCCCCCTGAAGCAGTTCCTTAAGGGCAACCAGAAGACGGTCTACGACCAGGTGAAGGCCTTCGAGGCCCGCTACGGCGATGAGTTGGCAGACCTGCCAGCCGATCTGGTGGCTCCGCTGCGGACTCTGCTGGCGAGCGATCGGCCCTACGCCGGCGGCCTGATTCCCCAGGCCACCACCGCCATCACGGAGCTGCAGCAGCAGCTGGAGCAGCGGCTGCAGCAGGCCCAGGCCAAGGCCCTGCAAGAGATCAGCGAACAGGAGGAAAGGCTGAAGGCTGATGCCGACTTCCAGAAGCTGGTTCCAGAGCAGCAGGTGGAGGTGCTGGCGCCCACCGCGACTGCCAAGAGCGATGTGCAGGGATCGACCAAGCCGGGCACGGCGCTCCTGCGCCTCAACCGCTACCGCAGCGATGAGGTGCCCAAACAGCTCCAGCGCATGGCGGCCTTGGCGGCTCCCAAGGACGCCCCGCCGCCTGCCGAGATCACGGTGGTGGCGGCCTCCGCCCTGAAGGTGAGCTGCCCGCTCAGCCAGATCACCAACGAGGCACAGCTGGGGCAGTGGCTGGATGCCCTGCGGACGGCGGCCCGCAAAGAACTCGATCAGGGCCACCGGATCAGCCTGTGATGACCCCAGAGCCAAGGTCAGGACGCCAGACCCACGGGCGTGGCCGACTAAACTTGATGCTTGATGCGGAGTCATCAGATGCGCACCACCCTGCAGCTCGACGACGATGTGCTCGCTGCCGCCCGGGTGCTGGCCCGACAGCGGCACACCAGCCTGGGTGCCGTGATCAGTGCGTTGGCGCGTCAGGCCCTGGTGGCCCCGGCGCCTGGCTCCAGCCCTGGCAACCCCGAATACAACCAGCGCAACGGCTTGCCCCTGCTGCCCTGGCAGGCCCAGGGCGCGCCGGTGGATCTGGAGATCGTCAACAGCCTGCGGGACGAATTGGCTTGAGCGAACCAGCTCGAACCGAGACCCAGTCGCGCAGACAGCTGGGCACGCAGCCATGAGTGTTGCCCTGCTCGATGTGAACGTGCTGATCGCCCTGCTGGATCGGCGCCATGTCCATCACGAGCCGGCCCATGGCTGGTTCGCCGCCGCTCAGGCCAACGGCTGGGCCACCTGCCCGCTCACCCAGAACGCCGTGCTGCGGATCCTGGGCCAGCCGCGCTACCCCAACAGTCCGGGGCCGCCGGCGGTGGTGGCGCCCGTGGTGGCCGAACTGATCCGCCATCCCCAGCACCAGTTCTGGCCGGATGGGATCAGCCTGCTCCATCCCATCGGCATCGATGCTTCCCGGCTGCTGGAGGCAGGCCAACTCACCGACACCTACCTGCTGGCCCTGGCGGTGCACCACGGCGGCCGGCTGGTGAGCTTCGATCGGCGCCTGAGCTGCGAGGCGGTGGCTGGCGGCCGCGAAGCCCTGTGGTTAATCGATGGATGAATCAAGCGGGCGATGGAGCAATCAGCTCGAGGCCAGGGAAAGCCTGGCGATAGCGGCGCCGGTCGCGGCTGAGCAGGGGGACCCGCTCCACCAGGGCGTGGGCGCCGATCAGGAAATCCGCCAGCACGGTCTGGCGCGAACCGCCCCGGGCCCGGTATTCGGCGTGGGCGCGGGCGGCCAGGAAGGCGGCTTCGCGGGGGATGGGACGGCACGCATAAAGATGGGCCGGCAGCAAGTCATCCACGGCCTCGATCGCCTCGCAAGCGAAGGCGATCTCGGCATAGACAATCGGATTGATCAACAGCGGCCCTCGGTCGAGCCAGCGGCCGAGTTGTTCCTCGCTCCACGCCTGCCAGAGGGGATCAGCTGTGATCACATCGAGGATCACATTGGAATCCACGAACACCATCAGGGCTGCTCTTCGCCGCGGCTGAGGGCGAGCAGCTCATCGGTGCTGAGGCGAGTGCGCAGGCGGGCCCGACGCAGTCGTTGCAAGCCTTCGCTGCCGGGCGAGCCTTCCGCAGGCTCCTTTTCGATCAGCACCCGGCCGTCCTCCACCAGGAAGCGCACCTGGGTGTGGGGCAAGCTGGTGAAGACGGGCTTCAAGCCCCCCAGCACCGCTAGCATTGATAGCGACCCGGAGGACATGCATGGCTGACCTGCTGGTGCGAGGCGTGGAGGAGTCCCTGGTGCGAGCCTTGAAAAAGCAGGCCGGAGAGCATGGCCGCAGTTCAGAAGCGGAACACCGGGCCATTCTCAAGGCGGCGTTGTTGAGCCCACCCCGCCGCAAACTGGCCGACCTGCTGGCCGCCATGCCGGATGTAGGGCGCGACGCAGATTTCGAGCGTCAGAGCGAGGCCGCGGCCGACACCGATGTATTTAATTGATACCAACGTCATCAGCGAAGCGCGCAAGGGTTCACGGGCTGATCCGGGGGTGCGGGCCTTCTTCGGCGCGGTCAGCGACCAAGACCAGCCGTTGTATCTGGCGTCGATCACCATCGGTGAACTGCGCCGTGGCGTGGATCTGATCCGCCGCAGAGGCGATGCGGCTCAGGCCGATGCGTTGGAGCAGTGGCTGGCTGTGCTCCTGGAGACCTACGGCGATCGGGTCCTGGTGCTGGACGCGGAGGCCGCTCAGCTCTGGGGGCGGCTGCGGGTGCCGCATCCCGAGCATGCGCTCGACAAGCAGATCGCGGCGATCGCACTGCTGCATGACCTCACGGTGGTGACGCGCAACACGGCCGATTTTCTACCCACGGGCGTGGCCTTGCTGAATCCCTTTCGAGGGCCAACCGAGCCTGCCCCATGACCCAGACACCTCCCCGTGCCAACGAATCGGTAGCCGGCTTTGTGCCCTACGACGTAGCGGAGCACCTCAGAACCCCTGAAGAGATGGCGGCCTATCTGGATGCCTGGCTGGAGGAGGCACCGGATGATGTGGGCGGACTGGCACGGGCCCTGGGGGACATCGCCCGAGCCAAGGGAATGACGCAGGTGGCGAAGGAGACCGGTCTCAGCCGGGAGAGCTTGTATCGGGCGCTCAGCGCCGATGGCAATCCCAGTTTCGCCACCGTGCTCAAGGTGACCAAGGCACTCCGCCTCAGGCTTCATGCCTGCGCCGCTGCTGTTGAGGGGTAATCCAACACGGCCAACGTCACAAGGTTTCCCCTCACTCCACAGTCCGACCTCCATGCCCGTCAACACCGCCGCCCTCAAGACCTTCGCCCCGGCGATGCGGCGGCAGCTGATCGAAGCGGTGGGCCGCAAGCTAGACCTGCTGCTGCACCAGGCCAGCGCCGACACGCTGACCAGCGCCGCCGGCCCGATCGAGGAGCTGCGGCAGCAGGAGGCTACCAATCGCCAGGAGCTGCTGGAACGGGTGGCCTACAGCTGGTTCAATCGCCTGGCGGCGCTGCGTTATCTCGATGCCCGGCTCTGGCATCCCTTTGGCGCCAGGGTGTTGATGCCGCAGACGGAAACAGAAACCCAGCCCGAAGTGCTGAAGTTGCTGCGCAGCGGCAGCCTGCC
>CAIOGZ010000056.1 GCA_903858015.1 uncultured cyanobacterium
GCCACGGCCCGCTCTTCGCTCTTGCCAACCACAGAGGCCACGGCAGAGGCCAGCAGCCGCTGGGCTTGGCGCATGTCCTCTCCGTTCTTTGTGCTGCGATCAAAGAGAGCACAGGCGCCAGCGTCGGGTAGATCACGCCCTGGGCAGACCCGCTTCAGGCGATCCAGGATCTGCTTGGCCTGGGTATAGGGAAGTAGTACGGCTCCGTCTTCTCCCAAATGGATCAGGTAGTTCGGGGCCAGCGGATAGCCACTATCAGTGATCTGCTCAGCTGCTCCTGCCTCTGCCCTTAGGCAGAAGATCATGCCCGGTGGAATGTCCAGATCGCTGCTGGTAGTAACGGCAGAGGTGCCGAGTGGCAGATTCTCCAACAGGCTGGGATTGGCCTTGGTGAATTGGGCCAAATCAATGCGGAAATCAGTGAGAGTAAGGTCTGCAATTGAAACACCCGTGGAAAGATCCTCAAGATCAATCACGGCATCCTGTAATTTAAACAATTGCTTACGCCGATACTCCAGGTCATTCATTGGATTGCCAGACTGCTGTTCAATCAGGTTCTCCTCACCGGTTGCCGAGATATCGAGCAGCACCATTCGGCCGCTGACGCGCTGCTCCAAATTGATGTACTCTTCCAGTTCTATATTCGGCCAGAAGTTGGCGAGCTGGATGCAAGCATTCGGGGATCCAAGCCTATCGATACGGCCGAAGCGTTGAATGATGCGGACTGGATTCCAATGGATGTCGTAGTTGATCAGCCAATCGCAGTCCTGAAGATTTTGGCCCTCGGAAATGCAATCGGTTGCAATCAGCAGATCGAGTACACCCTCTTCCGCCATGTCTTCGGGGCGTTCCTTGGCGCGGGGCGCAAAGGAGGTGAGGATGGAGGTCAGATCACGCCGTTGTTTCGGCAGGGTGGTGAGGTTGTTACCTGAACCCGTGACAAGCGCTGATTCAAGGTGTAAACCAGTCTTCGCCCAGCCGGCAAGTTGGTCGTAGAGGTAGCGGGCTGTATCAGCAAAGGCCGTGAAGATGATCAGCTTGCGGTTGCCTGGGTTGATTGGTGATTGGATCTTCTGGCGGATCATCGCCTTCAGTTCTTTCAGCTTTGCATCGCGGGATGGCTCCACGGCCCGTGCGGCGGCGAGAAGGTTTGCCAAACGGTTTCGGTCTTCCACCAGGTCTTGCTTCCAACGAATTAGATCAACGTCTTGGAGCAGCACTTTGATTTTTCGGCCCACCAACAAGCTCTCGAAGGCAGGATCGTCAAAATCAACATCGGCAATGTCGATTTCCTCTACTTCAAGGGTTTGCTCCTCGATCCGCTCCAAAGTGGCTTTAACATCCCGGAGTTGCCTCTCCACTGTCAGCGCGAAGGAGGCCACCGAGCTCTCCATCCGCTTGAGCACATTCACGCGGATCAGATGGATCAGGCTCTCCTCCCGATCCACCTGGCGGAACAAGCCCAGACCTCCCTTTACCTCAACGCTGTATTTTTTATCGTAGGCCGCCTGTTTGTGGGGCAGCAAATAACGTAGCGGCGCATAAGATGCCAGGTTGAGTCGGCGGATTTCCAGATTGATATCGCCGATGGCAGGGAAGGTGCCACTGAGATCCACATCGGCCTTGATGTTGAGGGGCTTAAGCCGTTCTGGGAACTTCCCTGTTTCGGCAATTCCATAGTACTTCTCGACATGCTTGCGTGAGCGAGCAATGGTGAGTGTATCCAGCAACGTGAAATAGTCAAAGCCCAGCATCTCCATCAAGAGTTGTGGCGTGCGATTCATATCGTCTAGATCCAGCCACCGGTTGAACTGCTTCTGGGCCAGGCGGGTGGTCGCGTCGATACTGCCAATTCCCTGCCCCAGTAGAGCGGCGTCGTTGGCTTCAGTGGCAAAGGCAATCTGATTGCGCAGGTCTGCCATCCGGTTGTTGACCGGGGTTGCGGAAAGCATCAGCACTCGCGTTCTCACACCCTCTTGGATGATCTTTCGCATCAAGCGATCGTAGCGCGTTTCACCGCCCATTTTCGGTGTTCGCTTGTTGCGGAAGTTATGAGATTCGTCAATCACGACAAGGTCGTAATTTCCCCAATTGATGTAGCCTAGATCAATGTCTCCTGACAGGCCTCCATCGCGGGACAGGTCGGTGTGATTGAGGACGTCGTAGTTGAAGCGATCGGTTGCCAGGATGTTGCGGCGATCATTGGCTTTGTAGATCGTCCAGTTGTCACGTAGGCGCTTGGGGCAAAGTACGAGAACGCGGTCATTGCGTAGCTCGTGGTACTTGATGATGGCCAGCGCTTCGAATGTCTTTCCGAGCCCCACGCTGTCGGCAATGATGCAACCGCCAAACCGATTCAGCTTGTCGATGGCGCCAACAACACCATCCCGTTGAAACTTGTAGAGTTTCTGCCAGACAACTGTATTGCGGATACCGGTCGCAGCATTGACAATCTGATCCTCATCGAGTTGGTCTTCACGACTGCTGAAGAGGCTGTGAAGAATGAGGATGTAGACGAGATAAGGGTCGCGGTGACTCGCTATCTGGTGAAGTGAATCAATCAGGGAGGTCTTAGCTTGCGGATCTTCGGCAAGTCCGTTCCATTGGGATTGGAACCACTCGTCGATCAGCTTGGCCTCCTCAGGACTTTCCGATGCCTGAATCAGGCTTAAGGGGTTGCCGGGTGTGACCCCCAGCCCATCGCTGCTGAAGGCGAGTGAGCCGAGTAAAGCCTGTACTGGCCGAGCATTCCTCTCTCGGACGACCATGGCACCTTGTGGCACCGCCGACTTGGCACGCCGCAGATCCACTTTGTTCGTGAGCCATTGGGCCAGCTTTCCTGCCAGCCAGCGGGCCTGCAGACGGTTGCGCGCGGGTCGGTCAGCTTCGGAACCCAGTAGCTGTAGATCTGATCCCTCCGGTGGCAAGACCAGCTGGCATCGCTCGATCGCCTGCAAGCCAGAGAGCAGTTCAGCGAAGGCAAACGCCGACAGGGCGGCACTCACTATTCCCACTCCCTGGCCTGTGCCGAGCAGAGGACGCACGAGATCGATGACCCGGTCGTTGCCTGTGTTGCGGACCAGCCTCATGATCTATACGTCCTGAAGCTTCTGGCTTGGGGTGAGGCATGCACTCTAGCCGTTAGCTTCATACAGCCAAGGCCAAAGGAGCGATATCGAATCAGTGATTGGTTGGAAGAATCTCTAGGGGCGGCATTGTTTTATCCAGTCGCTGGTGCTGGGATGTCTGCGCATCGAGTTTGCGGTTGAAGTCATAAGGGCCGCGTCCGGTGCTTGCCAGAACAGAACACCCCCTCTCTCTCTCCGGCCAGCCCCCTTCACTCCGGCCTCCCCCCCCCCCCCAACCGCTCCGGCGCCGGCTCTTCCAGTTGCGGCTGCAGGCCCGGATCGATCGCCGCCAGCGGCGTCAACACAAAACTGCGCTCCTGCAGGCGCGGGTGGGGCAGGCTCAGGCCCGGCCGTTCGACGGGGCCGCACCGGGCGGCTTGGTTGGGCTGCCACCAGCTCCAGCAGGCCGAAGCCAGCAGCGGCCGCACCGCGACCAAGGTGGCCGCCGCCATCGCCCGCATCGCGCCCCTGGGGCGGCGTCAGCCCAACTGCGCCTGGCGTTCCCGCTTCCATCGGCGCTGTCCAGGCCCATGCCCAGCTGCTCAGCCGTCACCCTTTGAGATGACGGCTGAGCAGTTCATTGGCATTGCCAAGCCGCCTGAGCAGCGCCCTGCTGAAGCCCCGGGCCAGGCCAAGCGCGGCCCCCAGCCCCTGATGGGCCACCGGCTGGGCAGGATCCTGCGGATCCAGCTCCAGCAGTGCCCGCACCGCTGGATCGATCAGGCTGCGCTCCGCAGCACTCAGGTTGGCCTGCTGCAGCACCAGCTCCAGGCTCCGCTGGGTCAGCCCCAGCTCGGCAGCGGTCTGGGGCAGCTGCAGCAACGACTCCACCAGGTCGCGCAGGCCTGGCTGCTGGGCACTGACCAGGGCGCCTAGGGCCACCGGTGCGAAGCGATCCGGTAGCAGTCGAGAGCCATCCCCCAGGCGGTTGGCGTAGACCTGCAACAGCGGCTCGATGCCGGCGATCGCCTGGATCCTGCCGGCGCGGTAGGCCGCCATCAAGGCTGTGCTGTCGGTGAACGACTGCAACTGGGCACGAATGCCTCGATCGAGTAGGTAGGTCTCGATGGCCGCTACGCCATTGCTGTCCACCAGGACCCCCAGCGGCTGCCCCTGCAGGGCTGAAAGGTTGGCGATGGCGCCGCCCACCAGCAGACCCTGGAGGACGGTGCGATCGTCTGCTGCCCCCTGAACGGAGCCAGCCAGGCCGGGATCGAGGTCGATGCCCGAACCCAACAGGGCCAGGTCCACCCGACCACTCGCCAGCTGGGCGACGGCCCTGGCCTGGCGATTGGATTGGCCAGTGCTGGGCAGAATCACCAAGCGATCGGCCGAACCGGTGAGCTGTTCGGCTAACGCTCGAGCCTGATCCACGTAGTAGCCATACCAAAGACCACCGGCATCCCGTTCGCTGAATCCACTCAAATCCGACTCCATCTCCACCATCAGCAGCCCTCGCTCAGCGATGGTTTGCCGAGCGTCATTGGCTGTACGGGATTGGCGAATCACGGCCGTATTTAGGCTGCTGGAATCAAAAGAACCCAGCAGCTGCAGCAGCGGTTTGGAGTTGTACAGCACGGAGAGCATCGTGGGCTCAAGGCTCAGCTCAAAACGGCTGGCGTTGTTGCCATCGGCCAGGATCAACTGGTCGCGGCTGGCATCGAAATCAAGGACCACGCTCAGCGGCTGCTCTCCATCGGGGGCGTAGAGATACAAGCGATCTGCTGCTTGATCACGGCCCAGATCAATCTGATGACCGCCGCCACTACTGAGCAAGTGGACCCTATCTGCGCCAGCTCCCAGATTGAGGTTGGCCGAATGGCCATAAACGATCGCTGTGTCATTGCCGCCACCGCTGAAGACCGTATTGCGATCGCCAAACAGATGGAGCAATTGATTCGCATTGCCAGTCTGCAGGTGAACGTCGTGGCTCAGATACAGGGGCTTGGCTATCTCGCCGGAGGAGGCTTGGTATTCGGCTGGCGCGGCCGGTGCGCGGCTGACGATCAGCAGGCCGTCATTGAAGTCAAAGTCACTGTTTTGGTCGGCGGCTAGGTCTTCGAAGGCAAAGATGCCATCGCCCAGCGAGCGGATATGGCGATGGCCATCGCGGTTGATCGTGTCGCCAGGGAAGAAGACATCCCCGAGCTGGGTGAGGATCACAGGGGCGTAGTAACCATCCACTCCCGTCAGGGTCCAACTCAGCCGCGTGGTGCGGTTGCCCCCCTGGCTGAGCTGCAGATCCGGCAGCAGGGAGGCGCGCACGGCAGCCCGGAAGGCCCCGGCGTCGTGCATCGGCACCCCCGCCACCGAGAGCTGGCCGTTGAGGGGATCCACATCCACCCGCACCAAGCCATAGGTGTTGGTGTTCCCGCAACTGCTGCTCAGCTGAATCTGCAGGGTCTCGCCCTGTTGGAGATAGAGCAAATCGCCGAGACCGCTCTTCTGGGGTAGCGCCAAGCCGGAGGCGGTGGCCACCGCATTGGTTAGCTCCATCCCCACCTGCAGTTGATCCCTTTCGCCATCGCCGAAGCGCAGGGTCATGGAGTTGCCGTCTCCCCCCAGCTGCAGCCCCTTGAGCCACTCGATGCTGCCGTCGTTGTGGCGACGGCCGAAGCGCAGGTTCTGGCCCTGGCGCAGGTTCACCTGGGTGCTGCTGCCCGCGAACATCAGCTGGCCGGCGTCATCGCTGACGGCGCCAAGAGCGGCGATCACTGACTGCTCCAGGCTGGTGGCCGGGGCCAGCCCATCGGCCCGCAACGGCACACCGGCGCCATCCAGCAGGGCCACCACCAGGTTGAAGGGGTTGCCAGCGCTCAACTGGGCGCCCAGGGTGTGCATGCTGATCAAGGCCGCCCCGGCCTTGTCGCCCCCGGCCGCCAACTGCAGCTCCTGGCCGGAGGCGGAGAGCTGCAGCGACCAGCCAGGGCCGCCCTGGCCAGTCGCTGCCGATGGCTGCAGCAGCAGGCGCTCGGCGGCGGCGTCATCAATCAGGGGGGTGATGCGGGTGGGATCCAGATCCCGGACGCCATTGCCCTGGTGGGCGTCGCCGGGATCCGCCAGGGGCACCGCCGCGGCGCTGTCGACGATCTGCACCGCCGCCGCCAGCTCGTCGAGCAGGGTCACCGCCACGCCATGGCGACTGACCAGGGCGATCAGCTCACCCCGATAGAGCAGGGCACCTCCGAGCAGGGCGAAATCGCTGGGGCTCGCCCCCAAGAAGCGATCGCGAAGCGCCAGCAGACGATCCCCTTCGGCAGCGTTGAAATCCTCGATCACA
>CAIOGZ010000057.1 GCA_903858015.1 uncultured cyanobacterium
AGCGCTGACGACGCGTCCGCTTTTTGGCGAAGATCTGCTCGTAGTCCGAAAAGCCCAGCTGGAGGGGGTCAGCCATCCGTTCCAGTCTCAGTCTTGGATCTGGATTGATTTTAGCGGGTTTTTCAGAGGTTCCCTAAACCAAGTGGTTGATATTAATGACAATAGCAAAAGGATTAATGCAATCCACACATACGCTCCACTAATATTTAGGCTTGCTGCAGCTATATTGGTAAAGAAGCCCACAGCAGTGACGAGAAGTATTTCTGCAGAAATTAGGGCAAGTTGTCTTTTCATGCTTGACTGCCACAAGATGCGGTTGCAATCAATTCTTCTTTGACTCTTATATCTAACCTGAAAGTCTGCAAGTGCATTGATACGGATTCGAAGAAAGTTACTGAAATGGCAGCCTTGAGTCCTCGGTGCCGCATTTCATGCTCATTTGACAGGCACCCTAGATACAGATTCACCTTGATACAGGCAAACCCTTTCATCTTAAATTCCACAACGCCGTGGGTTCATCATCTTTAACAAACAAAGATAATAGACAATGATCTGATCGGCTCGGTGAGCCCAACTCTTAATTGGCAGGTTCCGAGAACCACGCCGCAAGAGCCCTCCCCTTTCCGAGAACCACGCTGGGGCATCGGGCTGGATAGCCGCAAAACCATAGCGCTGCAGTGTTCCTTGGCGAAGGCCAGCCAAATATAGGCGTGGTTTGCGGGTCCGATAACCACATGTTCGAAACGATACACAATCCAGATCGGATGACCAAATCAGCCATCAGCACGCTTGTAGGCCGAGCTACGCAGCCTGACTAATCGGAACCATTCGAACGATGATTCGGCGTACTTCTGAAGCTCACGCTAGATGGCACTGTGCTGAAATCACTACACAGCACTTCTACTACACTCCTTATTATTCGCGTACTTTTCAACATTGCCACTCCTTTGCTCCCAACCAGTATCAGCTTCGGCCTAATGGAGTAAGGAGCCAAAACTCCACAACAAACCCATTCTCCCTATTACATCATACCCCCCTCAAATCGTCGCCCGCCCCCGGTCATACCCCTCCAACCCACACCGCCCCGCCGCCTCGCGCCAGGCGGCATCAAATTCCTGCCAGCGGAAACTGCGTGGATCGCGGCGGCTATGGCTGCGGTCCACCGCCTGGTGGGTGGTAACGCGGCTGATCGGGATGCCAAAGGCCGCCTGCCAGAGCAACACCTGGCCGGCCGCCACCCGGTATTGGGCGGCGCTGTAGCCGGAATGGCCATCGCCATCGCCGCGGCCATCGGCGGGAGTTTCGAGGCTGAGATGCAGGGCCACGTTGTTGAGCGAACCCACCGAAGTGGGGCGGATGCGCACCGTGAAATCGCCAAAGGCCGCCATGCCGGCGCCATAGGCCCGGCCGCCATCGGGCACCACCCTTAACCGCATGCCGGCCCGATCCACCAGCAGGTGGTAGCTGGCCTGGTCGTCGTCGCGGCGGTGGGGGGTGGCGAACAGCCGCAGGGTATCGGCGGCGCTGAGCACGGTTTCGTGCAGCACGATCAGCTGCGGCCGGTTCGGCACCGCCCGCCCGAAGCTATCGCGCTCCTGGCGTACGCCGAAGTTGGTGGCATCGGCGGGGCGGGCCAGCTCGGGCGGTAAGCGCAGGGCGGCGGCGCAGGCGGCCAGCTTGGCGGCGGGCAGGGGCTTGAGGCCGGCATCGGTCAGGGTCTGCACGTCAAACGGCGGCCGGGGGCCGCAGCCGGCCAGCAGCAGTAGGGGCAGCAGGGGGAGCAGCCGGGGGAGCAGAGGCAGCCGGGATAGCTGGCTCAGCCGGGGGAAGTGCATGGGCCCCAGGCGCCATCCGCGAGAGGCCGGGGCTGAAGCCCGCGGCGGGTCGGCGGCGGCGGTGCGCTGCGGGCAATCAGCGGTGGACGTTGCTCTGGAGGGCACGGCGAGAAACCAGGCGGATGGGGAACGGATCAGCAGGCCCAGGTAAATCCTGTGGCTGGAGCCATCGAACGCGGCTGGGCTGGGCTGAGCTGAGCTGGGCAGACCAAGGCGCCCGCCGGCTTGCAAAGTTTGGTCGCGCCGCCGCAGCGATGGGTGCGCGGCCGTTCAAATCGGCCGGTAGCCATACCAATCCGGCCGCTGCTGTTGCTGGCGGCCATCGGCAATCAAATGCAGCGCCAGCTTCTGGGGTGCGCCACCGGCGAGCCCCGGCCCGAGATCCAGGCTGTCCTGCACCGCCAGGCAGCCATCCCCCAGGGCGGCCTCCACCCCGTGCAGATCATCCTTGTGCCGCTCCAACGCCTGCGGCAGCAGCCGGCGGCGGGCGGCGGCGCGGGCGGCCTGGGGGCTGGTGGCCACGAACAGCCCGAAGGCGTGCTGCTCCGCCAGTTGGCTTGGCTCGTAGCCGCCCATATTCACGAACCACAGCCGCTCCTTGCCCGCAAACGGTTCGGGGCGCAGCTCCACCCGATAGCCATCCACAAACCGCACCGCCATCCAGCTATCCAAATGCAGCCCCCGCCGCGCCCCAAACCACTGGCGCCGCAGCTGCGGCAAGGTGGCCTCGATCGTGGCACCCACCACAAAGCGCACGTCGTGCAGCTCGATGTGAACGCCCGGCAGCCGGCCGCCCAGCACCACCAGGAACAGGCTGGGGGCAGCCCCAGCGATGGGCTCGTCCTGCATCCAGCCAGCTGCGCCGTGGGGTCAGACCCCATCATCTCCGGCCCTGCCCAGGCACCGTGTCTGGCGCCATCGAAAACTGAGCCAGCGCCGATCCACGATGGAGCCGCTCCGATTCACCCCTCGCCCCGCGTGCTCAACCCCAACCGGATCCGGCTGCTGGCGGTGGGCAAGCTGCGCAAACCCTGGATCCAAGCCGGTATCACTATGTACCTCAAACGCCTGCCGGGCCTGGTGGTAACTGAACTCAAAGACTCCAATCCACTCAAGGAAAGCGAAGCGATCCAGGCCGACCTGCGCAGCGAAGAACAGCTGGTGGTGCTCTGCGAAGAAGGCGAACTGCTCAGCTCCGTGGCCCTGGCCCAGCGGCTGGAGGGTACGGGGTCGGGGCGGCTTGCTTTTGTGATTGGCGGCGCCGATGGGATCGATCCAGCCCTCAAGGCCCGCGCCCACTGGAAACTCAGCCTCTCGCCGCTCACCTTCCCCCACGAACTGGCCCGCTTGCTGCTGCTAGAGCAGCTCTACCGGGCGCTCTCGATTCAGCAGGGCGGGGCCTATCACCGCTCCTGAGGGCCAGCCCAACGGCGCCCAGCTATGCCCAGCTGCGCTCAGCTGTGCTCCCGCAGAAACCCGATCGTGCCCACCAGCTCCTCGGCGAAGCGGTCGATCTCGGCTTCGGTGGTGGTGAAGCCGAGGCTGGCGCGGGCCGTGCCGGCCAGGCCGTAGTGGCGATGCAGCGGCTGGGTGCAGTGGTGGCCGCTGCGGATGCAGATACCGGCCGAATCGAGCAGGGCGGCGATGTCGTTGGCGTGCAGACCCTCCACGTCGAAGGCGGCCAGGGCGGCGCGATCGGGCTGCTGCTCGGGCGTGGGGCCGAGGATGCGCAGCCCCTCGATCGCCTGCAGCCTGGCAAACAAGCGGCGGGTGAGCTGCTGCTCCCAGGCGTGGATGCGGTCCATGCCGATCGCCTGCAGGTAGTCGATGGCGGCGCCCATGCCGATCGCTTCGCCGATCGCCGGGGTGCCGGCCTCGAATTTGTGGGGCAAATCGGCCCAGGTGCTTGAGTCGAGGCCCACGTCCTGGATCATCTCGCCGCCACCGAGGAAGGGGGGCATCGCCTCCAGCAGCACCTCGCGGGCCCAGAGGAAGCCCATGCCGGTGGGGCCGCAAAACTTATGCGACGACCC
This sequence comes from uncultured cyanobacterium, assembly GCA_903858015.1. Lineage (GTDB taxonomy): Bacteria > Cyanobacteriota > Cyanobacteriia > PCC-6307 > Cyanobiaceae > Cyanobium. The sequence continues at coordinate 3,869 of CAIOGZ010000057.1, forward strand.
CACCAAAAAATCACAACCCAGCTCGGCCACATTGACGCGCTGATGCGGCAAGCTCTGGCAGGCATCCACCAGCAGCAGGGCGCCGGCAGCATGCACAAGCGGGGCAAGCGTTGCGATCGGATTGAGGCAGCCGAGGGTGTTGCTCACCTGCACCAAGCTCACCAGCCGGGTGCGCTCCGTGAGCTTGCTGCGGAAATCCGCTAAATCCAGCTCACCGGATTCGGTGAGGCCGGCGTGGCGCAGCACGCAGCCGGTGCGGGCCGCCAGCAGCTGCCAGGGCACCAGATTGCTGTGGTGTTCCATCACCGTGAGCAGCACCTCATCGCCGGGGCGCAGGTTGGCCTCACCCCAGGTGCGGGCCACCAAATTGATCGCCTCGCTGGCATTGCGGGTGTAGACGATCTCGCGGGCGCTGGCGGCCCCCACAAACGCCGCCACCTTGTCGCGGGCGTGCTCAAAACCCTCGGTGGCGCGGGCGCTCAACTGGTGGGCACCGCGGTGCACGTTGGCGTTGTCATGGCCGTAGTAATGCTGCAGGGCCTCCAGCACCTGGCGCGGCTTCTGGCTGGTGGCGGCGTAGTCGAGGTAGATCAGCGGCTGCCCCAGGCAGGCGATCTGGCCCAGCAGCGGGAAATCGGGGCGGGTGAGGGCGGCTAGGTCTTCGGCTGGGGCTGGATCGGCCGGGGCTGGAAGCGTCTCGGCCAGCGGGCTGATCTGGGCTGGCAGCGGGTTGGCGGCAGGCGCGGCCGGGGCTTCCTGCACGGGGGGCGGAGCGGCCATGCCACTGGCGCTGGCGGTGTCGATGGGAAGGGGGATTGACGTCATGGCCGGGGGGCCTCCTCGGCCAGCAGCATCGCCAGAGGCTGCCAAACCGCCGCCGCCGCCGGCAGCTCCCGCAGCACCTCGGCGCAGAAGCCCCGCAACAACAACGTGCCGGCGGCGGCGGCATCGATACCACGGCTCTGCAGGTAAAACAGCTCCTCCTGCTGCAGCCGGGTCACGGTGGCGCCGTGGGCGCATTTCACATCGTCGGCCACGATCTCGAGCTGGGGCTTGGTATCAATCCGGGCCCGATCCGAGAGCAACAGGCTGCGGCTCAGCTGCACCGCATTGGTGCGCTGGGCCGCCCGGGGCACCTCCACCGCGCCATTGAACACACTGCGGCCAGCCCCCGCCGCGATCGCCTTGTGCAGCTGGTCGAGCTCCCCCTCCGGGCCGTCGAAGCGCACCTGGCTGTGGTGATCAGCAATCTGCCGTTGGTCGCAGCGCTGCAGGGCCCGCAGCCGGGTGGTGGCGGCGCCAGCGCCCTGCAGCACCCGCGGCTGCAGCCGCGATAGGGCCCAACCGGCCACGGCGCTGCTGAAGCTGTACTCGCTGCCAGGCTCCTGCCGCACCGCCAGATCGGCCAGCAGCACCGATGCCGCCGCCCCCTGGGCGACCAAACCATGGCGCAGCTTGGCCCCCGCTCCGATCCGCGCCTCCAACAACACCGCGGTGAGGCTGGCGCCGGCGGCGCGGTGCACCTGCAGCAACTCCAGCTCGGCGCCTGGTTCCAGCAACAGCAGCACCCGCAGCGGCAGCACACCGGCGGCGGCGCCGCTATCGCTCACCAGTTCGAGCCCAGGGGCCACCGCCCCCCGCACCCGCAACGCCAGCAGCCGCGGCGCCACGGCCGCAGCCAGCAAGCCAATCCAAGACCCACCGGCCTCGGGCTCGCCCCAACCAGCCCCGCCGCCGGCCGCCGCGGCCTCCTGGAGCCGCAACGCTTCGAGTTCCTCAGCCGGAATCGCCTCGATCCCCGCCGGCAAGCTCACGCCAGCGAGCGGATCTTCGCCGCCATCGAGCACGATCCGCACCACCCCCGCCGCCGCCGGGGGCAAGGCCAGCGGGCCGGCGGCCCCGGCGGCCAGCAGCTGCGGCGCAATCGCGGCCATGGCGGTGGTGTCGGTGAAGCGCCAAGCCTCGTCGTGGCGCGAGGGCAGCGGCCGCTCCGCCAGCCCCCGCCAGGCCCGCTGCCGGGCCGGCTCCAGGGCCGCCTCAGGCCCCAAGCCCACGGCCTCAAGCAAAGCGGTGCCCCAGCGGCTGGAGCCCGCCCCGGCGGCTGGCCGGGCGGTGGGCACAGCGGCTGGCACAGCACTGGAGAGGGAGGGGGCCGCCATCACCCCACCTCCACAGGCGCCTGGGCCAGGGCGGCCAGTTCGGCATCCACCCAGTCGTAGCCGCGATCTTCGAGCTCCAGGGCCAGCTCCTTGCCGCCGGTGCGCAGGATGCGGCCCGCCGCCATCACGTGCACATAATCGGGGGTGATCACATCCAGCAGCCGCTGGTAGTGGGTGATCAGCAAGGTGGCGTTATCCGGGCTGGCCAGCTGGTTGACACCGCCGGCCACGATCCGCAGCGCATCGATATCGAGGCCGGAATCGGTTTCATCGAGGATCGCCACCAGCGGATCGAGCAGGGCCATCTGCAGGATCTCGTTGCGCTTCTTCTCGCCGCCGCTGAAGCCCTCATTCACGGAGCGCTCCAAAAAGGCGGGATCCATCTTCACCAGCTCCAGCCGCTCGCGCACCAGATCTTCAAAGGCAAAGGTATCGAGTTCCTCGTGGCCCTGCTCCAGCCGGCGCGCATTGGTGGCCACCCGCAGGAATTCCAGATTGCTCACCCCGGGAATCTCCACCGGATACTGAAAACCGAGGAACACCCCGCGGCGGGCCCGCTGCTCTGGATCGAGGGCCAGCAGGTCTTCGCCGCGGTAAAGCACGCTGCCGGCGCTGACGCGGTAGGCCGGATGGCCCGCCAGCACCTTGGAGAGGGTGCTCTTGCCACTGCCATTACGCCCCATCACCGCGTGGATCTCGCCGGCGCGGATGCTGAGGTTCACCCCATGCAGGATCGGCTGGTCGTCCACGCTGGCGTGGAGATCGCAGATCTCAAGCAGTAAGGGGGCATCGGGGCGAATCACGGCGGCGGGGGCGGGGGGCGAACAGGGATTAAGGGGAAGCAGCACCGTAGCCGTCAAGGGAAGGCGGCGGGGGTGCGAAACGAAGCTGGCGGGGGGCGAGGCGCAGGCGGCGGGGCGAGTCCAGCGGATCGGCCCCGTTACCCCACGGATCCCTCCAGTTTCAGGGCCAGCAACTTGTCGGCTTCGGCGGCGAACTCCATCGGCAACTGGTTGAACACATCGCGGCAGAAGCCACTCACCATCATCGACACCGCCTCCTCAAAACCGATGCCCCGGCTCTGCAGATAGAAGAGCTGGTCGGCGGAGATCCGGCAGGTGCTGGCCTCGTGCTCGATCGCCGCATCGGGCTGCTGGGAGCGGATGTAGGGATAGGTGTTGGCGGCGGCCCGATCGCCGATCAGCATCGAATCGCACTGGCTATAGTTGCGGGCCCCAATCGCCTTCGGGCCCACCTGCACCAAACCGCGATAGCTATTGGAGGAGCGGCCGGCGCTGATCCCCTTGCTCACGATCGTGGAGCGGGTGCGGGGACCAACATGGATCATCTTGGTGCCCGTATCCGCCTGCTGGCAGTTATTAGTGAGGGCAACTGAATAGAATTCCCCCACCGAATCGGCCCCCTGCAGCACACAGCTGGGGTACTTCCAAGTGATCGCCGAGCCGGTTTCTACCTGGGTCCAGCTGATGCGGCTACGGGCGCCGCGGCACTGGCCCCGCTTGGTAACGAAGTTATAAATACCACCCACACCGTTCTCGTCGCCGGCATACCAATTTTGCACCGTGGAATACTTAATCGAGGCATCATCAAGCACCACCAGCTCCACCACCGCCGCATGCAGCTGGTTGGTGTCAAACATCGGGGCCGTACAACCTTCTAGGTAACTCACCGAAGCACCTTCTTCGGCCACGATCAAGGTGCGCTCGAATTGGCCCGTATCGCCGGAGTTGATCCGGAAGTAGGTGGAGAGTTCCATCGGGCAGTCAACGCCCTTGGGAATAAACACAAACGAACCGTCACTGAAGACAGCCGCATTGAGGGCAGCGAAGTAGTTGTCGTTGCTAGGCACAACCGTACCCAGGTAACGCTCGATCAGCTCAGGATGGTCCTTAACCGCCTCACTGATCGAGCAAAAGATCACGCCATGTTCTGCCAATTTCTCCCGGTAGGTGGTGGCGATCGAAACACTGTCGAACACCGCATCGACGGCCACATTCGATAACCGCTTTTGCTCGCTGAGGGGGATGCCAAGCTTGTCGAAGGTTTCTAATAATTTGGGATCGACTTCGTCGAGGCTGGCCTTCTTCTCCCGCTGCTTGGGAGCTGCGTAATAAATGATGTTTTGATAATCGATTTTAGGATAACCCAAGGCCGCCCAATCGGGCTCCTTCATCAACAACCAATTCCGGTAGGCCCGCAGGCGAAAATCCAGCAGGAAGGCAGGCTCGTCCTTTTTGCTGGAGATCAACCGCACCACGTCCTCGCTGAGGCCCTTGGCGATCTTTTCTGTTTCAATGTCGGTGACAAAACCGTACTTGTACGGCTGACTCACCAGATCGCCAACGGCAGCAGTGGTCATGGCAACAAGAAAAGGGAAACGGGCACGGTTAAAGAATCAGCCCGCAGCAAGAGCTCTCACGTCTTCAAGGCTGATCGTCTGCTGGTCGCCGCAGAAGGGATTGTCTTCAGTGAGGAACAGCATGCAGTGGCATTCCTTGCGTTCACGCATCGGCACACACGGGCAATTCCAGAAGGCCTGGGCCACCTCGGCCTGCTTATCCTCGTAATGACGGCACGGACACAGGGCACCACCGAGTTCATCCTTATGGCGGGCCAATCCCTCCAGCACCACAGCCGTAACGCCTGGATCACTGCAAAAGTAGGTGCCGGTGCGCTGGGCGTAGGTCTCGGCGAACTTGCGCATCACATCCAAGCTGTCCGAGGCCGGCCGCTCCGCAGCGGTGGCGGTCGCAGGGGTGGTGCCAGCGTCAGGGGCGGCGGAAGCAGAAGCGGGGCCAGATGCGGAGTCAGATACGGTCACGGCAGCCAAGGCAGAACTGAAGGGTTTCGCGACAACTGCCCGCTGGCGGGCGGAGCGTCGGATAAGCGATCGAAGATCCAAAACGGATCCCGGATCGAGGTCGGGGCACGGATCAGGTGGAGAAGATCACCGGCTGGTTGGATCCAGCGGGCTAAAGCCAACCCCGCCCCCAATAACGAACCTTTAGTGTTTCGCTAGGGACCGAGCCTAGGGCACCACAACCGGAGCTGGGGCCGGCCCCATTGTGGCTCCCCGCCCGCACCGCCTGCCGCCATCACCCGCCGGCAGCGCCCGCGCCTGCCCAGTTCTCGGTGATGCGTGGCATCGTGGACGGGAACGGTGCCGCCATGACCGCCGCCTCCCCTCCGAGCCAGAGCCGCAGCGCCCCCCCGACCAAAGGGGCCGGCATGGTGGTGGGCGGCGGCCTGGCTGCTGAAGGCGTGGCATATCCAGCCCACTCCAGCGGCCCGCAGCCGCTTGCGGCAGGCGGATCCGGCGAAGCCAAACCAACGCGCGAAGCGGTGCTTGCCCTGCTGCTGCGCCAGGGCGAAGCCACGGCGGCCGAGCTCTCCGCATGGCAGGCGGTGTCGGTGCAGGTGATGCGGCGCCACCTGCGGGGCCTGGAGGATGAGGGCCTGGTCGAGTCCAGCCCCACCCAGGAAGGTCCGGGCAGGCCCAGCAACCGCTGGCGGCTGACGCCCGCAGGCCATGGCCACTTCCAAAACGGCAGCGAGGATTTCGCCCTGGGCCTGCTGCACTCCCTCGCCGGCAGCCTCCCCCCCGAAGCCCTGCGCCAGCTGCTCGACCAGCAGGTGCTCGAAAAAGCCAGGGCCTATCGCCACCAAATTGGCGAAGGGCCCCTACCGCAGCGGCTTGAGCGGTTGGTGGAGCTGCGCCGCCAGGAGGGCTACGTGGCCGAATCCCTGCCCGACCCCGACCACGGCGGAGCCTGGCTGATCAACGAATTTCACTGTTCGGTGATGCGCATCGCCGAAGCGTTTCCGATCGTCTGTGACCAGGAACTGCAACTGATCGCCCACACCTTTGGCGACTGCCGCATTGAGCGGGTGCATTGGCGCCTGGAGCAGGGCCACTCCTGCGGCTTCCGGCTGACGCCGATGGCCCCCAAGCCGGGAGCCCCATGATCGATGCCGCCGAACTGGCGGAGCTGGAGCGCTGCCTGCTGCCGGCCCTGGAGCGCCACCACCTGCGCCTGCTTGCCCATGGCCTGCGCACCTTCCAGGCCGTGGCCGGGCGCCGCAGCGGCCCGCTGCCGCCTGCGGCCGCTTGGGCCGCCTGGGCCGCTCAGCAGCCCCAGCTGGCGGCGGACGCCAGCTTCGCCGCCAGTTTTCTGGAGCAACTCACCAGCCTCGCCAGCCAGCTCGAAGCGATCGCCCGCAGCCGCAGCTGTGATCCCCTGGCGCTGGAGCTGGCCGATCTCAGCCACTGGGCAGGCCAGCAGGCCGACGGCCGCCTGGCGATCACCAAGCTCAAGGCGAACCCAGCGGCAGCACCACCAGAGTGACCCCGGCCAAGGCCGCCAGGCCGGCGGCAAGGCCCCGCCAGCCGGGCCTGTCGCCCTCCAGCCACCAGGCCAGGGGCAGGGCCATCACCGGCGCCGTGGACAGCAACGCCACCGCCAGTCCCCCCGGCAGGCCGGCCAGGGCGGCTTGCTGCAGCACGATGCCGGCGCTCGTGCCCAGCAGGGTGGCCAGCAACAGCAGCGGCCACGACCCCAAGGCCATTGGGGCCACTGGGGCCATTAGGGCCCCTGGGGCAGCCGATGCCGCTGGTTCCGCCCTGGAGCGCCCGGCTGCCGCTGCCGGCCGGGGCCGCCAACGCAGCAGCAGCGGCAGCAGCACCACACTGGCGGCCGCCAGGCGCAAGCTGGCGGACTGCAGCGGTGAAATCGTGCCCGAGAGCAGGGCCGAGCGGGAGAGCAAGGCCCCGAGACTGCCGCAGACCAGCCCGGCCAACGCCAGCCCGACGCCACGAACCGCCCCAGCCCCAGGTGCCAGGCCTGCTTGGGCCTGACCAGCAGGAGCCTGAGCAGCTGGGGCCGCACCCCGGGCCACCAGGGCCACCGCCAACGTGATCAGCGCGATCCCCAGCAGTTGGCTAGGACCTGGCCACTCCTGGAGCAGAACCACCCCGGCCAGGGTGGTGAGGGCCGGACCAGCGGCATCAATCGTCAGGGTCCGCCGGCTGCCGAGGCGCCGCAGGGCGGCGAAAAACAGGCTGTCCCCCAGGGCGATGCCCACCACCCCGCTGGCCAGCAGCAGCAGCAGGCCCCGGGGCGGCAGCTGCCAGGGTTGGCCCAAGACCCAAGGCAGCAGGAAGCCCAGCGCCAGCAAATTTTTGAGCAGATTGAGCCGCCCCGGCGATAGGGCGGTGGGCAGCCGCCGCCAGAGCAGGGTCGAGACGGTCCAGCAGCAGGCCGCCGCCAGGGCCGCTAGGGCGGCGGGGGGCAGGGAAACGGCAACCAGAGGCGACAACCGGGGTGGGTCGTTGCGATCATCGCCACACCACCCCAGCGGGCATCCAGCGTGAGCGAAACCCTCCCCATCGCCGATGCGATCGGCTTCTTCCGGCTCAGCTGCGGCCGCTGGCGCTCCCAGCGCAGCAGCCACCACCTGTTGCACCGCCAGGCGGAGGCGGGCAGTTCGTTCATCGACGTGGTGGAGCTGCTGGCCAGCGATCCGCGCCTGGTGGCGATCGCCCAGCTGCATGGCGAAGATCCCGCCAGGCTGGTCGGCGGTTGTCGGGTGCGCTGGAGTGGTTCGATGGCCTGGGACAAGGCCGGCGAAGCCCATGAGGGGGAGAGCGTCTTTGGCCTGATCCCCACCGACGCCCTGGGGCGGGAGGGCTTGTTGCTGCGCGATCGGGGTTACGCCGAAACCGCTCCGGTGGCGGGCCGTTTCGCCATGGATGGTCGCGACGCCCTGCTGCTTACCACCGCCTACGAAACGATGAGCAGCCTGGAGCGGTTCAGCTTCGCCGGAGCGGATGTGCGGCTGCGCACCAGCACGGTGGAGGGGCTCTCCAACACCGCCTCCTTCTGCATCGAAACCCGGCTGGACGCCGGCAGCGACGCAACCCCGCCGCCGCCAGGCGCCGCGGCGGGCCCGAACAGCGCCGAAAGCGTGTCCCTGCTTGGCTGGTGAGCGTTTCAGGAACGTTACGGTCTGTAAGCCCTGGCGATGCAGGCGGAACCCTGCAGCAGGCAGACTTCTACGATCCCCTCCGACGGATGCCGGACCCCGCGTGGCTATTCCCCTCCTCAAGTACGCCCCAACCACCCAGAATTCCCGGGTGGCCTCGCTGCGCACGGGCTCCGATGAGGACCCCAAGGCCGTCTCCCTGGACAAGGCCCTCAGCCGCGAAGACCAAAACTTCGTGATCGAAGCGGCCTACCGCCAGATCTTCTTCCATGCCTTCAAGGTCGACCGCGACCGCACCCTGGAATCCCAGCTGCGCGACGGCCAAATCACGGTGCGCGATTTCATTCGCTCCCTCTGCCTGTCGGACACCTTCACCCGCAGCTTCTACAACCTCAACAGCAACTACAAAGTGGCCCGCCACCTTGTAGAGAAGCTGCTCGGTCGTCCCACCCATGGCAAATCCGAGGAAATCGCTTGGTCAGCCGTGATCATGACCCAAGGGATCAAGGGTGCTGTCGATCAGATTCTCGATTCCGAGGAATACCTGCAGAACTTCGGTTACGACTCCGTTCCCTACCACCGCAATCGGGTGGTGGGCTCCCGCGACGTGGGTGAGACCCCGTTCAATCTCACCTCTCCCCGCTACGACGCCTACTACCGAGGCATCCTCGGTTTCCCCCAGATCGTCTACACCGGCACCGTCAAGACCTTCCCGGCCCGCGCCCAGCAGCGTCGTGGTGGCTATCCCGAGGATTACCTGGCCTGGGTGCGCAGCATGCCCGGCCCCCGCGGTGTTGGAGCCCCCCAAGGCAACACCTCCATGGATTATCTCTCCAAGGTCCCCTACCGCAGCATTGGTCGCTGAATCCGGCCCACGGTTTAAACGATTAAATCCAAACGGGAGTGCTCAGCATTCCCGTTTTTTTTATGGCTGATACAGGCCTTTGGGGTGAGCGGTTGGCGGCCTGGCGATGGACCGCTCGGCTGGGCGGCGTCAGCGGATGCTGACTGCTTCCTGCCCCCGGCCACCCTGGCTCAAAATCCCCAGCAAACTGATCTCTAACCAACCGCGCTGCTGTGAGTCAAAAAACGCTGACATCCCTGGCCATGATGACGCTGCGCCAGCTGCGTCAGATCGCCAGCGACCTCGGCGTCTCCCTTTACAGCCGCAAATCGAAGGAAGAGCTGGTGGCGGAGATCAGTACCCGGCAGGAAGTCGAGGGCTGGAGCCTGGCGTCGATCGAGGCCGACCTAGCTCCCGCCCCCAGGCCCAGCGCCGAGACCCGGGTGGTGTTCCTGCCCCGCGATCCCCAGTGGGCCTACGTCTTCTGGGACATCGCCGCGGCCGAGCGCGCCGCCGCCCTCGCCGCCGGGGCGACCCAGCTCTGCCTGCGGGTTGCCGATGTCACCGGCCTGGCCGGGGGTTCCGCCCACCCCCACACCCTCCAGGAGGTGGTGGTTGATGCCCACGCCAGCGAGTGGTATCTGCCGATTCCCCTCCCCGACCGGGATTACCGGGTGGAGATCGGGTACCGCAAGGCCGGCCTGGCGGGCGGTTGGATTTCCTTGGCCTTCTCGGCCATTGCCCGGGTGCCAACGCTCCATCCTTCCGAGCAGATCCTCGACCAATTCGTTCCCTTCTCGCTCGAAGCCGCCCCAGCCACCCTGCCGAGCCCGATCGAACCGGCCGATGCCGGCCTGCACGAGCGGCTCTACCAAACCGCCACCTCCCGCTGGCGCCACCAGGGCCGGGGCTCGGAGGCCTTCCACGAAACCGACCACCCAAGCTTCTCCGATGCCGCCTTCTCCAGCTCCGGCCAGGGGCTGTGGGCTTCAGGCCGGCATGAATCCGGCGCCGGTCTGCCGCCCCGCCAGCGCTCGTTCTGGCTGGTGGCTGACGCTGAATTGATCGTTTACGGGGCCACCGATCCAAACGCCCGGCTCACGATCGGCAAGGAGGAGGTGCCCCTCTCCCCCGAGGGCACCTTCCGCATCCAGGTACCGTTCCGTGATGGCCAACAGCTGTACCCGATTGAAGCGGTGGCCGCCGATGGGGTTCAAAAACGCAACATCACCCTGGAGTTCAACCGCACCACCCCGGAAGACAACAGCAATCCCGCCAACGAGGCCGTAGCCGAATGGTTCTGATTCCTTCCAAATCCAGGTCGTCCCTGCGGGCGTTGGTCGCGGCCACCCCGGTGCTGGGGTCGGTGCTGTTTCCGCTGCTGGTGTCGCTGCTGATGGTGCGCGTCGGCATCACGGCGGGGGTGCTGGCCGCCGTTCTGATCGGTTGTCTCTGGGTCGTCGCCATGCTGCGCACCGCCGAGATGCCTGGGCACTCCTGATCTAGAGCCTGTCCAGCTGGGGGAAATCTGGGGCAGTGCTGCCCTTCAGCAGCGGCAGTCCCAGCCAACCCCGCCGCCATGTGGTTCCGTCTGACCAAGCCTGCCCGGGCCCTGCCCCTGGGCTTGGCATTGCCCCTGCTGCTGGCCGGCTGCGGCGCCGGCGTGGCCCGCATCGAAGGGGCGCCAGCGCCGGATCTCCCCCTGCCCGCTGGCATCCAGGTGGCCTTCAACCACCGCAGCGGCCACCGCTACCTCAGCCCGATCAACCAGCGCTGGCGGCAGGGGGATGACCTCGAAGCGATGATCCTGGCGGCTATCGCTGGCGCCCGCCAGGAGATCCTGGTGGCGGTGCAGGAACTCTCCCTACCCCGGGTGGCCGCAGCCCTGGTGGCCGCCCAAGGCCGGGGCGTGCGGGTGAAGGTGGTGCTCGAGAACAACTACAGCACCGCCTGGAGCCGCCTCAGCCCGATCGAGCAGGCCGCCCTGCCCCCCCACCAGCGCCATCGGATTGAGCAGCTGGCGGCCCTGGGCCAAGGCGATGCGGTGGCCATGCTGCAACAAGCGGCCATTCCGATGCTCGACGACCGGGCCGACGGCAGTAGCGGCAGCGGCCTGATGCACCACAAATTCATGGTGGTCGATCGGCGCGTGGTGGTCACCGGCTCGGCCAACTTCAGCCCCTCCTGCGTGCACGGCGACCGCGACGCCCCCAGCACCCGCGGCAACGTCAACCACCTGCTGCGCTTCGACAGCGGCGAGCTGGCGGCCCTGTTCGCCGCTGAATTCGCCCGACTCTGGGGCGATGGGCCCGGCGGCCAAACCGACAGCCGCTTTGGGCTGGCCAAGGGGGGTGGGCCAAGCCAGCAGGTGCGCGTCGGCGACACCACGGTCACGGTGCTGTTCGCCCCCCACCGCCGCCGCGATCCCAACCACGGCCTGCTGTGGCTGGAGCGGCAACTGCTGGGCGTGCGGCGGCAGCTGGATTTAGCCCTGTTCGTGTTTTCGGCCCAAAACCTCGCCGATGCCCTCACCGGCTTGAACCAACGGGGGGTGAAGATCCGGCTGCTGGCCGATCCAGGCTTCGCCAGCCGTCCATTCAGCGAGGTGCTCGACCTGCTGGGCACCAGCAAACCCGACCGCCTCTGCCGGCTCGAAAGCGGCAATCGCCCCTGGAAAGAGGCGCTGGCGGGGGTCGGCACCCCCCGCCTCGCCGGCGGCGACAAACTGCACCACAAATTGGCTGTGCTCGATCGTCGCAGCGTGATCAGCGGCTCGTTCAACTGGAGCCCCAGCGCCGCCTTCCAAAACGACGAAACCCTGCTCCGCATCGATTCCCCCCGCCTGGCGGCCCATTTCGAAGCGGAGATCGATCGGCTCTGGCAAGGGGCCGAACTCGGCGTCACCGAACGGCTGGAGCGCCAACTGCGCAGCCAGCGGCGCCGCTGCGGCAGTGGGCAGTCCAGGCCAGAGCAGCGCCCAATGGCGTCTACGATCGAGGCTCACGCCTGATCGAACCGCAATGGATTCGGTGCCCAATCCCCGCATCCATTCGCTCCGCCTGGATGCGATCAACCTGATGCTGCGCGATCTCCACACCCGCCACGACGAGATCCGCCACCGGGCCGCCTTCCGGGGCTGCACCGGTGAACTGCTCACCCTGCAGCAGGAACTGGTGGACTACCTGCTCACCAAGAAACACGCCCTGCTCGGCATCGAGACCGCCGGCAGCGAGCCCAACCGCAACTACAACTCATTCACCTGAGCCCCCAGCTGCCCAAGCCGCTGCGGGTGCTGGTGGTGGGGGCCGGTCCAGCCGGCACCGCCTTCGCCCTGCTGCTGGCCCGCGCCGGGGTGCCTGTGCAGCTGGTGGAGAGCCAGCGGCAGCATCAGCGGTTGCTGCGCGGCGATGGCCTGATGCCCAGCGGCCTCGAAGCCCTGCAGCGCATGGGCCTGGCCCCCCTGCTGGCGAACTTGCCGCAGCGGCAGCTGGCCGGCTGGAGCTTCTACCTCAAAGGCCAACCCCTGTTTTCGGTGGCTGAACCGATGGGGAGCCCGGCCCCCTGCACCCTGATCGACACCGCAGCCCTGCTGAACGGCATGCTCGAGCAAGCCCTGGCCTGCCCGAGCTTCTCGTTCTTGCCTGGAAAGGCGGTGGATCGGCTGCTGATCGAGCCCGAAACCGCAGCGCCGCCCCCCCCGGCCGGCCCGGTGGGGGATAGCCAAGCAGGCGACAGCCGCGTCAAGGGCGTGGTGCTGGAGGACGGCAGCGAGCTGAGCGCCGATCTGGTGGTGGCCTGTGATGGCCGCGGATCCCGCCTGCGCCGCCAGGCCCAGCTGGAGCGGCAGGAGGAAGCCACGGGCCTGGAGGTGCTCTGGTTCGAACTGGACGCGGCGGCCGCGGCGCTGCTGCAGCCCTGGTTGGCCCAGCGCTTCGTCACCCTGATCGGGGAGGAGAGCAGCTACGCCCTGTTCGGCACGGCCCAAGGCGGCGTCCGGGTGGGCTGGTTGCAGCAACGGGGCGGGGAAGGGGGCGAGCAAGGGGGCTCGGAAGGGAGCGAGGAAGGGGACGGGCCCAGCGCCGCCACCCCCTGGCCGGAGCGCTGGGCCCGCAGCAGTCCGCCCGCCCTGGCCGCCCTTTGGCGCAGTTTGCCCGCTGCCAGCCTGCGGCCGCCGCTGCGGTTCGCGATCAGGCCGGGGCTGGCGCCCGGCTGGGAGCGGCCCGGCCTGCTCCTGCTTGGCGATGGCGCCCATCCGATGAGTCCGCTGCGGGCCCAGGGGCTGAACATGGCCCTGCGCGACGCGCTGGTGGCCGCCGAACAGTTGCTGCCCCTGCTGGTGCCCCCTGCTGCCGCTTCAGCTGCCAGCACCAGCTCCAGCTCCAACGCCAACGCCAACGCCAACGCCAGCGCTAACGGGGATCGCCCGGCCCCGGACCAACAGTTGCACCAGCTCGATGCCGCCCTCGTTGCGGTGAGGCGGCTGCGGCTGCCGGAAATCAGCAAGGTCCAGGCCCTGCAGCGCCAGGAACTGTCCCGGGCCGAACTGCTGCGCCGCCTGCCAATCCTGCGCCGGTTGCTGGCCGCCACGGCCCGCTGGAGCGGCCCGCTGCTGGCCCGCCGTTGGTTGGCCGGTCAACCCACCCTGCGCTCGGGCCTGCCGCTGCCCAAACGACCAGCATGATGAACCCATCCCCTGCCGCCGCACCGCCTGCCATGGCCCCGTTCCGCCGCACTGCCCGCCCCAAGCTGGGCCTTTGCCTGCTGAACCCTGGCGGGCTGGGCCTGGCCCTACCGGCCGTACTGGCCCTGCTGCCGGCTCCAGCGCTGCGGGCCGCGGAGGCTCCCTACCCCCCCGAGACCAGCTTCCGCGAGGTGCAGCTCCGCACCCTCAACTGCGGCCGCGACAACACCGCCGCCAGCTGTGATCAGGCCCGCCGCCTGGCGGACCCGCTCCTCGATCACCCGCGCCTCTCCACCAGCTGCAAGGACGCCCTCTGGAGCGTGCGGCAGCGGGCGGTGGTGGCGCCGCTGAACAGCCCGGAGCGGCGCGATCCGATCGATAAGGCCAGCCGGGATGTGATCGCCTACTGCCGTCAGCCCTACCGCGCCGACAGCAGCAAACCGGTCGAGATCCCCGGTGGTAAGCCGTTCTCCTTCAAGCCAGTGACCCCCTGAACAGCCCAGGGCTAACTTGGTGCCCCCAACCCAGCCAGGGCCCCCGATGACCAGCCCCGACCTCGCCACCGCCCCACGGCAGGTGGCCCTGGCCCAGCCGTTCAGCGACCAGAAGCCAGGCACGTCGGGGCTGCGCAAAAGCAGCCGCCAATTCCAGACCCCCCACTACCTCGAAAGCTTCATCGAGGCCTCGCTTCGGGTGTTGCCTGGCGTCGCTGGGGGCACCCTGGTGGTGGGGGGCGATGGCCGCTACGGCAACCGCCACGCCATCGATGTGATTGCCCGCATGGCGGCGGCCCATGGCGTGGCCCGGCTGATCACCACCACCGGCGGCATCCTGTCGACCCCCGCCGCCTCCCACCTGATCCGCAGCCGCGCTGCGATCGGCGGCATCATCCTTTCGGCCAGCCATAACCCCGGCGGCCCCGATGGCGACTTCGGCGTCAAGATCAACGGCGCCAATGGCGGCCCGGCCCCCGAATCGCTCACCGATGCGGTGTTTGCCGCCAGCCAAAGCCTCGACGGCTACCGCATCCTGGAGGCGGCGCCGCTGCAGCTCGATCAGGCGGGCGAGCAGGCGATCGGCGATCTGGTGGTGGAGGTGGTCGATGGGGTCGACGACTACGTCGCCCTGATGCAAAAGCTGTTCGATTTCGAGCGGATCAAAGCCCTGCTGAATAGCGACTTCCGGCTGGCCTTCGATGCCATGCACGCCGTAACTGGCCCCTACGCCAGCCGCCTGCTTGAGGGCCTGCTCGGCGCCCCGGCCGGCACCGTGCGCAACGGCATCCCCTTGGAGGATTTCGGCGGCGGCCACCCCGACCCCAACCTCACCTACGCCCACGACCTGGCCGAGCTGCTCCTGCAGGGCAGCAGCTACGACTTTGGCGCCGCCTGCGATGGCGACGGCGACCGCAACATGATCCTCGGCCGCGCCTGCTTCGTGAATCCCAGCGATTCGCTGGCGGTGCTCACCGCCAACGCCACCCTGGTGCCCGGCTACGCCGAAGGGCTGGCCGGCGTGGCCCGCTCGATGCCCACCAGCGCCGCGGTCGATGTGGTGGCCAAGCAGCTGGGCATCGGCTGCTTCGAAACACCTACGGGCTGGAAGTTCTTCGGCAACCTGCTCGATGCCGGCCGCATCACCCTCTGCGGCGAGGAAAGCTTCGGCACCGGCAGCAACCACATCCGCGAAAAAGATGGGCTCTGGGCGGTGCTGTTCTGGCTCAACATTCTGGCGGTACGCAACTGCTCGGTGGCCGAGCTGATGGCGGAGCACTGGAGCCGCTACGGCCGCCACTACTACTCACGCCACGATTACGAAGCGATCGCCAGCGACGCCGCCCACGGCCTCTACGACCGGATCAAGGCGATGCTGCCGCAGCTGGTGGGCCAAAGCTTCGCCGGCCGCACGATCGCCACCGCCGACGACTTCGCCTACACCGATCCGGTGGACGGCTCGATCACCAGCGGCCAGGGCCTGCGCCTGCTGCTCGACGATGGCAGCCGGGTGGTGCTGCGCCTCTCCGGCACCGGCACCCAGGGCGCCACCCTGCGGGTGTATCTGGAGAGCTACGTGCCCCCCAGCGGCGACCTGGGCCAGGATCCCCAAATCGCCCTCGGCGATCTGATCAGCGCCATCGATGAGCTGGCGGAGATCAAGGTGCGTACGGGGATGGAGCGGCCGACGGTGATTACTTGAGAAGCATCGCCATCAGGCGCGATCGCGGAGCGGACGAAAGCGATGCATGCCGAGGCTTGCTCAAATCAGGACACGCAACAACCGTGGCGCCGAGAAAGAGGTTGAAGCCAATGCGCTTCACCATGAACTGACTGAGTGGGCAACTCCGCTACGGACTATTGCACGATGGGCCGTACTCCATGTACACACCCGCAGCTTTCGCTGTCGGGTTCCCTAGGTCAAAAGTCGTGTATCGAACGTGAAAGCCTCATCGCTGATGATGCGTATTCGTTGCGCTTCTGGATGCCGAGGATTGAGCAGGAAGTTGCGTTCGACCGTGATGACTGCAGACGGAACGCTCAGAACCGCACTCCCTGCGCTGGTGAGCCACGACACCCCGAGTGTTTGAAGTGAAGCCGGAGCTGGCAGAGTAAACCAGTCCCCCGGCAGCATGGTCGGTTCAAGTACTGCCGTGGACAGGTCATCTGGGATTTCGATGGCGAGCAGCCGCAAGTCTGACGGTGCCATGAGCGGATCGACATGGACGAGCATCTCAAGCGCCGCGAGCGCCGCAGAGCTGGCGGTGTAGACAATGGGTTTCCCTTTCGTGTGCCAGCGTCCGGATGTGTACATTCCACCGATGCCATCAAGCGCGTTATCCACGTATGGCTTGCGGCAGATCCTCCGGACGCGCATCAACTAAAGATTCCGTAGTTAAGGCGCAGCAATACTTCTTCGAGCTGACGCGCACCGATCTCGGTATCGAGAAGATCGAGCGGAATCTCCCTGCCCAATGCACGGTTGGGCGTCTTCAGCCAAACGCGGGCCTTTTCGATGGAGCCTAGAACCTCGACCGCCTGCGAAACCGCTCTTGCCACACGATAGAGGCGATCAGACTCTTGGGGGTTGAGGTGTCGCGCCTCCTTTCTGCGGGCAACGGTTCGAGGGGGGATCCCGAAAACCGCTGTGAACTGCTGCGGAGAAATTTCGAGTTGCTTTGTCAGTGCCACAAGCGCAGAGAAGGGCAGACCACTGCGAACGGAATCGCGAAGCTCGGCCAAGCTGGTTACTCGCAGACGCAAGATTGAGGCCGCTCCTCCCTGGTCAGGACTTGAGGACCCAGTTGCCGATGCGGTATGTCTTGCCATGTGGCAATGGTAGCACGGCCATCTGGCGTTGCCACCATTGCGGCACGCTTGAGCCTCCAGCATTTCCGAGGCCCACGAACTTCGCAAGGTTCATGCCAAACTCATTACAGACAGGAGAAAACAATGAGAATGAGGATCGTATAGCTTAGGTCATTCGGAATGGTCACCAACAACATATCTGTCCTTCACGCTAAAAATTACTGCTGAGCACTTCGGTTTCCATTTTGCCTTAGTGAAATGTGCCAGTCACCATCGGTCCAGCCAACGCTCCAGATCAGAAGCGGGCCAGGATCTTCGATCAGACCCCATCTCTCGCCCCCGGCTTCTGGATCTGGTTGTTAGACGCTCCTCTGCAGCAGAACATTGCAAACGCCTATCGCAAGATGCCGCACGCCAAAAGACAGATGCCGGTGATCGCAGCATTGGATCGACCTAAGCAAGCACGGCTTTCATCCGCCTGCTTCCGCCTCCAGCGCCTCGATCAACAGCAGCACTTCGGCGGCTTGGTCATAACTGAGGCCAGGATCCTCGGCGAGGGAGCGGTCGCGGCTGCCGGCGGTGATGGCTTGGAGGGCCGTGAGGAAGGGGAGCTGGTTCGCAAAATCCGAATCGGCGACGAGCTGCTGCAGGAGGGAGGTAGCTTCGGCCGCATAGCCGCTGGCCAGGGCCTGGCGGACGTCCAGCGCCAGGCGGCCTGATCCGCTTTGATTTTCGCCGCCATCGCGGCGGTAGGCGAGATAAGCGCCGAGAGCCTGTTGCCGCGCATCGGCGGCGGCGGAGGTATTGCCAGCCGCAGTTTCGATATTGGCGAGGTTGTACCAGCTTGTCCAGGGCGAGGCCGCATGGCCAAACGGCGCTTTGCATTCGATGGCTCGGCGGATGGCCTGCCTGGCCTCCTCAAGGCGCTTGAGTTTTCGAAGCGTTTCAGCCAAATTGTTCATAGCCCCTCCTTCACCCCCAATGTCACCGAGAGCTCGACAGATATTGGCAGACTGCTTATAGAGTTTTGCCGCCTCCTCTAACCCATTCAAAACTCGTTCGTAGAGTATACCAAGATTATTGAGCACATTTACTTGCATAGGAAGGTTGTTATTGCGTACACTTATCTGAAGAGATTGATTGTAGGCTTGTTCCGCTTCATCCGGCTTGCCTGCTTTCAAGAGTACTGTGCCAATTTGAAACCAAGCGATGGCGACGCTTCCCGGTTCATTGAGGCGTGAGAAGGTATCGAGGACTTCCTGGTAGGCCTCCAATGCCTCGGAATAGCGTCGCTGCTCGAGGCGGACGGTGCCGAGTTGGCCTTTGCCCACGGCCACATTTCGTAGATCCCCCACTTGTTCACCTCTGCGGATCGATTCCTCGTAGGCAGTGGCCGCAGCGTCGTAACGGCCCAGGGCGCAGAGACAGTCCCCCTGTTTTGCGAGGGACTTAACCAGCATTGAGTCCGCAAAAGTGTTGGTATGTTGTATGGCGATGGCCTCAAAGCGCCGACGGGCCTCCTGCAGCAGCGGCAGGGCCTGCTGCGCGCCGCCTGCAGTTTCAAAAACCTGACCAAGAAGAATGAGTGCCATCGCTAGGTCGTAATCCGCGCCGGCATAGGCCTTCTCACCTGCCGCCTGAGCCTGCTGCAGCAACCCCTCAGCCCCCGTCAACGCCTCTTCCAGTTGCCCAGCCGCCAGCTGCTGCTCGATGCGGGTGAAGCTGGCCGCAAAGCGTGCGTGCGAGGGGCCATCCCCCAGGCCGGCGGCGGCGCGATCCCGCACCCGAGCCACCCGCTCCAGGAGCCGCGGTTTGCCCAGCCCTTGCAACAGGCAATACAGGGAGGTGGCCCGCTGAATCGTGGTTGCAGGATCGGCGACGGCCTGGGAGCGATCGAGCAGGGCAAAGAGATTGGGCAGCTCCAGCAGCGTCAGCGTTGCCGCCAGTTCCATGTTCTGGCTTTTCTGCTGGACGAGATAGTTGAGATAGGCGTCCATCGCCTCTAGCCAACCCGCCGTGAGCTCCTGCCGCTCCTCCCCGCTGAGGGTGGCCTGGAGATAGGGGCAGAGGGCCGGATTGAGGGAGAGGTGGTTGTAAGGATTCGGCGTGGCCAGGCCGGTGCCCACCAACTCCTGCGCCAGCCCCTCCACCTCCGCCGGCTCCCAGCCCGTCATCGCCCGCAGCACACCAAGCTGAACGCCGCCGTGGAACACCCCCAATACCTGGGCCCGCTCCCGGTTTGTCGCCGAAAGGCGCCGCAGGGAGAGCTCCACGCTGGCGAACAGCGATTGCTCGCGGCGGCGCGGATCGTCCGCCGGCAGCTGGGCCACCTGCCGCTGCATCTGCTCCATCAGCTCCACCAACGCCGCCTGGGTGGATGCCACGCCGCGGCGGCGCAGCTCCGGGGCCAGCAGCGCCAGGGTGCGGGCGTGGCCCTGCACGGCATCCACCAGCGCTTCGATCTCCTCCCGCCGGGCCTCCAGGGCAGCTGCGCCCGCCCCAGCGCCCGGGGCGCCGCTGCTCTCGCCTGCGGCGAGGGAGCGCTCGATCAAGGCCACCGCATCGCCTTTCTCCAGCTGGCGCAGCTCCCAGCGCTGAGGCCCGGCGTCAAACGGTGCCGGTAGGTCCTCGCGGCTGGTGAACACAAGCCGCGTTTCGCCCGCCCGCAGCAGCCGTTCCGCTAACGCCAAAATCGCCTGCAGCTCAAGCGCCGCCTCCTCGCTCAGCAGTTCCGGCGTTTCGAGATAGGGGGGCAGCAGCACGCTCTCCATGTTGTCGATCACCAGCAGGGTGGGCTGCTCCCGCAGCGCCCGCTCGATCGGCAGCAACGCCTGCTCGGGGTTGTCGTATTTAGCGGCGGAGTAGTCGGCGCCCACCAGCTGGCGGCCGAGGGCATCGAGCACGGCGTCCTTGTGGCTGCAGAGCTCCACGCTCACGAACGCCGCGCGCCGCAGCTGCTGGGAGCGCACCAGCCAGCGGGCCAATTCCGCCGCCAACGCCGTCTTGCCCTCACCCCCCTGGCCGCGCACCACCGCCCAGCGCTCCTGGCGCAGCAGCCGCTCCAGCGCCAGCAGATCGCGGCTGCGGCCCACAAAGCCCGACTCCGCCGGCTCCGGTGGCACCTCCCCCAGCCTTGCCCGCTGGCGGGAGCGCAGGTCCTCTTGGGTCTGGGGCGCGGGGGTGGCCGTAAACAGCTGGGGGTCGTCCTGCTCCTGGTAGAGCACCGGCACAAACCAGTCGGCCAGGGTCAGCTCGCCGATGCCGTAGCGCTGGCCGCGGCTGGGGTCGCTGTGCAGGGCGCGCTGGCCGGCGAGCATCGCCTGGCCCACCCGCTGGCCACGGGCCAGCTCGGCGTAGAAGGCGGCCACAAACCGCCGCGCCGTTTCCACCAGCACGCTGTGGCTCATCGCCACCACCGAGGCCACACCCATGCGCAGCAGCTCGCTGGCCACCGATTCGGCGCCCGCTTCTGCCTGGGCGCTCTGGCAGGCCTCCAGCAGCACCAGCGGGATGCGGTAATCCTTCAGCAGCGGCCCCAGCTGGTTGGTGTACACCGTCTGGTGGCGGCGCCCTGAGAGCTTGTGGCTGTCGCTGGGATCCTCAAAGCAGAGGCCGCCCAGGCCCACGCGGCGGTCGTAGACGCCGTGGCCATCGAAATGCACCACGTGATAGGGCTCTCCGGCCTGCTGGGCTCGGGCCAGCTCCGCCTCCAGGGCGGGGTAGGTGGCGGGGTGGAGCAGGCTGAGCCGCAGCACCTCCCCCAGCACCTCGGTGGCGGCCACCAGGGGCAGGGCGCTGGCGCGATGGTCGAGGTAACCGCAGGCGTCGTCTTCCGGGCGGGCGGTGATCAGCAGCACCCGGATCGGTGGCGCCACCACCGGCACCGCGAGGGTCCGCTTGTTCGGAAGCCGGCGGCGTACGCGGGTGGGCCGGCCGCCTTGAAACAAAAAGCCCTCGCCGTTGTGCACCAGCTCCCAGGGCAGGGCGAGCAGGGCGGTGGCGGCCTCCTGGGCAAGCTTTTGCTCCGCCTCACTGGAGCCGTGCAGCGGGGAATCGTCGACGGAAACAGAAAAGCGACGGCTCGCCCCCGCCGCCACCCCCGCCCAGGCCTGCAGCACGTTCGCCGTGGGCTGCAGCGGCAGGGCGGCGCCGTGGAGGGCCTGGCCCCAGGCGATCAGGTTCGCCTCCACCTGCTTGGCGCGATCGGCCACCAGCGGGTTGGGCCACACCGGCCAGCGCTCCAGGTACCAGCCCAGCTCCTCCGCCTCGATCGGCCCGAGCGGGGCGATCAGCCGCCACATCTGCTCACTCACCACCTCCGGCTGGCCGGCGATGGCGGCCTCGTAGACCAGGCGGGCGCGGGCGGCGGCGCGGCGCACGCCGTCCTGCTCCTGGAAGCCGAGGTCGCTGAG
>CAIOGZ010000058.1 GCA_903858015.1 uncultured cyanobacterium
CCACGCTCGCCATGCACCAGGCGTAGTAGGCAACCACCTGGGGCTGATCCACCTCGGTGACGACAAACACCCGGGTGGTGCCGGTGCCGTGGGCCTGCCTGGCCAGCTCCACCAGCCAGGCGGTCTGCTCCTCGGAGCGGCAGAGGAAGTCTGTGAGCAGATGGCGGGCCGCCAGCAGCTCTGGCGGTTGGTAGCGGCTCATGCCTGGGGCTGATCCACCGCTGGGGGGACAAAAGGCGAGGGCCGCTCCAGTAGGCGCGCCAGCCCGGGCAGGCTGCGGGCCGGGCGGCTGTTGATCCGCTCCCATTCCTGCTGGGCGTCGGCATCGAGCACGAACTGCTCACGGTCGGCCAGCACCCGCTGGGCCGCCAGCCGACCCTGAGAGAGAAGAAAGGAGCTGCGGTCGGTGCCCAGGGCCGCCGCGGCCCGATCCAGCAGATCGCGGTCGTCTTCTGTGGCCCGCAGCTCAATCCGGCTGGTCTTGGCCGGCCGGTGGCCCTGCGGCTTGGTGCTGGTCAAGGCGACACCCACCCAAAACGTACGGACACTGTACGGCGCCCATCCATGAAAGGGGGCCGCAGCCCCCACTGCTCTCAATCGGTCAGCCCCTCCAGGACTTGAAGATCCAGCGAAGCTGGGGATCTGCAGCCCACCCGGCAGGCCCCTACCTGGCTCGCACCAACCTCCCCCGCACCTGCTCCTGCTCAGCGCGCCTGGCCGGCAGGGGAGATCCCCGCAGGATGGCTTCAATGTGCTCCACCAGATATTTGGGAACCATCCCGCTCGCTACCCGCTCGCGGGGAAGCAGGAAGCCCCCAGCCAGCCGATTCCACTGGGCAGATTCTTGATGCAACAGCCGCCCGCCCTTGCCGCTTTTCTCAAAGCGCACCAGGGAGCCCTGATCGGGGCAGGCATGGAGGGTGACGCGCCAGCGAATCCCGCTCTGGAGCACATCGTGGAGAACGTGGACTTGGGCCATGGCCATAACGGCGGAGGACCCGACCCAAAGGCGGCGCCGCGCAAGGGCTGGCAAGGACCCGATGCAGTCGCACCCCAAGGGCAACCGGGTCCTGTGGGGGCCAGCTCGTGGAACCCTTGCGCGAGCGCCGCAGCATGGGAAGGGCCGGCGCCCTGCACTCAGACCAAAATGACCAATCAACACATCCGTCCCAGCCGGCCTAAGGGCAGGGCCTGACGGGTCAGTAGGATCAATGTCCGCTTCCTGAGCCCGTTCAGTTAGATATTACGCTAGCGACTGAACCGACGCGATGCTACTGATTTCCAAAGGCTTTAACCAGAAGTGGATGAATCCGTACTTTTCCGCCTTTTTGACAGATGTTCTAGTCGATTGGCTCGGTACCAATAGCCAAAACACCAATGGTAAACAGCAAATGCTGCCATGCATGCCATGCAGCTTTCAATTTCATAGCCATCGGCTATCGCCCCATAAAGCTTCTGATATGATGGGCAGGGCAAGAAGGTCTTGATGATGACACGCTGATTCGCTTTGTAGAACTCTTTGAGCTTCTCCCAGCCGATCAAGTCTTGGGCTATCAACTCTTTGATCATGCTATCCCAGTTGGAGATCAAGGCCTTCTTTTCGTCCCAGACCCCCTCTTCGTCATAAAAGTTGCCCGTGAGCGAACTTGTCTCTATCTGCGCAACGCAAAGGATCTGGTCTTCGCTAAGCCAGTCTCTGACAACGTCGCAATTCATCTCGAATTGGCTCTCATAACTGAAAGGTTCTATCTTCATTTCTATTTGGGATTTTGAAGACGCTTTAGCTAGCTTCGTCGGATCCGTAGGTCTCCTCGTACAGCTCAAGCAGATTGCGGCCTTGGGAGCTCCAGTAACGCCCGCCATGGATTGATTGACCAGGCATCCCCATCAGTTCAGCGGTGATGGCTGACAGGAAGCGCTGTTCTCCGTTGAAGTTCACATGGCGGCCATCGACCACTGTGCAGGTCGTCGTGCCGTCTTGGTAGACCAGAGTTGCGCCAACGGGCAGCCCCATATCCAGATAGTTCATCACGGGCCGTCGCGATCTCTTCAGGCGGTCTGCTGACGACTTGGCCTCAACATCAACACTGTCGGCTTCTCTCTGGATCGACGGCGTTACATCCTCGATCTCCATCAGCCGCAACAGGGCGATGGCCTGTTCTGGCTCGATCGTAAAAAACTCACGCTTTAAGTTGACCCGGTATGGGCCAAACGCAAGGTGGAACGCCCGCTCGACCGTTCCTTCATCCGCAACCCTGGCGGCGTATGCACACTCAAAGGGCAATGGCACGCCGGTCGAGTACAGCTCATTCAGGCGGGCATCCATGCCACGGCTGGTCTTGCCGATCTTGACCATCCCAGGAATTGCTGGGTTGGTCAGGACGTAAACGATGCCCTCGCTTGTCATCGGAGTGCTGCTGCGCCCATCGCTGATTGGGTGGCCATAGTCAGAGTCCCCATATTCATGCTTAAGCAGCGCAGCTGCACGGCCTCCTATGTAGCGTACTCTGCGCTGATGTCACCTCACCACCGTCTGCATCGACCTGCTTGCGAACGACCGGGTCGAACCGCACCAGAAAGGAGACGGCAGGTAAGGGGCCCGATCTTGCGAGGGATTCACTTCAGCCCTTGAAGGCCGGCCCGCGCCGGGACAGGCCCAGGCGGCGTTTGGCGACCCGGCCCGCCGATCCGTCCCGACGACAACCAAGGAACCCCTGATCCGGGCATCCACAGTCCCGACCGCGACCACAGCAGCATTCCGTCCCAGCTGCTGCCTCCCCCGCCCTGACCGTCGCCCTGGGGGCATGACAAAAAAGCCGGGATCAGGGCTCCCGGCAGGCCCCGGCGATCAGAGGGGCAGCAGGGCATCAAGGGCACCGCTGCCCTCGGCATCACCCGCCAACTGCTGGCGCAGCTGCTCAATCGCGATCCGCGCCTCCTGCTCTTCCTGGAGGGCGGCATCGATCGCATCGACCCGCTGCAGGCACTGCTGAATCGCGGGGATCACCTCCTCTTCCAGCAGGGTGATTTCCTCTTCCCCATAGGGGAACTCAATCCAGGTGCGGCGCAACGGCCGGCCAGATGAGCGCTGCAGGATTCGCTCCACGCAGCTGAGGGTGGACTGCAGCAGCAGGAACGGATCCTCTTCAGGCGAGCAGAACGGTGAGGGAGCAGCCGTGACAACCATGGGTGAAGTGCGCCGGGGGCGCAGCGACGGGACCGATCCCAGCCATGGCCCGACATCAGGAGGGCCATAGCCTGGAGAGGGCCGGCGCAAGGCCCCACAGGGGCGTGACATCGCAGGCCTGCGGCCGCACATCCCCCAACCCCTGCGGCCGGTGGTGGCTCCGATCAACCGCTGGACCAGACCCATGCGCTGAGCGGGGCCAGCCATCACCCCTGTGCCAACACCGCCCAGCCCGTGCCCTCTCCTTCCACCATCCAACGCCGTGCAAAGTTCCTGCGGCTGTAGCGGCAGAAGCGGGCGATGCCGCCGATGGTGGTTCCGTTCACCAGATCCGCCTCCCCAAAGGGGTCGTGCACGATCAGGTGGGATGGCGTGATGCCAACGACGATCAGCCAGTGGCCGCCGCCGCCGGGCCTGCTGATCGGCCCGCGGTGCAGGTAGCCGCAGGGGACGGGGATGCCGGCGGCGATCTGGTCTTCCAGGGTGGAGAAGCTGGCCTGGTTGGAGAAGCGGGCTGTGATGCCATAGCTGGCCAGGGCCTGGATCTGGGCCGCCGGATCGGTGGTGTCGCCGAACTGGTGGACCCGGGCCAGGTACTGGTCATCCCCGTTGGGGCCAGACAGGACGCCGGGCTTGAGGAAGGCCAGGAGCATGGCGCAGCTGGAGGAGAAGCACATCCGCCGATCCTCATCGGTGGCCGAATCCAGCTGGGCGAACCAGGGCACCGCCAGTGGGTTGGCTCGGCTGGGGGGCTTTGGCGGTGGTGCTGGCAGCGGTAGTGCTGGTGGCGGAGACGGAGCGACCCCGGCCTGCTGGGCCGTCCAGAGCCGCCGCAGCTTTCCCCCCTCCTCAAGTGCCTGGGGCTCATGGGCCACCAGCTGCTCCAGCACCGCCAGCAGCCAGGCTCGGTGGTGCGACAGATCGGGATCGAAGTATTCGACGTAGTCGCCAGCGGGGATGGGGCGGCTCATCGGAACACCCCCCGTCGGCCGGGTGCCAGGGCAGGCTCGTTCTTCCCGATGGCGCCTTGCATGCCGGAGGGGAAGAACAGCGCGCTGACTGTCATCCAGCGCTCCAGGCAGGCATTCGCCTCCCGGGGTCCGTTGATCCAGTTGGGTAGCTCGCAGCTGCCCACAAAGGCAAGCGAGAACAGGATCTGGCCGGTCAGCAGGCCATTGGAGGCAGCGGCAGCGGCCAGCCGCGTGAGGGGAGCCATGGGGCCAAGGGGTGGCGGGTCCTCTGGCTCTTGCCACAGGCCTGGCAGGAACCCAGTAGGGGCCTCAGCCCGCCCTTACCAGCTGCTGGCGCAGGGCGGCGAGGGTCTTCTTCTGGGCCCGCTGCACCGCCATCGGGCTGATCTACAGCCGCTCTGAGGCGGCTCGCAGGGAGAGGCCCCCAAGGCTGAGCTGGTCGCCGAATTAGGCGCGGTGCTGCTGGGTGATCGGCTGGAGATCGGCAGCTATGCCGTCTATCTCGGCCACTGGGTCGAGCTGCTCAAGGAGTCGCCCAACGTGCTGTTCCAGGTGCTAAGCGAGGCGCGGCAGGCTGCGAATCTGATCTATCCGGAGGGGTCCGACAGGGTGCCGATGAAAGCCATCTCAGCATGATGCGGCAGGAACTCAGCCGAGTTGCTACGTTAGGTCTTGAGAATAGCTCTGTCGCTTGCGGGGTATGGAGAGAGGGAAACTGGACTGCCAAAGGGCGTATTTATTTATCGCAACCTTTGGCCTACCGAGCAACAACTGATGGACGCCGCATCACGGGCATGTGAACATAAGTCTTGGAACACTCCACACATTCGAAGTGGCTGAGATACGGCAGTCAGACGCATGTTTTAGAAAAGTCAGGGATATCTCTGATTAGGCTCCAGTGCTGAAAGTGCGCTTTTCCCAACACAGCTTCTGAATTCATGCACGACCCAATCGGCGCCTTCCAGCGAATCCGAGAGCTCTACCTCAGCTATCTCGACACTGCCTTTCGGATCGAGGATCCGACCCTGGCGGAGGAGCGGCAGTCTCTGCTGCGCCGACCCGGTCAGCTGTGCACTTCGCCGTTGCTGGAGGCACAACCGCGCTGGGCCTCCTACGAATCTGCCTTTGATCAGATCAGGAATGCAGCTGACGAAGGGTTCGGTGAACCCGCCGAGCCGGTACTGGGACATATGACCCAGACGGCTCGTGCAGCCTTCGTAGATTTAATCGGTTGCGGCCTCATGCCCTCAAGCGGCGTAGGAATGGATCGCAAACTCTTCCCTCCTTATAGGCACCAGGCGCAGATGTTGGCCCGTGGTTGCCGAGACGGGCAGGCAGGCGTCGTGACGTCCGGTACTGGTTCGGGCAAGACCGAAGCCTTCCTGCTGCCGATCCTGGCCACGATCGTGGAGGAGGCCACCCGGGAAGGGAAGGAGTGGGCCGGTCCGGAACCCGGTTACCTCCAACAGTTCTGGTGGCGTATGCACGACGGACTGCCGATGGCTGAACGTAGCCAGCACGGGAAGTACGAGATCCGTAGCGATGTGCGATTCACCGATGGTCAGGCCCTTCGGTGGGACGGCTACACCGCGAATCGCAAACGAATCGGTGAGAGACGCAAGCCGGCGATCCGGGCATTGATCCTCTACCCGATGAACGCCCTGGTGGAAGACCAGATGTGCCGGTTGCGATTGGCTCTAGATTCACGAGAAGCGCGCGAGTGTCAGGAGCGACATCTGAACGGCAACCGCATCTTCTTTGGCCGCTACACCGGGAAGACAAAAGGTGGCCCAGCATTTCGTATGCCACATGAGGAGATTCTCGGCAATCTTGACGCTCAGGATCTTCGGCAAACAGTTGCGCAGGCCATCCAAGGCTTGCCACAAGACGGCACCGTACTGAGGGACTGGAAGAACCGTGTCGCCGGCACCCGCAAGCGCCGCATCGAAGAAGTGATCGTAGAGCTATCCCAGGCAGATGACCTGCAGCGGGAGATCCGCCGAGCGGCCGGTCTTGCCGAAGACCAGCAGATGGGGCTGGATGCCGACCAGGATCAACTGGACCGTGCCTTCGCCTTCCCTTCCGTGGACGGCGGCGAACTGCTGACCCGCTGGGACATGCAGGACACTCCACCGGACATCCTGGTGACCAACATCAGCATGCTGAACGCCATGCTGAGCCGCCGCACAGAAGCGGGGATGCTGGAGGCCACGAGGGAGTGGCTGGAGTCCGACCCCTCCAACCGCTTCACCCTGGTGATAGACGAGCTGCACCTTCAGCGGGGCAGCGAAGGGACCGAGTTCATCTATCTGCTGCGGATACTGATCGCCCGCCTAGGCCTTGACGATCCGCAGCGTCACGACCAGTTGCGAATTCTTGCCTCCAGTGCTTCGCTGCCGGTAGAAGGAGAGCAAGCCGAGAGCAGCCTTGACTACCTGTATGACGCCTTCGCCGATTTCGGCATGCCTTACGGCTCCTCTCGCAACGACTGGAAGCAGGCAATCGTGCCGGGGTCCCCACTATCCATACCCGAGGAACAGCCACTGCCACCTGGCCTAACCGAAGCGACCCTCCTGGATGAAGCCATCGACGAGCTACTTGAAAGCGAGTGGGGCCGGAAGGGCATGCAACCCGACGAGCTCTTCACCCAAGCAGATCTCGAAGGCGATGGTGAGGCCTTCAAGACGTTCTTCGATGCGATGGGTGTGGAGAAAGGGGAACTCCTGGAGCGCTGGGTTCGCTTTGCATATGGGGTGGGTGTCTTGCTGGAGAAAAACAGCAAGCATGTGGGTGCAGCACCGCTGGCAACGACTCTAACTCACCTAGCCGACCAAATCTGGGGCGTGACGGCATGGGCTGATGGCAGAGATCTAGAGATTCGCAATCTCCGCATTGAGCGCAATCTGCGCGTACTAACGGTCTTCGTCGGTGCTATTGACGGTGATGGTCAATTCGCAGATCAGCTGAAACGTACCGGTGCTCGGCTAGAGCTTGAGGCTCCGCGATTTCGTGTTCACACCTTCTTCAAGAGTCCGGAGGGGCTTTTCGTCGACGTGGTGCCGTCGGCATGGAGATCCGGTGATGCACCGGAGCGATGGCAAGGGAAGCTTTCACTTGATCGTCAAGGCACCACTAGTACGAGTTCTGCGATGCAGCCTGACCATGAGGTGCGGCAGTTCGAACTCCTCTACTGCGAGGCCTGCGGGGAAACATTCCTGGGCGGAATGCGTAGTGGGACCGATCAGGACGATCCAGACGTCCTGGTAGAAATCCTTCCGGACGAGGGGCGGATTGAGCGGTTACCGGATCTGCCTGTTGCCGATCGCTTCGAGGAGCTGACTCACGATCAGTATGTAGTCATCTGGCCCAAGGACGATGCCGGAGAGCACTTACAAGCCCCCGAGCACCCGGAAGAAAGCTGGGTTCGCGGATTCCTTGACGTCGGCACGGGAATCGTCAAGCGCAATAGCGCTCAGAGCGAAGGTGTGCTGCAATCAGTCTACGTATTTCGGAGGCTGCTGACTCGGGGGATGAATGTATTTGCAAACGATCAGTCTGGAAGTCATACGCCTTGCAGCTGCCCCCGTTGCGACACTGACTATGGCGCTCGGAGACGCCTGGCGCGCAGCGGGCAACAGGTGTCTCCTCTGCGTAATTTCAGGGCAGGTTTCGCAAAGTCGACGCAGTTGTTGGCGACCGAGGCCTACGACGTCATGGCACGAGGAGGAGACCGATCCAAGGCCAAACTTGTGAGCTTCTCCGACAGTCGTCAGGATGCTGCCCGTTCGGCTCTGGATGTCGAACGCTTTCGTCACCAGGATGTGGTACGCGAGGTGCTGTTCAGTGAATTGCGATCGGCTGCGCGCGAAATCCAGAATAGGCTCCCAGATGAAGAGCGGCGACTGGAACGACGGAAGAAAATGTTAGAGGGTCTTCTTGAGGAAAAGGCTGCTGACAATGGAACTCCCCCCCAGGATCTTCTGGAAGATATTGAGAATCAAGAAGCTGAAATACAAAAGCTAGAGAAAAAGATAACCCAAGCCAAGGCGGGAATTGTTCCTTTGTCCGAGATAGTAGAAGTCACTGCTCCCAGGTCTAACGCCAAAGTGCTTCCCTTTCTGACCAGATTGCTGGAGCTTCGCATCCATCCCTACGATGAGCGAGGGATCAAGAAAGTTGAGATAAGAGGCGCCAGAAGTTCTTGGGTTGAGTGGTGGCGGCTTTTTCGGAAAGCACCCGATGGCGAAGGTTACTGCTGGCGGATTCCAGAGGGGTATAACTTAGATGAAAGCGACTTCAGGAGGCTTGTCAATGCCTTTCTTGCCGAAAAGGTTCTCAGCGCTATCGGAGATGTCATCTTTAAGAAAAACTATTTCGCTCTAGAGTCAACCGGCTTCGCCTACCCGGTTCCACTTGAGCTAAGCCTACTCAGAGAAGATGGGACTTTTGACCTCAGAAGGATTGAACAAGTTGCGGCATGGATGCGGATCTACGCCGACCAGTATCGTTTCGCACCTTCGGACTACCAAAAGTGTGATGGTCTAGATCCCTCCTCAATGACTAGGACTTCGGGACTTGCCAAGACCGTCAGAAGAATCGCGGAAGCAAAGGGCGGTGTCGATGCTGTCGACTTCTTCCGTCGGGGTCAGGATCTCATGGCGGAGGCGGGATACTCCGACTCGGGCGGGGACTACGTCCGACTAGCCAGGATGGGGTTTCGGATCGCCGCCGACTCCGACCCTGTGCTGCGGTGCTCCAATTGCCGTCGAGTCCACCTCCACCAAGGCATAGGCGTTTGCACCCGATGTGGGGGCAACTTCTCCCCGCCTGAATCGTGTGAGACTGTTGGTCTTCTGATCCACGGAAACTTCCTGGGTCGGCGACTTGCGCGTGCGCTTGATGACAACGGCGATCGGGGCGATGTCTTCCGACTGCGTTGCGAGGAACTCACTGCGCAGACAATTGATCCCGCCCAACGCCAGCGCGAGTTCAAGGGAATCCGGTTGCAATCGGAGCGTGGAGATCAGCTTGCACCGCATGGCATCGAAATGCTGATGGTCACCACCACCATGGAAGTGGGCATCGACATTGGACCCTTGCAGACGGTTTTGCAGGCGAACATGCCGCCGCAACGGTTTAACTACCAGCAGCGGGTTGGGAGAGCCGGTCGGCGTGGCCAGGCCTTTTCGTTCGTGGTCACGCTCTGCCGCTCCAAGAGTCACGACCTCCACTACTTCAAGAGACCAGAGTCCATCACGGGGGACGCGCCTCCTCCGCCATTTCTGGTCAAGCGCTTGGCTCGTATCGCCAAACGCCTGATCCGCAAGGACCGCCTTGTGCGTGCCTTCGACTTGATTCGAACCGAAGACCGTGGCACTGGTTTGTGCCTATGGGCCGGTGATGTGGTGCGCCCGGTGGATGTTCATGGGGATTTCATCCCCACCACCATCCTGGAAGCCCCGGAGGATGTTCGACAGTTTTGGTTAAACCGCCTGCTTCAAGCACTTGAGAGAGGTCAAGATCGAACTGAAGAGATGGTTAAACTGTTTGAGCGTGGCCGGCGCGAGGGCAGCGGTGATTATGAGGATCTTCAACTTGAGAGCGCACGACAGCTGATCGATGAGGTCTTCGCCACCACCTCGACAGCCGCATCCAATACCCCAGGTTTAGCGGCACATCTCGCCGATCGCGGTTTGCTGCCCATGTACGGCCTCCCCACCCGCGTCAGGCAGCTGGTGATAGGCCGAAGCCGGAACGATGTATCCGGCGATCAAGTCGAGAGTATCGATCGAGATCTGGAGATCGCCATTTACGAGTTTGCGCCGGGGAACGTGCTTGTCCACGATAAGAAGGAGCACCTCTGCATCGGCCTCA
This sequence comes from uncultured cyanobacterium, assembly GCA_903858015.1. Lineage (GTDB taxonomy): Bacteria > Cyanobacteriota > Cyanobacteriia > PCC-6307 > Cyanobiaceae > Cyanobium. The sequence goes on from CAIOGZ010000058.1 coordinate 10,033, forward strand.
CACCTCGAATCAATAGAGCTGGTTCCGAGTTCGTCACGAGTGGACCCGTCGCTGACAGGTTTTTCCACCTAGCCAACTGCTCTGTCTGTGGATCCCACCATAGGATGAATGACGACGATCTAGTCGAAGCCATATGCCCTAGTTGTGGTGCGTTGATAGGTGCCGATGCAACAGTGAATCTTTGCCTTGAACCAGCCTCCTTCCGTACCGACTTCACCCCACGTTCGGAAGAAACCAGTCGCCTGCCAGGTGGTCGCGGTCGTTCCCTATGCGCCGACTCAAAGCCGCCTGACGGTCCCTGGCTAGAAAGCAAGCCACAGGCTCACGATACAGTCGCTGTCGAACTAAAATGGAACGTCTCCCCGGAATCGACCGTCTATCGCATCAACCGTGGCCTTGAGCAGGCAAACGGAGGTAGAGGTTTCATGTTTCGTGGCAAGGTCGGCCTACTTGCATCCGGCTTTACGCAGGGAACCCCTGGCCCATTGGCATCCCAGGCGATAGATGAACGCTGTCTACAGGGGAATCTCTCGAGAGCCATCCTTGGCGATGCAACAGCACCCCTTGATTTCGAGAATCAGCCAGTCTACTTGGCGGCGCAGCGCGTCACCGATGGCCTTTACCTTCAGCCAACCGGTCTGAACCCACTCTTGGCATTGGATCGCTTGGGTCGCAATCTACAGCTGCCGTTTGATACGCAAGCCGGCATTGGCCTGAACCAGGCAACCGGCGAGTCCTATTGGCAGGGAGTTCGCGCCGCCGCAGTATCCGCGCTGGAAGTTCTAGCGGGGAGAGCCAGCCTGAAACTCGACATTGATCGTGCGGCACTAGAAGTGCTTGAGCCGCGTCTATTCGGGCCACCCGAACGCCTCCTTCCGCTCTTCCAGTTCGTCGATGCTCATGTCAACGGAGCAGGTTTCAGTGCCTGGCTTGGCAAGGCGGATAGGGGCGTGCCTCCTATCGTTGACATCGTTCATGAACTGCTCGAATCGCAAGAAGCGGAAAATGGCTGGTTCCGAGACGACCATGCCGACGACTGCGGTGAGGCCTGCTATAGGTGCCTCAAGAGCTACGACAACCAAAGTCTTCACGGGCTGTTGGATTGGAGGCTTGGTCTTTGTTTCCTGCGCGCCTTCGCTGACCCAAGCTGGGCATGCGGCCTTGACGGGGATTTATCCTGGAAGCCATTGGCTCAATGGCCACAGAAGGCCCGGGCGCTGGCCGAGGCCACGGTGATGCTTTGGGGTGGAACTCTGGGCGCAGACACGATCAGGTCATTCATGCCGACCGGCTGGACTCATGAACTCACGGCGTTCCGTATTCCTCTAGGAACAGGCTCGCCACTCTGGTTAAGCCCTTGGATCATCTTGCGGCATCCCTTGTGGAACTGCGGGCCTTCGGTTGATGGCCCCCTCGGAGAGTTCAGGGACCATCTCATAGGCGAGGGGCTTTATACGCTCTGCTGGGACGATTTCAACCTGAGAAGGCGCCGGGGCATGACGAAGCAATGGATCGTATCGATGTCTCCGCCCAGGCCTCGTCCAACCAGGCGGCGCCGTTCTCCTTGAATTCAAGTATCTGGGAGGAGTGGCCGGAGCCGCTCCAATACGTCAGCGTCCCCTATCGTTTCAGCGCATCCTCGTTAGGTAGCCCCTTCCGATGCCCAATTCGCAGCTTCGCAAGGGCTGGGGAACTTCGTGCAGCGATTGGACCAGGAATCCCGTCCCTGATCGGGTCCGCCATTCATACCCTGGTGGAGCGTGGAATTCTGTCTCATCCCAAACCACTTCGCGAACGAATCGAGTCTTTGGAAGCTGTCATAAAGGAACATCTGGAGCGACTGCCCCCTGCGCAACGCCGAGGAGTTTTGCCGTTAGAAGGAAAGTATCGAGACATGGCAGCTCGTTCCCTGGCTGCCGCATCTTTCTGGTCAATTGCCTCAATGAACGAGGGATCGGAAGTACGGAGAGATTTCCCTAACCGTTCCAGCTCGTTCAAGGCAGGAAAACAACAATCATCACAATGGCCTAGACAGCTGGAGTCTTCTCATTTGATTGAGGAACTCCTGCGCTCTAATCGCTGGCGGCTAGAGGGTCGCGCTGATCTGATCCGAGTCGAGACTGACAGAGTCGAGATTGTCGACTTCAAGTCCGGACGTGTCATCGGTGATGAGGGCGAAATCCTTGACACAATCGTGCTCCAGATGCACGCCTACTTGCTTATGGCAGCAGAACGCTGGCCTGGCCATGAGATAAGCCTGAGAGTTCTTGGTCAGGTGGATGTGGATGTACCCATCACCTCGGAATCACTAAGAAGAGTTGAGGAACTGCTGGTTGAACTGGAGGCTAGGTTCCCCAGCGGCAGAGAACTGAGCTCGGAGCAAACCGCCAAAACCGGACCGGCTTGTAGGTACTGCCGGCTGCGGCCTATATGCGTGAGCTATCTCAAGGGGGCTGCCGGGGAGTGGGCCCGAACGATACCGCGTAGGGAAAGGATCTCGACGAATGACGTCTGGGGGCGTTTCTTGGAACGAGACGACCACTTCGGCGCGATCTTGATCGAGATCCCCGGTGGACGGAAGGCCAAGGTGTTCGGATTACTGCCAGAGGAGATCAACGAACTGATACCCGGAAGAGTCATCGGGATCTTTGGGTGCGAGACGCAAGGTCAACCTGCGGGAGGGCGTGCCCTTCACCATCCAATCAATTGGTGGGTTCGTAGACTTGGTCGCGAAGTGGCAGGAATTCGATTATTCGTAAGGAAGAGTTGATAATCCACTCCCGATCAAGGAGGAGTCGCAGGTGCTGTTTCTGGATGTGTACATCCTTTTTCCGATAGTCCAGGATCACTGCGAACCTCCACCAATGCATCTCCAGAGCATCCATGACGCGATGATCAAGTGCCAAATTCGCATTGATTTTGGACTGTTAGAAATCGGCTCTCGGTATTGGCGACGTTGTCTCTGCACAGCGATGATCAAAGCTACCAAAACAGCCTTGCACGAAGGTCTCCCCGCTACCAGAGTAAAGATCAGATGCGTAGTGCAGGGGAGGCCTTTGCGGTGCAATCTACTGAGTTCAGCCGTTGAAGATCGCCTGAAAAAGTAGCCCATATCTCTTCCTCAAGCCGAGAGCCTCGCTTCAGTCCTTTCCCTTCATAGCTCGGATCAAACCTCAGAAAGTTACTTAGCTTCATTCCGACTCCATTTGGATTCCGGAAATCATCATCAAGGTCTTGTCCGCGGTGGATCGGAAGTAGATTCAGGATTTTGCTAAGTTCTTGTACTTCTGGATTGGTCTTGTTTCCATGAGCCGAAGGTACTCGAAGGTAGAGATCAAGCGCAAGTATCAACTCATCACGAGACCAATCTGGATTACTCATGAAAACGCTCCGCCTCTTTGGCTTGAATCGGACTGAGGTTTAGTGGTCACGAAGCAAGTCCTACCCGGTGCTGCGCCGGCCACGGCACTATGAACTAGAATGATCATAGTTTAGTGTGCGTTCGGTACCGATGACCAACCCGCCTGTCGAGGAAAGCGAGGCTCTCCCGCCTTTTCGTTCCTCCAAGGAGTTCCCCATCTCTCCTAAGCTTGACAGAGTTCCGGCCCTCTATCCCGAATGCTTCCAGGCACTAATTGAGGCAAATGATGCACGGCGGATTCTGAGAGTGAGGATGGACAAGAAACGGGAAATGATCGCGGAAATTCGACAGGAAGTCGAGCGATTGGAGCTTGATCTATCACTTGAAGCTGATACCCGTATGCGGCTTCACTCAATGAACGAGATGCTGGTTGATGCCTTGCGGGAAATCCAACAGACGACCGACGAATTCTCCCAAATTGTCGACGAAGCCCAGAGCGTCTCTCGAACTGGCATGGGGAGTTTGATTGCGAAGCTGAAATTACTTGTAAGGCGCTGGCGGGACTCGAAAGTCCGCCAGCAGAGGACAATGGCGCCTGCCGGCACCCTCGGACATGATGGTGGCAGCGATGGTTGAAGCCTTGGTCAATCGATCCGATGATTGTCTTCGCGAGACGACTTCAATCGCCGACCTGTTTCTTGAGGCGAATCGAGAGCTCGCCCGAAGCGATGCAAGGATCTATCGATCCGTGGATCGTCATCTCGCGAAGACCAGGGAAATCTTGAACCGGGCAGAAGCCAATCTTGAGAAACCACTCCTAGCGGATTTACCTCAAGACATGCTTCTGGGAAAGCCAAGTTATGAAAGACAGACTCGCAAGTCTCTAGAGAGCCTCTGCAGGACCAATGGGATCCGAGGATACTCGCGCATGACGAAAGAAGTTATGATTTTTCGACTGAAGGAGAGTGGAGTGCCTACGCCGTCGGTACCTCTTGATGCACTCACGAAAATCGAACTAATCGCCCTTCTAGAGGAAGCTGTTCAACGCATTAATCAGCCATGATGATTAATGATCCAGATGACCTAAGCATACTTCCGGCATATCCGGACACCAATGAACTCCTTGAGGCCTACAAGTTATGCCGCATGAAGCTCGTCAGGGCCAATAGGTCACGTAGCGCTCTTAAGGGGCACGACGATCATCGACGTAACGTAATTCTTGATCTTCAGGCACAGCTTGAGGAGCTGGAGGCAAATCTGCGCGGGGAGGCTGTCACGAAGACTCGAATCCATGAGCTCAACGCCAGGATCGCCGAGATCCTCAAGGTCATGGAGACTGGAAACGATGAGATCGCATCCATCGTCGAAGAAAAAGGTGATACGGGTATCACCAGCTGGGTGATCCGTGTAGCTCGAATCGTTCCGATCATGCTCCGCCTACGGGAGGCCAAGGCAAAGGCCGTTAGTCTGCTGGGGCGAGAGGTCTCATCTATTCTCCACCTCCCCGACATCGGCGAACCTACCGTCCAAGAGGTTTCCGTTGAGGTGCACACGCCGGAATCGCCCCTCGACTTCGTTGGCGTACTAGAGACCACGATCTCGCAAGATTGGCGTTCTTGGGATGCACCAACCTGGAATGCGCATCTTCTCGACTATTGCTTCTTTCGCAACGCCGACGAACCGGCGTGGGCCGGCATCCCGGCGACGGAAGAGGAGCTCCGGACCCTTACTGGTGATGAGGACGGGGACCCGTTGGAGATGGCGCAACGACTCGTTAAGTCTTTGGAGATTCAGGCAGCTGCACGGAAGCATCCCGACGGACGGTCCTTTACCACCGGCGATTTCTTTCAACATCAGGTAAAGGGCTATCGCCATACTGTTGATTGTGGCCCGCAGTATTTCTCCTTCCTCTGGCTTACTTGCCTGATAGCCCAGGGCTATCCCGACCCGCATGAAGAGGGTGAATTTCATGCCCGATACGAACGTGTCTTTGGCAGGCGGGAGAACCAACAGCTCCGATTGCTTCCCTTGGCGTGGGATGAACTCGCCCTCTGGCTCGCCTTGGACGATGCGGCCCCGGGAACTGCCCACCGCAGGCTGGAGTTGCCGCCGGTCGATCCGGGGCGGCGTCTTATTTCCCACTCATGGAAGCTTTCGTTCCCGAGGCGGAGCGACCGCAAACGTCTTCAGGAAGGATTCCATCGGTATGCATGTGAAGGGAACCTTGATCCTTGCTCCATCGATCTGGTCGAGTTCCTCCATTCTTTTGGTGGTTTCGCACGAACCTTCGCCACCGAGCTTGAGGATCATCTGTGGAAGGTCCGCGCCGGCGAGACTCCGGAGGATTGGTTCACTGGCATCCTTCGTCGGGAAATCACAGCCTGGTTGGCACCCTTCTCAGACAGCGCTGGGGTCCAAGGCGAAGTCTTTGGTTCCCTGCTGCTTCGTCGCATCATTGGAGAGGGCTACGGGCTTCTCGTCTTGGACCAAGCGTCTCTACTGGATCCAGACTTTGCAGTTGTGGATGGCGAGGCATTCAGTGCCCCGGGATGGAATGTTCTCGTCGATACTCAGGCAGCAGAGGATAGTTGGGCTGCCTTTGATGTAGGTGGCTTCGTACTTGATCGAGACGGTCTTGACCTACCAGATGCCAGTCGGTTCATAGATGATGGTCTCTTAATCTTTGCGGCCGACCCCAGAGATGGTTTGCCCCGCCTCCTGTTAAATCCGAATGGGGCAGAAGCCAGCCATGTCCTCGTCGACGAGAGGAAGGCTGATGACTTTCTTGATGCGTTCGGTGGCAGTAACGAAGGTTGCATTGAGGAGGGATGGACCTGTATTCGAGGCTTTGATGCCAATGCGACAGATCTCTCCGCCTTCCGCCGCGGAGAACCGCTTCAGGTTGAGCGGGGGGCTGCGCTGGTACCGATTGGAGGCATTCCCTATCTCAACGGTTGGTTGCCCACGCAGTTGGGCCTCCCCTGGATTCGGGTACGCGGGTCCGCAGCGCCCGAAAGTGTGCTGCTCAAGGATGAAGCCGGTAACCAGGTTGCATACGATCGATCCCGGGCGATCGGCGAGGAAGATCTCTGGAAATCTTCGCGAGATCGCGCCGCCATCACTCGACTCATCGATGGTGCGGCCAGTTTCGAAGCCGACTTTCCGGGCGTCGAACAGCCGCTCCGACGGCGTCTGACTATCCGAGCCCTCTCCAGTCGGGCACGTTTCCTGCGTAAGCAACGACTGGCGTATCGGGAGGACTGGGGTCGGCATCTTGGGCCGTTGATCTGTGAAGCGAGCCCCCCCCTTATCCCACCCGTCGAAGCGCTCCACAGAGCGAAAACCCTGGTTGCCCGTGAGGATCGGGCCAATCCCTCCCTAGAGCGCGAATTGCTGGACGCCCTCTGCGCTCGCTTCGCTAAGCGCAGCTGGATCTCACGCCACGAGTTTTACGGTCTTTACCGACGTCTAGACCCGAACACAGGGTTGCGAAGGGAATGGCCACTGTTGATGGAGGGCTTCCTGCGTGCCTGGTGTGAGGGCGGCTGGTTGGAGGAGGGTCTTGAGGAACGCCGCTTCCTCTGGCGGATCCACCCAATCGATCCACGCCTTGTCCGCCGACCGGACGGGAAGGCCCGACTGGTGGGTCTGACCTCAAGCTCCGATCTGATCGGCGTCGTGGCCTGGGCGATGGCCTTGGGTGCGGAGCCGCCGCGAGCGATCAGGCCGGCAAATCCGCGTCTGCCGCGGGGTTGGGAGTTTTCCGGTGATCTTGAGACGTTGGCAAGTAGCACGGGCCTTGCCCTTGTTGAGGCTGCAGATTGGGTCGCCGATGTGACCTCCGCTCCTTGGAAGGTGGAACCATTGGATTGCGATGGGCCCGAGTGGCCACCGTCTCCCCACAATCCGAAGACCCAGCTCCAAGCAATCTGCGGTTCCCGCCAAGGTGTGCATATCGCCCGCAACGTCGCACCCGGCCAACGCCCGAACAACTCCACGGCGATCGTTTGCGAGGAACAGGGCTTCGGTCGCCGGCGTTGGCGCACTGAAGGGCGGCAGTCGTTCGTCTCCACAATTCGGAACCGCGTCTGCCTCGCGGCCGCAGCCGAAGCCGGGAACCGCCTTTGGCCCTTCGGCTTCGTGGAGCACACCAGGATTGAACGGCTCTTCGACTGCGATGCCTACCTACCGCTACCAATCGGGAGGGCAGCGGCATTGCTGGGAAACGAGATGCCTGGCCCGAACCTGGTCGATCCATCCAGTCACACCCATCGCTATGTTCTGGATCCGCAAACCGTTGCCGCACTGCGCCATGAGGAACTGGTGCCATTAGCTTCCTGGGGGCCATGAGCGGAATGGAGCGATCTCGCCAAGAACTAAACACCACAACATCCGCCAGCGATGGTGTGCCAATCCGGACTCCTACGCCATCGACACCAGATAAGGCGTCGCTCCGGGTCTCCTCTGCAAAAATGGAATCCCGCCGGAGCTCCGCATTGCCTTCCTCCCCATCAGCGAGCGATCGTGCGCCGCATCCGAACGGTGGATCGGAAGAAGCCCCGCGTTGGTTCTTCGAGAAGAGGGGACGATTAGGAGGAGCCTCCGGCGAAACCGTGCCGAATGCCGTCGCCGCTTCAGGTCTGGGCCTGGAGGATTTGTTGGTACGAGAGGCAATCCAGAACTCTTGCGACGCTGCGGTTCCGGTGGCTGGTACTGGAGGGGAGCGGGAGGAGGTTCGGGTCGTCTTCCGCAAGCGTACGCTCCGGGAAGCCGCCCTGGATCGGCTGGTGCAAGGCCTGCAGCTGGACGAGCTCCAACGGCGCGCATGGAGCATTGACGGAGCCCTCTCAGAGGACTACGACCGTTGGCTCGACGATCTCCGTGAGCTCCCGATCCTCTTCATTGAAGACTACGGCACCACTGGACTTGGTGGTCGGCTTGATCGTCCTGACGAAGACTCCGACTTCGCCAAGTTCGTTTACGACTTCGGCTTTCAAGGAAAGGCACGCGCCAAGGATACCGGGGGCGGATCCTACGGGCTGGGCAAAGGTGCTCACGCCAGGGCTTCCCTACTGCGATGTTTTTTCATCCATACCGTGATTCAACCTTTTGAGAGGCAGGGGGAACTGCCACTTGAGGGCCACATCGGCGAAAACCAGTGGTCTCGATTCCAGGGTGTCTGTCATTTTCCTCTCCACGAGACCGACGGCCGTCTGTGGACTGGTCGTGGTTTCTTCGGGCATGCGCTTACCGATCGGGCGGATCCCCTTGCCAACGAGGCGGCTCAGTCGATGGCCGAGCGTTTCGCCTTTCCTGCTAGGAAAGATGTCGACCGTGGAACCACTATCGCGATCCTCGGGTGCACCGCATCGCCAAGCGAGCTGCAGCGTGCGGTAGAGGACTGGTGGTGGCCCCGCCTGTTTCAGCACACCCTGGAAGTCGAGCTGATCGACGAGGACGTGGACGAAAGCCTCATTACCCACCCAAGGCCACTAAGACGTGCAGAAATTGTTCCTTTTATTCGATGCTTCGATGCGGCCAGTGGTGACTTCTTCCGAAACTCCAAGGAATTGAGTTCACCTGAGCTCAAGCCGATCATCCATGCCACGCCGGACCTGGATCAGAGATCAAGTAGTAACACCAGCACCGTACCCGCCGGCCGCCTTGCCATGACTCAACTGCCGCCGAATATTCGTGACGAGGATGCACGGTGTGCTCGTTTCATTGATGCAATGGCCCTGATACGTGGGAGCCGCATGGTTGTTGCCTATCGCCGTGTTGGTTCGCGAGGACTACCTGTAGCTGCCACTTACGTCGCTAGCGAGGCCCTTGATCACACCCTGATGCTGTCCGAGCCAATTACTCACCATGATTGGCACCCATCTTCTGCCCGTCTATCGGATGCTGGGCGGGAATCGGTTTCCTCGCTGCTGAAGCGATTGGATCGTCATGTGCGTCGATATCAAACATCTCTTCTTCCATCCTTGGATAATGCACCTGAGCGCGCTATCGCGCTGGAACGCTCCCTCGGATTTCTGTTGGGTGGCGGTGGGAGCTGCATTGATGCTTTGCCCTCTCAGGCAAGGGCGAGCGGAAAGGCATCTAAAGGGCAACCGATCCATATCCGATTCCAGCCGAACAACCCAATTGCCCTGACAGATGGCAGCTTCGTGACCGACGGTGAGATCTTGATTGACTGGATGGGAACTGCTGACGCGAGAAAGGACGTGCGGCTCACGCTGCAGGCGGCCAGTATCGGCAACGATCGTCTGGTCCGTATGGATAGTATCGCCGTTACAGTTCTGGGAGATGAATGCTCCGAGACTTCAATTACGTCGAGGACTTCAGTGCTTGACATTACGCTATGCGCTGGCCACACCCAGTCGATACCGGTTCGCATCGGCCCTCATCCCTATGGTGTGCGATTGCGCTTATTTACAGGAGGCGAGGAGATAGCGGCATGAACTCTCAAATGATCTTCCGCACATTCCACGATGCCCTACCTTTTCAGGGATGTGATGACTTATTGCGGTTGAGCATCGATCCAGATCTCGGTAGCGAGATCCCCGCCCTTGATGGAAGTGGTGCTGTGAATCTCGGCTATCAGCGCATAGCGGAATGTCGAACTTGTCTTCGCTTTGAGTTTGACTTAGACGAAGCGACTGAGCGCCTTGCCCTGGAACCACATCAGCTCAAGTGGGCTCTCGTGGCGAAGGATCCCCAACTGCGCCGGCTTGCTATTATGGAAGAGGCTCGTTTCGAAATGAATGGCGGAACGATCTCGACGCTGCTTGATCCCTACAGCAGTTGCGATTTGTTGGGAGCAAGGGGACTTCGCCTTGAACTGCTGATCACGCTGGCGGAGTCATTGCCGTCCGTATCAGGTCGACCGCAGGCTAAAGGAACTGTTATAGCCCGCAGTGTGGTCGAGTTTCGTTGCGCCGAAAAGGAGGCTCCCTTTCCTATCAATTACTCCGGAACCGCCTGGTTCTTGAATCGCGGCTTGCCCAAGGGAACCCTCTGGTGGCTGGAGTTGGTGGAGGGGGCGACTCCGGAGACGGATCCTGCCGCCGCCATACGAGTCACATTGTCGGAAGACCTTCGCACCGTGATGAACGGGCTGGAACGCGGCAACCCGATTGCCCGCTCCTATGCCGACTACGTGGCTTCTGACATCCTCGCTGAGCTGGTGCGTGTGGTTATGGAGCTTCAGGGCGATACGCCTTTTCCAGAGGATCCCCACGGGCTGCTTGGCCATCTAGCCAAGGCCTTCGCACGCCCCGCTCAGGATCCGATGGAAGTGCTTGAGGATATTCGGCGCTGGCACCGGCAGGAACCTGGGCGTATTCGGGCGGAGGCTCAGCAGCTCGTTGCAGCTACCGACGAGTGGCGAGCAATCCGGCGGAGAGAATCAGCGGCATGAGCCATCCATCTCTTCCGGCATTGAATGCAGCTGCAGCTTTTGATGCCCTTCAAAGTGGCGAACAGGTCCTCATAGAATCAGCCGTAGTGCAAATACAGTCACCTAACTGGGATCCCAAGATTGAGCTAGATGATCTATTGGGAGAGTTAATCGACCTGCACGCTGCTTATGGTCTTCAGGCCAATGCCACTTTCGAATCACGAGCCTGCGTATTGCTCCATAGCAACCTGGCTCCGACAGCAGATGCTGTTGCCGATCCGGGCTTCTGGCGATGGTTGTCCCTTGGGCCCTTGCTACCCATCATTGAGCTTCGACATGAGTCTCTACGACCTGAACACGTGGGACTAGGCAGCCCCTGGGATGCGCTGTTGAGCCGGCTTTGGTTCCGGGCCGACTTGTCGGTAGACCCCGACGACGAGGACCCCTACGCCCTCGCAGGACTCGGCGATCTCGACTTCTGGAGAAGCCACGTGCTAAGAGCTGATTACTCTGCTTGCCGCCAACTTTTACGAGCATTGCTCCGGTTCCAGTTCCCAGCGGAGAATGAAAGTAAACCGCGGCTGAAGCCATCGGGGAGCAGCGAGGGCGGGATGCGAGCACTGGCCAAGCGCATCAAACTCCGGCACGCCGTGGTTGCTTTTGAGTTGCTAAATGAAGCGGATTGCAGGCTAGAGCTTGAGACTCTTGCGGAGGGCCTGGACCGATGAGCATGACCACGACAGCTTCCCTTGACTCGGGGGCATGCCTTCGACTGCTACACCAGTTCGTTGGTCCCGTTGATCGGCCACGCATCGAACGGATTGTCGAACGAGCCGGAGAACGCTTTGTTGCCAGCCTGGAGATTCCTCGGGACTTGCAGCATCTCGACGATGCACGTATGGCCTGGGACATTGCCGAGCTGCGGGGGACACCAATCCGTTACCCAAAGCCAACTAGCACCGCGAGGATCGTCGATCTCTTCTGCGGCTGCGGAGGATTCGCTTGGGGAATGCGTAATGCCTTGCTCCATCAAGGAATCCGACCAGTTGTCACACATGCCTTTGACGTTGACGAGAAGGCTCTAGAGGTCTATTCCAACAATTTCTCTCCACAGGTCACATCGCAGGACAGCGTGGCGATGCAAGTGGATTACAGCATCCGTCTACTAAACGGCAGGGCACGATTTGCCTATCCACCAGAGATCCTTACCGGTGCCGAGACCTTGCTTGCAGAAGTCGGTCGCACCGACTTCGTGATTGCCGGGCCCCCATGCCAAGGTCATTCGAACCTGAATAACCACACTCGCCGCAAGGATCCACGCAACCTGCTATATCTGACAACGGTCGCCTTGGCCGTTTCCCTCAGAGCACGCAATATTTTAATCGAAAATGTACTCGACGTCCAGAACGACCACTTCATGGTCGTCCAACGCGCCCATGAACTCCTGGAGTCAAGTGGTTATCAAGTGGACTCGATCGTGCTTGACGGCCCCACCACTGGCTTGCCCCAGACGCGCAAGCGCTTCTTCCTGATGGCTTCGCTTGGCGATGCCCCCCAATCATTGCTGGTGCTACGTCAGTTTGAGGTAGCAAAAGTCCGCACAGTAATGGATGCGATAGGCGATCTCGAAGGGCAATCTAGCGCCACAATCTTCGACAGCGCACCAAAACTCTCCAGAACAAATATGGAGCGCATCGACTGGTTGTTTGAAAACAACGCATACAACCTCGCGAACGACCAACGCCCGGATTGTCACAAGGATGGGCACAGTTATCCTTCTGTCTATGGCCGCCTGCATCCCGATCAGCCAGCCGGAACAATAACGACTGGCCTGAATTCACCTGGCCGTGGTAGATACATCCATCCCACACAAAGACGAACCATAACACCGCATGAAGCCGCGCGAATCCAAGGCTTTCCTGATACTTTCCTTTTCAATGGTGAGACTATAGGTCGGAATTCTATCGCCAAGCTAATCGGTGACGCTGTTCCACCGCTGTTCGGCATGATCATTGGTTTAGCCTTCGTTTTAGCCAAGGCTCCTAAGAAAATCAAAATAGATTTGTCGATGCCTCAGTCCAGCCAGCCTTCGTCATTGGCCCATTCGTATAATGCCTCCTCAAGCTCCTCCAGTGAGCCTTCCTGAACGATGTTTGCGATCTGGAGATAGAAAGAACCGTCAAGACGTCTGACGATGTGCAGAGCCTCCTCCCTGTTGCACACGTCGTGCGTCACGGATTCATTGTTCCAGTAGCTGAAGACCTTCTCTTCGCGACCCTCGGCATCGACCCAGGTGAGCCTAAGCGTCGCCCGAAACTGACTCAGTGTGACCGCAGCCATCAGGCCATCCCAGCTGCTGACACAAGTGTATCAAATCCTCGTGTAAACTGGTCCAATCGTCCCTGATGCCGCTGGGTTGCTCCCATGCCCTTTTCGGGTTGACCAGTTCTCAGGGATGGTGGTTACACTTCGTGTTTACTTTGCTGAAGCTGGCTCAGCCATGAAGCTTGCCGAGATCCGCAGGGCGGTCGATGAAGGACTGATGGTGCACTGGCAAAACCGTGAATATGAGGTTATCCGTGCTTCCATGCATCCTTCTTATCTCATCCGATCCACAGCCACAGGGCATTGTATTGGTTTGACTTGGGCTGATGGGGTCACATTGAACGGGAAGGAGGAAGATTTTTTCATTGGAGATTCAGCTCTCACCTAAGCCCAGTCAGGAGGCCAGGAAGTCGGATCCATGCCATCACTAATGTCTGTCGTGCTGCCTCTAATGTGATTCATGCAAGGATTTGGCGCCAATCGTTTGGCCCGCAATGCTGGTGGTTCTCGTCGTGCATCGCATGTGTCAGCCGACATCGAAAACTGGGTCAGCGCCAATGTAGTTGACACCGGCCAGGCCGCGTTAGCCGCTGGTAACGGCTCTTTCTTGCAAGGGACATCAGTGGCGGAGAAACGATCGACAGCTGGTGTGGGTTTTGGCTGGCCAAGGCGGCCAATGCCCATACAGCAGCGTTGATGGTCTGGCTGGAGGGCGTGATGGAAACCCCAGTGGAGGTGGCGGTGATGCGCCAGCTGGTGGAGCGGGGCTGGAGCAGACGACGGATCTCGACGGAGCTGGGCATCTCGCGTCATACGGTCAGCCATCACAACTACTGCCTCAGGAGCCCCAGCAGCGAGCGCGAGGTCATTCAAAAGACGGGTAAGTCCTGCCCGCTGGATTGATTCAGCTCGGGCAGCTACTGCGTCAAGAGCCAGTGATCCCCATGCTGCTGGCCAATTGCATAGGGAGTCCTTTTAGAAAAAACACTCGCTTGGGCCCGAAGTTTTTTTAGGCGGGACTAGGACTCAACCTCAAGCTCCAGCTGCTGACCCGCCGGAAGGGTGACGGTGATCTGCTCCACCCGTACCAGTCTGGGCTGCTCATCGGCCGCTGCCTCATAGCTGCCCTTCACACGCACAGCGGCATTGAGCATCCCGATGATCTGGCTGTCGTAGACGGGCTCATAGATGCAGCGCATGCCGCTGCTGGCCCCTCGCCCTCGGATCTCGAAGCGTCGGGCATCGAGATCCACCTCCCGCACTACGCCCTCGAACTCACCGTTGCTCTTCTCGCGCCGGCTGCTGGGCGTATTCAGGCTGCGGCCCAGGACCTGGCGGCTTTGCTTCGTGAGCGCCTGGATTGGCCCCAGTTCTTCGCTGGCCTGCGGGCCGCTGAGGAACAGTTCGCTGATCGCCTTGTTCCGCGCGGAGGGCGCCAGACGCCTGGCCGCCACCATCACCGTGTCCCGCACGGCGGGGTCTGGGAACTGGTCGTAGATGGCGTCACTGATCTGGCCGTCCTGAATCAGGCGCGGAATTGCCGGGAGGCTCTGCACGGCCGTCTGCACCGCCCGGTAGAGGCCATCACTCACTCCAGGCAACACTGCTTGCCCGTCGGCGCCCACATCCCCAGGGCGAGGCACTCGCATGCCCACCACCAGGCTGCCGTAGGTCACCCCCGCCAGCTGGGGGTCCAGATCGGCCGGCCAGCGCACCTTCTTCTCCTCCATTCCGGCGATCGCCTTGGCCACCTTCTGGATTTCGTCCCGGAGCTTTCCGAACACAGTCGTCACCAGCGACACAGGCGGCTCTCGATGGGCGACGCCCGGGCCGCGGTAGCGGGCTATCAGATCTGCGTTGTCGGCCAGCAGGGCGTAGGGAAAGTCCTCGCGGTAGAGCTTGCCAAGCATTTCCAGATAGGGACCGGTGATTTCTTCCGGCTCCTTTCCCATGCGCCTGGCCAGCTCCCGAGCGGACTGGAGCTCTTGGTGAATGATGCGGGCCTTGGCCTCTGTCGCCTCGATCCAGCCGCCCATCAGGTCAACCTCAACACCCCTTTGCGGTGGCCGTGGTGGAGTCCCTTTTCGAAGGCTGTTTGAGGACGCACGGTTTGCAGGAGCTCAACGAAGTCCTGCTGGAGGCCCTTCAAGCCAGGGAGCATTTCGATCTGGTAGCGGCGAAACAGCTCGGCTGTCCGCAGGAATAGCAGCTGCCCCTCCCACTTATCGCCATCGGAGAGGTCACTGAGCTCCAGGACGAGATTGATGTTGCTTGGGCTGGGTTTCTTGCTCACATAACTGCCATCGAGCACAACAGGAGGGAGCACGGTGAACCGCGGTGCCAGTTCAACGGCGATGAACTCCTGCAGCAGTGCCGTAAGCCTACGTCGCTCGTCATTCCAGGCCAATTTCACTTCAACCTCCTTGATGGTGCATTCGTGGATGCCACCAGGCAGCAGGCCAAACGAATCGAAGGAAGGGATCGGCATTCGCTATAGAGCAATCGCCGCTTGGAGGCTCCGGGCAAAGCCTGCTTCTGCTATCGACAAGAAAGCCTCGGTGGCAGTGCTGATGGCGTAGCCGGGCACAGGCTGTCGCAATTGGCAGATTTATACCTGGCCATCCGCGTTCTGGGTAGCTGGTGACAGGTTTTGATGGCATCCCGGCGGGCAGAGCCAGCCGGGAGAGGCCCAGGCGCCTCAGAGCACCTGCACCCTGGCCTGGGGCCCGAGCACGATCCGCTGATTGGAAGCCAGGATCAGGGCTTCGGCCCGGGGCAGGTAGTGCGGCTGGGCGCTGATGTGCCCCTCGCGATCGAGGAACAGCACCCGCAGCAGCTGGCCGGCGGCATCGAGCAAGTGCACCGAGATGATGCGGATCGGGCAGGCCCGGACCAGGGGAGTGGCGGCCATGGCTGGGCTGGCGAACGACACCGCCGTTGAGCCCCGGCGCCGCCAGCACCATGCAAGGGTCGCGCAGCGCAGCGGAGCGACTCGCGTCAGCCCTTGCGTGGTGCGCAAGCCGGGGCAGACCGAGTGGCGTGATCGCCAGCCCCAGGGCCAGCCCCCCATGACCGCCCCCTGCCTGACGCACTTCCTCTGGGGGAGCGATGCAGTTCAGCCGGCCCAGCCGGGTTTCGACCTCCTCGTCGTCCATGGCAGATCAAGCCACATCTGATGCCCTGCCCGCTTGGCGGGCCATGTCGTCGGTCCAGCCCTGGCAGCGGCTGGTGAGGTGCTCGCCGTGGGCGATCAAGCCCTGGTTCAGCTGGCAGGTGAGCAGCGGGATGCAGTTCACACCTGCTTGGTGCTGGAACCAGTGGCAGGTCATGCAGACCTTGCGGCTCCGGGCCTGCACCAGCACCTCCTGGTCCAGAAAGGGCCACTCCTCGACTGGCAGATCAATTCGACCGACTGGCCTTTCTGGGCGGGGACGATGAAGCGCCATCGGCGACACCATGGAAGTACAAGTGTACTAGTAGTGGCGCATGCCATGGACGTGCGCCTGCCGGCGGTCGACAAGATCAGGCACGGGCTGGGCTTCGGGGTCGCGCCGCGACCAAGACGGCCCCGAGCAAGGGAGAAGGCAATGCGGGCAGCCAGTTTCTCGGCTGACACAAGCTCTTATTGAGAATGGATGAGAACCGTTGTGGCGCAATGGCTCTGGATTTCGGGATTGGCTGCAGGTTGCGGCGGTTCTTGGGATGCCCTAGCGCGACAACTCTCGGAGCCACCCTCCAAGTGGGGCGATCTTACGGCTGACCACCAAATGTGGCAAGTCGTGAAGCGGTTTGACGCTACCGGTGGTGTCGTGCTCGAAAACCCGGTGTTAGACCTTGAAGTCCGCGGGGCCGGCCTTTCGGAACGAGAAAGGCTGGGGGGAGTTGGAGCCCTCTGCTTCTACCCATGCGGGCCCTTGTTTATGACTCTGCAGTCAGCCCATGGCCAGTGATTCCGGGCCTTCCACGCCGCCCGACCAGTCCACTTCCTTCCGCCCCTCGCTCTGCCAGAAGCGATCGAGTGAAACCGCGGCGCACCGAACTGCACCCCCGAGGGTGCGGCTGTGGTGCAGCAGCAGCCCCCTCGCTTGAAGAGGAGTCCAAGCGATGGCGATGCAACCAACCCGAGCTTTTCTCCACGAGGTGGTGACCAGCGCGACAAGTCCCGACGGGACGTTCTACGTCGTGGGCTACGTCTTTGATGCAGACCACGACAGGCATCTGGTCTTTGCGACCGGCGCCAACTTTGAGGATCCCAGGATTCTGGCGTTGATGAAGGGCCAGGAGATCAGGCTGACCTCTGGGAGTCCATGCCTGGAGGTCTTGCCCCTCAGTCAGCAGAGTGAGGAAGTCCAGCATCAAGTAGCTGAGCAACTCTCCAAGCTTTCGATCGAGTCCCTGATCTGCGCTGGCTGAGCTCACGGTGGACAGGTGATGCGATGAGGCCCCACTCCAGGTGGAGCCCCCTGACGCGGCCATCAATCCACTGCTGGTGACTACCGCTGCTCTGCTTGGCGCACCTCTCGGTGCGACACAAGGAACGCCTCGATCCAGTCGTGATGGCTTTTCTGGTTGATCCGGTCGGCGATGGTCACCGCCTCCTCCGGCACCTGGAACCGCTTGCGGAAGGCCCGGGTGAGACTCTCCAGCAGGGGCCGGGGGAGGGCCCGCAGGGTGCTGTGGAGGTGCTGGATCACCTCGGCGTTGAGAGCCACTTGGCCGGGGTCAGCAGGGGCCGATCGGGACTGAGCGAGGGCCGTGGCCGGTACGCGCTCCGGGGGAGAGGAGGCCTTGGACGCAGTTAGAGGGACTGACGCCGGCCGGTTGGCTGGAGGCCTCTGCATAGCTGGGCGCTGCGCCCCCTCTCCCTGACCTCCTGCAGTGATGACCTGCCTTTGCTGCTTGTCATAGAGGGCAAGCCCGAACGGGTTCCCGAAGGTCATCAGCGCCCGCTTCATGGCGTCGGTTTCCGCCTCCTTGAGAGCGGATTCATGGGCCTGGCCCAGGTCCACGTCGATGCCGTGGCCGGCGCCGCTGCCCTCCCGAACCAGGGGTGTCAGCCCACCGGCAGTGACGGTGACTCGAACCCGAGCGGTGTAGGTGACGCCCCAACCGGGCTTCTGATCCCGGCCGATGTGGCGTTCGGCCTGGGCGACACAGCGAACGGCGATCGTCTGCCGCTGCCAGCCGTCAAAACCAAAGATGCGGTTCGCCTCAGCCACCGCAAACCATCCCTCGACATAGGCGACTTTTCCGCGGCCCTGCTCCCGCTGACGGACGTTGGCCCGATCAAGCGGAGCGGCCAGGGCAGCGAGTTGCACGGGGGAGAAGCCGGAGTGCTGAGCCTGAGGAGCTTCCGGTGCGGGTGACGATGCCGTGGCTGGTGCTGGAGCCTCCCCAGGGCGATCAGTGGAGCGGATCAGCTCCAGCGCCGATGGGGGCCGCTGGGAAGGGCGAGGTGCGGCTGGCCGGCTGGTGCCGTTTGTGGAAGGAGCGGCGACGGTCATGGCGATAAACGGTGATGGTGTGAGGAGGAAAGGGGCCCGGCTGCACCGCCGGAACCCCAGATGCGAGGAGCTTCTGGCCCCTCAGTGGATGCGCCAGGAGCGGCGGGAGATCAGCTGGGCGCCGGGGATGAGGTGGCCGGCCTTGAGGGCCTCTTTGATGGCGGCCTTGTCGGGCTGGCTTGTGGTCTTGAGGGCAAGCCACTCCGGGGGCAGGGCGTCCTCGTCCTCGATCTCGACGGCCTGGGACTTGCGGGAGCTGAGCTCGTGATTCGGGAACGAGAAGCGGGTGGCTTTGGGTTGGAGACGGGTGAGGACCAGGACGAGGGAGTCCTCCAGGGCATCCGCCCGGGAGGCATCGGAGCGGGAGAGCTCGTTGAGCCGCCTGGCCTGCTGCTGCCGGTAGGAGGCTTGGCCGCGGAGGTGCTCGATCACCCAGCAGGTGGCATCGGCCTTGGCGGCAAGGGCGGCCTTGTTGCCCTCTTCTGCAAGCAGGGCAGCCTCGAGCTCGCCGAGCGCCTGAGAGCGGGCGGCTTCGTCGTCGGCTTCCAGCTGCTCGGCGAGCTGGCCGATGGCGGTGGTGAGCTCCTGGGCCTCGATTCCCAGCTGCCAGAGGGAGCCGGAGCGCTGCAGGGAGCAGACAGGGCCGGAGGACTTGGGGATGGCTGGAGCGGCGGGCGCAGTGAGAACGGACATGACGATGTGAAGGAGAGGAGAGCGAGAAGAACGGGGCAGCAAGGGCCGCTCAGGCGGCGAGGGGCTCCGGCGGGAACGGCGGCGGCACTTCCATCACCACCACCGGCACCGGCGAACGGGAGGAGCAGCGGCGGGCCTGCTGCACCAGCGAGGCCGTGCCCGGCCCACCGGGAAAGGCGATCACCAACACCGAGGCACTGAATGCCGGGGAGGTGTGGGCCTGGGCTTCCGCAAGGGCCTGCTCGAGGAGGCGGCGATTGCGGATCGGCCCGGCGCTGCGGCCATAGCGACCCCACTCGGCAGGAAGGGACTGAACTGGCCAGCCGAGCTGATGGGCAGCACGGCCAATGGCCTGATCAGCCCCACGGGCACCGCCATGGAGCAGCAGATGGACCGACCGGTCGCCACTTCGCTGCAGGAGTGCGGAGGCGATCCGCTCCTGGGGCCAGGAGAGATCACGGCCACCGGCGGCGACGATGACGACCGAGCGATGAACAACAACCGGCGGCGGCAACAGGCCAGCCAGAGGCAATGCAGCGGCGTGGGCCACTGCAGCAGAGGACAATCTCATGGGCTACAGAGCAAACGAACGGGGCAAGTTGTCCGAGGATTTCGTTGCCGCCGGCGATGGGCTCGTGGCCTTTGGCGCGACTCTTATTCTAGCAGTACAAAAGCACTAATGGGCGAGCGGGGCGGTTGTGGGGCAGGCGATCTGCCCAAAACGCAGCCACCCTGATGGGCCAAGCAGCTTGATAACCAATGCAGCCAAATACGTTCCTAATCGATCGACACCCGCGCAGCCGCGCGAGGCAATCTTGGGCCTCACCCCTGCACCCCGACGGCTGCCAGCCGCCCGGCCACCGCAGCCGCGGGAGAGCAGCCCTGCCCGCCACCCCCACACCGGACCCGGAGCGGAGGGCGGCGGCGGCTGGCCGATGCACGCCACGGCACAGCCGTGGCACGCTGAAGGACGGCCGCTGCCGACCGGAGCCCTGCGGTGCCTGCACACCTGCAGCAGCTGCACACGGGCGAAGGACTGCAAGAGATGCAAGAGAAACTCGGGCTTTGGGCCCTGGTCAAAACGGATGGACCTGAGTCCAACCAGCACCGACCCATGCCCAC
>CAIOGZ010000059.1 GCA_903858015.1 uncultured cyanobacterium
GCGATGCAGTTCAACCTGGTGGTGAGCACCAACACCGCCGGCATCCGCTGCTGGCAGCGCAACGGCTTTCAGGTGGTGGGCACCCTGCCGGGGGCCTTCCGCCACAAGCGGCTGGGTTATGTGGACGCCCTGGTGATGGTCAAGGGTCTGGTGGAGCGGCCGAAGCCATGAAGGTGGTGCCGCTGCGGCTGCAGTTGGGCGACGATCTGCTGATGTAGGGAGACGTTGGGGTCCTTGGGGTCGAACAGGGCCAGCAGCTCCCCTAGGGACGGGTTTCGTACTGCCACCTAGGGGACAGTGGTCAGGTCAACAGCAGTGGAGTTGTCCTCCAAAAGTCGGAGAGTAATGGCGTCAAAGCGCCAGAAGGCGTGTCTGACGTCAAAATCAGCGAGATATGAACTCTGCGAAGGGAGAAAACGACCTTTGTTGGGTTTTTCTGCAAACTCCTCATGCTCAGCCTTGGTGGAGAACCACGGCACGCCTACCATCAGAAAACACCATGGTCAGAGCGGTAATCGGGATGTGGGCATGGCTGGCCATACCTGCTGTGTTGATCGGCCTGCTGGCCTGTCAGCGCGAGTCCGAGCGTCCTTCGGTGCATGCGTTGGTCGGGCAGCTTGAGGGTATGTCGTTCCGGTTCAGAGCGGAGGGTGATCGCTGCAACCTGCGCCGGGATGGGGCCCTTCCCGCCAACCTCTTGAGCTGGCTGTGGGATGGGGACGACGACCTCACCAGCCGGGCCGATGCGGCCCGCTGTCTCGGCCAGCTGGGTCCGGCCGCCCGCTCCGCCGTGCCTGCGCTGCTGCAGGTCCTCAACTCCGGCCCCGGGGATCACGACACCGGCCATGGCTATACCGGGATCGGCATCGTATCCGTGCGGAGCGCGGTGATCGAGGCCCTCGGGCGCATCGGCGACGAGCGGGCCCTGGGGCCCCTGGCCGGGGTGCTGGCCACCCAGCCTGCCCATGCCCGGGTCACCCTGGAGGCGCTGCAGGCGCTGGGTCCGCTGGCCAGCGACCAGGCCGGGCAGATCACCGCCGTGCTGGACGCGCGCATCGCCGACCGGCCTGGGCGCGCCCGGGCCTGCCAACAGGCCGTGCTGGCCCTGGACCAGGAGCTGGCGAGACGGGCGGTGGTGGAACGTCTGCAGCGGCAACAGCCCAACCGCACCCGGCACGTGTTTCAGGATGCGGAAGTGGCAGCCGCCTTGCGCAGCCTCGACCGCCGCTCGCCTGAGTACCTCAAACAGCGTGAGGGAGTGTGCCGCGACGCGGTGGCGGAAGCCGCCCTGCGGGCCCTGGCGGCAATCCGCTGCGAAACCTGTCTGCCCCCGATCGTCGCGGCCCTGCAGGAGCCCTGGCTGGCGACTGCCGCCGCCTGGGAACTGGGACGGATCCGGCCCCTCCCGCCCGCTGCCGCCCCGGCACTGCGGGCCGTGATCAGCTCACCCAGCCACGGTCCGCTGGCCCGGGAGAGCGCCCGAGTGGCTTTGGCGAACTCAGGTGAATGAGACTGGAGCGATGGATGCGATACCAGCGACCGCGCTTCTTGCCACAGCCAGCGGCCTCCAGGGGCCCTGGGCTTGGATGGCGCGCCTAATCCAGGCCCTGCTCACCGCCTCGCTGATCAGCATGGCCCTGGCCTGGATGGCGCGGGTCACAGCCCGGCGGCGGCAGCGGGCCCGGGGCACGCCGCCGCGTTTGCTGCTGGCCTATCCACTATGGATGGCGGGCCTCGGTTTGGGCTGCATCCTGCTGTTCTCTCTGTGCGCCTGGTTCGCCTGGCAGTCGCCGCCCGCCCGCGGCGGCCCCAAGGCGGCCCTTGTGTCCCTGGTCTTCGTGCTGCTTGGGGTGGTGCTGGTGGTGACAGCCCTTTCGGACACCATTGTGATCGACGAAACCGGCGTCGAGCGCCTGCGGTTCGGCCACTCGCGTCGTATCGCCGAACTGGCCGAGCTGCTGGATGGCTTCGGAGTGCTCTGCGACACCCTGCCGCTGCGGGTGCCGGCAGGTCTGCAAATGGATCCCGAGGCCTCCCTACTGGTGCTGCGGGCCGCTTCGCTGGAGCCCGAGACCCTGCAGCTGTCCTATGCCCGCTGGTTTGAGGGCGAGGAAGTTGCCCCCCCCGAGGGGATGGACCCAGCCGAGCGCGTGCTCGCCATGGGCCGCGCCTTCGGCGCGCGCCTGCTCTGGCATCACGGCTCCTTTCTGCCGTTCGAGGCCCGCTGGACGGAGGACGGCAGGCCCCGGCTCAGCCATGGTGAGCCCCGAGGCGACGATCCCGGCTACGCAAGCTTTCGATTGGAGGGCCGCGAGGTGGTGATCGCGTGCGATGCGGGCACCGTGCGCGAGGGCCTGGAGGCCTGAGCGGGCCGGCGGCGGAGCGGAGGGCTGGCGATCGGCGGATGATTGGAGAACCCGGCCTCTTAACGATAGGGTTGGCTGACGTTCCGCTCCCTGGGAGACGTTCTGCGATGGCGTGCCGGGAGCGGTGAGGGAGTGGCCGCCGAAGACGCCCTTGCTGCAGTGACCGGTGTCGCAGCCACTGAACGAGGCCCGTTTCTCCACCGTGGAGCCCTGCCGGTCACCCCAGCAGGGTTTGCGGTTTGGCTGGGGCCAGTCTGGCAGCTGGGGGATTGCGTTCGGGGAGCTCCGATCCGAACCCTGGCCACGGTTGTCTCTGAGCTAAGAACCAAAAGCGAAGCGCTGGCCATGGTTGGGCTGATGAAACCCTCCATCCACTATTTCAGCCGGGTGACTTTGCTGTATGGGGGCCGCTCCCCGAACGCTCAACTCAACCTGGCGGATCATCTGCGCTGAGAACAGTGACCTGGGCTGCCCCTGGCGGCAGCCGAGAAGCAGCCCACGTTCCAGCTGGTGATCGATCAGCAGACTGCTCGACTGCCCTACTGGCAGAACCTGCAGGGCCAGGAGTTAGCGCGGCCCGGTCCGTATCAGCTCTGGCACCTCGATCGCCGCTGGCTCGATCAGCAGACCCATCAACTCCTTGAGAAAGAAAGGCGCCCCAGCTGTCGATTGCCGAGGCTTGAGCGCTTCTGTGGTTTTACGATCCCCATGAGCCGACCTGATTCATGCGCAGCTGAACCACCCAAGTTCCACTGACACAATCTAACCCATTCACTGTGATTGCCTATCTAGCAGATCAGCGGAACAGCGAAGCATCGATGAACTTAGTTTTGATCAAGCGGACTTGCGGTCCAATCATCTTCATTGCCCGTCATAAAATCAGCCTCATTGTGACAGCGAATCTGAGAGATAGAAGGCGAATTACCGAGCATGGCATTGAAGTCTCGCAATATCTTTTCAGAGACTTTTTGGATTCGGGAATTGTATTCGCCTGACTCGGCTTTACTGAGGAGTAAAGAAGGTTTCCTGTTTTTTGGCATTTCCAGAAAGCACATCCAGCCATCTTTGACGCCTTCAGGAGTTTCAACTTGATAAGCACCAAGACCGATATGCCCAGAGACTTGTCCAACAGATACATTGACAAGCCAACCCCAGTCTTCCTGCAGTGGATCAGGATCTGCCGAGATATCATCAGCCAGACTAAGTTTAGCGATGATCCATTGAGCGAGATCTTCGCCGAAGTTGTCATCATTAATAAAGCTTGGCAACCGCTCCTTTTGATTAAATTTATCAGCGACAAATGCTACGTAGGTTTTCATGTGCGATGGGCTGCTTTTCTATCTCTTCCCAATACTACGGCCCGCTGCCGTTCCCCGGTAGTGGTGTAATTCCCTCGGCACCCACACCCAGGCTGGCATTGCAGGGGGTGGGACGCCCCGCGAGTTCAGCGCTGTTGGCGCCAGATTCGCGGGGACCCCAGGAGGCCAGGCTCGTTTCGCTTGTTTGAGTGCCACCTCAAACAGATGAACCATGCCCAAGCGCCACTGTGCAGCATATGAGTTGGCATTGCTACTCGATGGCAGCAGCGCCGATGAGCTGATAGCGGTACTCGGAAGCCATGGGTTGTTGCAACTGATCGAGCAGCACCCGGGCTGGGAAACCCAGTCCCGTGGCGAGCGCTAGGTTCGCCACGGATGCAGCCGGGCGGCAACGGGCCAGGTTGCCGAGGGCGTTCATGGCAGAGGAGGGGAGGACGACGCCGTCTTCGTAGATGCCCTCTCTGGTTAGGTCAGCAGCGATCTCTGCAGCACAGCCTTGGGCCTGTTCATACCGATGCGGGTGCCAGCGGAGCTGAATGCCCAGCCTCGCCGCCGACCCGGAAAATGGCGAGAATGTCCTCCCGGAGCCGGCCGAGACTCTCGGCGCAGAGCGGCAGGGAGACCCGGCTCTGCAGGGCGATCGGCTCCTCGAACCCCCCGCCGTACCAGTGCAGAAGCAGCCCGACGTAAGGCGTGCGGGGCTGGCTCAGCAGGTCGGTGAGCAACCGCTCCCAGTCGATCAGCCCGGCCTGTGGATCATGCGCGGAGCTGACATTCTGTCGTTGGTTGCGCCAGCGCTGAATCCTGGATACCCTCCAGCCCCTCCGGCGCAAGCTTGCCTCCTTCCGCTCGTCCGACCTGCGGCGGCGCTCCAGCAGGGCCGCGTTGCGCTCGAGGGCCCCCAAGGCTGTGCCGCAGTCGCAGTGCCCGGCAGTGGTGAGCAGGAGCCGCTCATTGGGCTGCAGCTGGGCTTCCAGGGCGGGATTGCTCTGGGGCTTCAACGCACGGCCGTATCGTTCCACGACCTCGGCCAGTGCGCTGATATTGGCCGAGTCCGGCAGGATGGAGCTGATAAAGAAACACATGTCAATGCTGGCTGAGTCTCTCTAAGGGCTGTCCTTGGAACCCAAGCAACAGGCTAATCCGACCCCACAGCTCCAGCCGGTGGGGATGATTTATGGCGTTTTGTTACGAACGACCTGGAGCGCAACGTCCCTCCAGGTCAGTGCTGGCGCCGGATCTGCAAGCGCATTCTGATAAATCAGCGAATCTGATCAATGCTGGTTATCAAAAAGCAAGTCTGAGTGCTAAATTACAGAAATATTACAATTACTCTTTCCTCGATGGCTACCTCAGTTCTTCAGTGGGCCATTGCCGAAGCGCTTGAGCTGCTCGAGAGCTTCCGTCTCAGTTCTCGCTTCAATGAGGCCTGCGTCAGCGCCTTCGGTAAAGAAATTTCCAGTGAAGCCTATCTCGCCGCCTTGGCAGCTCTGCCACCTGTCTCTGTTGTCGCCGACACCACCCTTCCAATCGCCCATGGGGCCTATGCGTCCAATCCGCCCCGCATTCTGCTGGCCGAGAGCCTCCTCACTGGCCCACCGGGTCTGCTGAAGGATGTCCTCCTCGAGGAAATCGGTCATTATCTGGATGACCGCTTCAATCCCTCCGACAGTACCGGCGACGAGGGAGCGATCTGGGCAGCGCTGGTGCAAGGGCGCAGCCTGACAGCCGCACAACTCAAGGTGCTGAAGCAGGAGGACGACCATGGACTGGTCATCCTCGCCGGTCAACAGGTGCCAGTGGAATTGGCTGTCGTAGCGCCCCTGCCGAACCTGGCTGTCGACGACTATTTCAACCTCCCCTCCCGGCTGATTCCCGGCGACACCGTCAGCGTCAGTTGGAGGGCGCTCAATACGGGCGATGCCGCTACCCCGGTTTCTCCCTTCGAAGATCCGGCCTGGGTCGACAGCATTTATTTCTCAACTGATTCGGAACTGGATCCAAGCGATGTCCTGCTTGGCTCGAAACCCTTCTTTGGTAGCCCTGCATACTCGGGCAACCCCCTTCCAGGGATCGGCGATCCGAACAATTTTTATTTCAACTACACTTTTGCCTTCGATCACCTTAGGATCCCCACAGATCTATTGTCCAATTCTGGATACCTCTTATTGAAGCTTGATTCAAATAACTCTATCACCGAATCGAACGAATACGACAACGTGCTGGCATCCACGGCCATCTCCATTGGTCCCGCCGACATCAATCTCACACCAACCAACCTGGAAGTCACCACCCAAAACTTGACTTGGGGGAGGGACTACAGCTTTAATTACACTCTAGTTAACATTGGTCTTGATGACACCACAACCCAGTGGGTTGATTCATTATACTTCTCCACGGATGCAACATTCGACGAGAGCGACCTTTCTCTGATTTTCTGGACACTAGGCCGTCCAGAAGAGGGCCAGCCCGTGCTGGCATCAGGGATGTCCAACACCTTTTACCTGGGGAGCAGTCTTCCGGAAAATCAACCAACGCAGCATGGCTATTTCTTCCTGAAAACGAATCCCGATGCCGATCAGATTGAAACCAACTATACAGATAATATCTCGGCGCCTATCCCGGTCTACATCGAAGCTGACGACCTGCCAGATCTGTCGGTAAGTTTCGATGTTGAAACGCCAGCGGAGACCCTGCTGAGCAGCCAGCCCCTGCAACTAAGCTGGACCGTCACGAACGCCGCTGGCACGGCGGCGGCTCCCTTCTGGTACGACCAACTGTGGTTCTCGCCAGATCCGACCTTCGATGATGCCGATCTCAACGACATCGATAATGATATCCCTGGCCCGTCCTTCAAAATCGATGCCTCAACTATAGGCTATTGGCCCCTTTTTAATGGCTGGGCATACACCTATAATGCCGATAACCTCGCCGTACCCAACGACATCAGTGGGTCCGGATATTTTTATGTCAAAACTGATGCTACAGGGTTGCTCCCTGAACAAGCAGAATCAAACAACAATACAACTGGCTTACCAGTAACCATCAATCAGCCGGATGTGAATCTGGTTGCCGATCCATTTTCCTTCTCAGTCTTTAATCAGGGGCAAGCTGATGGCATTGGCTTCACTGCAGCTGCGGATCTCAACATCATCCAGCAGTTTTATACAGGCAGTGCCATTAACTTCTCTTGGGCAGTTTTCAATTCAGGCAGCGTTGCCACAACGGCACCAACCTGGAGTGACCGCGTACTGTTCTCCCGTGACCAGAGCATAAGCGCAGATGACGTTGTTATTGCCGAGCGCAGCTCTGGTTTCTCCTTCGAATATCCCTTGCAGGGAAACTTTCCCGAGAATCCAGGCTCATATTACAGTGTGGAAGGTGATCCCAACCTGCTATACACAATCCCAAGTGATCTTGTCGGTTCTGGATATCTGCTGCTGCAAGTAGATGCATTTGATAATCAGTACGAGACTGTAGAAACCGATAACCTCATCCCCCTACTTGTCGAATTCCTGGCGCTTCCATCGGTCAACCTTACGGCGACTGGGGTGGAAATTCGACTGCTCTCAAACCCTGAAGAGATCTATAGCGGCCCCCTAACATGGGGACAAAGGATCAGCCTGGGCTGGAATGTGGCCGTCTCAGGTGATTTGCCCACATGGAACTACTACAACGACACGATAGTTTATTCCTCGGATTCTATCTTTGGCAACTCGGATGACATCACCATAGTCGACAATGTTGAATACAGCTATCACGAGGCCAGTTCTTCCTATGGCGTAACAACTGAAATCACACTCCCAAATATCGGACAGGCATCAGGCTTGGGCTATCTTCTCTTCAAAACTGATTCCTACAATAATCAACCGGAATCAATCGAAGAAGATAACTTATTTTCGCTGCCGGTTGCCATCAATGCTGTTGATCTCCGCGCTGATAGCGTCACTGCAGTCGACAGCCAAAGCAATGCACTTGGTTCTATCGAGTTTGGACAGCCTTTCACCATAAGCTGGACAACCACAAATGCCGATCTTGGCACAGTCAACAGAACCTGGAACGATAGAATCTATCTCTCCAGAGACAATATCCTTAGCGCTGATGATATTATCATAGCAACAAGATCAGAATCAAGAAGCCTAAGCGCAGGTGGTAGCTATACAGATAGTGCAACTGCCACTATCGACTTCAACGCACCACTACCAACGGACACATCCGGATATGTGAGCGAGTCTGAGCCCAATGATTCGATCGCACAAGCATTGAATCTACAACAGAACTTTCTGCCAACAGGGGCAACTAATTCCTATTTAGTGAAAGCCAAGGGCAGCATTTCAACAAGCTATGAAGGCGATTACTACCGAATCTATGCTGGCCCAAGTGATCAACTACGCCTATATATGTACGGATTTGATACCTATCTCTATTTCTACGATCGCAATGGAACGTTGTTACGACAAGATGACGACGGGGGCGGCGGTCTTAATTCCCTGATTAACTATACGTTTCCAGCGACTGCCTACGCGGGTGAATACTACATCAGGTCAGCAGGTTTTTCTAGTCGGACCGGAAATTATGGTCTCGATGTAACCTTAACCACATCCCAGCCGATCCTGACAGGAAATCTGACACCAGGCGACTACTACCTGTTATTGAAAACAGACATTGACAACAGCGTTCCAGAATCCAATGAAAGCAACAATGTTGTTGCCACCATTTCACCCCTTGCCTTGACGGCCCTCTCGAGGGCAGACCTTACAATCTCAGGTTTGGTTCCGGCTCAAGAGATCAAGATCAACAGCTCATTTTCCGTCTCTTGGACAGTCACCAACATTTCCTCCACTGACACAGAGCGTTCAGGCTGGTTTGATTCTGTCTACCTTTCTAGCGACAATATCCTTGATGCTGGAGATCTCACCCTGGCTTCGGTCGCACGGACCTCGGGCGCACCCGACCTTGAACCCGGAGGAAATTATAGTGTAACCACAAATCTTACGTTGCCAACTGGGCAGTCTGGAAATCGATATTTGATCTTTGCTGCTGATAGCACAAACAATCGGCTGGAAAGCAATGAGAGCAACAACCAATCCGTAATTGCCATTGATATTGTTGCCCCCGATTTGGTTGTCTCGTCGGCTACGGCGCCAGCCACAGCTTCTTGGTCTGAAAGTATTGCCTTGTCTTGGTCCGTGGCGAACCAGGGCAATGGTGTGGCTTCAGCGGATTGGTATGACAGGATTGTCCTTTCGGGAGATCAGATCTTCGGAAATAACGATGATACCTATCTTGCAGAGGTATGGCAGGGTTCATTGACACCGCTTTCAGCTGGTGCATCCTATAACCGAACTTTAAACGTAACACTTCCAAGCAACTCTATTGGCAATCAATACCTACTCATCAAGACTGACAACTATAATTATGAAGCCGAATTAAATGACAACAACAATGTCTACACCCTGCCAATCAACATTCTTGCCCCAGATCTGTATATATCGTCTGCTTCAGCGCCATCTTCAGCGGCATTAAATGAAAGCATCTCCCTGAGTTGGACCGTAACCAATCAGGGTATCGGTACGGCAGCTGCAGATTGGTATGACAGGGTTGTGATTTCAACCGATCAGATTTTTGGTAATTCTGATGATACTCTTTTAACAGAGGTATGGCAA
>CAIOGZ010000060.1 GCA_903858015.1 uncultured cyanobacterium
AACGCGTGGTGGAAACTGCCTGAACCTCTTTGCAGGGACTGCTGTGATCGAAATCCGTGGAAAATCTGCTCATTGTCGTCTCACTGAGGAGAATGAGATTAGATTCTTTGGATAAAGCCGTCTTGATCAGAGGTTCCTTAAGGCTTGCAGGGGATGAAGTTAGCAGACTGCGTTCAAATGACTTCTTTTTTGAAGAACATCTCGTCCTCGATGGCATCAATTCGAGGCTAGAGGCGGTTGCAGAGCAGGGCGCGAAGCTACTTAAGCTCGACAAAGAGAACTGGCAAAAGCTGCCAGCAGAACACAAGGAGATCCTTAAACGCAGCATCTTTGTAGGCGATTTGATTAATGTGCATATGCATGATTTTCAGCAACCAATCAATTGTTGTAATATCACAGCGGTAGCGTATGCCCTTACCGCTCTCGGCTATAAGACCCATGTGGATGACTTGTTTTTGGATTGCAAACTTCCAGGTGCTTATGTTGTCAACGACGGCATGACCCTCGGCGAAGTCTATGACGTAGCCTGCATCTATCTTCACCAAAGAGGGCTCAAGGATCAAGTCGGTGCCCAGTGCTATTACTTCGATGAAGAAATTTTTTCAGCTCAGCACTTGGTAGATGCTTTGCTGGAATCCGAGCAGGAGGCGGGTTCTAAGGATGTCTTGGTCGCCAACTTCGGTGTTGGCATTGCACACAATATTCCAAATAACAACGGCGGCCACTTCGCCTTGATTGCAAAGTATAATCCCAGTACCGCAATGGTGCACATGGTCGATGTGCATCCGAAAAAATATGGAAAACTATGGGTAACCAGCATCGACAGGCTCTACCGGGCCATGGCCCAACGCGATAGCAGTTCGAACCGGGCTCGCGGCTTGCTTCGCTTTACGGCTCGCAGCGCCCTGGCTTCAAAGCTTGACAGCCTAGACTGTATTATTTTGCCAATTGATATGACGAACTACCTTCCTGTTCGTGATGATAATGTTGCGTCTATCTTTCGAGTTGCCACAACCAATCTCAATAGCATCGGTGCCGTTGCATTGTCTCTGTACTTGCTAGGCGTGGAGGATGCGGGTACAGATCGCATCATGCAGACCCTGAGAATCCCCTACAGTGAAGTATTGTCGGCGATCCCGACGCCTGAAAAGCTTGGCGAGATCATGGCTCGCTATCTGAAAGCCGTTGCCCCAAGTGGCGTCGATTGTCATACGGTTCGCCACTCCACTGATAGCCCGGATGGTGTCAGTCCATTTGAGTTCTTTAAATCTGCTATGTCCAATGTCAGGCTTAAAAGCCTAAGTCAGATGATCATCAATATCGATGTGAATCGATTGATGGGCTGCCAAGCGGTTAGCTTGCCCGATCCTAAATACAGCGAAACAGCCATTCTAAAGCAGTTTTGGTGCGTGTGCATTGATTGCGATGCGAGTAGCGGCTTGGTTACCCTGGCTGACTATAGTGTTGCCACCAGTATTCTATGGCAGGCCAAGGTGGACCGGCTCTTTGAAGCATTGGAGGACCATCTTGATCCTTGTTTGCTACTCGTTGGCAAGGGAGCGCTGTGACCTCAAGCAAGCATGGCTAAGCAACATCAATGCTGAGTAGCGTGTGCTGATCTGCGCCAGTGTTGTTTCCTCCGTAGCGATCGCTTCGGTGTAATCGTGGGTTTTGATCATTGCCTTCTTGATCACGAAACCCGTGGCACCGCTGGGCTGGAGCGGCTTGGCAGCGGCGTTGTTTTGTTCTAGTCCATCGGCAGGGTCGATGCCCCGAGCTTGTTGGGGACCATGCCCTGGCTGGGCATGCTGCTGAACCGCAGCGGGCCGAGGCCCTGGCCCGCGGCTGATCCCTCGGCCTACGGCCGATCGGCTGGGCCAGGTGATCAGCAGCGGGCCGGGTGATCTGCACGACATCAACAGAGCGGCGATCCCCACCTGCGTGCAACGCGCCGGGGCCATAGGGTTTGGCCTAAGCGATTCCCTGCCCTGATCCCGCCGATGCCATTCCCGCCGGGCTTGCTCGAATTCTCCCCGAGCCTGGACAGCCTGCGTGAGCTACTGCTGCATTGGGGCTATGGCGTGATCTTCGGGGCGATGCTGCTCGAAAATGCCGGCCTGCCGCTTCCCGGTGAAACGGTGACCCTGCTTGGGGGCTATGCCGCCGGCAGTGGTCAGCTCGATCCGATCGGGGTGATCGCCGCCGCCGCCACTGGGGCAATGCTGGGCGACAACATCGGCTACTGGGTGGGTCGCCGGGCCGGCTGGGGCCTGATCCTGCGGGTGGGGGGCTGGCTGGGCCAGGGTCCCGGGGCTCTGGAGAGCCTGCGGGAGCGCTTCCAGCGGCATGCGGGCAAATCCGTGCTGCTGGGCCGCTTCGTGGCGGTGCTGCGGGTGGTGGCGGGTCCGATGGCGGGGGCTGTGGGCATGCCTTATAGACGTTTTTTCGTTTGCAATTGCCTGGGTGCCCTGCTCTGGTCCAGCACCATGGTGAGCCTGGCCTGGCTGGGGGGGCGCTGGATCCCCTTCGATCGGATGGTGCAGGGGGTGGTGCAGTTTGGGCTGGGGGCGCTGCTGTTGCTGGCCCTGGTGGTGCTGCTGCCGCGGCTGCTCAGCCGGCTGGAGAGCCTGCCCAAATCTCCGGATCTGGCTCCCAAGGAGAACGGCCGCTTGGATCAAGCACCGGACTAATCAAGACGCCACTTAACACGCTGCGCAACAAGCCACTTGACAGCTGAAACACCAGCCCAACCACCAGCTCAACCACCAGCTCAACCACCAGCTCAACCAAGAGCTGAACGAATTGACGGGGCACTAGCCGATCTAACAGAAGAACCAATCGCCGAACTGATTGGCCCACCAGCAGACACCACAACACTCAGCGCAACTGGGGAGGCACCTAGGGAGGCAACTGGCGAGGCAACGGTGGAGGCTGAACGGAACGGCCCCGGCTGGGGCATGGTTCATCATGGGCGCGGACAAGGTTCCCTCCGCCCCTGATTCCCGATGCGCTATTTGCGCTATCTGCTGTTTCCCCTGGCCTGCTGTGCCGCCGGCCTGGCGATCGTGCTGGGTCTGCAGGGGGTGTCGGCCGCCTGGATCACCCTGGTGTTGCTGCTGCTGGAGATCTCCCTCTCCTTCGACAACGCCGTCGTCAATGCCCGGGTGCTAGATCGGCTCACCCCGGCCCAGCAGAAGTTTTTCCTCACCTGGGGTCTGGTGATTCCGGTGTTCGGGGTGCGCTTCGCCGGGCCGTTGCTGATGGTGTCCCTGGCGGGGGGGGTGGGGATCGGCCAGGCCCTTGATGCGGCCCTGCACGATCCGCAGCGCTACCGCGAACTGCTGGACCTGGCGGAGCCGCGCATCCTGGCCTTCGGCGGCATGTTCCTGCTGATGGTGTTCCTGCGCTATTTCTTCGATGACGCCAAGACGTTGCACTGGTTGCGGCCGCTGGAGCGGCGCCTCAGCGCGGCGGGGCGGATCGAGGCCCTGGAGATCGCCCTGGCCCTGGTGCTGCTGCTGCTGTTGTGCGCCGTTCTGCCGGCCGCCCAGCGCGGCGATGTGATGGTGGCCGGGGTGATCGGCCTGGTGCTGCAGCTGCTGAGCACCTCCCTGGCCGATGCCTTCGGCGACGAGGAGCAGGCCGGGGCGCGGCTGGCCGCCGGCGGCGGCCTGGCCAGCCTGCTCTACCTGGAGCTGCTCGATGCCTCCTTCAGCCTCGATGGCACGATCGGCGCCTTTGCGATCACCTCCAACCTTGCCCTGATCCTCACCGGGCTCGGGCTCGGGGCCCTGTTCATCCGCTCGCTCACCTTGATGCTCAGCCGCGAGAAGGCCCTCGACCAGCTGATCTTCCTGGAGCACGGCGCCCACTACGCCATCGGCGCCCTGGGGGGGCTGATGCTGGCCGGCATCGTGCTGCACCAATACCACCAGCATGTGCCGGAATGGCTCACCGGCGTGATCGGTCTGGTGCTGCTGGCCCTCTCCTTCGCCGACTCCCTGCACCACGGCCGCCGTGCCGCCGCCAAGACGGTGCAGCAGCCCTAGCCGTAGGCGCCTGTCGAATTAAGGGCCTATCGCCCGCGGAGCCAGCCCGGCTCCAGTGGGAGAAGGGTTTTGATCCGCGGCTCAGGGCCCAAATCAAAGCCGGATCACAACCGGAGCACAACCGGATCAGAGATAGAAACCCACCGTGGTTACCACCCGGGTGCCCTGCTCCCGCAGGGCCTGCCGCAACAGGATCGTGCTCTGGTTATGGAGCAGGTTTTCCCAGCGGTGCTGGGTCACGAACACCGGCAACACCACCATGCAGAAGCGGTTGCGATCCTTGCGGTGCTCCAATTCGAACTGCTTAACGAAATCCACCACCGGATCCACCAGGGAACGGTAGGGCGATTGCAGCACCACCAGCCGCACGTCTGGTACCTGGCGTTCCCACTGCTCGATGAAGGCCTGGGTGCGGTCGCCGCCCAGATCGACGTGCACCGCCACCAGATCGCTGGCCACGCTGCGGGCAAAGCGCACTGCCTCAAAGCTGCCGCGGTGCAGCTGACCCACCAGCACCACCGTGGGCATGCCGCCATCAACCGGCGGCGCCGGCAGTTTGAGCAGCTTGTCGCCCGACATCCGCAGCCGCCGGGCCACGTAGTCGTAGTGGTTGCGGATGCGCAGGAATAGGGCGATCAGCAGCGGGATCGCCACCAGCACCAGCCAGGCGCCGTAGCTGAACTTGCTGTAAAGCAGCACCAGGCCCACCAGGGCGGTGATCGCGGCGCCAACGCCATTGACCACGGCCTTGCCCTGCCAGCCCCGCCCCTGTTGCTTCCACCAGTGCACCACCATGCCGGCCTGGGAGAGGGTGAAGCTGATGAACACCCCCACCGCATAGAGCGGAATCAGGCGGGTGACGCTGGCGTTGAAGATCACCAGCAGCAGGGCGGCACAGCCACTGAGGGCAAAGATGCCGTTGCTGAACACAAGCCGGTCGCCGAGCGAAGCCAACTGGCGGGGTAGGAAGCCGTCCTGGGCAAGGAAGGCGGCCAGGCGGGGGAAGTCGGCGTAGGCGGTGTTGGCGGCCAGCAGCAGGATCAGCAGGGTGGCCAGCTGCAGCACCGCCAGCAGCACGCCGTTGCCGAAGATCACCTCACCCAACTGATACAGCAGGGTGGGGCCGTGCTCGGCGTAGACAATGCCGGTGTGGTGGGCCAGGGCGCTGATGCCGCCGAACATGGTGGCCAGCAGCAGCACCATCACGGTCAGCACCTTGCGGGCGTTGCGCCACTCCACTGGGCGGAAGGCGGCGACGCTGTCGCTGATCGCCTCGATGCCGGTGAGGGCGGCGCAGCCGGAGCTGAAGGCCCGCATCAGCAGCACCGGTCCGATCGCCATCAGCTTTCCTCCCTCCGCTTCGAGGGTCGGGGCCAGCAGCCGGGTCTGCTGCTCAGCGTCGATCGTGGGCAGGGTGCCGCCGAGGAATTTGACGGCTCCGGCCACCAGCATCATCATCACCACCCCCAAGAAGAGGTAGGTGGGGAAGCTGAGCAATTTGGCGCTGGAGCTCACGCCGCGCAGGTTGGTCACCATCACCAGCAGCACCGCCACCAGACACAACGGCACCCGGTAGGGGTCGAGGCCAGGGAAGTAGGAGGTGAGGGCGGCGATGCCAGCCGCCACGCTCACCGCCACGGTGAGCACGTAATCGATCGATAGCGAGGCTCCGGCCACCAGGCCGGGGATCTTGCCGAGGTTGTCCTGCGACACCCGGTAAGAGCCGCCACCGAGGGGGTAGGCCTTGATGGTTTGGCGGTAGCTGGTGGCCACGATCAGCATCAGGCCGATGATCAGCCCGGTGATCGGCACTGTGAGGCCCAGGGCCGCACTGCCGGCCATACCCAGCACCAGCACGATCTCCTGGGTGGCATAGGCCACCGAGGAGAGGGCATCGGAGCTGAGGATCGCCAGGGCCTCGGCATTGGTGAACCGCTCCTCGTGGTGGGCGCTGGTGGGCAGCGGCGAACCGATCAGCACCCTGCGGAGGGTGTCGAGTCTTGAGACGATCGGCATGTCGGGAGGAAGTGCGCAGGGTAACGGCCAACAAAACCTAAATAGGCGCTGTCATGGTTACTGTTTGGCCCATCTCAGATCGCCGGCACCTTGACCATTTCTGTCCCTGCCCCCCAGGCCGCTGAGTCCGGGCTCGGCCGACCGGGCGTCACGGCCTGGCATGGTCTCAGTGTTGCGGAATGCCAGCACCGACTCGGCGTGGGCCCAGAAGGTCTCGATACAGCCGAGAGTTCCCGGCGCCTGGCCGAACGCGGATCCAACCGGCTGGAGCTTTCGGCGGGTCGCAGCACCTGGGAGATCCTGCGCGACCAGTTCAGCAACGTGATGCTGATCATGCTGCTGGCGGTGGCGGCCGTTTCCGCAGCCGTTTCGATCCATCAGCAGGAATTCCCCAAGGACGCCATCGCGATCCTGGTGATCGTGGTGCTCAACGGCTTGCTGGGTTACCTGCAGGAGAGCAAGGCCCAGCAGGCTCTGTTGGCGCTCCGCGACATGGCCCAGCCCCTGGTGCAGGTCCGCCGTGACGGCAGCTGGGAGCGGATCAGCAGCGAGCTACTGGTTCCCGGCGACCTGATTCGCCTCGAGGCGGGCGACCGGGTGCCCGCCGATGCCCGCCTCCTCGAGCACGCCGACCTGGGTGTGCGGGAGGCGGCCCTCACCGGCGAGGCCGAGGCCGTGTTCAAGAAATCCGATCTGGTGCTCGAGGACGCCACGCCGGTCCTGGAGCGCAAGAACTGCCTGTTCCAGGGCACCGAAGTGGTGCGCGGCCGGGGTGTGGCCCTGGTCACGGCCACCGGCATGGCCACGGAACTGGGCCAGATCGCTGAGCTGATCAATACCGCCGGTGGCGAGAGCACCCCCCTGCAGGAGCGGCTCGATGGCCTCGCCAATGTGCTGGTGGTCAGCGCCCTGGCCCTGGTGGCGGTGGTGGTGGCCCTGGGTTTGCTGCTGGGCCAGGACCCGCTCAACCTGCTGGAGGTGGCGCTTTCGATGGCGGTGGCGATTGTGCCGGAGGGGTTGCCGGCCGTGATCACCGTGACCCTGGCGATCGGTACCCAGCGCATGGTCCGCCGCGCCGCCCTGATCCGCCGCCTGCCGGCGGTGGAGGGGCTTGGTTCGGTCACCGTGATCTGCTCCGACAAGACCGGCACCCTCACCCAGAACCGCCAGGTGGTGCAGGAACTACGCGTCGGCACCGAACGGCTGGCCGTGACCGGCCAGGGGTACGACCCGGCCGGCACGATCACCGCCTCGCCGCTGGAATCCCCCCCAGGGGCCCGGCCGGGCAGCCTGGAGGGGGCCAGCACGCTTCTGCTCCAGGCCGGAGTGCTCTGCAGCGACGCCGAACACCGGCAGCTGGCCGATGGCAGCTGGGAAATT
Source organism: uncultured cyanobacterium (assembly GCA_903858015.1). GTDB lineage: Bacteria > Cyanobacteriota > Cyanobacteriia > PCC-6307 > Cyanobiaceae > Cyanobium. The sequence goes on from CAIOGZ010000060.1 coordinate 7,446, forward strand.
CTCGGTGATCCCACCGAAGGGGCCCTCTCGGTGGTGGCCCTGAAGGCGGGCATCGATGACTTCGAATTGCGCAGCCACTTCCGCCGGGCCGCTGAGATCCCCTTCAGCTCCGAACGGCAGTTGATGGCCGTGTGGATCGAGGATCCCGACCACGCCCTGCAGGCTCCCCTTGGCAGCAGCGCCAGCGGCAGCCCCAGCCTGCTGATCAGCAAGGGGGCCCCTGAGGTGATCATCGGCCTCTGCGATCGCTGGATCGATGGCCAAGGCGTGGTGGAAATGGGCGGGCCCCAGCAGCAGTGGTGGCTGGAGCAGGCCCGCCAGCTGGCGGCCTCTGGTCTGCGGGTGCTCGCCTTCGCCTGCGCGCCCCATCACTCCAGCCCCGATGAGGCTCTGGAGGGTCAGGTGCTGCTCGGTCTGATGGCCCAGCTCGATCCGGCCCGGCCCGAGGTGGCCAAAGCTGTGGCCACCTGCCGCCAGGCGGGCATTCGCCCGGTGATGATCACCGGCGACCATCCCCTCACCGCCCGGGCGATCGGCAGCGCCATCGGGCTCACCGATGAGCAGGGCGAGGTGATCCTCGGCCGCGAGCTCGAGGCGATGGAAGAGCCGGCCCTGAAGGAGGCGGTGGCCCGCTGCAATGTCTATGCGCGCGTGGCACCGGAGCAGAAGCTGCGGATCGTGAAGGCGCTGCAGTCGAACGGCCAGGTGGTGGCGATGACCGGCGATGGCGTCAACGACGCCCCGGCCCTCAAGCAGGCCCACATTGGCGTGGCGATGGGCATCACCGGCACCGAGGTGAGCAAGGAGGCCGCCGATATGGTGCTGCTAGACGACAACTTCGCCACGATCGTGAGCGCGGTGGAGGAAGGGCGGCTGGTGTACGCCAACATCCGCCGCTTCGTCAAATACATCCTCGGCAGCAATGTCGGTGAGCTGATCACGATCGCCTCGGCGCCGCTGCTCGGCCTTACCGGCGTGCCCTTGACGCCGCTCCAGATCCTTTGGATGAACCTGGTGACCGACGGCGTGCCCGCCCTAGCCCTGGCTCTGGAACCAGGCGAGGCCGGCCTGATGGACCGGCCACCGGCCGAACCCGGTGAATCGATCTTCGCCCGCGGCATCGGCTCCTACATCCTCCGCATCGGCGTGGTGTTCGCCTTGATCGTGATCGCCCTGATGCTCTACGCATCGGTTCACAGCCGCGATCACTGGAAGACCATGGTGTTCACCACCCTCTGCCTGGCCCAGATGGGCCATGCCCTCTCGGCCCGCAGCGACCTCCCCCTGATCCAGGTGCCGCCCTTCTCCAATCCCTGGCTGCTCTGGGCGGTGGTGCTCACCTCGGGGCTGCAGATGGTGCTGCTCTACGTGCCGGCCCTGGCCAGGTTCTTCGGCACCCAGCCCCTCAGCGGCCACGAACTGCTGATCTGCGTGGCCTTCAGTCTGCTGCTCTTCCTCTATCTGGAGCTTGAGAAGGTCTGGCGCCAGTGGCGCCGCCGTCTGCACGCCGATGCCTGAATGCCTCGATCCGCCAGCCCATGCCTGATCCAGCAGCCCTGGGGCAGCCCATCCAGCAATTGATCGCTGCCCTGGGGCACTGGATCGTCGAACTCCCCGGCTTTATCGAGGCCGCCGTGGAGCGCGATCCCCGCTTGGGTTACCTGGCCCTGGGCCTGGCGATGTTGCTGGAAAACCTGATCCCACCGATCCCATCCGAACTGATCCAACCCCTGGGGGGCTTTCTGGTGCAGCAGGGGCGCCTGCAGCTGCTGCCGGTAATCCTGGTGGGGACGGCCGGCACCGTGCTGGGGGCCTGGTTCTGGTACTGGGTAGGGCGCTGGATCGGTGAAGCGCGGCTGATCGCCTGGATCGGCCGCCATGGCTCCCGGCTCGGGATTGGGGTTGGGGATCTGGCCCGCAGCCGGGCTTGGTTTTCCCGCTACGGGGTGGGCCTGGTGTTCTGGGGGCGGATGGTGCCGGGGCTGCGCACCTTGATCTCCGTGCCGGCGGGCCTCGAAGCGATGCCCCAGGCCAGTTTCCTGCTGGCTACCGCCGCCGGTAGTGCCATCTGGGTCACGGCGCTCACCTTGGCCGGCCGCGGCCTCGGTGCTGGCTATGGCCAGCTGGGCCGGCTGCTCGCTCCCTACGGCCAGGCCGCCAAGCTGCTGCTGCTGGCCCTGGCCCTGCTGGCTGCCGGTTTGTTGCTGTGGCGCTCGCGGCGGCGGGTTAAGGCTGCGGACTGACCCTGCCGACCGAAGGCGGCGGCCTGGAGGAGGCTGCGGACTGAAGGCTGGGATGGAGGCCTGCGGAGCGAAGCTCCCGCGCTGAAGCCGATCAGCCAATCGCGGCCGAAACCGATCCGCCGGGGGTTACTCGGCCCGCTCGGCCGCAGGTTTGCTCTCCCAGCCAGGCTCCTGGCGCGAGTCCTGCAGCAGCGAGAGGGTGAGGATCAGGCAGCCCACCAGGGCGATGCCCAGCAGCGCGACCACAGCCAGCCAGGAGCGCCGACTCTGCTCGCCATGCAGCCTGGGGTCGGCGGGGTGGCCACAATCGGCGCAGACCAGGGCGGGTCCACCCCGGGTCGCTTTGGCGGCCCTGGCTACCAGATGGCAGCCGCATCGCTCGCAGGCCATGGGCAGCAACCGAGGGAATTGGCACTTTGGCAGCCATGCCGGCCCCGCGCCGTCGCAATTGCGTCGCAGCCGTGGCAATCGCGGCGCAGTTGTGGCGATTACGGCGTAGCGGGCTCGGCGCTGGGCTGCTGGTTCGGGGCTGGCGCCAAGCCGCGGGCCCAGGGTGGCTGTGGCGGGGCGAGGGGGCTGCAGGTGGGATTAATCACCATGGCTTGGCGAAGCGATAGGAAGTCCTGCAGGTCTGCCGTACCCAACGAGCCCTAAATCTCCTTAAGGTTCGCAGCCACGGGGTCTATTCGGATCCTTTCCCCTCGCCGCCATGACGCTTTTCTTTGCCCAGACGGCCTGGCTGGTGCCGCTCTATCCCTTGCTGGCTTCGCTGCTCTCGTTTCTGTGGTCGCCGGGATTGATCAGCCGCACCGGACCGCGCCCCTGCGGTTATATCAATCTGTTGCTGGTGAGTGTGGCCTTCGCCCACAGCGTGCTAGCGCTGCTGGCACTGCACTCCAATTCCAACGCCGGTTCGGCGGCGATCTACCGCCCCCTCACCTTCGGCTGGACCTGGCTTCAAACCGCAGGGCTGAGGATCGGTTTTGATGGCTTGATCACCGAACCGGCCCTGATCGCGATGACCGTGATCACGGGCCTGCACGTGCTGGTGCAGATCTACACGATTGCCTACCTGGAGATGGATTGGGGCTGGCCCCGGTTTTTTGGTTCGCTCAGCTTCTTTGAGGCAGGTCTGTGCGCCTTGGTGCTCACCGATTCGTTGTTTTTCAGCTATGTGATCCTTGAGCTGCTCACCTTCGGTACCTACTTGATTGTGGGCTCCTGGTACAACCAGCCGCTGGTGGTCAAGGGAGCCCGCGATGCGTTCCTCACCAAACGGATCGGCGACTTGATCCTGCTGGCCGGCCTGATCGCCCTGCTGCCGATCAGCGGCACTTGGAACTTCCATGGCCTCCAGGCCTGGGCCGCCGACCAAAGCAACAACCACCTCGCCCTACCGGGCGGTTTCACCTTGATCCTGCTCGCCCTGGTGGCCGGGCCGATGGGGAAATGCGCCCAGATCCCGCTCCACCTCTGGCTCGATGAGGCGATGGAGAGCCCCCTGCCCTCCACCGTGCTGCGCAATTCGGTGGTGGTGGTGGGCGGTGCCTGGGTGCTGTTGCGGCTGCAGCCGCTGATCGAACTCAGCCCGCTGGTGGCCACGATGCTGGTGGTGGTGGGCGGCACCAGTGCCCTGGTGGGGTCATTGATTGCCCTGGCCCAGGTGGATGTGAAGCGGGCCCTGTCGTTTTTGGTGAGCAGTTGGCTGGGCCTGCTGTTTGTGGCGGTGGGCCTGGGGGGCATCGCCGTGGCCGACCACCTGATGTTGGTGTACCCGCTGCCGATGGCCCTGATGTTGATGGTGATCGGCGCGATTGTGATCACCAATGTGACCCAGGACCTCACCCAACTGGGGGGCCTCTGGCCCAAGCGCCCCCTGATGGGGATTGCCTTTCTGAGCGGTGCGGCTGGCTTGATGGGCCTGCCCCCCTTCGGTGGTTTCGCCGCCCTGCGCGAACTGCTGGAGCTCACCAGCGCCAGCGCCCATCCCTGGCTGCTCGGTGGCCTGGTGCTGATCACCAATGCCCTGATCAGCGCTGGCCTGGTTCGGGTGTTCGGCCTGATCTGGGCCGGTCGCCCCTCGCCGTTCACCGCCCGCTCGCCGGAGGTGCTGTGGCTGATGGTGCTGCCGATTCTGCTGCTCACGGGGGTGGTGCTGCATCTGCCGCTGCTGCTGGTGCGGGCCGGGGTGTTTGCGCCGTCGTTCGCGTCGTTGCCGCTGTGGGGTCCCCAGGCCCTGCCGTTGCTGGCCTCCACCCTGGTGGGAGGTGGTTTGTCGGCGCTGTTTTATCTGCGCCCCCATCCGTTGGCCCAGTTGCCTGCGGCCCTGGGCGGCCTGCAGGACTGGCTCGCCCACGACATGCAGACCGAGCGCTTCTATCACCGCACCGTGGTGGGGCTGGTGGTGGCCCTGGCGCGGCTGAGCGCCTGGCTCGATGAGCGGCTGGTGGATGGCTTCAGCGGTGCCACCGGCGGTGCCGCCCTAGCGGGGGCGCGGCGCCTGAGCCTCACCACCTCCGGCCGCTCCCAGGCCTATGCGCTCAGCCTCGTGCTCGGAGTGCTGCTGATGGCCGCCTGGCTGCTCACCAGCCCCCCGATCTCCCCTTCCGCCCTGCTGCGTCCGCTCCGCTGATGACCACCCTGCCGCTTGTTTTACTGCTGGCCCTGCCCCTGGGCGCTGGCCTGCTGTTGCCGCTGCTGGGCGCCGCCAGCAGCGCCCTGTTGGTGCGCAACCTGGCCGCCCTGGTGGCGGCCGCCCAGCTGCTGGTGGGCCTGGTCTGCTGGCGGCTGCCGCCGCCGCCTTTGCATCTGGCCTGGGTGCCGAAGCTGGGCCTGGAGCTGGAGCTGGGCCTCGACAACCTGTCGTTGCCCCTGGTGCTGCTCACCGCCCTGCTCACGATCGCCGCCGTGCTGTCGGCGCCGGCGGATCAACCGCGGCCGCGGCTGTTTTTCAGCCTGTTGCTGGCCACCAACCTGGGGGTGGTGGGGGCCTTCCTGGCCCGCAATGCGCTGCTGTTCGTGTTGGCCTATGAACTGGTGTTGATCCCCACCACGTTGTTGGTGGCGATCTGGGGCGGCCCGCGCCAAGCCGGCGCGGCGATTCGGTTTTTGCTGTACGGCGCCGTATCGGGCCTGAGTTTGCTGGCCGCGGTGCTCGCTTTTGGTTGGCTCAATGCCAACGGCTTCAGCTTCAACTTCGACGACCTGGCCCAGGCCTCGCTGTCGCCCCGCTCCCAGGGTTGGATCCTGGCCCTGCTGCTGTTGGCCTTTGGCCTCAAGTTGCCGATCGTGCCGCTGCACGGCTGGCAGCCGCTCACCTATAGCCAGGCGCCGATTCCGGTGGTGATGCTGCTCGGCGGTGCGGTGTCGAAGATGGGGGCCTACGGGCTGCTGCGCTTTGGGGTGGGCTTCCTGCCCGAGGCCTGGGCCGCCTGGTCGCCCTGGATTGCCGCCGCCGGCGCGGTGACGGCGGTGTACGGGGCCCTGAATGCGATTGCCCAGCTGGAGATGCGGCGGCTGATGGCCTACAGCTCCCTGGGCCATCTCGGTTTGCTGGTGTTGGCCCTGGCCGCTGCCACCCCGATGAGCCTGCAGGGTGCGGTGGCCCAGATCCTGGCCCACGGCTTGATCGTGGCCCTGTTGTTTGCCTGCGTCGGCCTGATTGAGCGCAAAACCGGCACCACGGCGATCCCGGAGCTTTCCGGCCTGTTGAATCCGCTGCGGGGGCTGCCGTTCACCTCGGGCATGCTGCTGCTGGCGCTGATGGCGGCCGCCGGCATTCCGGGATTGGCGGGTTTCCCGGCCGAACTGCTGGTGTTCGAGGGCAGCTGGACCGCCTTCCCCCGCGACACCTTGATCTGCCTGCTGGCCTCGAGCCTGACGGCCGTTTATGCGGTGCGGCTGTTCAACCGGGTGGGCTTCGGCCGGCTCGACAATGCCCGCGCCGATTGGCAGCCCACCCATTGGGGCGAACGGCTGCCGGCCCTGGCGCTCACGGTCACGGTGATCGCCGCCGGGATCTGGCCCCAGGCGCTGGTGGGCTGGAGCGAAGCGGCCACGGCAAGCCTGGCCCTGCGCCCCAGCGTGATGCCGTCGATGCTGGGCGCCCAGCCGGCCGCAGCCCGATCGGCCTCCGCCCAGTCGCTGCCAGCCCGGTCGATAGCCGCCCGAATAGTGCCAGCCCAAGCAGCGCCCGCTCTAGCGGTGGCAGCCCTACCGCCGGGTCGCCCCTAAAGGCCCCGGGCCCTCAGCAGGCCCACACGTCCGCGGGCCTTTGGTTCCTGTTCCCTATTTTCTCCCGCCGATGAGCACCCCCACCGCCACCGCCCCCGCCGCGGCGCCCACCCCCTTGATCCCGCCTTCCACCCACCGCTGGGCCGAGGTGATCCATCGGCTGGAGGCCGGAGGCTCGATGCTGCCGGATACGCCGGAGAACTTGATGCAGATCATCGGCATCTACAAGGCCTACGCCGTGCCGATGGATTTTTATTGGCGCGATTTGCTCTATATCGCCGAGCGGGTGTTTCTCAATCCGCTGCCGGCGTTCAAGTACTTCCCCAGCCAGGAGTATCTGGATCGCCCCAACGCCTACGCCGGTGAGCAGTCGCAGTTGCGCATCTGGCGGGGTGGGGAGAAGGCCCATCCGGAGCTGCTGCAGTTCATGGCCACCGGTGAAACCGGTGCGATGCCGAAGCTGCTGCATCACCTCTGGCACGACCGAATCAATATGGAGTTTGCCGAAGCCTGCATGCAGGCGATGCTTTGGCACCAGGGGATGGGGGGGCGATTCAATGATTACCTCGCTAGCGAGGCCTACCGGGCCAATGCAGACCGGGCGATCAAGGCCTACTTCAAGGGCAATCCCGCCATGCTGGCGCTCTATGCGCTGTTCCCTGAGATGTTCATGGAACAGGTGAAGCAGATGAGCTATTACGCCAATCTCGGCCTGTTTTGGGAGGTGATGGCGCCGGTGTTTTTCGAGATGAGCGACATCTACGATGAAGGCGGTTTCAAGGGCGTGCCCGATGCGATGAACTTCCTGGTGAATGGCATCTTCGCCGTGGCCGGCCGGCCGATTTATCACCATGTGTATGTGGGGGATGAGTGCATTGAGGTGATTCCCAAATCCGAAGGGTTCACCTGGCTCTATGAGGCAGCCCTGCCCTATGTGGAAGCTGTCTTTTACCGCACCGCCCCCTTCCGCGGCACCAAGAGCTACAACGCCCAGGCGGGCCAAGTACCCGGCGATCAGGCCGATTTCCACTACGGCATTTTGTATGCCGATGTCTTCCCGGTGGGTTCGGCGGGGATCCCGCCCACCTTGCTGATGCAGGACATGCTGCATTTCCTGCCCCCCTACCTGAAGGATCTCTACAAGCAGCACCGCCGTGGTGAGCAAGACCAGTTGATCCAGCTGGGCATCACCTTCCAGCGCTCGATGTACAACGTGACCTCGGCCGTGATCCAGGCGCTGCGCTGCGCCCTGCTCTACCCGCTGGACGACACCGATCCAGACCACCTGCTGGCCAACCGCCACTTCTTCGAAGCCCAGATGGACCGCTTCCTGCGCCCCGAAGCCCGCCTGGACGCGATCCAAACCCAGGCCTACCGCTGAGGCCCCAACCCCTCCCTTCCTACACCTTCGTTTTCGCCCCCCGCTTGCCATGGCCTCGATCCTGGAAACCGCCAAGGCTGCCGGCTGCTTCGCCACCCTGCTCACCGCCGTTGAGGTAGCCGGCCTCAGCGCCGCCCTCGATAGCCCCGGCCCCTTCACCGTCTTTGCCCCGGTGGACGACGCCTTCGCCGCCCTACCGCCCGGCACCGTGCAGACCCTGGTGGACAACACCCCCCAGCTGGCCCGCATCCTCAAGTACCACGTGCTGGCCGGCGCCTACCGCCGCGAGCAGCTGATCGACCAAGCCGAATGGCCCAGCCTCGAGGGCGCCCCGGTGCCGATCCGGCGCGCCGAACCCTTCGAAGTGAAGAATGCCACCGTGGTCAATGCCGACATCGTGTGTGATAACGGCGTTGTGCATGTGATCAATCGCGTGATCTTGCCGGGATAAGGGTTGGAGCTGGCTGCGGTTGATGGCGGCGTTGCGGCTCCGGGTTCAGGGCCTTGATTTTCAGCGCTTGCAGATCACGGTGCGCCATGGCAAGGGTGGTGACGACGTCATTTGGATCTCAGCGTGATTCAAAAGGCCGTGCGGCGGGCGGTGCTGGCCCCTGGAATCATCACGTCAGCCACGAGCCACACCTTGCGCCATTCTTAGTGGTTCCGCCACGTTGGCCTTCGGCCAGGTAGCGTCACCGATCTGCACAACCGTGGCCGCCTGGGTGTGCACAGTCCAGCCGACCTTTTGTAACACGACGCACTCTTATCGGCGGATCCGCCCATCAGACCTAGAATGGTTACGACTTGTGTGAAATCCTTGTCATCGCAAGTGATCTCATCGGTAACTGTCGCTTGCCTACTGCTTTTAGGCGGCCAAAACGGCTGAGTCGGTGGTATTATGCGGATCCACCCATATACTGTTAGCCATCAGGAGAACATAGCACTATGTCGGATTCAACACCTCCCGTTTTTCAGACTTCTGGACACTGCCCAACCTGTGACAGCGATGTTGATTTCGTAGCTCGTAACCCTTGGTTTAGGGATCACTTCGTTTGTACATGTTGCGGGAGCATTCCACGCGAACGGGCACTGATGGTGGCCATTGATTCCTATTTCCCAAAATGGCGAGAAGCTGTAATTCACGAGTCTTCGCCTGGACAGCGAGGAGCCAGTCTTCGACTCTCTAAAGAATGTTCTCAATACATCCCATCCCAATATTTTCCAGACCATGCACCTGGAGTCCTGGTTGGCAAAATGCGCTGCGAAAACCTGGAATCGCTTTCGTTTTCTGATGAGTCCATAGACTTGCATATAACGCAGGATGTGCTTGAGCATGTATTCCACCCATCGCGGGTGTTTAGAGAAATTGCTCGCACGCTCAAACCGGGGGGCATGCACATATGGACTGTGCCTCTTGTAAACAAAGGTCAACCTTCAAGGTTGAGGGCTCGTATTGAAGGCAATGATATTTTATATTTGGAACCGGAGCAATATCATGGAAACCCAGTTGGAGACGGTCGGGCGCTTGTCACCGTTGATTGGGGATTTGATATATGTCGACATATTTTTGAATCGAGTGGACTTTTTACGCAACTTGTCCATATTGATGATCTGAGCAAGGGTATCCGCGCCCAGTACATAGAGGTTTTAGTTACTGTTAAACCGCAGTCTTTAGGCGTGGAAAATGAGATCCCATGACATGGCTAACAATCCGCTCCACCGGCGGCAATGGAGCGCAGCGGAATTGCCGCCGGTGAGCTTGGTCGTTGGCCCTATTGCCAGCACTCGACAATGCCCATGCACCTCTTTCACCAATCCCGCAGGCTGCAGACTAGGCCTTAGGCGAAATCAACCCAATCAGGCCATCTTAACGATCTATCTCTAGCAAGCCTCAGCCCCGCTGCAACTCCACTCCCAGCTGCGCGATGTGGTCGCGCAGACCTTCGTGCCGCAGGCTTTCCCAGTGGGTCACGTCCACCAGATAGGGGGTGGGCAGCTGATCGAAGGCGGCGGCAAGGGCGGCGCTGCAGTCGTGCTCGCTGCTGAAGGCCAGGTCGATGTCGGAGCCGGGCCGGTGCCGGCCCAGCGCCCGGGAGCCATAGAGCTTCAACCAGCGGATCTGCGGGAACTGCCGCCACACCGCCTGGATCTGTCCCAGGGTGCGCGGCGGCAATCCCCCCAGCGGTTGGGCGGTCCCATCAGGGGTGGACGTCATCGCCGCTGCTCGAGATCTACGGCCAGGCTCAGCAGGGCCGGAGCAAAGCGTTCGCGGATCATCGCCAGGGCCTGCTGGGCCCGGCTCACGTCATAGGTATGGGCCATCAGGTTGCGCTGCTCCAGCATGTCGATCCAGAGCTGGCCATCCTGCACGAGGCCATAGGCAAAAGCCTGCCGCAACACCTCCCTGGGGAGCAGCGCATCGATGCCCCCATAGGCCAGCAGATCCTTGAGGGTTTTCCAGCTCAGCTCAAAGCTGAACTCATAGGCCTTGATCACGGCCATGCCGATCACCTCATTGCCAGGATCGGCGCCATGGGCCGCAAGGGCTGCCTCCAGCAGGGCCAAGGCCCGATTCAAACTCTCCAACCGTTCACCACCATCCCAGCCATCCTGCTGCATGATCTCCAGCGCTGGCGTTGCGATCACAAGGATCAGCTGCTTCTGGATCTGGCACTCTTTTGGGTTCTCGTGCTGATCCATAACAAATCGGCAGGTTTCCCTATCTCGCAGCCGCCACGCTGTTTGAAGCGAACTCCTAGGATTTTTGATTCCCTGCAGCTCGCCACCATGGCCCACACCGATGGCGTCGTCTGCCTGCATCAGCGTCCGTTAACGGTCTTCGCCAGCCCGGGGCGCTACGTGCAGGGGCCTGGCGCCACCTACGAATTGGGCCGTGAACTGAAGCGCCTGGGCCTGGTTGGGCCCGTGCTGCTGATCGCGGGCGGCACCGCCCAAAGGGAGCTGCAGCCGATCTGGAACCAGGTGCTGCCGGCGGCGGGAATCGAGCCCCTGGTGATGCCCTTTGGCGGGGAATGCAGTAAGGAGGAACTGGAGCGGCTGCTGCTGCAGGCCAAGGGCCGCAGTGCGGTGGCCGTGGTCGGGGCCGGCGGCGGTAAAGCTTCCGATACGGCCCGCGCCGTGGCCGATGAACTCGATCTACCGGCGATCATCACCCCCACCCTGGCCAGCACCGACTCCCCCTGCAGCGCCCTGTCGGTGATGTACGGCGCCGGCGGCAACGTGGAGGGCTTTCGCTTCTACAACCGCCATCCCCTGCTGGTGCTGGTCGACACCACCGTGGTCGCCCGCGCCCCCAAGCGGATGCTGGTGGGCGGCCTGGGCGATGCGCTCGCCACCTGGTTCGAAGCGCGCACCGTCCGCGAAAGCTGCAGCCACACCATGGTCGGGGGGCTGCCCAGCACCACCGGCACCGCCCTGGCCAAGCTCTGTTGCGACATCCTGCTGGCCGATGGCCCCGCCGCCTGCGCGGCGGTGGAGGCCGGCGCCACCACCCCAGCCCTTGAACGAGTGGTGGAGGCCAACAACCTGCTCTCGGGCCTGGGCTTCGAAAGCGGCGGGCTGGCCCTGGCCCACGCGGTGCACAACGGCATCACCGCCATCCCCGCCAGCCATCGCTTCATCCATGGTGAAAAGGTGGCCTTTGGCCTCCTCACCCAGCTCGTACTCGAGGGGCGCCCCCAGGCCGAAATCGAGGAGATCTACCGCTATCAAAAGGCCGTGGGGCTGCCGATCACCCTGGCGGCCGTGGGGGTCGATGCCGGCAACGACGAGCAGCTACGCACCATCGCCGAACGCTGCCTGATCCCAGGCGAATCCAGCCACAACGAACCCTTTCCGGTGAGCGCCGAGGCGGTGATCTCCGCCCTCAAGGCCGCAGATCAGCTGGGGCGCCAGCGGAGCTGATTGGCTTTGGTTCGATGTTGCGCTCCAGTGCTATTGCGTGGCGGCCCCCCCTCACGAAACGATCCAGTTGGACCGTCACGAGACATCCACCTATGGCATCGGATCGGCCGACGGCTTCAACGAACGCGGCTTGAACGAACGCGACTTGTACGAACGCGGCTTCGGCGCCCACCTCCTCGACCCACTTGGCGATCGAGGATGCCAGCGGTGACTCCGCGATCATTGACTACATCAACGGCAAACAGGTTGTGCAGCACGGAAGCCAGTTCCGCATCATGACCAACGATCCCAAGGACGACCAGCAGATTGCACTCCGCCCCGTCTACCAGCAAAGTTGACGCCTCTCCCTACCGACCATGCTTAACACCAGGGGGCAAGAGCCCTGCCGCTGGCTTGCCATTTTGCTCGTTTAACAGGGCTCCAGTCTCGCCCGGCGGGCTCGTTTTGGCAGGGCGACCCCGGCGCTTGGCAGTTCCTGCGACGGCCGCGGAGCTGGCCTTGGTGCTGGCCTTGGCCTCCGGCTGCAATCCATCATCTTCTCTGCGGATGTTCAAGCGTGAGTGGTTGACGTTGGGCGCGCACCAATAAATTATATTCAACCAGCTTCGGCCCAGCTCAATCTGATTCTAGGCTTATTTCTTGGATAAGTTCTTCTGTGTACAAATTGTAAAGAGCAAGTTTACCGTCATCGCCCAGTATGAATTGGGCGTTCGCTCCAATGCGGTGGCTATTGCTGCTCCAGCAGGGGTTGAAGTTTTCATCGTAAAAAACAAGATTGCAGTCTGATTGCATGACAAGTCGGCCCTCCTTTTTGATTTCTCGGCTTGCAATCAGCTTTGGCTTTTCTCCGCTAACATCGTAGTGTGCCATTCTTCCTCCCCGCTCGTTGGAAAATTGGTACTTTCCGTTCCGCGAGTAGAGTGATTGTCCACTGAGAAGGGAGTCGTTTTTGTGGCCAGTGAGGCGGTAAAAATTATTCATTTCTCCCGCTTGATTGGTGGCCATTTGCAATTGTATCTCTTCAGCGGATGCCTCGGGATTGCTGGCTAGTAGCACGATGAGCTTCGTGAGTGCCGCAATCGGGGTCATGTCGTAGCCGCTCAGTACACCAGCCTCTTTCAGCCAGGCGCCAGTGGCATAGGCATTGTAGTTCACCTCGCCAGAGTACACTTGAGTGCAGTCTACAAGTGTTATGCCTCGTTTGATCATCTGATTCACCTGGCCTTTCATCTCTTCGAAATCAGGTATATTGCCAGCGCCAAATGCTTCGAAGATGATGCCTTTGAGTGGAGGTTCTACATCCTTCAGTGAGTCTAGAATCGAAACCAGCAATGAGACGGCGTTCTTGGTTTCGGATTTGGCTACGTAGCAGGCGGGAAACAGGCGAAACTGGATCACTGAGGTTGATTTAATCTGTTCCTGCATCTTTTTAAGTCGAACTTTAGTCTCGTTGAGTTTGCCTCCTAGGGCGTTATTCGAGGTAGGCGTTGCAAGAATTAGCTCCGTATTGACGCGTGGCTTTATGCCATACTGTCCCAGCGGGGGCAGGTTGGGTGATGTAAATGCGCTGAACTCATTCGTGCTGCTCTTGACTGCTCGATTGCCTCGATGCAAAGTGTCCGAGAAATAGAGGCAGACTTCCGGGATTCGGAACCGCATGAACTCGATAGCGCCTAGAACATTGCGCAGGGCATCGGTATTGCTTAGCAGGCTTAGTTCATCTGGTTTATTTTGGAAAAATAATGGCAATTGGGAGCCTGTTACAGCTAGTGGCTTGTCAATCCCCGCCAGTAGAAATGACAGGGCAGAGGAGGTCCAGGCCATCGTATCCGTTCCGTGAAGGATCAGGAACGCATCGTGTTTCTCGTAATTTTCTAGAATCCGATTAGCGATATCTATCCAGTCCGATGGCTGCATGTTGGCGCTGTCAAGTGCCCTTTCGAAGTAGCTGTACTCCAGTCTTGATCCTGGGATTTGCGATGCAATAATTGGCTCCACGATCGCTTTGAAGCCCCGCTTGAATTCTTTTCCTCCTAGCGGTGCCAGTGGTTTTCCTACGCAGCCAATGGTTCCTCCGGTATAAAGCAGGTAGATATTCATGGCTTGCTCTGCGGGGTTGCCTGAATCCCGCTTACATGCGGGCATTGCATTGCTATCCTAGCTGCCCAGCGCGTCTGGCTCCGTCAGTGGCTTGCTAGTTATAAACCCAGACCCGTTCGCGATGCTGCAAACCAATCAGAAAGTCCCGAGTGTCAGCAGCCCGGACAAAGGCATCAACACCAATGCCGATAGTTCAGTGGATGTTTGGTTTGGCCCTAAGCCTCCCGTTGGATTCGAGCAGAACTGGGTCCAGACCATCCCTGGTAAGGGCTGGTTCACACTTCTGCGCCTCTATGGCCGTTGGAGCCCTGGTTGAATAAATCCTGGCGGCCCGGAGCGATCGCCCTGCAACCGTGAACGAACTGCGACCGTGAACGCATTGCAACTGTGAACGCGTTGCAGCCATGAGCGCTGGTGGTGGTTCCGATGCCATCAGCCTGCCCAGATCTCCCCCAGCTCCAGCTGCAGCCCAGGGAAATCGGCGCCGGCTTCAAGTCTTTCGGCCGGCTCGATCCGCCGCGGTTCGCCGCTGGTGGGCCAGACCTCAACGGCTCGCTCCGCCGGCAGCAGCAACCAGCCCAACCGGGCACCATTGGCCTGGTAGCAGCCCATCTTGCGGCGCAGGGAGGTGACGCCGCGCGGGCCTTCGTCGCTGGGGCTGGCCAGTTACACCACCAGGTCTGGGCAAAGGGGCGCGAAACCACGGCGCTGCTCCGCCGTGAGCCCCAGCCATCGGTTCAGCCGCAGCACCGCAGCGTCCGGGCTCAGTACGGAGCCATCGGCAAGCCGGAAGCCGGATGAACTGTCGAACACTTTCCAGCCGCCCTGTTGATCCGCCCAAAGCAGTAAGCGCATCAGCAAACGGCAATTGCGCGCCCCTGTTTCGCTACCGCTGGGCGGCATCGTGATCAGCTGGCCATCAGCAGCGAGTTCGAGCACCGCATCAGGATTTTCGCTGCAGACCAGGGCAAACTGCTCGGGCGTGAGGCGCAGATCGAGCGGCAACCGCAACCTCGCCAGCGCATCGAACCCTGGGGGGCCATCGGCTGGGATGGCAGCAACGGTCATGGCCGCAGTGCGGTTGTTGGTTCGTTCAATTTAGGAGCCATTCACCCGCAATCGGCAAACCTGAGCAGCCCTTTGTCAGTGTCGCAGCGGCCGCGAGCCATAGAGTTTCGCCAGCCAGTTTTGGGGACTGCCCCACCAGCTTGCGGCGCTGTCGCTGTTTCGCTGCAGTCGCTTCCCCAAGCCATGGCCCCCTCCTCCCCCCTGACTCCGCAGCCCGGCTGATGGGCCCCGACCCCGCCTTGCCACACCCCAGCGAGCTGCACGGCTCCGAGCTGAACCGCTCCGAGCTGAACCGCTTCGAGCTCAACCGCCCTGAGCTGCACCACGCCGTCCAGCACCGCTGCGACCAAATGGCAGCGGTGCTGGTCGACGCGGGCCGGGTCGTGCCGGCGTTGGAGAGGGATCGGCAGGGTCGGTTGCGGGCGCGCTGGTGGCCGCTGCCAGCCGCCGCCGACCGCCCCTGGCTGGAGGCCATGCTCGCGGCGGACGACCTGGCCAGCCAGCGCCAGCTAGCCGAAGCCCTCGCCGCCGCCGTGGATCGCTGCGTGCGGCAGCGGCTGCAAGCCGGAGCTCGCAGCGGGGCCGTTCCCGCCAGGTCTTCCCTGCCCTCAAGACCCTCCAGCGGCTCCAGGCCGTCGCTGCCCAGCTTCGGCTTGCCGGAGGCCTGGCTGGCGGCCCTGGCCAGCGAGCAATCCCTGCTGTCCAGCACCACTGATCCCACTGCTGCTCTCGCCACTGATCCCGCCACCCATCCCGCCGCTGCTTCCGCCCCAGATTCCACCCCTGCTGCCGCCCCCACTTCAGACCTAGAAACGGCCCTGCTGCACAGCGTGGCGGCCTGGGTGCGCCAGGGGGTGGCGGCCAGCGGCGAGCTGCAGCTCTGCCTGCGTTGCCATGAACCGCCCGATGCTCGCCGTCGCCGCTGGCTGGTGGAGCTGCTGCTGCGCCCCGCCGCCGACCCCAGCCTGCTGGTGCCTTTGGCCGCCTTTTGGGCCGGCGAGAGTCCCTTTGCGGCCACGGCCTTTGAGGCGGTGTTAGCCCAGCTGGGTCTGCTCACCCGCCTGGCTCCCGAGCTGACCCCCCTGTTGGAGCAGCAGGCCCCGGCGGCGCTGGAGCTCGATGAGGCGGCCCTGGTGCAACTGGTGACCCAGCGCTCCTTGCTGCTGGCCGAAGCCGGCTTCGCCCTGCTGCTGCCCAGCGGCCTGCGCCAGGGCCAGCGGCTGGGGTTGCGGGCCCGCAGCTTGGCTGCGCCTGCCAGCAAGCGGGGCAAGACCGCCCCGGCGGGGGGCGGCGCCGGCCTGAATTTGCAAGGGATGGTTCAGTTTGAGTGGCAGGCGGTGCTGGGCGATCGGCCCTTGAGCGCCGCCGAGCTGGCCAGCCTGGAGCAGGCGGCGGCCTTGAAGCGGCCGCTGGTGCGGCTGCGGGGCCAGTGGAGCCTGGTGGATGCGGAGGCGGTTGCTGGTCTGCTGCGGCTGGCCGGCCAGCGGGCGGAGGCCAGCGGCGCAGACCTGCTGCGCAGTGCCCTTGGCCTGGGGCAACTGGATCTGCCGCCGGAGCTGGAGCTGGCGGGGGTGGAGGCCTCCGGGCCGCTCGGCGCGCTGTTGGCGGGCGATCTGCACGAGCGCGCCGAGGCCATGGCCACCCCGGAGGCGTTC
This sequence comes from uncultured cyanobacterium, assembly GCA_903858015.1. GTDB lineage: Bacteria > Cyanobacteriota > Cyanobacteriia > PCC-6307 > Cyanobiaceae > Cyanobium. The sequence goes on from CAIOGZ010000060.1 coordinate 24,050, forward strand.
CGGGGTGAGCTGCGGCCCTACCAGCAGCGGGGCCTGGGCTGGCTGGTGTTTCTGGGCCGGCTGGGGCTGGGGGCCTGCCTGGCGGATGACATGGGCCTGGGCAAAACCGCCCAGCTGATCGCCTCCCTGCTGGCCGATCCGCTGCCGGCGCCCACCCTGGTGGTGGCGCCGGTGACCCTGCTGGGCAACTGGCGGCGGGAGCTGGAGCGCTTCGCGCCGAATCTGGTGGTGGGGTTGCACCACGGCCCGCAGCGGCCGCGCACGGCGGCAACGCTGCGGCGGGAGGTGCAGGATCTCGGCCCCGGCGGCGTGCTGCTCACCAGCTATGGCGTGCTCAGCCGCGATGCCGCCGCCTTGGCGGAGCTGGGCTGGGGCCGGCTGGTGTTTGACGAGGCCCAGCAGCTTAAAAATCCCTACACCGCCATGGCGCGGGCCGCCGCCGGCCTGGATGGCGAGCGCCGCGTTGCCCTCACCGGCACGCCGGTTGAAAACCGCCTGCATGAACTGTGGGCGCTGCTGAACTTGCTCAATCCCGGCCTGCTGGGCAGCCTGGCCCAGTTCCGCCAGCGCTTCGCCATCCCGATCGAGCGCGATCAAGACCAAGCGGCGGCCGAACGGCTGCGGGGCTTGACGGGCCCTTTTCTGCTGCGGCGCCTGAAGAGCGACCGGGCGATCTTGCCCGATCTACCGGGCAAAATTGAGCAGACCGAGCTCTGCCAACTGAGCGAAGAGCAGGCCACCTTGTACCAGGCGGTGGCCGATGAGCTGCTGGAGCAGGCCGCCGCCAGCGACGGCATCGAACGCCAGGGTTTGGTGCTGGCGGGCCTGACCCGGCTCAAACAGGTCTGCAACCACCCCGCCCACTACCTGGCAGACGGCACCGATCTGGCCGGCCGCTCCGGCAAGTTGGCCCGCTGCGAGGAGCTGATTGACGCGATTCTGGAGGCCGGCGAAAAGGCGCTGCTGTTTACGCAGTACACCAGCTGGGGCGAACGGCTGGCGGCCCACCTGGCCCGCCGCTGCGGCCGCGATCCGCTCTGGCTGCATGGCGGCTTGGGCCGCAGCCAGCGCGACCAACTTGTGGCCCGTTTTGGTGAGGCCGATGGACCGCCGCTGTTTCTGCTGTCGCTCAAGGCCGGCGGCACCGGCCTGAACCTCACCGCCGCCTCCCATGTGATCCACTACGACCGCTGGTGGAATCCGGCCGTGGAAGATCAGGCCACCGACCGGGCCCATCGCCTCGGCCAGCTGCGCTGCGTGCATGTGCACAAGTTGGTGTGCGGCGGCACGGTGGAGGAGGGCATCGATGCCTTGATTCGCGGCAAGCGGGAGCTGGCGGAGCGGGTGGTGGCCAGCGGCGAACAGGCCCTCAGCCGCCTCTCCACAGACGAACTGCGCGAGTTGATCCGGCTGCGGCCATCGGAGGGGAGGCGATGACAGCTGCGGGTGGACCGGCTCGGAAGGATCCTCCTGGACCGGCTCGGAAGCCAGCGAGTCGGCCGGTTGCGGCCCGCCGAGGCCGCCAAGAACCCCTGGCCAGCCAGTGGTGGTCGCAGCGGTTCACCTCGGTGCTGGAGGGCTATGGGCTGGGCCCGCGCATGGAGCGCGGCCGGCGCTATGCCCGCGGCGGCCGGGTGAAGGATTTGATCGTGAAGGCGGGCCGGTTGGAGGCCCGGGTGCAGGGGTCGCGGGCCACGCCCTACAAGGTGAGCGTGCGCAGCGAGGCGGCCAGCACAGCCCAATGGCGCAGCCTGGAGCTGCTGTTCGCCAGCCGCCTGGGCTGGGCCGCCCAGTTACTGGCCGGTGAACTGCCCGCCAACCTGGAGGCGGCCTTCGCCGAAGCCGGTGCGGCCCTGTTCCCGCGCCGCTGGGCCGACCTGCAGGTGCGTTGCGGCTGCCCCGACGACGCCGAACCCTGCAAACACATCGCCGCGGTGCTCTATGTCTTCGCCCAGCAACTCGATAGCGATCCGTGGTTGCTGCTGGCCTGGCACGGCCGCGACCGCCAAACGCTGCTGCAGGCGCTGCAGCAGGGGCCTGCGGCGGCGGCGGCCAGCGGCGGCAAAGCTGGAGGTAAGCAGGTTCGGGGCAAGGGGGCTGGGGGTAAGAGTGCTGGGGAAAAGAGTGCTGGGGGCGCAGGAGATAGCGGCGATGGGGGGCCGATTCCAGAGGCTGAAGCGTTGCCGCCCTGGTGGCCCGCAGGGCTCAGGTCTCGCCCGGATCCACGCCTGCAGCCCCCCGACCCCCTGCCCCCCGATCCGCCGGAGCGGGCCTTGCAACGATTGGGGCCGCTGGAGCTACCCGGGGCGCCGCCGGATTGGCAGGAGCGCTTGGCGGAGATGTATCGGAAGTTGGTGGCGGAGGCGTGATGGAGGGGGGCAGCGAAAGCAGTCACAGCAACTCGAACAACTTGCAGCCCAGGCTGTGCTCCAGCCAAACGTTTTTGTTGGGTAGCAGATAAAATGATTGAGACCCGTAAGGCGACGAAGATCCCTTAACTGAAGCGGTCGCAGGCATTCATAGAGCGCCAGCGCTAGCTGCCATTGCTCAGGCTCAAACGGGCTGCAGGAAGATGGATCCAGGACTACAGAGTAATTTCTTTTTCACACAATACCTGGGCTGGTCGATGATGGAAAACACTCAGGAAGCGAGCCGAAGGTAAAGCCACCGATAACATTGACTATCCGCACCTGTCTTGTGCTGAGATAGATGGTGCTTGCGTATGCGGAGTAGCTTTGCGCGACGATCCGCAGTTGAAGCGAAACAGAGAAATCTTGGAACTCAGGGGATCAAATTGTTGACACCGGTGTCTTGGCTAGTTCAGTATTACCTGAATAGGATGGATGCTTTGCCGCTGGAGTCAGCGTTAAATTCCGCGGGAAAACCATCTAGGGGCAGATGATGACCATCGTGCCTCTAGATGGAAAGCGGTGAGCTTATGGGATAATGTCTGATGCGTGATCAGAAACCTTAAGGCACGAGTGTAATGGAGAAAGTGCCAGTTGAATCCGGCCCGAAATTTGAGCCACTGGCTTCATAGGTTGTTTGCCCTGCGCTTAATAGGGCTGGGCCGCCACAAGAAACAATCAGATCTGTTCCCTGCTTGACCTTTAGGTTCACGCAACCAAACTCGATTCCCTGAGGGCCAGTAATCTTAATGCTATCAACAGTGCCTTCTTTTAGGGTTTCAGGGGAAAGTGAAACCAGCGCTTGGCCTATTCTTAGTTGTTGGCCACCAGGGAGAGGTGGAATAGATGTGACCGTCTTGACGGCAAAAGCGCCATCCTTAATGTCAACTTTTTCAACGATGCCCTGCATCGCCGCCATGGCACTGTTGCTTGCATAAGCCGGTTTGGCAGGCTGAAGGATGAGGGCTGCGCAAATGGCCAAGATCGCTGTGAACAGTACCCAAGTCTGAGTGAGTTTTTTCATGGCAGAAGAACCAGGCGTGATTGGGAGAAATTAGACCAAGGCATTAATAACATAATCAATATAATTATTGGCAATCACAGCGGGATCACCTGTAATGCCATGATTCGCCTTGATGTATGAAAGAGCCTCAATGTACCAAGAAGGAGATAGCTCCCAAAGCCGATTGATTTCATCAAGTCCATTGATTAAATACTCGTCAAGTGGGCCCGTGCCTCCAGCGACAAGCGCATAGGTAATGAGCCGTAGATAATATCCAATATCGCGACTGCATTTTGCCTTGCCGCGATCATCATACGCATAGTTTGGCCCCACAAGCTGTGTTGTATAAGGATACTTATTATAGACGGCAGTGGCTGCACCTGCAATGAGCTGATCTTTGTTGTCTGTCAATGCCTGAGCGGCAACCATTGCGCTCTTGGCTCGCTCATAACGCCCAAAGGCAATGTTTAATTCAGTATTGCTTAAATAGTTTCCTTTGGAATCGGCTGCAGAAACAGCCTCTGTGAGTGGTGTTGAGGACATTGGTGCTGAAGGAGTAAGGGGTTGACGGTGCGGGAAAAGCAGATAAAGATTGCGGTCAGATCAGTTGACTGCCGCCGATGCTCGATCAAAATATTGCCCAATTTCACTTAGAAGTGTCGAGCAATCTCCAGGGGTAATCCCAGCCGGATCTGCAACAAGACTGATCGCTTCTTGCTTCATTAAGCGAATGGCCTCCGCGACCGATGCGCCTGGGACGCCAAGGGCAAGATAGGTTTCGCGTAAACCATTTAGACACCGATTCTCTAGGACTGAAGCATCACCGAGATAGGTGGCATAGGTGATATACCGAAGAATAATATCAAGATCTCTCAGGCAAGCTGCGTTCCGACGAGAGGTGTATGCATTGCCGCCTGGGTTGATCAGCTGCGGCTGAGCAGCAAACAGAGCCCGCGCAGCATTGCTAACAATTGCGGATGACTTTGCTGTGATGCGATTAACAGCATCAAGTCGTTTGTTCCCTTCTGCAACTAGTGCGGATAGGGCTGATAGTTGACCTGAACTTAAGAACTCACCTCTTGCATCTGCCTGCGAGAGGATTTTTGTGAAGGCGTCAAATGTCATGGCTTAGGCCTCGAGGGTCGAAATTTTGTTGAGAGGGTTAACGAAGACGTTAAGGCAGTAGTCGCAACAAATGGGTTGAGCTCAGGTCATGGTGACTTGGCGTGGGAGTTGAGCAAGGATACACAACTCATATTGCGAACACATAAGGGTAGTCAAATCTTTGCTTTGCTTAACATCTCTCAAAAAAGGTGTGGAGATGCTTGTTCAGCGGCTGGATATGGTGTGTGACCCCGAGGCTCCGCCGGTCGTGTCTGCGGTTGGTCTGTACGCCTGAGATGGGGCTTGTTGGGACCAGGCGATGGCTCTCAAGCTATCGATAACTGTTGGTTGGCGGAGCAGATCCATGGCAGTGGAATGGCAGTGCAATGGGTCTCGGCTTCATCTCTCTCCGTGGGTTCCTCACGGAGGTCAAGCCCTTAGCCATGTCTTCCGCCTGGCTGATCGGCTCCAAAGCGGCGGCGGCTGGAACGAATAAACGCTTCAGGGTTTGGTCGCCCTTGGGCGTTGCGGCGACCGCCCCCCCCCCTGGCCCATTGGCTGCCACTTAGGGCAGCGTTGGATCAAGCCGCTGAGCACCAGATCAGGCATCGCCTTGCCCGTAGCGGCCTGCAGGGTGGATGATCGTCAGATCTTGACTGCGACCATGAGATGGGGGCTCAGGGCAGTGCCCAGGGAGCGGATACTGATCACCCGTCAGAACCATGCCTATGGAGATCGCTACGGCGCTTGATCGGATCCTCTGGTGGAAACCTGCCAGCGGCATGTGTGCGCCAGTGACCACTACGTCTTGATTCTTGGAGAGCGTTACGGCACGCGGCGAGCCGAGTATGGGGGCAAGTCGGTAACGAAGCTGAAGTTTAAGGCGTCAACTTTCCTGGCCGTGATGATTCAAACAACCTCGTCCTCCAGAGCTGGGTGGAGCGCCACCAGCCCCAGCTCTCAGCCGCCTTCCGGGGTCTGCCCTCGGTGCAGGCCCGCCAGGTGCACGTGCCGCTGGAGGTGTGCCTCATCCCGGCGGGAGCGATGGCGGCGCGGGTAAAATCAGCCTGGCCTTTGCGATCGCCCGCTCGTGGCTGGCGGGCGAACCAGGTGGAGTGGTGCGCCTGCCGGTGCTGATCGAACCCGCCCTCGGCCCGCAGGAAACGGTGGCGGATCGGCTGCGGAGCTGGTGGAGGCCCTGCCGGCGGGTCTGGTGCTCGTCACCAGCCGCAGCGATCACGATCGCTTTCCGGAGCGTCCCTTGAGCCGGATCGTGCCGCAACGGATCGCGGTGCAGCGGCTGCAGTCTTTTTGTCTCGACGATCTGCGCCGCAGGGGCCAGGGCGAGGCCCTCAGCGACCACGACCTGATGCCCGCCCAGGCGCAGCTCTAGTGGATCTTGGGCGACAAGCCGATCACGCTGCTGCTGGCGGGCTCGGTGCCGAAGCTGATGCTCAGCTACGTGCGGCGTCTGGGTACACCGGTCGATCCGGCCCTGCGGCGCCGGGAGGGTCTGGAGATCAGCGAGAAACTGGTTCAGCGGGGTTTGCGAGTGGTGGCCCTGGCCAGCCACCGCCAGGCTGCCGGTGGCCAGCCTTTGTTTCAGCCGCTGGAGCTACCCGGTGCGCCGCCGGATTGGCAGGAGCGCTTGGCGACGTTGTATCGGATGTTGGTGGGGGAGGAACGACGGAGGCGAAGCCCGATGCGGCGCCGCTGACCAAAGGGGATGCCCAGGCCAAGGACCATGCCGGCAAATGGCAACCGCGCTTTCGCCTGCCGACAGGACGACCAGGCCCCAGCGGTGGGATCCTGTCCAGCAGCAGCACTGCCTGGGCCAACCGCCGTGAGCATGAGCGACAAGTTTTTTTTATTGGGTGTTTCAGAGCCACCCCGACTGGATCCTGGAGCTCCAGCCGGACCTTGCTGCTGAGGCGGCTAGCGACGCGGCTGGCGCTGCCGGCTCTGCTGGCGGTTAGCGCTTCTCGGCTACCGCTTTTCGGCCCCGGTGCTCAAGGAGCGGGAGTACCGCCTCGATGGCTTGTTCCTGCCACCGCCGCAGCGGCCGGACCTACCGGCCGTGATCCTTGAGGCCCAAATGGCGGCGGATCCTGGCTTCCTGCGGCGGGCCCTGGCGCTGCTGGTGCAGCCAGAAGAGCAGGTGCCGGCCAGCAGCGCCGCCCTGCGCCAACAGGTGGCCGGCACCGATCAAGCGCTGCCCTTGGCCGATGTGATCGCCCCTATCGTGATAACACGGTTTAATGGCCGATCGCTAAAGGAGCTCTGCGCCATGGGCGGCATCACCCTGGAGGAGTTCAGCCAAAGCGTGGCGTACCGGGAGATCTTTGGGCAGGGCCGGCTGGAGGGCCGGCAAGAGGGCGAGCTTGATCTCACCCTGCGCCAACTGCACCGCCGCTGCGGTCTGTTGGACCCCGACCAGGAGGTCCGCATTCGGGCCCTATCGCTGGAGCGCCTGGAGGCCCTGGCAGAAGCCCTGCTGGATTTCAAGAGCCCAGCGGATCTGGTGGCCTGGCTGGCGGCGGGTTGATCAGCGGACGCAGCGGGGCGCGCCCCATGGGGCCGGCGCTGCTGGATCGCGATCCCATGCATCAGTTCTGGCCCGATCGGTTCAGCCTGCTCAATCAGAGCGGCATCGATGACGGATTAGGCCGTGGGCTTGGGCCGCGTGCTGATGGCCTACGACCTTGCCCGCAAGTATCCGAATGCGCGCCGGACATGGGCTTAGCAACGGGTGTTGCCTCTTCAGAAGCGCTGGTAAGGCAGGGATTCCAGTACCCAGGTCCACCATCATCTCGATCCGAGCGTGGTGCTAAAATCGTGAAGCGGGCTGTGCTTGATGGCGCTCTTACCCTGGCGGCCAGGTAAGGCCAAGTACCTACAGGAGCGGAGCCAGGACATCCTCACTATTCAGGAGTTGCTGGGCCACAAGGACGTGAATAGCACGATGATCTAGACCCACGGCCATAACCGAGGCTCTCTCGGTGTACGCAGCCCTGGAGATCTTGTGTATCATACCGAACATGTGGTTCTCGGACCCGCAAGCCACAGGTACTGTTGGGGCGCATGTAGTTAAAACCCTGTGCCGGCACTGGAGTCTGTCGAGGAGGCCGAGCCACTCTGGCCGTGGTTTGCAGAAGGCCCAGGGGGCGTGGGCGTGGTTCTCGGAACCTCCCAATAATGAGTTGGCCTGTCTTGGTGAGGGGTGCTCTGCGGGACAGATTGGAGCTATCGTTACGTGGTACAGGATTTTTCCATGGCAAGGCAGTTTGATGTCGTTGTCGAGAAAGACTCAGAGGGATTTTTCGTCGCGAGTGTGCCGGCTCTCTCTGGCTGTCACACACAGGCACGCTCTCTTGATGAGCTGATGGAGCGCATCAAGGAAGCCATTGAGCTGTGTCTCGAAGTCCAAGAAAATGATATTGAGGAACTTGATTTTGTGGGGGTTCAGAGAGTTACTGTATAACTGTGCCAAAGTATTCACCTGTTACGGGTAAACGCCTAATTGCGGCACTCCAAAGGGCTGGCTTTCTCATTCAGAGGGTGAAGGGAAGTTATCATTTTCTTCGGCATCCAGATGGACGGACAACTGTCGTTCCAGTGCATTCCGGAGAATCACTTGGGCCTGGGTTGCTGGCTAAGGTGCTGCGTGATGTTGAGATCACAAGGAATGAACTTGAAGAGTTACTTGCTTAAGCGGAGATGCCGGCCAACAAGCCCCTCGAGTGGACAGGCCACCAGCACATCTCTGCTGTGCCACCCCAAACACCCTGCCTGCCACTCAGGGGCATCGGTTAGCGGCACTCCCCAAGGCTGAATTGCAGTAGAATCGCCTTGAAGACCCCCGATCTCAGCTTCATGTCATCATCTCTTCACCAAATCGAAGAGCAGGCCCGGTCACTCTCAGCAGAGGATCGGGCAAAGCTTGCGGAATTCATGCTGGAATCACTCCACACTTCGATCGAAGAAATAGAAGCGGCATGGTCTGAGGAGATTGCCCTGCGGATTGACGCATTTGAAAAAGGAGATATTTCTGCGTATTCAGCAGAGCAAGTATTTGCAGAAGCCCGTCAGATCTTGCGGTGAATCGTGTTCGATTTGTTGAGCCTGCAAGCCTTGAGGTTCTCGCTGAAGTTGGCTACTACCATCGAGTTGAAGCAGGGCTTGGAACCAAATTTCTTGAAGCTGTTGAGGATGCTACAGCTCGTGCTCTCGCATACCCATTGACAGGCTCACCAGCGCAACATAGAACGCGGCGTATTTTTCTCAGGGATTTTCCATTCGCACTGGTCTATCGCTCAGACGAACAAGGAATCACAATCTATGCACTGGCTCATCATGCTCGCAGACCAGGTTATTGGCGGAGTCGCACAGATGACCGCTAACATCAAGATACAGAAGACGGGAGCGGAGGTTGCCTCCTGTGCCGAGGCCATTGCCCGCCTCTTATCTGGAGTGTAGAGCGATCGTAGCGTTAGCAGAATCGGGAAGCCCCTGCAGCCCCAGTGCTCTCAGGAATCACCCTGTCTACAGCCGAAACAACAACAAACTCCGCCCACCCCCATCCTGCAGCAGCAGCGACTGTTTATCAATAGACCACTGCCGCACCTGCTCCAGCGCTTTCAGGTACTGCTGCTCGAAGGCCATTACGTCTGCAGCGCAGGCCATCTTGGTGCTGATCAGCTGCGAGAAGCGCAGCTGTTCGCCGGCTAGCTGGAAACCACCCAGCACCCGATTGCAGCCGCTGTTGCCAATGAGGCGCTCGCTGTCGGTGGCCAGCAGTAGCTCTGGTGGCCGGCCCGGTGGCTGGATCAGGGTCGGGCCATCGGGTGCCTGAAGCGCCCGCAGCTTCCAGGCGGTGCCGCGCAGGGTCGGTTGGGTCCGATGGGCCGGGATTGATTTTGGTACGGGTTGTTCGGTGGATCCCATTTCAGTCAGTGGAAGTTGATTGGCTGTCATTCCCGCCGATCCCATTTCAGTCTGCGGGCAGCTTTGGCCGGGAAGCGCCCTCCCGAACGCCTCCACCACCAGGGTGCGGCGAGAGCCCCGGTCTGGTTGCGTAGCGGGGCGCTGGCTGATCAGCCCCTCCAGGGTCACCAGCAGGGGCTGGCCTCGCTTGCCAGCGGGTACAACCCGCCCGTAGGCCTGCTGCAGGCGCCGGTAGTCGCCCTCCAGTGCCACCGGCAGCCGCTGGCCTGTGGCATAGAGCTGCAGGCTCGGCCCTTCGGGCAGCTGCCGGAACAGGCCCGCCAGAAACAGCCGTGGCGCGATCGGCTCCGGCACCGCTAGCCGCAGCAGCCGGTCTTTGCTCCCCGGCCGGAACGGTTTTCCATCCAGATCGAGCTTGCGCAGCACAGCGCCCCCCTCCAGCGGCTGCAGAAACACCGGCGCCTCCCGGCCGCCGCGCAACACCAGCCGTTGGCCGGACGGCTCCAGGCGCCAGCGGCCGATGTCGTCGAAGGTATGGGGAGCGGGCCGATTCAGCCAGGTTTGGCGTAGTTGGTAGCTGCCGTCTGCGGCCAGGTCCAGCTGCCAGCGGCTGCTGCCGCCGGCGCTAAACAGCTCGCCGCGCCAGCTGGCGGGCAACCGGCCCAGGGCCCCCTGGCCACCACCCCAGCCCGGCCGGCCGCTGCCCACCGGCACCAGCTGCAATGTCAACGGCGCGCTGGCGCCGCCCCTGAGCACCGGCGTGAACGTGTCGGTGGTGAACAGCAGCCGCTCGCCCTGGCGCAGCGTGGCGCGCACCCCATAGAGCCCCCCCGGGGAGAGGTCGCGGTCTTGGTAGCGGATCGTGAAGCGGAAGGGGGGCTGGCCGGCGGGCTGCAGCCTGGTGCGCCCCAGCACCCGGGCCGGCGCATCGGCGAGGGCCGTGTCGATCAGCAGAACTTCGAGCGCCGCATCCGGCGGCACGGCTATCAGCTGCTGCAGGCGGGCCGTACCGGTGATCTGGCCGGCGCGGGCCGCAGGGGCCAGCAGCTGGCTGGCCAGGAGGGGTGCGGCCAGGGGCGCGGCGGGCTGCAGGGTCACGGCGGTGCAGGGCGGGTTGCTTTTGTGGTTCAGCCTGCCGGACGGGTAAGGACCAGCCTGCAGGAATGGCGATGACCAGCCCGCAAAAAGGGCGATGACGCTGTATGGCCCAGCTCTGCTGATAGTCCTACGGGCTGAACTGGGACGGTGCTGGCGATTTTAGTTGTTATGGGCATGAAAAACAACAAGTCGTTCGCTCTATGCTCAAATCTAGACCTAGCTCCAAACTCAATTCTTTGTCCAACTCTTGGCCCAAAGTCAACCCAACTCTCGGCCCAAGCTCAACCCAACTCTCGATCTGAATCTAACTGGGTCCCTGCTTTTCTCCCTTAAGCGCAACCAGCCATGGACTAGACGGGTGCGCTAAACCACCATGGCCAAAGTGGGGGCCCCAAGCCACCATGGGGCCGATGATGGTCGTGGTCAGGATGGGGCAGATGGGGCGCCATTGAGCCAGCTACGCGGGACCTCACCACCCAGCTTTGCCCAGCCCTGCTACGGCTCCCGGCCCGCAAGGGCGCTCACCAGCCCCAGGGGCTGACAAAGGCCTGCAAGCCAAGGCACCGTGCCTGCAGGCCTCCCCCCTTGCCAGCCCATCCCCCGGCGCCTCGCCAGCCCCAGAGCCCCGCTAGCCCTCTTCAGCAGCCTCCCCCCCACCCGCTGGCAGCTCGTTAGCCTGGAGCTGTGCTTTGGTGTTGGTCGTCGGCTCCGCAGCCTGGATTTTGTTGCGGCGCAGGGTTAATTCGGATGATTGGTAGCAATTACTTCATCCAAGCGGGCAGGCCAAAGCCAATTATCCATCCCATACCAACTTTTTGATCAATGCCCAGTCCCCAACGGCTCGCCGCCTACCAAACGATCCAACACCGCCCTGCTGTGGCGACAGCAGCCAGCGCTCCGCTGCAGGAGATCTGGGCCCAGGACGTGTTTGATCTCATCAAGATGAAGGCGGCCCTGCCTAAGGACGTCTTCAAGTCGGTGCAGAAAACCATCAAAGAGGGCGGCAAGCTCGATGTGGGAGTGGCTAATGCGGTCGCCCAGGCCATGAAGGAGTGGGCCACCGCCCGCGGCGCCCTCTATTACGCCCATGTTTTTTATCCCCTCACCAATTCATCGGCCGAAAAGCACGACGGCTTCATCTCCGTGCAGGGCGATGGCTCCACGATCACCGAATTCACCGGCAAGCTGCTGGTGCAGGGCGAACCGGATGGTTCCTCCTTCCCGAATGGCGGCATCCGCTCCACCTTCGAAGCCCGTGGCTACACCGCCTGGGATATCACCAGCCCCGCCTTCTTGATGGCGACCCCGAATGGGATCACCTTCTGCATTCCCACCGTCTTCATCTCCTGGACCGGCGAAGCCCTCGATAAGAAAACTCCCCTGCTGCGCGCTAACGCGGCCATGAACCGCGAAGCCCAGCGGCTGCTCAGATTGCTCGGCTACAAAGATGTAGCGCCGGTCAACTCCAGTTGCGGCGCCGAGCAAGAGTATTTCCTTGTCGATAGCAGCTTCGTGGCCCTCCGCCCCGACCTGCTGCTCACCGGCCGCACCCTGTTTGGCCACCCCTCCGCCAAGGGCCAACAATTCGACGACCACTATTTCGGGGCCATCCCCCAGCGGGTCCAGGTCTTCATGCAGGATGTGGAGCGCCAGATGTATAGCCTGGGCATTCCCGCCAAAACCCGCCACAACGAAGTCGCCCCTGGCCAGTTCGAGATTGCCCCCTTCTTTGAAGCGGCCAATGTGGCCACCGACCACCAGCAGCTGACGATGACGCTGCTCAAGAGCACCGCCCGCAAGCACGGCATGAACTGCCTGCTGCACGAGAAGCCCTTTGAGGGCATCAATGGCTCCGGCAAGCACGTCAACTGGTCGGTAGGTAATGCTACCCAGGGCAACTTGCTTGATCCCGGTAGTACACCCCACGAGAACATGCAGTTCCTGCTGTTCTGTGGTGCCGTGATCCGCGGCGTGCATCTCTATGGACCGCTGATGCGGGCCGTGGTGGCAACGGCTGGTAATGATCACCGGCTTGGTGCTAACGAGGCGCCACCGGCGATCATCTCCGTTTATCTCGGTAGCCAGCTGGAGGATGTGTTCAAGCAGATTCTTGCCGGTGAAGTCACCGGCTCCACCTCCGCCGGTGTGATGAAGCTCGGTGTGGATACCCTGCCCGAATTCCCTAAGGACCCCGGCGACCGCAATCGCACCTCCCCCTTCGCCTTTACCGGTAATCGCTTCGAGTTCCGGGCCGTTGGCTCCAACCAGTCCGTCGCGGGCCCGCTGGTGGCAATGAATACAATCCTTGCCAATTCGCTTCGCTTCGTTGCCAACGAACTAGAGGCGAAAATGAACAATGGCGAATCCCTCGAAACCGCCGCCTACGCCGTGCTCAAGGGCATCATGCAGGATCATGGCGCCGTGGTATTCGGTGGTGATGGTTATTCCAAGGAGTGGCACCGCATCGCCGTTGAAGAACGCGGACTGGAAAATCTCCACAACACCGCCGCCGCCCTTGCCGTGCTCCAGCGCCCCGAGATCCGCGAGCTGTTCGCTAGCGAAGGGGTGCTCAGCCCGGTGGAACTGGAAAGCCGCTACGAGGTCTACGCCGAGCAGTACGTGCTAGCCATCGAGGTGGAGGCCAAGCTGGCCCTGCAGATGGCCCGCACCCAGATCTATCCGGCGGTGATGGGCTATCTGGGCCAGCTCTCGAGCTCCTTGCATCACCAGGAGAATCTTGGCCTGCCCCCCGACCGCGCCCTGGCCGGCAAGATTGCCAGCCTCAACCAGCAGTTGCTTCAAACCTGCGAGAGCCTCGATGGGGCCATCGCCAACCCACCCCATGGCGACACCCAGGCCCACATGAACCACTGCGCCAACACCCTGCTGCCGCTGATCGCTACCCTCCGCCAGGCGGTCGATGGCCTCGAAGCCTTGGTCGATGATGCCGTCTGGCCTCTGCCCAGCTACCAGGAGATGCTGTTCATCAAATAACGGCCAAGTTCCCCCTCCCAGGCAGCTCGGCCCTGGTAGTCCGCCCCTGGCCGCATGGCCGGGGGCTTTGATCAGCTCGTGCCAAATCGCCCTACATACCAGCTTTTAATCAGTTGGGTGAGCAGGCAGTAGCTGAGCAGAATCGCCGCAAGCCAGCCAAAGTAAGCCAGCGGTAGGGGCACCATCCCAATCGCTGCGCCGATCGGCGTGTAGGGGATGCTGATCGCGCTTGCCATCACCAACGCGCTGATGGCCGCCATCAGCGGGGCCGGGTTGCTTTGCAGAAATGGAGTATGGGAAGTGCGGATGATGTACACGATCAGGGTTTGGGTCATCAGGCTTTCCACGAACCATCCGGTTTGAAATAGCGCTTGTTGCTCTGTTGTATTGGCCCCAAAAACAAACCACATCAGCGCGAATGTGGCATAGTCGAATAGGGAGCTGATCGGGCCGATGTAGAGCATGAATCTTCTGATCTCTTTGATCCGCCATTGGCGCGGTTGCTTCAGGTAATCGGCATCCACGTGGTCAAAGGGGATGCCGGTTTGGGAGAAGTCATAGAGTAGGTTGTTGAGCAGGATTTGTACTGGCAGCATGGGCAAGAAGGGCAGCAGGATGCTTGCTCCCAACATGCTGAACATGTTGCCAAATGCAGAACTTGTGCCCATCTTGATGTACTTGGCAATGTTGCCAAAGGTGCGGCGCCCCTCCATCACGCCAGCATTCAGCACCAATAAACTCTTTTCCAGCAGCACGATATCGGCCGATTCCTTGGCAATATCCACCGCCGTGTCCACCGAGATGCCAATGTCGGCCTGCCGCAGGGCGGCGGCGTCATTGATGCCGTCCCCCATGAAGCCCACCACGTGGCCCCGGTTGCGCAGGGTTTGGATGATCCTCGATTTCTGCAGCGGCGAGAGCTTGGCGAAGATGGTGGTGGCTTCCGCCCGCTCCCCCAGCTGGGCATCGTCTAGGGCCTCGATCTCGTGGCCCAGCAACACCCCGGCCACCGCCAGGCCCACGTCTTTGCAGGTTTTGCGGGCGATCACCGCGTTATCGCCGCTCAGCACCTTCACCGCCACCCCGCCGCGGTGCAGCTCGCGCAGCGCCGGCGCCGCCGAATCCTTGGGTGGATCGAGAAACGCCACGAGCCCCAGGAAGGTGAGCCCAGCCTCATCACTAAGCGCATAGGGTTGGCTCTGGATCGGCACTTCCTTGTAGGCCACGGCAATCACGCGCAGGCCTTCAGCATTGAGATCCCCCGCTAATCGCAGCACTTGCTGGTGGTTTTCGGCGTTGATCGGCTCGATCAGCTCGCCATCCTTCAAGCTGCTGCACACCATCAGGATCTCTTCGAGGGCTCCCTTACAGATCAACTCGTGGTGATGGTTCTCCTCTTCTACCACCACCGACATCCGCCGCCGTTGGAAGTCGAAGGGGATCTCATCGATTTTGAGAAAGTTTTTTTCCACCTTCAAACCACGATGCAGCTCCACATGCTCGAGCACCGCCACATCGAGCAGGCTCTTCAGACCCGTTTGGTGAAAGCTGTTGAGATAGGCATGCTCCAGCACCGGCTCCGATTCTTTGCCGCGATAATCGAGATAGCGTTCGAGCACGATCCGATCTTGGGTCAGGGTTCCTGTCTTGTCGGTACACAGGATGGTCATCGCACCAAGATTTTGAATCGAATCAATATTTTTCACAATCACTTTCTGCTTCGCCATCGCAATCGCACCCCGCGAAAGGTTTGCGGTTACGATCATCGGCAACATCTCTGGTGTCAGCCCAACAGCTACCGATAGTGCGAAGAAGAAAGCCTCACCCCAGTTGCCCTTGCTGATGCCGTTGATCAGGAATACCGCCGGTGCCATCACCAGCATGAACCGCACCAGCAGCAGGCTGACATCGCTGATGTCCCGATCGAAGCTACTGCGGCTGCGCATACCGCTCAGGCTTTTCGCCAGCGACCCCAGGCAGGTGCGCTCCCCCGTGGCCACCACCACCGCTGTAGCGGTGCCGCTGATCACGTTGGTGCCCAGGAAGCAGAGGTTTTGCAGCTCCAGCGGCTCGCTGATCTCTAGCTGGTCGGCGGCTAAGACACTGTGCTTCTCCACCGGCAACGATTCACCGCTGAGGGCGGCCTGGCTCACGAAGAGGTCTTTGGAACTCAGTATTCGCCCATCGGCGGGGATCATGTCGCCGGCCGCCAGCAGCACCACGTCGCCGGGCACCAGCCGCTCGATCGGCTCCTCCCGCTGCCTTGGTGCCTCGGCGCTGAGCTGCAGGTTGAGGTCGGCGGCCAGGGCCGCACTGATGTCCTGGCGGCCATCGCGCCGTTTCACCGTGGCGGTGGTATGCACCAGCTGGCGCAGGGATTGGGCCGCCCGCAGCGAGCGGTACTCCTGCGAAAAGCGCAATAAGACGCTAAACATAATCATCGTGCTGATGATCAATGCCGCCTTCTGATCACCTGTCAACAGCGACAGGGCGGCTAGGCAGGCGAGCAGAAACACCAGCGGATTTCTGAACGTTTTACCGAGTTGGCCAAGCCAGGAGACCGGCCGTTCATGGGCAATTCGGTTGGGCCCAAGCTTGGCGAGGCGCAGTTCGGCTTGCAAATCGCTCAGCCCTTCGGCGCTGCTGTTCAGGCGGGCCAATAGGGCAGCGCTGTCCTCCCGGGCGGCGCGCAGCAGCTGCTCCGTAGCCGCTTCAGCCTTGCCAGCCCCCGCAAGCCCGCCCCCTGCAAGCCCAGCCCCCGCACCCCCGGCTCCCGCAACATCCCCAGCTGCCGCAACACCCCCAGCTCGGCGAGCCCCGAAGGGCCAGCGCAGACGAAGCACCATGGTCAGCCGGCCCGAGCTGGTGGGGGCAGGGGGGGATCCGCCTGGGCCTGCTGAACGCTATTGACGCTCCGTTGCTTCGAAGCAGCTGACCCGCTCCTGGCCCGTGCCCCCTAGCCAGCCCCCTGAGGGCAGTTTCCTGGCCAGCGCCCCAGCCCGAGCCAGCTGCCCAGGGGGCCCCACTGCAGCAACCCGGATGCGCAGACGTGGGAAAATCCCTGCCAATTCGATCCGCTTCACCATGCGATCCCGTGCCCGCAGCTGGCTTGCGCTTCCGCTTCTGCTGGCCCTGGGCCTCGCTGGCTGCGCTTCCGATAGCGGCGGTGGCGTCCAGAGCGGCAAGATGGCCACGATCAAGGCCCGCGGCAAGTTGATCTGTGGGGTCGATGGCTCCCTGCCGGGCTTCAGCTTTGTGGGCCCCGATGGCAGCTATAGCGGCCTCGATGTGGATGTCTGCAAGGCGATGGCCGCCGCCCTGTTTGGTGATCCGACCAAGGTGGAATACCGCAACCTCAATTCCAGCGAGCGCTTCGCCGCCCTCGCCAGTGGCGAAGTCGACCTGCTCTCGCGCAACACCACCATGACCCTCAGCCGCGATGCGGCCGGCGGCAATGGCCTCAGCTTCGCGCCACCCACCTTCTACGACGGCCAGGGGGTGATGGCCCCCATCGCCAGCGGCATCAAGACCCTCAAGGATCTGGCCGGCAAGCCGATCTGCGTCGAGAGCGGCACCACCACCGAGCTCAACCTCGCCGACCGGATGCGCGAGCAATCCATCCCCTACACGCCGCTGAAGTTCCAAACCGGCGACCAGACCTACGCCGCCTATCTGCAGGGCCGCTGTGTGGCCGTCACCAGCGACCGCTCCCAGCTGGCCGGCAAGCGCAGCAGCTTCCCCAACCCCGACGCCCACAGCCTGTTGCCGGATGTGATGAGCAAGGAGCCCCTCACCCCGGCCACCGTCAATGGCGATCCGGTTTGGGCCGATGCCGTGCGCTGGACGGTGAACGCCCTCTTCCAGGCTGAGGAGCTCGGCATCAGCAAGGCCTCGATCGCCGCCAAACTCGCCGAGGCCAAGGCCAACCCCAACCAGGCCGACCTGCGCCGTTTCCTCGGCGTCGAGGGTGAATTCGGCAAGCAGCTCGGCCTGCCGGCGGATTTCGTGCCCAAGATCATTGGCGCCGTGGGTCACTACGGCGAGATCTTTGATCGCAATGTGGGCCCAGGCTCCCGCCTCAAGCTCGACCGGGGTGTCAACAAGCAATGGAAAGATGGCGGCCTGATCTATTCGCCGCCCTTCCGCTGATGGGTTTTGCTTCCCCAGCCGCTCCCCCGCCCCAGCCACCGCCACGCCCCGCCCCTGCAGCTCCGGTGCCCTGGTGGCGCAACCGCGTCGTGCTCCCCTGGGTGATCCAGGCGGCCGTGGCGCTGACCGTGCTGGTGCTGATTGCCTTCCTGCTGGGCAACCTGATCCGCAACCTCACCGCCGCCGGTTTACTGCTGAGCTGGAACTGGCTAGGCCAGCCCGCCGGCTTCGACATCGCTGAAACCCTGCTGCCCTTTGATGCCAGCCAGCCCTACTGGCGGGGCTTGGCCGCCGGCTTGGTCAACACGCTGCGGGTGGTGCTGGCCGGCCTGGTTGGCTCCACCCTGCTCGGCACCCTGCTGGGCATGGCTTCGTTCAGCAGCAATGGTTTGCTGCGCGGCCTCACCAGGGCTTATGTGGAGATCGTGCGCAACATCCCGCTGCTGCTGCAGTTGGTGTTCTGGTATTTCGTGGTCTTCCTTTCCCTGCCCAATGGCACGGCTGCGATCCAGCTGCCGGGGGTGGTGCTGGCCAAATCCGGCCTCTACCTGGCCTGGTTTGGCGAAGGACTGCGCTGGCTCGGTCCCTATCTCGTTAATGGCGTCTGGCAGGCGCCGCTGCGGCTGTCGGTGGAATTTGGCGCCCTGCTCACCGGCCTGGTCGCCTATTCGGCCGCCTTCATCGCCGAGGTGGTGCGCGGCGGCATTGCGGCGGTGGCCAAGGGCCAGTGGGAGGCGGCCTCCTCCCTGGGCCTGAGCTGGTTCCAGACCCTGCGCCAGGTGGTGCTGCCCCAGGCCCTGCGGGTGATCGTGCCGGGCCTCAACACCCAATACATCTCCCTGGCCAAAAATTCCGCCCTGGCGGTGGCGGTGGGCTACACCGATCTTTATTCGGTGGCCGAAACCACCTTGAACCAAACCGGCCGGGCCGTGGAGGTGGTGCTGCTGCTGCTGGCCGCCTACCTGGTGCTCGATCTGTTCATCTCCCTGGTGATGAATGGCCTCAACCGACTTGTGCAGATCCGGGAGCGCTGAGATGAATCCCCTCCTGCGGCGCCTACGCCAAGACCTGTTCGCCACCCCGGCCGATTCGCTGCTCAGCATCGCCCTGCTGGCCATCTTGGCCAGCGGCTCTACCGCTTTTCTGCACTGGGCCTTCAGCCGCGCCCAGTGGGCCGTGATCCAGGCCAACAGCACCCTGTTTGCGCTCGGCCGCTATCCGATCGAGCAGCAGTGGCGCCTCTGGCTGCTGACCGCCCTGCTGGCCGCCGCCGCCGGCATCGGCTGGGGCATGCTGCGCTCCCATCCCCGCACCGATCGCAGCGGCAGGCTCTGGCCGGCCA
Organism: uncultured cyanobacterium; assembly: GCA_903858015.1. Taxonomy (GTDB): domain Bacteria; phylum Cyanobacteriota; class Cyanobacteriia; order PCC-6307; family Cyanobiaceae; genus Cyanobium. The sequence continues at coordinate 43,092 of CAIOGZ010000060.1, forward strand.
ACGACCGGATCGCGGCGCTGCTGCTGCTGCTCAGCCTGGCGCTGCCCTGGGCCCTGGGCCTGGCCCTACCGATCCAGCTGCGCTGGTGGGCCCTCAGCGGCCTGCTGCTGCTGCTGCGCTGGCTGGCGGGGCGGTTCGGGCCGGGGCTGCCGCCTGCGTTGAAGCGCCTGCTGCCACTTGGGTTACCGCTGCTCTATCTGATCGGCATGCTGCTGATTGGCGGTGGGCTCGGCCTGGCCCCGGTGCCTCCGTCGGAATGGGGGGGGCTGCTGCTCACCCTGCTGCAGGCCAGCTTCGCCATCCTGCTCTGCTTCCCGCTGGGGGTGCTGCTGGCCCTCGGCCGCCGCAGCGATCTACCCCTGCTGCGCTGGGGTTCGGTGATTTATATCGAATTCATCCGCGGCGCGCCCCTGATTACCTTGCTGTTCCTGGGCCAAAACATGCTCGGCTTTTTGCTGCCGGGCGGCATGGCCCCAGAGCGGGTCTGGCGGGCGGCCTGGGTGCTCACCCTGTTCGCCGCGGCCTACCTGGCCGAAGCGGTGCGCTCCGGGCTGGCGGCGGTGCCGCGGGGCCAGGTGGAGGCGGCCCGCTCCCTGGGCCTCTCGCTGCCCCAGGCCTTCAGCACGGTGGTGCTGCCCCAGGCCCTGCGGGTGGCGCTGCCCAGCATGGTGGGTCAGTTCATTTCGCTGCTGCAGGACACCACCTTGCTCTCCTTGATTGGCCTGATGGAATTGCTGGGCACGGCCCGCACCGTGATGGCCAATCCCGCCTTTCTGGGCAAGAACGCCGAGGTGTATCTGACCCTGGCGGTGTTGTTCTGGTGCTGCTGCGCCGCCCTCGGTCTCGGCAGCCGCGCCCTGGAGCGCCGCCTCGATCCCGCCGCCGTGGTGCGCTCGGGGTGATCCCCGGGATCGCAGGTCGCCTTCTCCAAGCCTGCAGCTCAATCCAGTTTTCTGCTTCTTCCTTTCCCTGATCTTCCCTTCCCTGATCTTCACGACACTTTTTCCCCGCTTCTTCTCTCTGCTAACTTCTGCTTTTTCCCGAATTCTGCTTTCACCCTGATTCTTCCGCTAGTCCTCACCTGAGCCCAACCGCTCCACCGCCATGAGTCAGTCCACCACCAGCAGCTCGTACAGCAGCGCCGCCAACCCGAGTCCGCTGATGATTGAGGCCCGCGGCGTTGAGAAGTGGTACCCCAATGGTTACCACGCCCTGCGCGGTGTCGACCTCACGGTGAACCGCGGTGAGGTGGTGGTGATCATGGGGCCTTCGGGCTCGGGCAAGAGCACGTTTATTCGCACCTTCAACGCCCTCGAGGATTTCCAGAAGGGGCAGATCACGGTCGATGGCATCCCCCTCTCCAACGATCTGCGCCAGATCGATGCCATCCGCCGCGAGGTGGGCATGGTGTTCCAGCAGTTCAACCTCTTTCCGCACCTCAGCGTGCTCGACAACCTCACCCTGGCGCCGGTGCTGGTGCGCAAGCGGCCCAAGGCCGAGGTGGTGGAGCAGGCGCGGGCGCTATTGAAGCGGGTGGGGATTGCCGAGCAGGCCGATAAGTATCCGGGCCAACTCTCCGGCGGCCAGCAGCAGCGGGTGGCGATCGCCCGGGCCCTGTGCATGGAACCCCGAATCCTGCTGTTCGATGAACCCACCAGCGCCCTTGATCCGGAGATGGTGCGCGAGGTGCTGGAGGTGATGCAAAACCTCGCCGCCGACGACATCACCATGGTGGTGGTGACCCACGAGGTGAAATTTGCCCGCCAGGTGGCCGATCGGGTGGTGCTGATGGCCGAAGGCGACGTGGTGGAGGTGGCGGAGCCGGAGCAGTTTTTTACCAATCCCCGCCAAGAGCGCAGTCGGCGCTTTCTGGATCAGATTCTTTAGATTCTTTGCCTAAGGCGGCAGCTGGCGGCTCCCCGCTGGTCTCGACACCCCAACCGGCTTTAGCGCAGCTCGTAGCGCAGCCAGCGGCAATCGAGGCCGCCATTGCTCACGCTGATCCGGCGGCTGGCCTTGAGGCGTAGGGCACCGGTGAGGGCGGGGTTGCCGCTCAGCAGCCAGAGCGTCCAGCCACCGCAGCGTTCGCGCACCATCCGGCCGAGATCGGCGTAGAGGGCCTCAAGATCGTCGTCGGCGCCGAGGCGCACGCCGTAGGGGGGGTTGCACACCAGCACCCCGGGACCCGCAGGCGGGATCAGGTCGCGGAAATCACCCGCCTGCAGCTCGATGGGATCGGCCAGCCCGGCGGCGGCGGCGTTGGCGCGGGCCTGCTCCAGCACCTGGGGATCGCGCTCCAGTCCCAGGATTGGGGCCAGGGGGCGGCCATCGCTGAGGCTGCTGCGCTGCTGGCTGCTGGCTGCCGCCACCTCCAGAGCCCAGAGGGCGGCATCGAAATCGGGCCAGCGCTCGAAGCCGAAGGCACGGGGCCGGGGGGCGTCCGCCAGGCCCCATCCGCCACCGCCCTTGGCTCGGTTCATGGCAACGTCCGCTGCAAGCCCCGGCGCCCGACCGAGCGCCAGGGCGGCCGCCTCCAGCAGCAGGGTGCCGGAGCCGCAGAGGGGATCCACCAGGGGCACCGCGCCATCCCAGCCGGTGAGGGCGATCAGGCCGGCGGCCAGGTTTTCCTTGAGCGGCGCCAGGCCCATGGCGGCCCGGTAGCCGCGGCGGTGCAGGCTGCCACCGCTGCCGCCCTCCAGGCTGAGGATCGCGCTGCCTCCTGCGCTGCCGCCACCAGCGTTGCTGCCGTAGGCCCCGCTACGACCACCCCGGCCCTGGCCGCCGCCGCCACCATGGCCGCCGCCACTGAGGTGCAGATGCAGGCTGAGGTCGGGATCCTCCAGGTTCACCATCGAGCGACTGCCCCAGCGCTGCCGCTGCAGGTCCACCAGGGCGTTCTTCACCTCCAGGGCGGTGTAGTGGCTGTGGTTGAGCTCCGGCAGGCTGCCGCTGGCCTCCACCTTGAAGCTGGCCTCGGGGGGGAGCCAGTGGTCCCAGTCGGCGGCGTTCTGGACCCCCTGGTAAAGATCGCGGCGGCCGCGGCAGGGGAAGCGGGCCAGCTCCCGCAGGAAGCGGAAGGGGATGCGGGCCCGCAAGTGGAGGCGATAAAAGCCGGCCAGGTCGGTGCGGCAGGCCACGGCGCGGCGCAGGGGGCGCACCTCTTCGGCGCCGAGGGCCACCAGCTCTGCGGCGGCCACCTCCTCGAGGCCGGGGGGCACCACGGCGGTGATGGCGAAGCTGTCGGTTCCCTGGGCGGAGATCGCGGCGGGGTGGGGGCTCATCGCCCCACTGTGGCGCTTAGTGGTGGCTCTTCCTTGTGGATAGGCCCTTCACTGTTTGAAGCTCAAAGTGTGGCGATCAGGCCGCCAGTCCCCCACGCCGGTAGGCCCAGGCCGCTTTTGCCAGGTCCGCATCCTGGATGGCGATCGGTCGCTGCAGGCGGAGTGCCGTTCTCATATGGCGCTGTTGTGATCGGCCACTCGGCCCTATTAAGCTAGCCAACTCAGCTAGCCGATACAGCATGGCTGCTCAATGGACGCTGCAGGACGCCAAGAACCGCTTCAGCGCCGTGGTGGAGGCCGCCCTGGCGGGTGAGCCCCAGAGGGTCACCCGCCGCGGGCGCTGGGTGGGTGTGGTGATCTCGGCCTCGGAATATGAGCGCCTGCGCCGGCTGGATCAGGCGAGCGCGCCCTCGCTGCCGGAGCTGCTGCTGGCCCTGCCGCAGGACGACGAACCCTTCGAGCGAATCGATCTGACGCCGCGGGAGTTTCCCTGTACCTGATCGACACGATGGTCCTCTCGGAGCTGCGCCGCCGCCAGCGGGATCCAGGGGTGGTGGCATGGATCGCCCGGCAGCAGCACGACGACCTCTTTCTCAGTGTGGTGAGCATCGGCGAGATCGAGCGGGGTATCGCCCGGCAGCGCAGCACGGATCCGGCCTTTGCCGAAGAGCTGGCGACCTGGTTGAAACGCCTGCTGCACCTGCACCGTGAGCGAATGCTGGCGGTGGATCTGCCCGTCGCCCGCCGCTGGGGACAACTCTCGGCCGCCCTCGGCCACGACAGCGCCGATCTGCTGATCGCCGCCACTGCTCTGCAGCACGGCCTCACCGTGGTGACCCGCAACCTGCGCCACTTCACCCCCACCGGTGTGGCCACCCTTGATCCCTGGCAGGGCGAAGGCTGAGGCGCCTTAACGTCATCAGAGCTTCCTCTCAGGCCGTGCCCGGGCTACCGAGGCCCCGCCCAGATCCGGCACGTGATCATGAGTTGATGGCGATCGCCTCGCTGAGCTGCTGTTTCCGCTCGGCCAGGGAGCCGGCTTTGAGCGGTGGCAGGGGCCCTGGGTTGGCGGCGGCGAGCAGGCTGCCCAGCTCAGCCTCGGAGCGGCTGGCCAGGATGCGGCTGCCCAGGGCAGCCCAGCGGCTGGCCAGCTGATGACTGCGCCGGCCACTGAGCTTGGCGTCTTTGGAGTCGCTGTTGAGCAGGGCATAGCCCAGCCGCAGCACCTTCACCGCCCGCAGCAGCACCTCGGCGAGGTTGACGGCGGCATCGGAGAGCCGCAGCCACCACACCGGCTGCGCCGGAGCCAGGGGAATGGCGCTGGCGAGAAGCGAGATCAGCACCAGGGCCTCCAGGGCCAGGGCCAGCCACTGGCTGTGGCGGGCGATGGCGGTGCGGCGATCGAGGGGAATCATCCGTGGGCAAGCATCCGTGGGTTGGTCCGCCGCGGCAACAGAGCGGGTAGGTGGACTGATCAGCCGGGATCCGGCCGCAGAGGATCAGCAGCTGGGGGAGGCGGCGGCCGCAGCCGCAGCACCGCACCAGCACTTGCGCGCGCTATTTGCGAGCATTAAACTGGTTGGCAACTGGTTGATCAAACGGCCATGCGCAGCGTTGGCGCTTTCGAGGCCAAGACCCATCTGGCGGCTCTGCTCGATGCAGTGAGCGCCGGGGAGCAGATCACGATCACCCGCCATGGCCGTCCCGTTGCTCGGCTCGTGCCCCCTGCCGCCGAACCTCCAACCAGCGTGATCGACACCATCACCCGCCTGCGTCAGTTCAGCCAGGGGCAGACCCTCGGCGGCCTCACCATCGCCGACCTGCGCGATCAAAACCGTCGATGAAGGATCCGGAAGCGAGCGGTGCCGCGGAAACGGCGGCAGAGCTTGTGCTGGATGTGTCGCTCAGCTGCGCCTGGTGCTTTGCCGATGAGGCCAGCGAGCCGGCCTGGGCGATCCTGGAGCGGTTGCAGGGCGGCCGGGCCCATGTGCCGGCCCTCTGGCTCTGGGAAACGGCCAATGTGCTGGTGCAGGCCGAGCGCCGTGGCCGCATCAGCCCGGCGGCGATCCGCACCTATCTCGGGCTTCTGGAGGGGCTGCCGATCAGCGTCGACCAGCCCAGCACCGCCAGCGCCTGGCACGACACGCTCGCCTTGGCCCGCAGCCATCGCCTCACCAGCTATGACGCCGCTTACCTGGAGTTGGCTCAGCGCCGGGGCCTGCCCCTGGCCAGCCGCGACAAGGCCCTCCAGGAGGCGGCCCGGCTGGAGGGAGTGCCCCTCATGCCCTGCTGAAGCCAGGGCAGCGATGACCCCGCAGCGCGGCGCTTACCGCCACGTGCAACTGGAGCAGGAAGAGTTGCTCCGCCAGGCGCTGGCCTGGCATCACCAGCGTCTGGACTTCGCCGATCTCCTGCATCTGTTGTGCAGTGAGGGTTGCGCCCGCTTCGCCACGTTGGATCGTGCGCCGGCCAAGGTCGCCTCCACCCTGGATCGCAGGCCAGCGGTGCAATCCCTCTGAGAACGAGCCAGCGCCCCATCCGGGTGGTTGCCGCCGCGGGCTTTGGTGGTTCGGGGATGCCCACCTGGCCGGGGCGGCCCTTCCAGCGGGCGCCGGTGCCATACTTCAACAGTCGGTCCTCGGGCCGACTAGGTGGCTCACACCAGTGTTTCGGACAGCGGTTCGATTCCGCTCAGCTCCATTCCCCCGCTCCCGGTTCAGCCGGAAGCCTCGCGGGGCTGCAATGGTTTCGACGGGGCATAAGGAGGGTGACTGAAGCCTGCTCGGTAAGAGCAAACCCGTAACAGCGAACAACATCGTTCGTTTCTCCCGTCAAGCCGCCCCTGTGGCTGCCTGACACTCTTAACGGAGACG